>CAKTEM010000015.1 GCA_934548045.1 uncultured Faecalibacterium sp. | reverse complement strand
AGTTGTAACCTTCTCTCGGCTTCCGCCCGGAATCTTACGTCCTCATATTGGTTCTTTCGTTTTACTTCTCAGCGGCGATTCAGAAGTCATTCTTTGTCGCCGCGCTTGGTGCTTGAGTATAATACCACATGCTTCCCTTTTTGGCAAGTCTTTTTTTCATTTTTTTCGCCTCTTTTTTGAGCTTTGTATACATCTGACAGTTTTTTGTAACGCTAAAGTCCGACTTTTGACATGTGATTTTTCTGTTGTCATCCAGCCAGCTAAATTCTTTTATCTTTATTTATATACTTTATTATATAGCAAAACAGCGAGAACGGCTCTCCGGTTCCGTCCTCGCTGTTTTTATATAATCTTATTTAGTTCAGTAATTACTGAGCAGCCTTTGCAGCTTCGATCTGCTTGATCAGCTCAGGAACGACCTTGAACAGGTCGCCAACGATGCCGTAATCAGCGACACCGAAGATAGGTGCGCCCTCATTCTTATTGACTGCGATGATGCACTCAGAATCCTGCATACCTGCGGTGTGCTGAATCGCGCCAGAAATACCCAGAGCAACATAGATCTTCGGGTGGACCGTCTTACCGGTCTGACCAACCTGATGGTCTGCGCTCATCCAGCCTGCATCGGTGACGGCACGGGATGCACCCACAACGCCGCCGCCCAGAGCAGCTGCCAGCTGCTCTGCCAGCTCGATGCCCTTGTTGACGTCCTTGCTGATACCACGGCCAACAGAGACGATGACGTCTGCACCGATGAGGTCGACCAGCTTCTCAGCTGCCTTCTCAACGCTCAGAACCTCGGTCTTGATGTCGTCAGCAGTCAGGCTGAACTCCGGCTTCACGATCTGGCAGGCCTCAGCCTTAGCAGCATCGTAAGGAGCCTTCTTCATAACGCCCGGACGAACGGTAGACATCTGTGGGCGGAAACGAGGGCAGATAATGGTAGCCATCAGGTGACCGCCGAATGCAGGACGGGTCATTTTCAGGTTGCGGTCTTCATAATCGAACTTCTGCTTGGACAGGTCGATGGTGGAGCTTTCCTTCAGGAACTCGACATACTTTGCGGTGTCGATATCCAGATGGGTAGCATCTGCGGTCAAACCAGTGTGCAGACGAGCTGCGCAGCGAGGGCCGAGGTCACGGCCAATGTTGGTTGCGCCGATCAGAAGAACCTCAGGCTTGTACTCATTCACCATGTCGCAGACGACCTTTGCGTATGCGTCGGTGGTGTAATCCTTCAGCAGGGGGCTGTCGCAGACCATGACCTTATCGGCACCATAGCCGCCCAGCTCTTTTGCAATGCCTTCCACGTTGTCGCCCAGCAGCAGGCCGGTGACTTCGCAGTTCAGCTCATCTGCCAGCTTGCGAGCCTCGCTTACCAGCTCAAAATCGGTGGGCATCAGTGCGCCCTGACGCTGTTCGCAGAAGACCCACACGCCCTTGTACTCGTTAAAATCAGCCATTGTAATCCTATGCTCCTTTCATCAGATCAGGTGCTTCTTGGCCAGGATACCTGCCAGCTGTGCGGCGGTGTCGTCGCCAGTCAGCATGGTGCCTGCGCCCTTCTGCGGAGGAGTGAAGGACTTAAAGACGTTCGTCGGAGAACCCTTCAGACCAATGGTATCGACCTCGATCAGCGGATCGTCCTTCAGTGCGTTGTAATCGAACACTTCCATCGGCTTGTCGTAGCAGGTGAAGATGCCGTTCACGCTCATGTAACGGGGCTGGTTCAGCTCCTTGATGCAGGTCAGCAGGCAGGGGGTCTGCACCTTGACCATCATGTAGCCGTCTTCCAGCATACGCTTCACGGTCAGGGTGTTGCCGTCCTTCTGGATGTCAGCAACGTAGGTGACCTGGGGCAGATGCAGCTTCTCAGCGATCTGCGGGCCGACCTGTGCGGTATCACCATCGATTGCCTGACGGCCGCAGAAGACAACGTCCTCGGGGCCGACGCCGATCTTGTTGACGGCAGCAGCCAGGATCTGGCTGGTTGCGAAGGTATCGGAACCGCCGAACTCACGGCCGGAGACCAGAACAGCCTTATCTGCGCCGCGGGCCAGCAGCTCACGCAGCATTCCCTCTGCCGGCGGGGGACCCATGGTGACGACCACGACTTCGCAGCCGGTAGCGTCCTTGAGCTTCAGAGCAGCCTCCAGAGCGTTCAGGTCATCGGGGTTGGTGATGGTAGCCATCGATGCACGGTCCAGAGTGCCATCGGGCTTGACGGACACCTTGCCGGAGGTATCAGGAACCTGCTTTACACAAACAATTGCTTTCATTGTAACTCTTGCCTCCCTTACTTCAGCAGCGCGCCGGAAATGACCATCATCTGCACTTCGCTGGTGCCCTCGTAGATCTCGGTGATCTTGGCATCACGCATCATGCGCTCGATGGGATAGTCACGGGTGTAGCCATAACCGCCGAACAGCTGCAGGCAGCGGCGAGTCACATCGCTTGCGGTACGAGCTGCGACCAGCTTAGCCTCAGCAGCCTCGACACTGTAACGAACCTTTGCGCCGTCCATAGCCTGCTGCTTCTTCAGAGCAGCTGCATAGACCAGATACTTGGCAGCGTCAACGCGAGCCTTCATCTCAGCCAGCTCGAACTGGGTGTTCTGGAACTGAGCGATGCTGCGGCCGAACTGCTTACGCTCCTTAACGTATGCAACAGTCTCGTCGATCGCACCCTCTGCGATGCCCAGAGCCTGAGAAGCGATACCGATACGGCCGCCATCCAGAGTAGCCATAGCCAGCTGGAAGCCCTTGCCGCGTACACCCAGCATACGATCCTTCGGGATACGGCAATCTTCGAAAATCAGCTCGCAGGTGGAAGAACCACGGATGCCCATCTTGTCCTCTGCCTTACCAACAGAGAAGCCCGGATCGGTGCGCTCCACGATAAATGCGGAACACTGCTTGGTCATACGGCCACGCTTGTCGGGAACGACATCGGTGACAGCGATAACAATGAAGACGTTTGCATAACCAGCATTGGTGATGAAGATCTTGGAGCCGTTCAGCACCCAGTAATCGCCATCTTCCTTTGCGACGGTCTGCTGACCCTGAGCGTCAGTACCTGCGCCCGGCTCGGTCAGGCCGAAAGCACCCAGCCACTCGCCGCTGCACAGCTTGGGCAGGTACTTTGCCTTCTGCTCGGGGGTACCGTTCTCATAAATGGGAGCAGCACACAGGCTGGTGTGAGCAGAGACGATGACACCGGTGGTGCCGCAAACCTTGCTCAGCTCCTCAACTGCCATGACGTAGGACAGGACGTCGCCGCCTGCACCACCCACAGAAGTGGGAAAATAAATACCCATCATGCCCAGCTTTGCCATCTTCTCGACGGTCTCTTTGGGGAAATACTCTTCCGCATCGACCTTCTTAGCCAGGGGCTTGACTTCATTTTCAGCAAACTCGCGGTACATCTTCTGTACCATCTGCTGCTGCTTGGACAGAGTAAAATCCATCGCTATATCCTCCTAACGGGTCATTTTTCATTTAACCGGACGGTATTTTTCACCGTGCGATGCAAACAAATTCCTCCCGGCCGCTTTCCCACGGTCGGGAGAAACGTTCATCAGAAATTACAGCTCATCAACAGGGGTCTTGGTGCGGTCTGCGTTGTAGACGTAGAAACCTCTGCCGGTCTTGCAGCCCAGATTGCCGCCACGGACCATCTTACGGATGAGGGGGCAGGCACGATACTTGCTGTCGCCGGTCTCCTTGTACAGGACGTCCATGATCGCGAGGCAGATATCCAGACCAACGAAGTCGCCCAGCTCCAGGGGTCCCATCGGGTGATTTGCGCCCAGCTTCATAGCGGTGTCGATGCCTGCGATGTTGGAAACGCCTTCCATCTTGATGAAGGCTGCTTCGTTGATCATCGGGATCAGGATGCGGTTGACGACGAAGCCAGCAGCCTCGTTGACCTGAACCGGCTGCTTGCCGATGGCAACGGAGATCTCCTTGATCTTCTCGACGGTCTCAGCAGGAGTGTTGACACCAGCGATGACCTCGATCAGCTTCATGCGGTCAGCAGGGTTGAAGAAGTGCATACCGACCAGAGGACGGCTCAGGCCCTTGCCGATCTCGGTGATGGACAGAGAAGAAGTGTTGGAAGCGAAGATAGTCTCGGGCTTGCAGATCTTATCCAGCTCGCCGAAGGTGGTCTGCTTGACCTTCATATCCTCAAAAGCAGCCTCAACGATCAGGTCGCAGTCAGCGCACAGGTCTTCCTTCAGGCCCGGGGTGATAGCAGCAACGATGCCGTCAGCCTTTTCCTGAGTCATCTTGCCCTTAGCAACCAGCTTGTCGTAGCCAGCTTTGATCTTCTTCAGGCCGTTCTCAGCCCACTCCTGCTTGATGTCGCACAGAGCAACCGTGTTGCCCTCGACCTGAGCAAATGCCTTTGCAATACCCTGGCCCATAGTGCCAGCACCGATAACACCGATTTTCATAGGATATCTCTCCTTTTATGTTTTATCAATGTAAATTGGGAATTACTTAGTTGTTGGTAAAGACAGCCTTGGGCTTGGGTTTCTCACGAGAGAGGAAGCAAGCCATGCCCTCTTTCTGGTCGTGGGTCTCGAAGCAGTCTCCGAACAGCTTCTCTTCGACCTCGACAGCCTTCTCGATCGGCAGGCTGATGCCATCGTTGATGGCCTTCTTGCAGTTGCGGACTGCGATGGGAGCGTTCTTGGCGATCTTGTTCGCCAGCTTCAGAACATTCTCCATCAGTTCAGCCTGCGGATAAACTGCGTTCACCAGACCGATGCGGTAAGCCTCATCCGCCTTGATGTTCAGAGCGGAGTAGACCAGCTGCTTTGCCATGCCCATGCCGACCAGACGAGCCAAACGCTGGGTGCCGCCGAAGCCCGGGGTAATGCCCAGACCAACTTCCGGCTGACCGAATACAGCGTTGTCAGAGCAGATGCGGATGTCGCAGCTCATTGCCAGCTCGTTGCCGCCGCCCAGTGCGAAACCGTTGACAGCAGCGATGACGGGGATCGGGAAATGCTCGATCATCAGGAAGACATCGTTGCCCAGCTTACCAAAAGCCTCGCCCTCTGCCTTCGTCATAGTGCTCATGGAGCCGATATCAGCACCGGCAACAAAGCTCTTATCGCCTTCGCCCGTCAGGACGATGCAGCGGATAGCGTTCTGATCGACTGCCTCAAAAGCAGCCTTCAAATCTGCCAGAACCTCGGGGTTCAGGGCATTCAGTGCCTTCGGGCGGTCGATGGTGATGATCTCAACTGCGCCCTGCACCTCGGTTTTTACAAATGCCATTGTGAAAACCTCCATTCAAAAGCTTTCTTATCATATTCCAGAACAGCTCCCGGACGGAGTTCTCCGGCCTCCGCCCGGGCTGTTCAAAAATCTGGAGTAATTCGGATTGGAACTTAGTCCATCTCAACGATGGTTGCGCAGCCCATGCCGCCGCCGATGCACAGGGTAGCCAGACCCTTCTTAGCACCACGATGCTTCATAGCATACAGCAGGGTGACGAGGATACGTGCGCCAGATGCGCCGACCGGGTGGCCCAGAGCGATTGCGCCGCCGTTGACGTTCAGTTTTGCCTTATCGAAGCCCAGAGCCTCGCCGACAGCCACAGACTGAGCAGCAAATGCCTCGTTTGCCTCGACCAGATCCATATCAGCAACGGTCAGGCCAGTCTTTGCCATGACCTTCTTGGTAGCAGCGATGGGGCCAAGACCCATGACCTCGGGCTCAACGCCAGCCAGTGCGCCGCCGACCCAAGTTGCCAGCGGAGTGACGCCCAGCTCCTTAGCCTTCTCTTCGCTCATGATGACCAGAGCAGCTGCGCCGTCGTTGATGCCGGAAGAGTTACCAGCGGTGACGATGCCGTCCTTGGTGAAAGCCGGCTTCAGCTTTGCCAGAACTTCGGGTGCGCTCAGACGGGGGTTCTCATCGGTATCGAACACGGTGTCGCCCTTCTTGCCCTTGATGACAACAGGAACGATCTCGTCCTTGAATGCGCCGTCCTTGATTGCCTTGTCAGCCTTGGCCTGGCTCTCATAGGAGAACTCATCCAGCATCTCACGGGTGATGGGGCTGTAGCCGTACTTCTTCTGATAGGTCTCATTGCTGCAGACGTTCTCAGCGGTCATGCCCATGTGCTTGTTGAAGCCGGTAGCATCCCACAGAGCATCGTTGACCATGGTATCGACCAGCTCGCTCTTGCCCATGGGAGAACCCATGCGGTAGCCGTAACGAGCCTTCATCATAGCGAACGGAGCCATATCCATGTTCTCCATGCCGCCTGCGATGACGATATCAGCATCGCCAGCCTCGATCATCTGAGCAGCCATGTTGACGCAGTTCAGACCAGAGCCGCAGACCACGTTGACGGTGACAGCCGGGGTCTCGATGGGCAGGCCAGCCTTCAGGGAAGCCTGACGAGCAACGTTCTGGCCCAGACCAGCCTGAATAACGCAGCCCATGTAAACATGATCGACCTGCTCGGGCGTGATGCCAGCGCGGTTGATGGCCTCCTTGATAACAATGGAGCCCAGCTCAGCAGCAGGAACGTTTGCCAGGGTGCCGCCGAACTTACCAATAGCGGTACGGCATGCAGATGCGATAACAACTTTCTTCATGTTAAAAGCCTCCTGATATTGTGTATATGTTTTTATGAACATTTAAAACGCTCTTTTATCAAAACGCCCTTGCAGGCATTTTATCGGACTTATATCAGAGCTGTCCGCTCTGACGGAGCAGCTCCATCTTCTCGTTGACCGCCGCCTCAACATTCGGGGTTACGAACTTGGAGATGTTGCTGCCGTAGCGAGCTGCCTCTTTCACGATGGTGGAAGAAAGGTAGCTCCACTTGATGCTGGTCGCGAGGAACATCGTCTCGATGCCAGGCATCAGTGCGTGGTTCGTCTGGGCGAGCTGGATCTCATTCTCGAAATCTGTGACCGCTCTCAACCCCCGCACCATAACCGAAGCGTGACGCTTTTTCGCGAACTCAACGGTCAGACCATCGAAGCTCTCGACCGTGACGTTCGGGATGTCCTTGCAGCACTCCTGCAGCAGGGCTACCCTCTCCTCTACGGTGAACAGCGGATGTTTCGCGCTGTTGATGAGGACCGCGACGATCAGCTTATCGTTGATCTTTGCCGCACGCTTGATGATATCGAGATGACCTCGTGTCACCGGGTCGAACGAACCGGGATAAATTGCTGTTGCCATCTGTGGGAAACCTCCTTGATGCGCTCTCTTGAAAAGCGCGTTTTGGTTCTGCCATGATAGCACTTTCCGATGTTGTATGCAAGCAGCTCGTCACGGCTCGACGATAATTCGTTAATTTTTAAACAATCAACTTTGCACGCTTTCGCGGTGACTTGCTACGCTATAAGTAAACCACATTGTCAAAATTTTATCAAGAGGTTTTTCAAAAATTTTTATTTTTATTGTACCAAACTATCCTCACGAAAAGCTAAGAATTTTAGTCAACTTGTCTCAGACGGTAAATTTTACGTTAAAGCCTTGATTTCAATCTTTGTTAATGTTATAACTAAGTTGGAATTTACAATTCCTTTATGTTATTATCGGAGAGGATGGTTTATAATGGATTTTACGGAACTGTACGCGCAGAAAAAAATGACTGCTGAGCAGGCTGCTTCTCTCGTCAAGAGCGGCGACTGGGTCGATTACGGCTGGGCGGTGAACACCCCTGTGGCGGTGGACGCAGCTCTGGCAAAACGGATGCCTGAACTCGAGGGTGTCAACTTCCGCGGTGGTATTCTGATGTGGGTGCCGGAGATCTTCCAGATCGACGACCCGGCTGCACATCTCACCTGGAACAGCTGGCACATGGGCGGCATCGAGCGGAAGGCCATCGCACAGGGCTTCTCCTTCTATTCCCCCATCCGCTATTCGGAACTTCCCCGTTACTACCGTGAGAGTAATGACCCGGTGGATGTCGCCGTCTTTCAGGTGACCCCGATGGACGAGCATGGCTACTTCAACTTCGGCCCCAGCGCAAGCCACCTCGGTGCTGTCTGCGAAAAGGCCAAGAAGATCATCGTTGAGGTCAACACCAACATGCCTCGCTGCCTCGGCGGCATGGAGAACGGCATCCATATCTCGAAGGTCACCGGCATCGTCGAAGGCACCAATCCTCCTCTGGGTCAGATGGCTGCCCCCGGTGCCGCAACGGAAGTCGACCTCAAGGTTGCAAACCTCATCGTTCCGCAGATCCCGAATGGTGCCTGCCTGCAGCTGGGCATCGGCGGTATGCCCAACGCCATCGGCAACCTGATCGCGCAGAGCGACCTGAAAGACCTCGGTGTTCATACTGAAATGTATGTCGACGCTTTTGTGGATATCGCCAAGGCTGGCAAGATCACCGGCGCACACAAGAACCTCGACAAGGGCCGTCAGGTCTACGCTTTCGGTGCCGGTACCCAGAAGATGTACGACTACCTGAACGATAACCCCGAGTGCATGTCTGCTCCGGTCGATTACACCAACGATGTCCGCACCATCGCAGCCCTCGATAACTTCATCTCCATCAACAACGCCGTCGACATCGACCTGTTCGGTCAGGTCAACGCCGAGAGCGCAGGCATCAAGCACATTTCGGGCGCAGGCGGTCAGCTGGACTTCGTGCTGGGCGCGTACCTTTCCAAGGGCGGCAAGAGCTTTATCTGCCTGTCCTCTACCTTTATGAATAAAAAGACCGGCAAGCTTGAGAGCCGCATCCGTCCGACGCTGGAGAACGGCAGCATCGTCACCGATACTCGTGCCAACATCCACTATCTCTGCACCGAGTACGGCTGCGTCAACCTCAAGGGTCTGACCGCATGGGAAAAGGCCGAGGCACTGATCAGCGTCGCACACCCGGATTTCCGCGAGGAGCTTATCGCCGAAGCTGAGAAGCTTCACATCTGGCGCAGGAGCAACAAAATTTAACAGGTGCCGCAGGATCTCCTGCTGTCTGCGGCAGGAATGGAGTCTAACACATGATGGACAAAAAGCCGCACATCAAACCTTACATCTACGGGATGTTCGCAGGGTTTGGGGCAATCAGCCTCAGCATCATCTTTTTCTTCCTGATTTACCGCTTTCAGGGCTTTGGAGCTGCGCTGACGACCCTGACGAACATCCTGATGCCCTTCATCTATGGTGCCGTCATCGCCTATCTGCTCAAACCGGTCTGCAACGCCATCGAGAACTTTCTCCACCGGCTCTTCCCGGACAAAGCGAGCGGTTTCGCCAACGCCTTGTCGGTGGCGGCGACCATTCTGTTTGGTCTGCTCATCGTTTATGCGCTGTTCCTGATGATCGTGCCGCAGCTCATCTCCAGCATTACGGCCCTCTACTTCACCGCCCGGAACAATATCGGGAACTTCATCGACTGGCTGTCACAGCTGGGATTCATCGCAAACAACCAGACCCTTGTGGATTTCATCGACAGCACCTATACTGAGCTGACAACTGACTTGGATGCGTGGGTCAAGAACACCTTCATTCCCTCGATGCAGAACATCCTTCCCACCATGCAGAACATCCTCAGCGGTGTGGGCATCGGCGTGCTGAGCGTCGTGACGGTCATCAAGAATCTCATCATTGGCATCATCGTCGCGATTTACCTGCTCGCCAGCCGCAAGCAGTTCGCGAAGCAGGCCAAAATGATTTTGTACAGCATCGTTAAGCCGCACTGGGCAGATCTCATCGTGGAGGAAGTCCTCTACGCCGATAAAATGTTCGGTGGATTCATCAACGGCAAGATTCTGGATTCCGCCATCATCGGTGTTCTCTGCTATATCGTCTGCGTCATCGTCAAGTTCCCGAGCGCGCTGCTCGTCTCGGTCATCATCGGCGTGACGAACGTTATCCCCTTCTTTGGCCCGTTCATCGGTGCCATCCCGGCCACCCTGCTGATTTTGATCCAGGACCCTATCAAGGCCATCTGGTTCGTCCTCTTCGTCCTGATCCTGCAGCAGCTGGACGGCAACGTCATCGGCCCGAAGATCCTCGGCAACACCACCGGCCTTTCCAGTTTCTGGGTCCTGTTCGCCATCCTGCTTTTCGGCGGTCTGTGGGGCTTCGTCGGCATGATCGTCGGTGTTCCGCTCTTTGCGGTCATCTATGACGTCATCCGGAAGCTCGTCTTCCACGGCCTGCGCCGGAACGACCAGCTCGAACAGGTTCAGGTTTATCATGACCAGTTCGGCGACCCGGATGACCCCGTTGCACCGCCGGAACCGGAAACTTCGGAAGACAACTGATAACCATGATAAAAGCTCTGTGCGTTTTGGATGCACAGAGCTTTTTCTTTTGCGTATCATTCTGAAAGAATCCGCCGCCTGCACCGAGTGGTGCAACTCTGTTCTCCTTTAACACACAAAACCTCCCACTTTCCGGTGCTGTCTCGGCACTTGGGAAAGGGGGAGGTTTGATATCAGGGCTGTTTTACCAATTGACAATCAGAAGTCTTGCTTACTGCTGATTCGGTTTCCAGTCCTTATAGTTCTCATAGCGGCTCTCGCGGATCTTGGTGTGCGACCAGATTTCATCTGCCGCAGGCTGCCAATTAGCGGCGTAGCTCTTGCACTTATCGCAGAGGTGGTCGACACTCTCCGGAGACTGCAGGTCGGTGCTGTGCGCGCCGGTCTCGTGGACCATCTGACGCAGCAGCTCGGGGTTCTCCAGCATCGGGCAGGGGCGCAGGTGGTTCTTGTTGAAGGGCTGGCCGTTGTGGTATGCCATGAACAGCGGACTCTGCAGAATCTCGAGGATCGAGCTGTCGTGGATGTTGGCGTTGGAGTAGTGGATGAAGACGCAGGGTTCTGCATCGCCAGCCGAGTTGATGTGGAAGTAGTTGCGACCGCCAGCGATGCAGCCGCCGACGAACTCGCCATCGTTCTGGAAGTCCATCGGATAGAACGGGATATCGCACTTATCCGAGCGCAGATAACGGATGCGGTCGATCATGTACTTGCGCTGTTCCGGGGTGGGCATCAGCCCGGGAGCTGCATCATTGCCGACGGGCATGTAGTGGAAATAGAAGCCGAAGTGTGCGCCCTTGTCGCAGAGCATCCGCATGAAGTTGTCGTTGGTGACAGCCTCGATGTTGTCACGGGTGTAGCAGATGGAGGTACCGAACAGGATACCGTGCTTTTTCAGCAAGTCCATCGCGTTCATGACAGCGGTATAGTGGCCGTCGCCACGGCGTGCGTCGTTGGTCTCCGGGGTACCCTCGATGGACAGCATAAAGGCGATGTTGCCCAGACGGACAACTTCCTCGCAGAATTTCTCGTCGATCAGGGTCGAGTTGGTGTAGATGGCAAACTGGACATCGTTGTGCTTCTCGGCCAGCTTGAGGATGTCTGCCTTACGCACCAGCGGCTCGCCGCCGGTCAGCATGTATAGATAGACGCCCAGCTCTTTACCCTGCGTGATGATCTTATCCATATCATCAAAGGAGAGGTTGTTCTTGTGGCCGTACTCACCAGCCCAGCAGCCGACACAGTGCATATTGCAGGCCGAAGTCGGGTCAAACAGGATGAGCCAGGGAATATTGCACTGATATTTTACGCGGTTCTCGCGAATCATCTTGGTACCGCGGAAAAACGCTTCATAACCCAGATTCAATGCCGTGGTGCGTGCCACGTTGGGGTCAGTCTGGTCGAGGACGCAGTTGATGAGCTTTGACCATTTGCTGTCCGGGCTGCCCAGCGTCTGACGAGCCTTTTCGTATGTTTCTTCGCTGAACGAATCGCCGTAGAACTGTTTTGCGACATCGACCAGCTGAACCATTGCCTTCTGGCGGTCTTTGTTCACATGCGAAAGGGTCATATCGACCATCTTGCCAACAGCGGCACGCTGCATTTTATGTGTCAACGAATCAAGTGTGGTGTTCATAACCAATTTCCTCCGCGTGATTTCTCTTTGTTTTTACTGGTATTATCTTACTTAAAGCAAACGAAATTTGCCATAAACAGAAAAAACGCCGTGATGGAAAACCCATCACGACGCCTTAATTGTCTAAATTCCGTCAATCTGCGACTCCGCCGCTGGCACTGAATCGCTGCAGCGCACGGTGAAAATCTCCATGCAGCATGGTGTTCAGCCGTTCGGTCATCACGACCGGGTCGGTCTTCATGTCCTTGCGGATCCATTCCAGAACCATTCCCACAAACGCATACTTATAGAAATCGATGACAAACTGCTTATCTGCATCCTGCACCGACATCGCCTGCGCTTCGCGGTCCATGAAGTCATGCAGCATCGGGTCGAGCATCTTATAAAGGTATTGCTCCACCTGTTCCCGACTGACCGAGCGGTAAACGTTCAGCACCAGAGCCTTGTTTTCCCGGATCTCGTTCAGGATATCCAGAAATGCCTCGCTCCATGTATCAAAGCTCTGCTTGCCTTCCAGAGCTTTTGTGGCGTCCTCCACCATGATCCAGTCTACCAAATCGTAAATATCCTTGAAATGATAGTAGAAGGTCATGCGGTTCACGCCGCAGTCCTCGGTGATGTCGTTGATGGTTATCTTGTTCAGCGGTTTTTCCAGAAGCAGCTTTTTCAGAGATACTTCCAGCGCACGTTTTGTTGTCTGTGACACAAATCTCCATCCTTTCCCGGCGGAGCGCAAAACCGATACCGGACGATTCCGCGTCTCCACAGTTGCCGACCGTCAGGCCGGGGAAGAAATTCAACTTCCGCCCCTACTATACCGCAAACTGCGAATGATTTGCAAGTGAAATTTGAATCCTTTCGATGAATTTTTTGTTACGCAGTCCAAAAGCGAAACTTTTTCGTTATTCCTGTCCGCCGTGCAGCCGCCGGATGATTTTGAAGGCAACCTCGTGTTCGGTCGCCAGCGGCTTTTTCATCGCGAAAAAGACCACGCCGCTGGTCGGGCAGAGAATCTCCGCCTCCACATCTGCGGTGAACGGTTCAAGGATGACGCCGAGCTTTTGCCCGTACTCCACCTCTTCGCCCGGCTCCACGAACCGCCGGAAAATTCCTCCGGCTGGCGTTAGAACATTTTCCAGCTCGTTCTCCTGCACGACAGTTGCCAGATAACCGTTGTGGCAGTTGTACTTGAGGACACCCACCCGACTGAGGTAGCGCAGAACAGCAGCCACCGCCTGCTGCGCACTCCGCTCGTCGATCTCGTCCGTTTCCTTGGTGTAGATGCTGAACGCGTTCGTCTCCCAGATCTGCCAGTTGTAGTTCAGGGTCGTGGTATCAATGGGCTGTGGGTCACGCATGACGACATAGGGCAGGCCGAACAGATTTCCCAGACTGGGGCTTTGGTAGCCGGTGTTTATGATGCGGACATGCGGCACAAAGTCGCCGGGCAGGTAGAAGGACGCGAAATGGATGCCATACTTGTACCCCTGCACCGCCTCAAACAGAGCCGCCGCGATGCGCTGGGTCGTCTCGCCCTGATCGTATCCCGGAAACATCCGGTTGATGTCGGTCTTGTCCATCGCCCAGAACCGGCTGCCGACGTTCATCGAGAAGTGGTTGACGCACGGCATGACCAGAATCTCGTTATCTGCCGAAATCGCGCCCATCTCCTCGAGCTTGCGCAGTTTCTGCACCAGCAGAGCGCAGACGTACATCTGCTGCACCTCGTTGCCTCGGACACCTGCCACGACAGCGCAGGCCTTTTCGCCACTGCCGAACCGGAACCCCTCGATCTCAAACTTCTGACGGTAGGGCGTCTCCAAAGTATAAAGAACTTCCTGTTTCATCTCAGAACCCTCCCGTCAGAATTCGTGCCAGCAGGCTGCCCGGATAAACGACCGGGTACTCGCGCAGGGTGAAGAGCAGACCGTCCGCCGGTGCCATCAGGGTCTGACGCACCTCGCCGGTCAACGGGTCGGCGATGACCGCCAGCTCCTGCCCCTTTTTCACCATGCCGTTATGCTCCACGCTGGGGATAAAGATGCCGGCCTTGTCTGCATTGATAAACGCCACCTCGTCCTTGCTGACGATGGGCTTGCGCGGCGTGATGGTCTCCCCTTCCCACATGCCCTGACTGCGCATCAGGTTCAGGATGCCATCCGCCAGCTGCTCGCCGTAGCTCGGCGTCAGACGCATACCGACGCCCATCTCCACGACCAGACAATTGGTGCCGATGATGTTCAGACTGTGCGCCAGCGTGCTTTCCAGAACTGTTGCCGCCGCGTGGATCCAGACAAAATCGACGTTCAGCTCTTTTGCCAATGGCACCAGCGCAGGAGCCGTCTCTTCCGAGATGCGCACCTGCGGCAGTTCGCGCAGGTAGATATTTGAAGCATGGATGTCGATCGCGATATCCGCACCCTTCATATCCTCCACGACCTCGTGGGCGTAATATTCTGCCATCGGGCCGTTGGTATTGCCCGGGAAAATACGGTTCATATCCAGATCGAACAGAGGGATGCCGCGCTGGATGGTATTGATACCCAGCGGATTGATGGCCGGATAGATGTCCACCGTGCCGGTCAACAGTTCCGGATGTGCCTGGATCTTCCGATTGAGCAGGTAGACCACATACTGTCCTTCCAGTTCGTCGCCATGCACACCGGTCACGACACAGATGCGTTTTCCCTTGTCTTTGCCGGGCAGCGGCGAAAGACGGTTCTTTTTCAGTTCCAGCTTTTCATGTACCGCAAGCGAAACGCTTGCCACCGTTTGTTCCATACTTCTTATCCTTTTAACGTCTCAACGTTCTCTTTCCCTAAGCCTCATTTGAATGTTCATCGTCTGCGCAGCCATTCCACGGAAAACACCTCGTTCCGCCAAGCAGTCCGAAGCATCCCTGCCGACGGCAAATCGCAGATAGGTTTCATCCGCCGCCCAGTGATTCGCCGGGTCAAATCCGTACCAGCCATCCGGCAGAGCCAACTCCGCCCATGCGTGGGTGGCACCTTCTCCGGGGATCAGGCCCATGCAATACCGCGCGCCGAAACCGGACAACCGCGCCAGCGACAACAGCAGGTGGGCGTAATCCTGACAGACCCCTTCTCCTGTTTTCAACGCTTCGGCCGCGCTGGTCTTTACGCCGGTCGTGCCGGAGCGATACGTCAGCGCGTCTGCGGCCGCCTGATTCAGCAGAGCTGCCTGTTCCCATGGCGTTTTTTCCGCCAGCGGAAGCGATTCCCAGAGCGCGCGGATGGCGTCTTCCGGTATCGTCAGCGGCGTCGGACAGCGCAGCACCGGGTTCACCTCTTCGGTCGTCCGCCGGGCCCGGTCGACCCGGACGATGCCATGCGTGCAGTAAACGAATGTCTCGTGCGGCTCCGGACAGGAACCGCATACCAGCCAATTCCCGAAACCGTCACGCCGCATCTCGTACCCTGCGGCCGGTTCCAGACGGACGCCGTAAGCCTGAAGCTGCTGTTCCTCATCTTCCCGTGGAAGACAGTGGAGCGAAAACACATGTTCCCGGACCGGCTCCGAAAAGGCAAGCTCTGTCCGAAATTCAAATTCCAGTTCTGTCATACATTCCCTCGCGCATTGGTTTTTGTCTATTGTACCACATCTGCGAAGCGTTGTGCAGAGCTTTCGCTCCTGTTACAGGTCGAGAAACAATCCTTCCAGTGCTCCGACCATCTCATACGACGTTGCGTCCGGCTTGGAGCTGTCCAGAATGGCGTCCACCAGAAATTCCAGCCGCCGCTTATCCGGCTGCAGCTGGGTCTTGTACAGTCGGTTGAACAGCCGCTCGAACTCCCGGCGAGTCTTCTCCGGCTCCTCGCCAAGGCGGAGATAGATGTCCACGCGCTCGACGCTGACACCCAGTTTTATCATACTGCGGATCTCTTCGTCGTAAATGGTTTCCTCACAGCTGCCCCGGAACGCCAGAATATCGTCCAGCACCCACTGGAGCTGCACGCCCGGCGTATCGCTTCCCGACGCCTTTTCCATCGCGCTGATGGCCATGAAGATATAAGATAAGGTATCGGTCGTCAGCGTATCGCGCAGGACGATGGCGTTATCGTAGGCGTAGACCAGACTCGCCGCGAGAGAATTCGGGTTGTTCCGGTCAAAAAAGTACCGTTTGCAGAAATCCGCCGTGTTCTGATAGTCGCACGGCACGCCAAGCTTTCGGCAGTACGATGTAAAGTCGGCTTCACTGCCGTCCACACTGGAATCATAAATGGGTTTGACTTCTTTCAGGCCGGTATAGACCCGTTCGGAATAGCGGCCCAGCCAGTACAGGCGGCTGGCCTTGTTCAGCGAGATAATACCCATGTGTCTTTAAAACCTCCTCCTTGCGAGCTGTTGACGACAAAACTGTCCGGATTGCGCGAGAACCGGGTCAGGCCGCTGGCCCATACCTCGGTATCGTCGCCGCGGCTCAGCACGAACGCGCGCAGGTCTGCTTTCCGCAGGACTTTCTCGTTGCCTTCCATAATGGGCAGATCGAGGAAGTCGATGACCTCCTGCGCGATGAACCGCCGGGGTTCGTTCTGGATGGTCGTGCGGAAATCTTCCAGCTGTTTCTTTGTCAGGTCGCGGCCAAACACCACACCGTAACCGCCGGCCTCGGCGACATCCTTGACGACCAGCGTCTCCAAATGTTCCAGCACATACTTCCGGTCTTCCTCGTAGAACGGCAGATAAGTCGGCGCGTTCTGCAGAATGGGTTCCTCGCCCAGATAGTACTGGATCATCTTTGGCACGAAGTAATAGATGCCCTTGTCGTCGGCCACACCGTTGCCCGGCGCGTTCAGCAGCGCGACGTTTCCGGCACGGTAAGCGTCCATCACACCCGGGATGCCGATAAGGCTTTCCGGCTTGAAACAGAGAGGGTCAAGATATTCGTCGCTGATGCGCCGATAGATGGCACCCACCCGTTCCTTTCCGTGGACGGTCTTCAGGTAAACATGATTGTTTTCCACGCACAGGTCGCCGCACTCGGCCAGCACTGCTCCGGTCTTTTCGGCCAGATAGCTATGCTCGAAATAGGCGGCATTGTACCGGCCCGGCGTGAACACGACATTGATGCCGCCGGTGTTGACCGAATCCATCGTCTTTTTCAGCAGCTTTGCATAATTGCGGTTGTCCACGATGGAGTTGTCGCTGAACGTCTCCGGGCTGCATCGGCGGCAGAGTTCCCGGGCGATGAGCGGATAGGACGCGCCGCTCGGGATGCGCAGGTTGTCTTCCAAGATGAACCAGCTGCCGTCCTTTGCCTGCACGAGGTCGATGCCCGAAATATGGCTGTACACGCCTTTCGGCGGCACAAAACCCTCGCACTGCGGCAGATATCCGCTCCCGGCAAAGACAAAATCTTCCGGCACGATGCCGTCCTTGATGATCTTCTTTTCGCCGTAGACATCCTTCAGGAACAGGTTCAATGCGTTGACGCGCTGGACCAGACCTTTGTTCAGCTTTTCAAACTCCTGCGCCGGGATGACACGGGGCAGTGGGTCGAACGGGAACAACCGCTCCTGAAAGACGCCGTTTTTGTACAGGCCGAACTTGACACCATACCGTGCCAGCTGGTCGTTGATGGTCTGCTGATGTTTTACCAATTGATCCATGGATTTCCCCTCTTTTATTCTGGATTTTGCTCACTTTCCCGGAACTTCCGGTCCGTCAGCCTTTCCCTTACTGACCCAAACCGCCGGTTTTTCCGGGACAAAAAGAAAAAGGCCACAGAACCCCCTGTGGGCTCCGTTGCCTTTTCCTGTTTTCATTATAAAAATTCCGTCAGCGGTTGTCAATAGGAACTTTAATTTAATAAAGTTTTCCTCTCAGCCCTTGATTTTCTCGCCTGCTGTGCTTAGAATGAAAGAAACGCGGACTGCGTTTTCTCACCTTACCACTTATCCTTTAGAAAGAAGGTATTGATATGATCCAAACGATTGGTTTTTTAGGCTGCGGCAACATGGGCGGTGCCATCGCCCGTGCCGTCTGCAAGGCGACCGACCCTCAGAATGTCTATCTCGCGAACCGCACCGCTGCAAAGGCGGAAGCACTGGCCGCAGAGCTGGGCTGCAACACCACCGTCAACGACGAGGTGACAGGCCGCTGTGACCTCATCTTCTTGGCGGTCAAGCCGCAGATGATGGAAGCCATGCTCGAGCCTCTCAAGTTCACGCTGGCCGAGCGTCCGAACCGCTTCATCCTGTGCAGCATGGCCGCTGGTCTGCCCATCTCCCGGATCCAGGAGATGGCCGGTGAAGATTACCCCGTCATCCGCATCATGCCGAACACCCCTGCTTCGGTCGGTGCCGGCATGATCCAGTATTGCTCCAGCAATGTCACCGCCGAGGAAGAGGAAGAATTCCTCAAGCTGATGGCTCCGGCCGGCCGATTGGATGCAGTCGCCGAGAGCATGATGGACGCCGCAAGCTGTGTTTCCGGCTGCGGCCCGGCATGGGTCTATCAGTTCATCGAGGCACTGGCCGACGGCGGCGTTGCCTGCGGCCTGCCTCGTGCCAAGGCACAGGAGTACGCCGCACAGATGGTCCTCGGCAGCGCAAAGCTGGTTCTCGAGAGCGGCAAGCATCCCGGCGAGCTGAAAGATGCCGTGTGCAGCCCATCCGGCAGCACCATTCAGGGCGTCCGTGTCCTCGAGGAGAACGGTTTCCGCGGTGCCGTGATGGACGCCGTCCTCGCCGCCTACAATAAGACAAAGGAAATGGGAAAGGATTAATCTATGCGCATCGTCATCAAAGTCGGCACCTCCACGCTGGCCCACTCCACCGGGCGGCTGAATATCCGCCACACCGAAGAACTCGTCAAAGTCCTGAGCGACCTGAAAAACGCCGGTCACGAGGTCATCCTCGTTTCCTCCGGTGCCATCGGTATGGGCGTCGGCAAGCTCTCGCTCCCGGCACGCCCGAAGGACATGTCCACTAAGCAGGCCTGCGCCGCTGTCGGCCAGTGCGAACTGATGTACACCTACGACCGGCTCTTTAACGCCTACAACCACACTGTCGCGCAGATTCTGTTGACCGGAGTGGACGTCGAGCACGCCGGACGCCGGGCCAACTTCCAGAACACCCTCTCCCGTCTGCTGGAACTGGGCGCGCTGCCCATCATCAACGAGAACGACACCGTTTCGACCGATGAGATCACTTCCATCGGTGACAACGATACCCTTGCCGCCATCGTTACATGCTGCGTACACGCCGACCTGCTGGTTCTGCTGAGCGACATTGATGGCCTGTACACCGCAAATCCTCACACCCACCCGGACGCAAAGCTCCTCCCGGTAGTCGAGGAGATCACGCCCGAAGTTCTGGCTCTGGCCGACGGCGCAGGCTCTGCCCTCGGCACCGGCGGCATGTCCACCAAGCTTCGCGCCGCCCAGATGGTGACGGTCGAGGGTGCCGACATGGTGATCGCAAACGGCTCCCATCCGGAACTGCTCTACGACATCGCCGCCGGGAAATCTGCCGGCACCCGTTTCGTAGGCCACAAGGAGGACTAATATGACAACACAGGAAATTCTCGAAGTCGCTCGCAGCGCGAAAAAGACGCTGGCTCTGGCGGATTCCGCGACCCGTGAAAAGGCTCTGCTCGGGATGGCGGACGCTCTCTCTTCCCCGGAGGCACAGGCCGCCATCCTCGAAGCCAATGCCGCTGACCTTGACGCCGCTCGCGGCCATATCTCGGAGGTCATGCTCGACCGTCTGGCCCTGACGCCCGACCGCATCAACGCGATGGCAAAGGGCATCCGGGATGTTGCCGCTCTGCCCGACCCAGTGGGCGAAGTTCTTCGCCGCATCGAACGCCCGAACGGACTCGTCATCGAAAAGACCGCTGTGCCGATGGGCGTCGTCGCCATCATCTACGAGAGCCGCCCGAATGTCACCAGCGACGCCGCCGCCCTCGCACTCAAGAGCGGCAACGCCTGCATCCTTCGCTGCGGCAAGGAAGCGTGGCGTTCCAGCCATGCCATCGTTGAAGCTCTGCGTCAGGGTATCCGTGCCGCCGGCCTGCCGGAAACGGCTGTCTGCCTCATCGAGGATACGACCCACGCTTCCGCTAACGCTTTGATGACCGCTGTCGGCTATGTCGACCTGCTCATTCCGCGCGGCGGTGCCGGACTCATCCGTGCCTGCGTCGAGAACGCAAAAGTCCCCTGCATCCAGACCGGTACCGGCATCTGCCACATTTTTGTCGACGACACCGCCGACCAGAACAAAGCTCTGGACATCATCGAGAACGCCAAGGCCAGCCGCCCGAGCGTCTGCAACGCCGAGGAGGTCTGCCTTGTCCATTCGGCCATCGCCGTCGAGTTCCTGCCCAAGCTGGCAAAGCGTCTCGGCCCTGATCGCATTGCGAAAGGTCTGCACCCGGTCGAGCTTCGTCTTGACTCCCGTGCCGCCGCCATCATCGACGGCACCCCTGCCGGTGAGAAGGACTTCGACACCGAATTCCTCGATTACATTCTGGCCGTCAAGGTCGTGGACAGTGTGGAAGAGGCCATTGGCCACATCACCGAACATTCCACCGGCCACAGCGAGGCCATTCTGACCGAGACGCCTGCTCATGCCGACCTCTTCACGGCGGCAGTTGACAGCGCGGCAGTCTATGTCAACTGCTCCACCCGGTTCACCGACGGCGGCGAGTTTGGCTTAGGCTGCGAGATGGGCATCTCGACCCAGAAGCTCCATGCGCGCGGCCCGATGGGCTTGGGCGAGCTGTGCAGCTACAAGTACATCATCCACGGCAACGGACAGATCCGCTAAAAAATCAAATCGTTCTCTTGTGCAGGCTGGCTTTGTGTCAGCCTGCACTTTTGTTTTATCGGGATGGACTGTTTTTGCACCAACTACAACCTGTCCTTATTTTTTGTCAAGCTTTTATTTGTGAAAAAGTGTTGTATCCAAATTTTCCCTATTGTTCACAAGGATAAAGTAAGACTTTTGTCGAATATTTTCGCAAAAATAACAAGAAATCTCTTGACTCTCTGATTGTTCTGCGGTAAAACTATGGTAGAAAAAGTTGATAACGATTTCATAACTTGTGTATCACTTCTTCAAAATTGTTTGTCACAGAACACCAGTTCTGCATGATTCGCCACACACAACACTATACTGAGAACAAAGGAGAGAGCGATATGACGATTGCCATTCTTGCACACGATTCTCGCAAGGAGCTTGCGCTCCAATTCTGCACTGCTTACAGCGCGATCCTTTCGCGCAATACGGTCATTGCCACCGGTACCACCGGACGGATGCTGGCACAGGCCACCGGCCTGCCGGTCCACTGTTATCTCTCCGGCAAGCTGGGCGGCATCCAGCAGATCTCGGCCCGTGTTGCCTGCGACGAGATCGACTTGGTGTTGTTCTTCCGTGACCCCCTCCGGGTGGACACCGGAAACTCCAACGAGCAGAATCTGCTCCGCCTGTGCGATATGCACAGCGTACCCATTGCGACCAACATTGCCACCGCCGAAGTGCTGCTGCGCGGCATGGATCAGGGCGACTTGGATTACCGTGAAGGCATCCATCCGCCGGTCATCGAGCCGATCGAAGCACACCGTGCTGTCTGCTGATCTATGATCTTATCCGGCCTGTGTGCCGAGCTTGATTTGTGTATAGAGGGAAAAACAACACCGCGGAAGGTCCTGTTTGAAGAACCTTCCGCGGTGTTGCTGTTTATGTTATTCTGAAGAAGAAGGAAAACTTATTCCAGACCAGCCATCTGCTTGATCGCCTTCATTGCGAAGGTCAGGGTGCGGCCCATCGCCACACCAGCCATCAGGCAGGGATAATTGTTGGCGAAGAAGCTGCCGGACATATCACCGGTAACATACAGGCCTTCCATCGGCTTGTTGTCGGTGTCCAGAGCCTGACCCTTATCGTTGATGGCAATGCCCTGCTCGGTGGTCAGCAGAGAAGCACCCAGCCAGCAGCCATAGAACGGAGCCTGACGGATCGCGCTCAGGCGGTATGCAGGCTTGCCGAAATCGGTGTCTTCCTGTGCATCGTACAGCTCGTTGTAACGGTCGACGGTTGCGAGGAAGGTAGTCTTTGCCTCGCCGGTGAAGCCCAGCTTGTCAGCCAGCTCGTCGAGGGTGTCGCACTTGAACATCAGACCGGCCTCGATGTGCTTTTCCATCTGGCTGTCGACCATCTGGGGCAGGTTGCGAGACATTGCGGAGCAGCCGATGGTGTGGAAACGGGAGATATCATCGTGGAAGTTTGCGTCGTGGATCTGTGCATAGACGCGGCCCGGCTGGTGAGATGCAGCGTAGACGATATCGTTGTAGGGGCAGCTCTCGTTTGCGAAACGCTCACCGTTGCGGTTGACCTTCAGGAACGGCTGGGTGCCGGTATTGTACTGGCTGACGGTGCCGGGGAATGCCTTACCGCCGAAGGAGCTGGAGCTGTCAACATAGCCTGCATCCACACCGGGAGCGACGATGCCGCGGTCGAACAGCATGGGAGCTGCCTCCTTGTCGAGGTTTGCGCCAGCCCAGACGGCGGCGCGGATGCCGTAGCCCTTGTCGGCCGGAGAATAAGAGCAGGCGGTGGTAACGGAAGTACCCAGAGGATCCAGCTGCTCCATCATGTACGGGTTACCGCAGTAACCGCCGCAAGCCAGCAGAACGCCCTTGGCTGCGTTGTAACGGATGAAGTGGTCATCCTCAGTGCTCTGAGCGATGATGCCGGTGATGCGGCCGGTGGAGTCCTTCTCCAGCTTTGCGAGACTGGTCTTGAAGTCGATGCCGTAGCCCAGCTCCTCGATGTACTCCTGGAACAGGACGTTACGGGGCTTACCGGAAGCGTTCTCGCTTGCCATGTAGTTGTGCTCTTCGACGGGGAAGAGGTAATCGGTGTTGTGCTCTGCGTTCTCTGCAGGCCATGCAGCCTCAGTACCAGAGGTGAAGTCACAGACCCAGCCGTACTTGTCCTCGAGGATGCTGCGCATGAAGTCGTGCATGGAAGCAGACTCGTTGATCCAGGTGCGGACAACGCGCTGGTCGCACTTGCCGGAAGCGTAACGGGAGATCTCGCTCAGCAGCTTTGCGCGGTCGAAGGGCTTCTCGCCTGCTTCTTTTGCAGCAGCGGAGTCGATCGCACCGTACCAGTGACGGGTATCCTGAACAGCAGCGTTCTGCTCGATGATGCGGAAGTTCAGGCCATTTGCTGCAGCATAAGCAGCAGCGAACATACCGCCGTTGCCTGCGCCGACGATGACGATGTCGGTATCAACGGTCTCGGTGATGGCAGCTTCGTCGATGTCAGGCTCTTTGCCCAGCCAGTCGTTCTCGTCGCCGGTCGGCAGCTGAACGCTGGTCACGGTAGCCTCGCCCTTTGCCTGTGCAAAGCAGCTCTTGGCAGCCTTCATGACAGCCTCGCTGGTAACGGTAGAACCAGAAACGCCGTCGATCTCAGCGGAACCGGCAGCCAGCAGCTGCTCTTTCAGCTGGTCAGCAGCAGCTGCGCCGTAGGATGCGGTCTCACCGGAGGTATCAACCACGACATCGGTCACCGCGCTGTCGGAGAAGGTCATGGTGACCTTGACGGTAGAGGAGATGCCCTCTGCGGTGCCTTCATAGGTGCCGGGGATGTAGGTGCCGGCTGCACCGGAAGCAGCAGTGCTGCTGGATGCGGCAGTGCTGGAGCTTGCTGCGTTGCAGGCTGCCAGTGCGCCAGCGGTCACGCCGGACATTGCCGCAGCCGCTGCGATCTTCAGAAAACCTTTACGAGAGATCTTGTTCATTGCGAGGTTCCTTTCTTCTTGCTTTTTTCTTTCTTCCTTCAGACGTGGTGCCTCATTCGCACTTCGTTCGATAATAATCTAACATAGTTTTTCGATTCTGTCTTTTAAGATTTCTTAAACTTATTAACCACTTCTTAGCCGTTTTTGCCGCAAAAGAACGTCTTTTAAACCCGTTTCGTTTGATATTTGCTTATCGAAGTCTCCATGAATACAAAAAATCACGCCAACTGCTTAAGTTTCCTTAAGAAGTTGGCGTGATTTACTTAATTGATTTTAAAGTGTTTCCCCTTCCGGCTGAAAAATATAACCCTTCCCCCACACATTCTTCAAATACACCGGTTTCGTCGGGTCCGGCTCGATCTTGCTCCGCAGGTTATGGATATGTACCTGTACCGTCCGGACATCGCCGAGGCTGTCCTTGCCCCAAATCTTCTGGTACAGCTCGTTCGCCGTGAAAAAGGTGTTCGGATACCGCACGAACAAAGTTAAAATACGGTACTCCATATCAGCGAGGTGGATGCTCTTGCCCTGCCGTTCGACATTGTGGCTGTTGGCGTCCAGCGTAAAGGCGGCGCAATGGTAGCCGTTGACCGACGGCTCGGCGGCGTCCATCTGCACCCGGCGGATGTTTGCCATGATGCGCGCCAGCAATACCTTATTATGATAGGGCTTCGGGATAAAGTCATCGCCGCCCAGTTCCAACGCCTTGACGACCGTATCGGTATCGTCCAGACAGGAGGTGAAGATGATGGGGCAGTGATGCCAGCTGCGGAGCCGCTGACAGAGGTCGACGCCATTGGTGTCCGGAAGCAGGATGTCCATCAGGATCACATCGAACTTCTCCCGGGCATGGCTCAGTGCGTCGCCGCCCGTCTCAGCGCAGACCACCTCGAAATTCTTCTGGCTCTCCAAAAAATAGCGCGTGGTGTCTCGGATCACCGGATCATCCTCGACCAATAGCACCCGGATCATTGGTTTGCTCTCCCCTTTTTCTTCAAAATCTGATATACTAACCTTAGTATACCTTATTTTAAGGGAATTCACAACTGGTTTTCTTTGCTAGGTGGTTTTATGATGCAAATATCCTCGAAAAAGACATTTTTTCCCTGCCTCGCCCTCGTTCTGGCCGTGTTCATCGCGCTGGCCGGCATCTGGTTCAACACAAAGTTCCCGACCCTTTCCAGCGGCGAAGTCCTCACCGATTCTGCCGCTGAAAAAGGTGTCACTCTGGTCGACTGGGTGCCAATCTCGGAACAGGAGTGGGAGTTCGTCCTGAACACGGAATCTCCTGACACCGCCCTGACCCTCTGTTTCAGCGGCACCAGCTCCGGGTATCCGCTCGAGCTGACAGCCGCTGACCGTTCCGGCGAGGTGTTCCGGCTGGAACCGACCGGCCAGCCCATCCACATTCGGGTGAACTGCGTCCGGGAGCCGCAGTGCTGGCTGATGACGCCGGAACGCGCTTCCGCCGGGCTGGAATTCCGGAGCCTGCTTCAGCTCATGACCCTGACCGCCTTTGTCACGATGGCGGCGGTCGTGCTGGCCCTGTTCTATTATAAGCGGCAGGCTCAGCTGGGGTATTTTCTGCTCTACCTCGCTGTTCTTGTCAGCTGGGGTTTGGTAGTCTTCCTCTTTCCGGTCTCCCAGAGCTACTGGCTCGGCCTGACGATGCGGTTCTTCTTCTCGCTCACAGTCATGGCTCCCATCTGGCTTTCCGCCGGGCTGACCCACACCCGGTTCTTCCCGGAGAAAAAGAGTCGGCCATTCGTTCTCGCTTTGAGCATCCTTTACTTTGTGTGCAGTCTCAGCACGGTTGACCTTCTCCGCCAGTCTGCCCTCGTCATTGGGATGCTCTACTGCCTGTTTCTGCTCATCCACGCCTATCAGAACGGCCAGAACTCCGCCCTTCTCCTGCTTCTGCCCTGCGCGGTCACATCCGGACTCCGGGTCTGGGTGCTTCTGCCCGGAATGAGACAGCCCTTCTTTGCCGAATCTTTCACGTTCTACCTCATCCGCTGCGCCCGTATCTTTGATCTGCCCTTTGCGCTGGGCTGCATGGTTTTCGTCTGCCGCCGGTTCGCCATCCAGTTCGACCGCACCGAGCAACTGGCCCGGGAGCTGGATGAACGGGTCAACGAGCGCACCAAGGCCCTGACCGAGGAAAGCGAAGCGCGCAAAAGCATGATGCTGAACATCTTCCACGACCTGCGCAGTCCGCTTTTTGCGGTGAGCAGCGGCCTTGAAACACTGGAATCCGCACCCGAAGCCCTGCCTGCCCTCCTTCCGGCTTTGCGTCAGCGCGTCGAATTTCTCCGCCGCCTGACCGAAGACCTGTTCCTCGCCGCCAAGCTGGAACAGAAGCAGATCATGCTCAACGAAGACCGTGCCGCCCTCAACGAGGACACTGCCGCCGTCTGTTCCGCCTGCCAGAGCGAGGCTGACAAAAAAGGTGTACATCTTCACGTCGATACATCGGTATTTCTGCCGGTCTGGGGCGATGACGTCCGGCTGGAACAGATCGTCCAGAACCTCGTCACCAACGCCATCCACTACACACCCAGCGGCGGCAACATCACCGTGACCTGTAAAGCCGAGAACGGTTTTGCCCTCGTCAGCGTCCGCGACACCGGCTGCGGCATCGCGCCGCAGGATCAGGCCGCTGTTTTCGACCGGTACTTCCACACCACCGCCAACACCAAACACGACTCCACTGGCCTTGGCCTGACGATTGCTCAGGAGCTGGCGCACCTCCATCATGGTGAGATCACGCTGGAAAGCGAAGTCGGGAAAGGCAGCTGCTTTACTTTGAAGTTGCCGTTGTTGGAGACGGAATAAATAAAAAGAGACTGCTGCAAAACTCCCTTCGTCATCGCTAACGCGATACCACCCATCCTCCTTCTGTCTCTTCGAGACATCTCCCTCCGGCCGGAGGGAGTCTTTCTCAAAGAGGGAGGCTTTACAGCTTACCGTTAGGCCAAGGCCCCATCTCAGAGGGGGCCTTGGCACAGCGGAGCTGTGACTGGGGGAGTGTTTTGCAGCAGTCTCTTTTTTAACTTATCACAAACGTCAATTCCGCCGTCGCGGCACATTTGCCATCCACATAGGCGGATGCTTTGCCGATGCCGACCGGGCCACGCTGCTCGACCAGCTCACAGTGGAGGGTCAGGACATCGCCGGGCGTGACCTGCTTGCGAAACCGGGCGTTTTTGATGCCGCCGAAGAGGGCCAGCTTGCCCTTATTTTCGGGCAGGCTCAGAGCAGCGACAGCACCGGTCTGAGCCAGAGCTTCCAGGATCAGGACACCCGGCATGACCGGCTGGCCGGGAAAGTGGCCGCAGAAGAATTCTTCGTTCCGGGTCACACACTTCCGGCCGATGGCCCACTGGCCCGGCTCATAGTCGAGGATGCGGTCGACCAGCGCGAACGGGTACCGGTGAGGCAGAATCTCAGCGATCTGCTCCGAGGTCAGGGCGTTCGGAGTTTCCCGAGGGATACGCGGTTCTGCCATCGCTCAGCCCTCCCATTTCCGGAACACAAGGCAGGCGTTATGTCCGCCAAAGCCCAGACTGTTGCTCAGCGCGTAGTGCATCTCCATCTCACGGCCCACATTCGGCACATAGTCCAAGTCGCACTCCGGGTCGGGCTGTTCGTAGTGGATGGTCGGCGGCGCAAAGCTGTCACGGAGAGCCAGAGCCGTAAACACCGCCTCCACACCGCCTGCACCGCCCAGCAGATGGCCGGTCATGCTCTTAGTGCTGACGACTGCGATCTCTTTCGCATGTTCGCCAAACACCGCATGGATGGCCGCCGTCTCACAGCTGTCGTTCATGTGGGTACCGGTACCGTGGGCGTTGATGTGGTCGATCTGTTCCGGCTTCACATCGCCGTCCGCCAGTGCCTGCTTCATGCAGCCGATGGCACCCACGCCGCCGGGAGCCGGTGCCGTGAAATGGTAGGCGTCGCAGTTCGCACCATAGCCGACCACTTCCGCGTAAATTTTTGCGCCGCGCGCCTGTGCGTGTTCGAGGTCTTCCAGTACCAGAATACCACTTCCCTCACCCATCACGAAACCACCGCGCCGTGCATCGAAGGGCAGGCTTGCCGCGTCCGGGTCGGTGGCGGTCGAGAGTGCCTTCATGCTGGTAAAGCCGCCGATGCCCAGCGGACTGATGCAGCTTTCGGCACCGCCGCAGACCATGATTTTTTCGTAGCCGTCACGGATGCGGTGGAATGCATCGCCCACCGCATTGGTGCCACCGGCGCAGGCCGTGACCGGGCAGGTACACATTCCTTTCAGGCCAAACCGGATGGCGATCTGTGCCGCCGCCATGTTTGCGATGGACATCGGCACAAAATACGGGCTGACCTTTTCCATCCCTTTTTCAAGGCCGCGGCTGTGCTGCTCCTCGATGGTCGGCAGTCCGCCGATGCCGCTGGACACGATGACACCGATGTTCTCGCCCTCGGTTTCGCAGTCAAGGCCGCTGTCGCGCAGTGCTTCGGCGGCCGCTCCCAACGCCAGCAGGGTGAAACGCGCCATCTTGCGCGCTTCCTTTTTGTCCACGACCGACTCGGGGTCAAAATCCTTGACCTCGCCTGCCAACTTGCACTTGAAATCGGTGGTGTCGAACTGGGTGATGGGGCCGATGCCGCACACGCCGGCCCGGGCCGCAGCCCAGCTCTCGGCGGTGGTATTGCCCAGCGGATTCACGGTGCCAAGACCGGTGATCACGACTCTGCGTCTATCCATAAGAGAATTTCTCCTTTTACATTGCCATGCCGCCATCCACACAGAGGACCTGCCCGGTGAGATAGCTGCTTTGTTCCGCCGCGAGGAAGGTCACGGCGTTCGCGACATCCTTCGGCTGACCTGCCCGGCCTGCCGGGATGCCCTTGCACATTTCGGCCTGCACCGCTTCGGGCAGAGCCGCTGTCATATCGGTCATAATGAATCCGGGTGCAACGGCGTTGACCGTCACGTTCCGGCTTGCCAGCTCCCGGGCGAGGCTCTTCGTCAGGCCGATGAGTCCGGCTTTGCTGGCCGCATAGTTGGTCTGGCCTGCGTTGCCGCGCAGGGCAACGACACTGCTCAGGTTGATGATGCGGCCGTACCGCTGACGGACCATCCGGCGCGCGGCTTCTTTGCAGCAGAGGAACGCGCTTTTCAGGTTCGTGTCGAGGACTTTATCAAAGTCCTCCTCGCTCAGGCGCAAGATAAGATTATCCCGGGTAATTCCGGCGTTGTTCACAAGGATGTCCACCCGGCCAAACGCAGAGACGGCTTCCTCGAACAGCTTCTTGACGCCTTCGGCAGTCGAAACATCCGCCTGCACTGCGATTGTTTTCACGCCTGCCTGCTCACAGAGAGCGACCGTCTCGTTCGCGGCCTGCTCCCCGTGGCAGTAGTTGACGACCACTTGTACACCCTGTTTTGCCAGAGCGACGCAGACGGCCCGGCCGATGCCGCGGCTTCCGCCGGTGACGATAGCAGTACGGGTCAGGATCTCATTTTCCGCGCTCATACGTTCTCCTTCCAGAATTTCAGGAATGTTTCCAGCTCTTCCGCTGTCTCGACCGACATACAGGTGACGGACGCGCCGAGTGTCTTTTTGACGAATCCGCTCAGTGCCTTGCCCGGGCCGACCTCAAGAATGTGGGTCACGCCCAGTTCCCCGAGACGGCGGAGAGTATCTTCCATGTAGACACTGCTCTGCACCTGCTTTGTCAGGAGAGCCGGGATGGAATCGTCCTTGCTCTTTTCATGGCCGAGACAGTTGAAGAGAACCGGCGTTTTCATCTCACCGAAGGGTTCCGTCTCGAACCGCTTTGCCAGCGCGTCGCCTGCCGGAGCCATCAGCCGGGTGTGGAATGGGCCGCTGACCTTGAGCGGAATACAGCGGCGCGCCCCGGCATCCTGTGCCAGCTTCGCGGCCTGCTCGACAGCAGCCTTTTCGCCGCCGATGACGAGCTGACCCGGACAGTTGTAGTTGCAGATTTGCACTGTTCCGAGGTTTGACGCCTGCTCACAGCAGGACGCCAGTGTTTCCCGATCAAGGTTCAGCACCGCGATCATGGCGCAGTCGATGCCCTTTGCGGCGTCGGCCATCGCCTTTCCCCGGAACGCCGCCAGCTCAATGGCCTGCTTTGCGGTAAAGACCCCGGCCGCTTCCAGCGCGGAATACTCGCCCAGCGACAGACCAGCCAGATAATCGGCCTTGACGCCTGCTTCCCTCAGCACAGCCGTCATACCGGCGGCAAACGCCACCATGCAGGGCTGGGTGTACTGGGTCTGATTCAGGACGCCTTCCGGGTCTTCAAAACAGACGCTGTGCAGATCAAAATCCAGCTCGGCGGTGTCGAACGCTTTCCGAAACGCCGGATAGTTCTGATATAAATCGTTTCCCATACCGGGGTGCTGACTGCCCTGCCCGGCGTAGAGTATCGCAAGTTTCATTGGTGTTTTCTCCAATCGTCCATCAATTCGTCGATCAGTTCCCGTACCGAACACATCCGATCGAGCCGCCCGACATTTGCGCCGCAGAAGAACAAGCCCTCTTCCACATTGCCCTTCACCGCTTCAATGAGCGCGTGGGTGATGCAGTACGGCACATTTGCCGGGTCACAGTTTTTCAGACAGCGTGCGCAGTGCTTGGGCGAAAAACGCATCCCAGCGGCAAGTTTCTGCACCAGCGGCGTATTCAGCGCGCGGCCGGGCATCCCGACCGGACTGTGGATGATGCGCACATCCTCTGCCTTCGCGTTCAGCAAAGTCTGCTTATATGTCTCGCTGGCGTCACATTCCACCGTCGTGATGAACCGGGTCGCCAGCTGTGCGCCCGAGGCCCCCTTTGCGGTATAGTGGGCGATGTCCTCGCCGGTATAAATGCCGCCTGCCACAAAGACCGGGATGCTGTGGCCGAACTGTTCCTCGTAAGGTTTTACTTCAGCCAGCACTTCCGGCAAAATCTCGTCGAGGGTCTGACAGGTGCCGCTCAACAGCTCTTCTTCCGAAAAGCCGAGGTGTCCGCCTGCTTTGCATCCCTCAATGACGACAAAATCTGCCGTCCGACCAAAAGCTTTCGCCCAGCGTTTGAGAATGAGCTTTGCGGCTCTTCCGCTGGAAACGATGGGAGCCAGCGCGATATCCGCCGCGCCGACCAGCCCGGGCAGTTCCAGCGGAAGTCCGGCACCGGACACGATGGCATCCGCACCGGCTTCGACCGCCGTTCGGACAGCGTCGGCATAGTTCCGGGTGGCGACCATCGCATTGATGGCGACCATTCCCATCCCGTTTGCCAGCTGTTTGGCCTTTTGAATTTCTGCCGCCAATGCCCGGCGGTTCGCTTCCATCGGGTTCGTTGCAAAGTCCGGTTCCCGATAGCCGGTGTCTGCCGTCGAGATACAGCCCATTCCACCGCAGGCGGCAACCGCACCGGCCAGACCGCCCAGCGAAACGCCGACACCCATGCCGCCCTGCAGAATCGGAACGGTCAGGTTTCGCCCGGCGATGCTCAGCATAGCTCGTTCAGCGCGTGGATACGCTGCCTCCCACTTTCCCACAGGTCGCGGAGAATTTCTTCTACCGGGCGGACTTCGCGGAGCATCCCAGCCACCTGGCCGGCCATCAGACTTCCGGTGGAGACGTCACCCTCAAAGACGGCGCGGCGCAGACTGCCAAGAGTATACTTTTCCAGCTCCATCTTGTCGGCTCCGGCCTTTTCCTGCCGGACATATTCCCGGCTCATCCGGTTTTTGAGGACACGCACCGGCGTGCCGCCGATCCGTCCGGTCACGATGGTGTCGCTGTCTTTTGCGCGCAGGAGCGCGGCTTTGTAATTTTCGTGGATCGGGCACTCCTCACTGACGAGGAGGCAGGTGCCGACCTGCACGCCGCAGGCACCCAGCGCAAAGGCTGCGGCCAGCTGACGGCCATCGGCGATGCCGCCGGCCGCAATGACCGGAACATTCACCGCATCGACCACCTGTGGAACCAGTGCCATTGTCGTCATTTCACCGACATGACCGCCGCTCTCGGTGCCTTCCGCAATGATGGCGTCCACGCCCAGCGGCTCGAGGTGCTTTGCCAGCACCGCCGCCGCGACCACCGGGATGACCTTGATTCCGGCGGCTTTCCACATTGCGATGTACTTTCCCGGGTTGCCTGCGCCGGTGGTGACGACCTTGACGCCCTCATCCACCACGATCTGCGCGAACTCGTCCGCCTGTGGGTGCATCAGCATGATGTTCACACCGAAGGGCTTGTCGGTCAGCTCTTTACAGCGGCGGATGTTCTCGCGCAGGGTCTCGGCGTTCATGCCGCCGGCACCAATCAACCCCAGCGCGCCTGCGTTGGAACAGGCCGCGGCAAACTCGCCGGTGGCGATGTTCGCCATGCCGCCCTGAATAATGGGATACTTCGTTCCCAGAATTTCGTTTAATAGTTTCATTGATATCTCCTTTGTTCCGCACTCGCTAAATCAGCCAGCAAGGCCCACCGCCTAGCGGTACAGAGCAAAACTTGCCCGACTTGCCAATGGCTCTCCCTTTGGGAGAGCTGGCGCGTCAGCGACTGAGAGGGCTATATTCAAATACCATTCCGCCCCAGGTCAGGCCGCCGCCGAAACCGACACAGGCGACCTTCTGTCCGGGCCGAAGCTTTCCGGCCTCGGCCAGTTCGTTGAGGGCGACCGGGATGCTGGCTGCACTGGTGTTGCCGTGCCGCTCCATATTTTTGTAGAACTTCGACGGGTCTGCGTTCAGATGCTTCACACAGTGGTCGATGATGCGGCTGTTGGCCTGATGGCAGACCACCCAGTCGATCTCATCGAGGGTCAGCCGGGTCTCCTGCAAGATTTTGTTCAGGCTCTTCGGCAGAGCGTCCACGGCGAAGCGGAACACGGCCTTTCCGTCCATCGTGATGGGCGCGGAACCGTTCCGGTTCGGCCCACCGGCATGGATGGCATCATCGCCTTTCGCACCCAATGTGACGGCAAAGGGTGTTTCGTCTCCGGTCAGTGCAAAGATGGCTGCACCAGCACCGTCGCCAAACAGAACACAGGTCGAGCGGTCTTCCGGGTCCATCAGACGGGAAAGAGCTTCGCACCCGACGACCAGAGCGTATTTTCCACCCAGCGTCGCCAGAAGTCCGCGCGCCACCGCTGTTCCGTACACAAAACCCGAACAGGCTGCGTTGACATCCAGTGCCGGACGGTTTTCTGGTAATCCCAGCGCGCGCTGCACCTGACAGGCGACACTCGGCGTCGCGTCCGGGGCCGAAAGAGTTGCGCAGACCGTACAGGCGATTTCTTCCGGCGCAAGGCCGCTGCGTTCCACTGCCTGCTTTGCGGCACGAATCGCCAGCGTCGCAGCGTTTTCGTTCTCCGCGCAGTAGTGCCGGGTGCGGATGCCGGTTCTTGAGACGATCCATTCGTCGCCGGTGTCCACCATCCGGCTCAGGTCTTCGTTGGTGACCGTGCGTTCCGGCAGCGCGCCGCCGGTCGCGATCAGCTGCAAACCGTTCATGCTTTCCTCGCTTCTCCGATCTGACGGAACTTTTTGTATCGCTGCTCCGCCAGAGCTTTGCCGTTCATCCGGCAAAGGGTGTTCAGATGATTTTTCAGTGCGGTGTCGATGCTGTCAAACAGAACGGCATGGCTCCGCTGTGCACCACCGACCGGCTCTGGGATGATCTCTTCGACGATGCCATCCCGGTACAGGTCCTGTGCCGTCAGCTTCATCAGCTCGCAGGCCTCGCCGCTCCGGGAAGAATCCTTCCACAGGATGCTCGCGAATCCCTCCGGGCTGAGGACCGAGTAGACGGCATTTTCCAGCATGAGGATGTGGTTTGCCACACCCAGAGCCAGCGCGCCGCCGCTGGAGCCTTCACCGGTGACGACCGCAATGACCGGAACCGTCAGACCGCTCATCTCCATCAGGTTCCGGGCAATGGCCTCACCCTGCCCCCGTTCCTCGGCTTCTTTGCCGGGATAAGCACCCGGCGTGTCAATAAAGGTGATGATGGGCCGTCCGAATTTTTCCGCCTGCTTCATGATGCGCAGGGCCTTGCGGTAGCCTTCCGGCCCGGGCATCCCAAAGTTACAGGCCATGTTTTCTTCGAGGGTCGAGCCTTTTCGGTGGCCGATGACCGTCACCGGCATCCCATGGAATTTTGCGATGCCGCCCAAAATCGCGCTGTCCTCCCGACACTGGCGATCACCGCACTGCTCAAAGAAATCGGTGAACAGGGCGTTCACGGTCTCGTCAATGTGAGGGCGGTCGGGGTGCCGTGCCAGAAAGACCCGGTCTTCGGCGGTCAGAGGGCCGCAGGTGCGGAGGATCTCGTCTTCCTCCACAGCCAACTCTGCCAGTTCCGCCGCATGGGCGGTCATGGCTTCCATCCGGCCTTCCTCGTCCTGCGCATTGCCGCGGAGTGCGGCGATCTGTGCATCGAGAGGGGCCAGCTGTTCCAGAATCTCTTTAATCATGGTGTTTTCCTCCTGCGGCGTGGAGCTGCAGCAGCTGGATGAGGGTCGCGCGCAGCTCGCTGCGCGGAACCACACGGTCTACGAAACCGTGTTCCAGTTGGAACTCGCTGCGTTGGAATCCCTCCGGCAGCGTCTCGCCGATGGTCTGCTCGATGACACGCGGCCCGGCAAAACCGATCAGCGCACCCGGCTCGGCCAGCATGATATCGCCCAGACTTGCGAAGCTGGCAGTCACGCCGCCGGTCGTCGGGTGGGTCAGGACACTGATGTACAGGCCGCCTTTGCTCGAAAAACGCTCAATGGCCGCAGAAGTCTTCGCCATCTGCATCAGGCTGAAAATGCCCTCCTGCATCCGTGCGCCGCCGCTGGCCGAAAAAATGACGAGCGGCAGACGCTTTGCGTTGGCGTACTCAATGGCCCGGGTAATTTTGTCACCCACAGCGGTACTCATGCTTCCCATAAAGAAGCGGCTGTCCAGCACTGCCGCAACAACAGCCACGCCGCCGATACGCCCGGTCGCCGTGACAGCGGCCTCGGTCAGGCCGGTCTTGGCCGACTGTGCCGCCAGCTTTTCGGAATATCCCGGAAATGCCAGAACATCCTGCGGCGGCAAGTCTTCGTCCAGCTCCCGGAAACTGCCGTGGTCGAGTACCAGACTCAAGCGGTAATAGCCGCCGATGGGCTGATGATTGCCGCAGTTCGGGCAGACGAACAGGCTCTTCGCCCAGATCTGCCGGGTCGCACGGCGTCCGCACTGCTTACACTCGACGAACTGGGCTTCCGGACGGGCAATGCCTGCATCCCGTCGAGCTTTCAGGTCAAAGGCGCGCTGCCGGTTCTTGCCGGAAAACAGCTCTCTGATATCGTTCATCACGGTTTATCCCTCTGTGTGGGCGGTGATGTAGTTGAAGATATCGCCCACCGTCTTCATTTTTGCCAGTTCCTCGTCGGCGATGGACACGCCGAACGCATCCTCCAGAGCCATGTTCAGCTCGACAGCATCCAGGCTGTCTGCCTCGAGGTCTTCGGTCAGGCTGGCTTCCATCGTGACCTTCTCCTCCTCGCAGTTCAGGGTGTCAACAACGATCTTCTTCATTTCTTCAAACGTCATGGTAGGTTTCTCCTTTTATCTGTCAAATCATGTATTTTCAAGTTCGCTAAATTTCTTGAGGTATCGGACAAGTGCAATTATACCCACTACGCTTATTTTGTCAAGATATTTATCTAAAATTATTCAGCTTTTACATTTCATTCACATTTGTTGTGCTGTTCCTTCTGTCAGTTCTTACATCTATATAAACGCACAAAAAGACAGAGAGCCTGCGATTTCTCACAAGCTCTCTGTCTTTCGTGTCAAGCTGAACTCAGCCCATTTTCTTCATCACAGCCTCAAAGCTGCTTTCTGTCATATCCAGCCTTGCCGCCGCATCTTTCACACTCAACAGCCCATCTTTTACCAACCCGACCAAAGTTTTGATCGTACCTTCCATGATGCCTTCGGTTTTACCAACCTCTTTACTATCCTTCATCATTGCTTCGATTGCTTCACACATATTGATCACCTCTGCTCCTTCCGGGATCTCAATGGGGGTTCGGGTAATCGTCTTTATGACCCTTGCCGCATTTACTTCGATCCACTCATCCGCGTTGTCGTTCAGAAATGCCGCCAGCTTCTCCTTATCCTTGGAATATTTGATATATCCCATCACTTCTCGCAGGCTAGTCTCAAACTGATTCAAATCGTTCGGTGTCAGCTGCGCCGGGTCAATCAGATGAATCTTATAATCTGGAATAAATTCTAAAAGTTCCCGATTAGGAACTTCCATCATTTCGTGGAGCGACTTCGGGCCATCCCATTTATTCGCTCCAAAATGAACAACGACCGTTATTACCGGCGTGATTTTATCATCTTTATGAAATCCGGAGAGATATTCGCTTTTGCGATGTTTTCTTCCCGTTTCATTTCGATGTCTCTCTGCAATTTCAGAAACTTGTTTCCCATACTGCAGTGCGTCATAGATGGCGTTTCTTACCGGCATCGCATAATGGACGTCTGTCTGATTTTCAATTCCAAACAAGATGTATGATGCTGTTTCATCCTGCATGACGACCGCCGACTTCAAGATATCCCGGTACTTCTGCACTGCACCCTCAGTTGCAGCATCACCAAAAGGCATTGCAATTTCAGTCGTGTCCAGTTCCTTCAGATTTTCCGGCTCAATTACCTTTTTGCCGCCATAAATCAGAAAATTGAACGCATCCGCAAAAACCGTATTCTCCCTCATGTACGCTTTGGTTACTGTATCAGCTTTTCCCACTGGACACTCACCTCTTTTTTCTTTATAGTATCATAAATATATCGCTCTAGCAAGATAGTTTTTCTTTTGACGCCGGTTTTGTCCTAATTTTGCGCTGATTTTGTCTCTTGCTCTCCGGGCGTGTTTGCCGTACTATTACAGTGTAAATTAAATTTTGAAGGAGGAGATCCTTTTGATCCAGCGTTTTCGTTTTGGACACCCGTTCTCGACTGAGAGTGTCGTCGATGTTCTGCCGGTGGCAGAGGGCGAAGTGCCGTTCCTGACGCCCGATGGTGACGGCTGGCGTTTTACCCTCGCCGAGGATGCCGTTGTGTACGGTCTGGGCGAGATGCCGCGCGGCATTAACAAGCGCGGCTGGCACTACATCACCAACAACACCGACGAATCCCATCACGGCGAGGACAAGCTGTCCTATTATGGCGCACACAACTTCCTGCTCGTCCGGAATGGTCTGGGCGGTGACTGCTTCGGTGTATTCGTGGATTTCCCGGGAAAAGTCTATTACGACATCGGCTACACCGACCACGACACCCTGCGTTTCCACACCGAAGAGCCGGACTACGACCTCTACATTCTGACCGGCAAAAATGAGACGGCCATCTGCAAGGCGTTCCGCAAGCTCATCGGCCAGAGCTACATTCCGCCGAAGTGGGCGTTCGGTTTTGCGCAGAGCCGCTGGGGCTACAAGACAGAAGCCGATATCCGGGAGATCGCCGAGCAGTACCGCAAGAACCATCTGCCTCTTGATATGATCTGCATGGACATCGACTACATGCAGAACTACGCCGATTTTACCATCAACAAAGAGCGGTTTCCCGACCTGAAAAAGCTTTCGGATGATCTCAAAGCCGAGGGCATCCATCTGGTTCCCATCATCGACGCAGGCATCCGCATCGACCCGGATGATGAGACCTGTCAGGAGGGCCTTGAAAAAGACTATTTCTGCAAAAAGGCAGACGGCACGCCGTTTGTCGCGGCAGTCTGGCCGGGAAAGGCATATTTCTCCGATTTTCTCCGCCCGGAAGTCCGGGAGTGGTTCGGTGAGCGGTATCACGTTCTGACCGACCTCGGCATCGAGGGCTTCTGGAACGACATGAACGAGCCGGCTCTCTTCTACTCACCCGACCGGCTGAAAACCGTTCTGGACAAGGCTGCCGCTCTGCGCGATAAGGACAACATCGTGCAGGAAGAGTTCTTCCCTTTTATCGGCGAAGTCATGGGCCTGATGAACAGCCCCGAGGACTACGCCAGCTTTTATCATGAGGTCGATGGAAAATCCATCCGCCACGACCGCGTCCACAACCTCTACGGCGGCAACATGACCCGTGCGGCCGGCGAAGCGTTCGGTCGTCTCCGCCCCAACAAGCGCACCCTGCTGTACAGCCGTTCCAGCTTTATCGGCTCTCACCGGTACGGCGGCATCTGGCTGGGTGATAACGATTCCTCGTGGGGCCAGCTGCTGGCAAACATCCAGCTGATGCCGAATGTCCAGATGTGCGGCTTCCTGTACACCGGTTCCGACCTCTGCGGCTTTGCAGGTGACACTACCCCTGACCTCGCTCTGCGCTGGCTCGAGTTCGGCATCTTCACGCCGCTGATGCGCAACCATGCCGCCGCTGGCACCCGGGAGCAGGAGTATTTCCGCTTTGCTGACAGGATGCCTGCGTTCCGGAAGATGCTGGAACTTCGCTATGCTCTCCTGCCCTACCTGTACAGCGAGTTCATGAAGGCCGCGCTCGAGGATGGCTCCTACTTCCGTCCGCTGTCGTTCGATTACCCGAACGACGCCGACGCCCTGAATGTGGAAAATCAGCTCCTGCTGGGCGAGGGCCTGATGGTCGCGCCGGTCTACACCCAGAACGCTGTTGGCCGTCACGTCTACCTGCCGGAGCCGATGAAGATGCTCCGCCTGCGCAGTGTCACCGACTACGACGAGGAAGTTCTTCCGGCCGGTCATCACTATATCCACTGCACTCTGGATGAAGTCCTGCTTTTCATCCGTCCGGGCCGTGTGGTTCCGGTCGCCGCATCTGCCGAAAGCACCACTCAGCTGAACGAAACCGACCTGACCCTGTGGAGTTATCTCCCGGATGGCACTACCGGTTCTTATCGGATGTACACCGACGACGGTGTAACGACCGATTATAACCGCCCGGAACACTGGAAGATTTTGACCGTTTGATTTTTATAGCAAAAAGACGACCCTGCAAAATGATGCAAGGTCGTCTTTTTCTTTTATCGAATCTTCAATTCCGTGCGCAGCGTCACCGCCCCGGCACTCTGGTAAGTATCCGGCTCGTATGCCATCACTTTTAACAGGACTGATATTGGTTCCGCCAGTGTTTCGTTTAAATGCACATTCTCGACATATTGCCCGGGCTTTAAAAGTCCGCTTTCGCCGAGCATGATTCCCTGTTCTGTGTAAATCCGCACTTTCAGCCAGACGTCGTTTTCCGCCGGGTCCGTAAAATAGAGTGTTACTTCCTGCTCGTCTGCGGTCGGTACTCCGCACAGTGCGACGGTATAAACCCCATCATCCAGTGAGCTGTACCGAAACTCTTCCGCAACATCCTGCGGAACACCCTCCACTGCGTTCTCCTCAAACGGCGGCGGAACAAATCCGGCTTGCGGACGGTTCAGTGCGAAAAGCATCACCCCTACGGAAAGAACGCAAAGCACAATCATTCCGATAAGAAGCCGCCAGGGTTTGCGGTTTGTCTGTTCCGTCTTCATTCCACCACGACCTTTACGCCATCGACAACGGTGTTTAGGATGGCCTTTTCGCCCGAATCCATATCGTAAAAGGTCAGGACAAATTTTCCGTCATAGGAACCGGGCTTGCAATCTGCATCCTCAAGGTTCAGTTCTTCCAGTTTCGTGCCGGGCTTGAGCAGGCCGGACTTCCCGAGAATCGCTTCTTTTCCGGAACCATCCACCAGAATCAGCTGCAATGCTACGCCGCTCTGTGAATTTTCCGGGTTGGCATAATAAAGCTTTGCGATTTTTGACGCGGTATCGACTACGACCTGTTTTGTGTACCGAATCGATACGGAGCCGCCGGAACTTTGTTTTTCGGCTACTCCAACACCTTCGGTATAGGATACGGCGTTGGGTTCCAGCTCCGCCGGGGCATAATCCGTCACCTTCGGGGCCGGGCGTAGGAATACCGCCCAAAGTGCCACGCTCAGCGATATTACCGTGATGATCGACAGCAGAAGGATGATGAGACTTTGACCACTGAGCTTTTTCATATTGGAGTTCCTCGCTTTCTTTATTTACCTTATTTATATCATACCATGACTCTCTTTCACCTGCAATGCGCCCACCGAAATTTATGCAACAGAATTTCACCGAAACTTATCTTGTATTTTACGATTCGCCGCGCTATAATATATAGTCGCCCCGTGCATCGTCTGCAGCGAAGGCATTTTGTTCGTTTATGATGTAAAAATCGTTTCAGAAGTTTCAAAGGAGGCGGAATTCTTCATGGCGCAATCCATTCAGGCCGGAGATCTTACCAGCGGCCCAATGCTGAAAAAGATCATCCTGTTTTCCCTGCCGCTGGCGGCGTCCAGCATTTTGCAGCTGCTCTTCAACGCGGCAGATGTCGTTGTCGTCGGCCGGTTCGCAGGCAGCACCGCACTGGCGGCAGTCGGTTCCAACGGCGCACTTATCAATCTGCTCGTCAACCTGTTTGTCGGCCTGTCGCTGGGTGCAAATGTCGTTGCGGCGCGCTGCTTCGGTGCGAAGGACGAAAAGGGTGTCCAGAACACCGTTCAGACAGCCGTCACGCTGGGCATCGTCAGCGGTATCCTGCTGGCATTCGTCGGTTTCTTTGTGGCGCGCGGCCTGCTGGAACTGATGTCCTGCCCGGAAGATGTCATTGACCTTTCTACCCTTTACCTTAAAATATACTTTATCGGTATGCCGATGACGATGCTGTATAACTTCAGCTCCGCCTTGCTCCGTTCGGTGGGCGATACCCGTCGGCCGCTCTATTGTCTGGCTCTAGCCGGTGTCATCAACGTGGTGCTGAACCTCGTCTTCGTCATTGGTTTCCACCTCAGCGTTGCCGGTGTTGCGCTGGCGACCATCATCAGCCAGACGGTCTCCGCCTGCCTTGTTACTTGGATCCTGACCCGTGAAAAGGGTGCGCTTCACCTCGACCTGCGGCATCTGGGCTTCCACAAGGGAGCTTTGCTCCAGATTTTGCGCATCGGCCTGCCTGCCGGACTGCAAAGCACCGTGTTCAGTCTGTCAAACGTCGTCATCCAGTCGGCCATCAACTCGTTCGGCTCGACCATCGTCGCCGGCAACTCGGCGGCTTCCAACATCGAGGGTTTCGTCTACACCGCGATGAACTCCTTCGCACAGGCTGCTGTGACCTTCACCAGCCAGAACATGGGTGCGCGCCGGTACGATAACCTCGACCGTGTCATGCGGAACTGCCTGCTCTGCGTCGTCGTCACCGGTCTGGTGCTGGGCGGCGGTGCTTCCCTGTTGGGTACGCAGCTGCTCCACTTCTATTCCTCGGATGAGGCTGTTGTCGCGGCTGGTCTGGCACGACTCCACATCATCTCCGCAACGTATCTGCTCTGCGGCATCATGGATGTTCTGGCGAGCTGCCTGCGCGGACAAGGATACTCCGTCCTGCCGATGATCGTCAGTCTGGTCGGCAGCTGCCTGCTCCGTCTGGTCTGGATTGCAACCATCTTCCAGCTGTTCCGCTCTACGACCACCCTGTATCTCAGCTACCCCATCAGCTGGATCTTGACTGCCGCCGTCCATCTCATCTGCCTGCTGGTCGTCCACCGCAAGCTCAAGAAGACGGAGACCCCTGCAATGGCTGCGTAACTTCTGACCTCTCTGCTTCGGCGGAGAGGTTTTTTCATCTCTTCTTTTCCCCTGCCAAAACAAAATCATACTTTTGTATCGAAATCCGGCACAAATGCCGTTTCCAATCCAGTCAATTTATGTTATACTTAGGAAAGGAAAATCAACAGACGGACTTTTGCGGCCCGGCGGCTGGTTTTCTGAAGTCCAGGTGGGGTCTACCCACCCGTGAACCGGAGGATACATACGATATGAAAGATTCCAGACTTTCCCCTTCCAGTCGGCTGGGCGGCGCGGTCATCAGCGACCGCATCGTGACCGCACTGCTGGATGAACTGCGCACCGGCCGCTATGCGGAGGCCGACCGCCTGCCTGCCGAAGTTGACCTTGCAGCACAGCTGGGCGTCAGCCGGACTGTGATCCGCGACGCACTGAGCGAGATGGAGCGCGCCGGCTACATCGAGCGTGTGCGCGGCATCGGCACGGTCGTCAACCGCACTGTTCTCAACCTGCGCAGCCGATTGGACCAGAAGCTGGAATATTATCCCCTGATCCGCAGTTTCGGCAGTTATCCCCACGCGGACGGAATCCAAATTTATTCCATCCGCGCCAGCGAGGACATCGCCCGGGATCTGGCAATTGCGGCAGGAGACGAAGTCATCTGCATCAAGAAGCGCATCCTTGCTGATACCACCCCCGTCATCTATTCCATCGACTATCTGCCGCGCTCGCTGTTTGGCAGCCGGGATTACACCCGGATCGATCTGTCCGGCGGCGTGTTCGATATTCTGGAACAGGAGTGCCATCAGCAGATCTCGTCCAACGTGGCTCACCTGAAAGCGAGCTGCGGCGACGAGTCCATCCGGGCGGCCATGCGGCTTGCACCGGGCGAAGCTATGCTGCTTCTCGATGAGGTCTGTTTCAACCGCCTGTGTCAACCGGTCATGCGCTCGCTGAGCTATTACACGAACTTCTTTGATTTTTCGATCCTGCGAAAACTTCTCTAATGGAGGTACTGTAAAGTATGCGTCATCTCATCGATCCGTTGGATTTCAGCCCGGAAGAGATCATCAACCTGCTCGACCTGGCCGACCACATCTGCGCTGACCCTGCCGCGTATCAGGACGTCGCTGCGCACAAAAAGCTCGCAACCTTATTCTATGAGCCGTCCACCCGTACCCGTCTCTCCTTCGAGGCGGCCATGCTGAACCTCGGCGGCCATGTGCTGGGCTTCCCGAGTGAGAACGTCTCCAGCGCGTCCAAGGGCGAGAGCGTTGCCGACACCATCCGTGTCATCTCCTGCTACGCCGATATCGTCGCCATGCGCCACCCGAAAGAGGGTGCGCCGCTCCGTGCCAGCCGCTACTCCCGTATCCCGGTCATCAACGCCGGCGATGGCGGTCACCAGCACCCGACCCAGACCATGACCGACCTGATGACCATCCGCCGCCGCAAGGGCCGCTTGGACAATCTCACCATCGGTCTGTGCGGTGACCTCAAGTTCGGTCGCACCGTCCATTCTCTTATCAAGACGATGGCGCGCTGCGAGAATATCCGCTTCATCCTCATCAGCCCGGAAGAGCTGCGTGTGCCGGATTACATTATCACCGATGTGCTGGAAGCCAAAGGCATCGAGTACAAAGAGACGCGCAGTCTGGAAGAAGTCATGCCCGAACTGGACATCCTCTACATGACCCGTGTGCAGAAAGAGCGTTTCTTCAACGAGGAAGATTACATCCGCCTGAAGAACAGCTACATCCTGACGAAAGAGAAGATGGCCCTCGCAAAGCCCGACATGGCCGTTCTCCATCCGCTGCCCCGTGTCAACGAAATTGCGCTGGACGTGGACGACGACCCTCGTGCCGCTTACTTTGAGCAGGTACAGAACGGCGTATACGTCCGCATGGCCCTTATCATGACTCTGCTGGGTCTGGCAGACCCCAAGGCACCGAAGGAGGAGAACTGATATGCTGAACATCGACGAAATCCAGAATGGCATCGTGATCGACCACATCAAAGCAGGCACTGCTATCGGCCTGATGGACCTGCTGGGCATCAAGGGCAACCGCGCCGCCAGCGTCGCGCTCATCCAGAACGCCCGTTCTCACAAGGCAGAGTGCGGCCGCAAGGACATCATCAAGGTCGAAGGCGACTACGCTTGGCTCAACCTCGATGTGCTGACTTATCTTGACCCCAACATCAGTGTAACCGTCATTCAGGATGGCAAAGCCGTCAAGAAAGAGAAGCCCCAGCCGCCCAAGCGTCTGGTGAACATCGTCCGCTGCAAGAATCCGCGCTGCATCTCCTCCATCGAGGAAGAGTGCGACCAGATCTTTGAGCTGAGTTCCAACGGCAAGTACCGCTGCATCTACTGCGAGCAGGAGCTGCAGGTCAAGCCGGAGTAAGTTTTCGATAGAAATAGCAAGAGGCAGAGCGTTCAAAAAACACTCTGCCTCTTTTTGCATCAATTCTCAGACAAAATCTTCACGCATGGGGTTGAAGATATCCAGCAGGATACCAGCCTCGGTGCAGACACAGCCATGAACGACGCCGTCCTCTTTCAGGATGGTATCACCCTTATGGACGGTCTTCGTCACGCCGTCCACGGTGAACTCAAACGCACCCGAGACGACGTATGTGATCTGGGTATGGGGATGATTGTGCAGTGCGCCGACTGCGCCTTTCTCGAAGGTATTTTCGACGCACATCAGGCCGTCGGTGTAGGCCAGCACACGCCGGGTCACGCCCTCGCCTGCCGGCTGGGGCAGGGCATCCTCGTGGAAGACCCAACGCTGTTTCTTCTCGGTCAGTTTCATGTTCCATTCCTCTTTTCTGCCGTTTTTAACGGACTTTTTCTCTATTATAGTTGCCCGACGTAGGATTTTCAAGGCAAAATAAAAAGCCTGACAAAACCCTTGCCCGGCACGTTCTGCCCTTCTCGCCGTGCGCGTTCCCACACGCAGCACAGCGGTCATCAAAGGCAGTTATGCTTGGAAGTCTCTATGTACAGCAATCCCCAGATCACCGTCAAGAGTTTTGTCAGACTTGTGAAAGAAGTCAGCCCAGAGCCGACACTAGAAACAAACCCACATTTCCGCCAGCAGACACGCACTTACCAGCTGGAAAAGGATCTTCTCCGCGCACGACATTTCCGGATTGGCACCCGGCCGCAATAATGTCCAGAAAAACCTCGTACAGTCTGTTCCTTGTTATTTATTGTACCAGATTCGAGAACAGTTTCCAGCCAAATTGTCATATTCTGCAGGTGTTGATGTCATAACTTGCCGATTGGCACCGAGCAGGTCACCCGGAACCACTTCTCCCGGCAGCTCATGGTATACTCGCCGTGACAGCGTTTCAGGGTATCCCGGACGTTCACCAGCCCCATCCCATGGCCCGGTTCCGTTTTGGTCGAACAAGGCAGCTGCCCTTCGGCCAGCTCGACGTCCTCCCGTACCCGGTTCCGTACCGCGATGAGCAGCTCGGTCTCGGTCTTCCGCATCCGGACATAGACCTCCGGGCGGTCGCTCTGTGCAGCGGCTTCGATGGCATTGTTGAGCAGATTCGACACGACCGTTACCATGTCGGTCTTGTTCAGCGGCATCTCTCGCAGGTCGGACAGGTCGTAATAGACTGCCACGCCCTTTTTCGATGCCTCTTCGTATTTTTTACTGAGAAGTGCATCCAGCAATGGGTTATGGCTGTTCAGGATGGTGGTCGAGGTATGCACTGTCTTCGAGATGGTTTGGAGATAGACTTTCGCACCCTCGACATCCTCCTGTTGGAGCAGCAGTTCCAGCGCGTCAAGATGGTTGGTGAACTCGTGGGTCAGCCTGCGCTGGGTGGTGTAAGAGTCCATCAACGCCTCGGCCTGCTCCTGTTCCAGCGCAGCCTGAAACTGGGAATCCCGGCGTTTGATGACCTGCTCATTGAGCATATCCACGATGAGCAGATGCACCAGCACCGCCACGGTCAGACCCAGTGTCAGAAGGATGTTCATCCAGATGGAAATGACCGCATCGTTGTAGATCATCAGAATGGCATTTATCACCACGACCACACAGGGAAAGAACGCCGCCACCAGAACCTGCAGCGGCTCCAACGCCTGCCGCTTTTTCCAGACGCCGACATAGTAGGCAACTGCGCCGCCGACCACGAGATTGCAGACCATGAGACACAGGATGCTGAACGGATTCTTCCACACCTCGGTCGGCGGAAGGTCTTCGCACAGAGCGAGGATATAGACCATCGTGTTCTCGGTCAGCAGACACATCACGCCGTTGATGAGGCAGGCCACCAGCTTCTGGCTCCAATTGCCGCCAAAGCAGAGCGACAGCAAAATCAGGAAAACGATATTCAGAACGATGGATGTAACCGTAAAAAACTCCAGATGGCTGAAAATAGAGTACAGCATGGTCGCCGTCATCAGCAGCCCGGCCCAAAGGTAGGGCCACCGGCACTTTCCCCGGCCGAGGTAGCTGCGCTCGACGCCCATAAATGCGAGCCACTGGGTCAGGCAGACCAGATGACCCAGCAGACGCATCTTGTCATTCATTGCCAAACTGTCCTTTCCATTCCAAAAACGCTCCCCGGATGGTGCTGTATCCGTTCCGGCTGACGCTCAGCTCCACGCCATTTTTCAACTCGACTTTATAGTTGCTGATTTGAAGGATGTACTTCATGTTGACGACGTAGCTTCGCCCGACCCGGAGCAGTCCACTCTGGAACAGCTTTTCGGGCAGGTCGGTCAATTTGCCGTAATAGGAGCAGAGCGGCTGGTGCGGCACATCACCATAGACGTTGATCTTCCGCAGGTCGCTCTCGAGATAGTAGATGCTGTCCAGCGGAAGCTCGATGGTGTTTCTGCCCTGATGGACGGTCAGCGTCGAACAGCGGCTCGACTGCTCGGCCAGCAGATCCGTAAAACAGTTGGGCAGCATCCAGTCGAGGTCCCGTTTCAGGATATACCGGTAGGCGTTGACCGTGTACCCCTCGGGTGCGAACTCGATGTAGGCCGAGATGTAGACCAGCACCAGCTCCGGGTTTTCCTGTTTCAGCTCCCGGCCCAGTGCGATGCCGCTCATGGTGTTCAGGTCGACATCCAGCAACGCCAGCTGAAAGACTTCTTTTTTGTGGGTAAGGGCTTCCTCACCGCTGGTGCAGAGGGTACAGGACACCGGGATCTCCCGGCTCTCAAAGTAGTCCTCCGTCACCTGACGCACACGCTTGCCAACGGTAGGTTCATCATCGCAGATCAAAATGTTCATTTTGCAATCTCTCCTTCCGGGCAAGCTTACCCCCCCCCCGGAGTTTTTTACGTTGTTACGTTTTTACGCAAAGAATTTGTCGTAAATACCGAAGACGAAGATAAAGAGGACGATGAGCGGCAGACCATAGGTCAGGTAGCCGCGCATCCAGTCGTGGACTTTCAGGCCATCGCCGGTATTGACTTCCTTTTTATAGTTGTTCCAGCCCCAGCCGTAACGAGTGACACAGAACAGCAGGTAGACCAGCGAGCCCAGCGGCAGGAACAGGTTGCTGACGAGGAAATCCTCGAGGTCCAGCACTGCGCCGCCGAAGATGGCGAAACCATCCCAGCTCCACACGTTGTAGCCCAGCACGCAGGGCAGAGACAGCAGGGTGATAAGGACGAAGTTGATCCAGCTCATCTTCTTGCGCGAGAAACCGGTCAGCTCCATGCCGCAGCAGATGATATTCTCGAAGACGGCCAGAACTGTGGACAGTGCCGCGAAGGACATGAACAGGAAGAACAGGCTGCCCCAGAGACGCCCCAGCGTCATATTCGCGAAGATGTTCGGCAGGGTGATGAAGATCAGGCTCGGGCCGGAAGTCTGGTCGACACCATAGGTAAAGCAGGCCGGGAAGATAATCAGACCGGATGTGATGGCGACGAAGGTATCCAGCACGACGACGCGGACGGACTCGCCCAGAAGTGCGTGTTCCTTACCGATGTAGCTGCCAAAGATTGCCATTGCGCCGACGCCAAGGCTCAGAGTGAAGAACGCCTGATTCATCGCACCGACCAGCGTGTTGACGATGCCGACTTCCTTCATGCGCTCAAAATCCGGCACCAGATAGAAGGTCAGACCCTCTTTTGCGCCGGGCATGAACAGACTGTTGATTGCCAGAACCACCATGATGATGAGCAGAGCGATCATCATGACCTTGGTGACGCGCTCCAGACCGTTCTGCAGGCCGCGCGCACAGACGAAGATGCCGAACGCGACGACAACGACCATCCAGAAGGCCATGATGCCCGGGCTTGCCAGCATATCGGTAAACGCACTGGCAACTTCATCCGCGTTCAGTCCGGACAGCTTGCCGACGGCGGTCATGTAGAAATAGTGCAGCATCCAGCCTGCAACGGTGGTATAGAACATCATCAGCAGGTAGCAGCCGATGAGGGTAAAATAACCGTGGATATGCCATTTCTGGCCCGGCTTTTCCAGTGCCTGATACGCACGCACCGGGCTCTTTTCCGATGCACGGCCAACGGCAAATTCCATGCTCATGATGGGCAGGCCCAAGATGACGAGGAAGAGCAGATAGAACAGCACGAACGCGCCGCCGCCGCCCTGACCGGCCATATAAGGGAATTTCCAGACGTTTCCGATGCCGATCGCACAACCGGCGGAAAGCAGGATGAATCCCAATCGTGATTTGAGGGTTTCTCGTTCCATGATTTTTCTCCTTTGCTTCTTGCTCAGATCCGGCTCGGGCAGCCTTTTTCCAATCTGCCCAAAGCGTTAAGTATAATTATACCATACTTTATTATAAAATACAGATACTTTGTTTCACTTTGGCATGTCATAAAGTGATACTTTTTCTTTTTTTATAACAAAAAAGGCCGCTGTATGACTCCCCCAGTCACAGCTTCGCTGTGCCAGCCCCCTCGGAGAGGGGGCCTTGGCGTAACGGTAAGCTGAAAAGCCTCCCTCGCGGAGAAAGACTCCCTCCGACCGGAGGGAGATGTCTCGAAGAGACAAAGGGAGGACGGGTGGCATCGCGTCAGCGATGACGGAAGGAGTTATACAACAGCCATTCAATAATGACTTTATGCCTGCTGTGCCGGATGTGTTTCCGGCGGCATCTTTGCGAAGAGTGCTTTCAGCACCAGCGGCGTTGCCACCGAGGACACGATGATAAGCAGGATGACCGCGGTGAAGTAGACCGAATCGACCACGCCGACTTCCAGACCCTTCTGTGCCACGATCAGGGCGACCTCACCACGGGTCATCATGCCGACACCGACCTTGAGGGAATCCGCCCAGCTGAACCGGCATATCTTTGCGGCCAGACCACAGCCGATAATTTTCGTGATAAGTGCCACGATGACGAAGCAGACGCTGAACAGCAGAATCTCCGGCGTCAGGCCACTGATATCCGTCTTCAAACCGATACTTGCAAAGAAGACCGGCGCGAACAGGACGTAATTGCTGATATCAACGCGGCGTTCTACATAAGATGCGTCGTCCATCGTGCAGAGGACGATACCGGCAATGTACGCGCCCGTGATATCTGCGATGCCGAAATACTGTTCCGCAATGTAGGCCATCGCGAAGCAGAACGCCGTGCTGACGATGGTGATGCGCTGGGTGTGAGGATTGCGCTTGTCGAGCCACTTCATCCCGAAATGGATCACGACGCCGATACCGATCGCCACGAGGAAGAACAGCACTGTGTTGAGCAGCACCTGCCCCAGACCGGTACCCGTGCCGGAGCTTGCGCCCAGCACACAGGTCAGCACCACGATGCCGATGACATCATCAATGACCGCCGCGCTGACGATGGTCGTACCGAGAAAGCTCTTCAGGTGGCCCAGCTCCTGCAATGTCGCCACCGTGATGGAAACGCTGGTCGCCGTCATGATGGTACCGATGAACAGTGCCTTATAGAACTCCGGCGAGCCGACTGCCGAAAATCCGTAAAACGCGCTGTACAGCAGCGTACCGCCCAGAAGCGGAACCGCCACGCCCACACAGGCGATGAGCGTCGCGATGGGGCCGGCCTTGATGAGTTCTTTCAGGTTGGTGCCGAGGCCGGTCGAGAACATCAGCAGTACCACGCCGATCTCCGCGAAAATCGAAATGGTATCGCTGGTGTGGACGAGGTTCAGCAGGCAGGGGCCGATGAGCAGGCCTGCGATGATCTCACCGACCACCTGCGGAGCTTTGCATTTCCGGGCCAGAAGACCGAAGAACTTCGCGCTCAGCATGATGATCGCCAGATTGCGGAATACCGAATACATAAGTTTACCCTCTCTTCTCTTACCTTGATAGCATCCGCTTTGCCAGAGCGTTCTCTGATGCTTCGCTCGTATTATAATCCTTTTGTTTGTTAAATGCAAAACAATATCGGCTTTTTTCGCCCAAACTTAACCGGGTAAAAAATTTGAAAATATGTGCAGAAAAACGCTTGACAAATTTTGCTGTACTTGCTATAATAAATTGCTGTCTGAACAGACAAGCCGCACAGTTCATATTGTCGTGGGCTGTGTACCCTTGGCCTCAAACGAGGCCCTCAAGTCCAAAAGGAGGTGCTACAAAATGGCAAAGTACGAAACCATGCTGATTACCAGCGCAGCTCTCGATGAGGAGGCTACTTCCGCTCTGGTCGGTAAGTTCAAGTCTCTGATCGAGGCAAACGGTACCATCGACTCCATCGACGAGTGGGGCAAGCGTCGTCTTGCATACCCCATCAACGACGAGGAGGAAGGCGTCTACACCGTGATCAACTTCACCAGCGAGCCCAGCTTCCCTGCTGAACTCGACCGCGTTTACAAGATCACCGAAGGCGTTATGCGCAGCCTGATCGTTGCCCACGAGGAGTAATCTTTTCGTGACGAAAAAGGAGTCCGTATTATGTTGAATGTTGTTGCTATCATGGGCCGCCTTGTGGCTGACCCGGAGCTTCGTACCACCCAGAGCGGCATCAATGTGGTAAGTTTCCGCATTGCCTGCGACCGCAACTTTGCCCGTCCGGGCGAACAGCGTCAGGCCGATTTCATCGACATTGTCGCTTGGCGTCAGCAGGCCGAGTTTGTCTCCAAGTATTTCCAGAAAGGTAGTCTGATCGCTATCGAAGGCAGCCTTCAGACCCGTCAGTATCAGGATAAGAACGGAAACAATCGTACCGCTGTGGAGGTCGTCGCAAACAATATCAGCTTTGCGGGCCCCAAAAATTCCAATGGCAATTCTCAGGGCGGCGGAGCAGCGTATCAGAACGCGGCTCCTGCCTACCAGAACCAGGCTCCTGCCCGTCCGGCTGCTGTTGAAGCAGCTCCCAGCTACTCTGCTGGCAATGCCGACGATTTCGCCGTCATTGACGACAGTGATGACCTGCCGTTCTAATCACAAACGGTATACCGTAAAAATCCAACAGGAGGTAATAAGCAATGGCTTTTGAAAGAACCGAAGGTTCTCGCCCCGCGCGCCCCATCCGCCGCGGCCGCAAGAAGGTTTGCAGCTTCTGTGTCGATCGCATCGACACCATCGATTACAAGGACGTTCCCCGTCTGCGTAAGTACGTCTCTGAGCGTGCAAAGATCATTCCTCGCCGTGTGACCGGCACTTGCGCTTATCATCAGCGCGCACTGACCACCGCCATCAAGCGCGCTCGTCACGTTGCTCTGATGCCCTACGTCAGCGACTAATTTCTGAATCAATCAACCCATTCAAAATAATCAGCAATCAGCAACCCACAGGTTCCGATGACAAGGAATTTGTGGGTTTTTGTTTTACTTTTTGCTGATACTTCTCTTATAATAGAACAAATACTGCTGCGCGATGCCAGCTTCCCTGCCATACTGTGGGAAGGGGTCAACGCCGCCGAATTCTTCTTCGATGAGCCGGGCGATCCAGACATCCACCGGCACCATCCCGGTACGGGAATACCCGAACAGACAGACACAGTTCGCGACCTTTTTACCCACACCGTCCAGCGTCAGAAGCTCCTGATACAGCTCTTCGTCGGGCAGGCTGCGCAACGCTTCCATATCCAGCTGGCCGGATGCCGCCAGCTCTGCCGCTTTCTTGATGTACCGGGTGCGGTAGCCCAAACCACAGGCCGCCAAATCGTCCTCGCTGGCCTGATTCAACTGGGTCGGCGTCGGAAAGAGATGCACGACTTCACCATTTGTATCCACCGGCGTTCCGTACCGCTCCGAAAGCAGGTTGACCGCCGTTCGGATAGCCGGGATACTCTTGCGCTGAGAGATGATAAACGTCACCAGCATCTCCCACGGGTCTTGTCTCAGCACCCGGATGCCCTTTCCATAAGCGAGAGCCTTATCCAGAAACACACTCTGTCCATGCAGCTTTTCACACAGGGCGGCATAGTTCCGGCCAAGGTCGAAATAATCCTGCCAGAAACTCTCCCACTCCCCTTCCGGGCAGCGGATGATGTACCCATTTTCGCTCTCCGGGCGGAGATAGATCAGCCTTTGCCCTGCCGGGAAGCAGTACCAGCCAGCGTTCCGCCGGGCCGGGCGAAAGCACTGTCCGCTGTCGATGATCTTATCCAAATCGAGGTCGTCCGCAATGCGGACTCTCTGCTCAGACATTCTGCTCCGCTCCCTTCTTTTTCGCGAGATAATAGCCGATGCCGATGATATCCGCCAACGCCCAGCCGATGGGAACGCTGAGCCAGATGCCGGTCACACCCAGAGCCGTTGCCGACAGCAGATAAGCCAGCGCAACACGGGTTCCCAGAGAAGCGATGGTCAGGATGACCGACATCAGCGGCTGGTTGACTGCGCGGTAGTAGCCGTACAGCAGGAACAGGATGCCGATGCCGATATAGCACGCGCCCTCAATGCGCAGGTAGTGGACGCCGGCCGCGATGATATCCGTCTGCGACGGGTCAATGAAGATGCCCATCAATGGCTTTGCGAAGAGACAGACCAGCGCGCTGATACAGACGCAGAAGACCGCCGAGGTCAGGCCTGCACTACGGATGCCCTTCCGGATGCGCTCGGGCTGGTTTGCGCCGTAGTTCTGGGCGACGTAGGTCGAAAAAGCGTTGCCGAAATCCTGCACCGGCATATAGGCAAAGGAGTCGATTTTTACCGCCGCCGCAAATGCCGCCATGATGACCGTGCCAAAGCTGTTGACAAGACCCTGCACCATCAGGATGCCAAAGTTCATGATGGACTGCTGCACGCTCGTCATGACTGACAGGTTCAGGATGGTGCCGAGGTTCTTCTTATCCCAGCGGCAGTCGTTCCGCTTGGGGCAGAGTTCCGGGAACTTTTTCAGGGTATACAGAGCAATGCCGATGCCCGAGACGTACTGTGAAAACACCGTTGCGCCTGCCGCACCCCGGACGCCCCACTGGAACACCAGCACACAGACCAGATCGAGGATGACATTCAGAATCGCCGACACCGCCAGAAAGAGCAGCGGCACCATCGAGTTTCCGATGGCGCGCAGGACATTCGCGAAGTAGTTGTACAAAAAGGTCGCAAAGATGCCCAAAAAGATGATGAGCAGATATTCTTTCATCAGGGGGCGAAGCTCCTGCGGCACCCGAAGCACCCACAGGATGCCGTTCAGCCCGATGTAGACCAGCAGGTTCAGCACAACGGAAATCCCTGCGATGAGGGCAAAGGACATGAACACGCTCTGCCGCATCCGGTCGTGTTCGCCGCTGCCGTACTGTATCGAGATAGCCGCACCGCTGCCCATGCAGAGACCCAGCAGAATTGAGGTCAGAAAGGTCATCAAAGTATAAGATGAGCCGACTGCCGCCAGAGCGTCCGAGCCTAAAAAGCGTCCGACGACCCAGGTATCGGCGATGTTGTACATCTGCTGCAAGAGGTTGCCGAACATGAGGGGCAGGGCGAACAATAAGATATTGCGTGTGATAGGGCCTTGGGTCAAACTGCGCTGCATGAAATGATTTCTCCTTTTCCTGTTATCCTTCGGCTTTTTCCAGAATTTTCTGCCGATATTCCTTCGGGGTGCAGTTTTTCAGCTCCCGAAATGTTTTTATAAAATAGCTTCCATCCGAGAAGCCGCACTCTTCGCCGACTTCGCCGGTCTTCAGCCGGGTCGAGCGGAGAAGTTCTGCCGCACGTTCCACCCGGTACTGCTTGACGTACTGGATGGGCGTGATCCCCAGCAGCTGGCGGAAGCTCCGCAGACAGGCACTCTCGCTCAGGGCCACACAGCCAGCGATTTTTTCCACGGTTAGCTCTTCGGCGTAGTGTTCCTCCACATAGCGGAGCATCTGTTTCATCCGTTCCGCCGCAATTTTTTCCTGCTGAGAGACTTTATCGGCTCTTGTCTGGCAGTGGGCCGCCAGCTGACGCAGAGCCGTGCTGAGGCGGTACCGCGTCCAGTTTTCGTAATCCGGCTTTTCGCTCTCGACGGCCTCCCACGCATCGGCCAGACAGTCCAATACTTCGTTCTGCCAAGGAACACCGCTTTCCAGCAGAAAATACGGCGGCGCGCCCGGGTCGAGCAGCGGCTTGACGCAGTTCTGCCAGAAGACCGTATCCATACTGCCGACCAACCGGGGATGGAACACGCCGGAATGGAGCATCGCCGGTTCCCCTTCTGCCAGCTCGACCGCATGGAGAACGCCGGAGTTGATGAACGCGCCCTGCCCTTCCTGCAGGCGCAGACGGGTCTTGTTGATGCCCACGACGAGACAGCCCTTGACCGCCAAGATGTATTCAAACTCTTCGTGCCAGTGCCACGCGATCGAAAAGTTGTTCAGATCTTCCCGATAGCACGCGATGGGAAACAGCGCACTGCCGTGCTGGGTCAGCTCCCTTCCCTGCGCGTCCGACACGACGCACGGCTCACAGGAGATATCAAAACGCGAACTTGCCGCACAGCTCGTCTCCACTGCCATACCAAAGCTCCTCCCTTTCCCGAACACTCCGTTATTTTTCAAACATGCCGGTTTTATCGCAAAAATCCGGCGGTTTTCTCCTACCTGATTTCTTGATATGGTGGTATTATACTATCAGACAAAGGCTCTGCAGCTAGTATAACATCATCTCAGGAGGAAAACAACCCATGGTGCAGCTTCTGCTCCCCATCATCTATCTTGCGTTTATCAGTCTCGGTCTGCCGGACTCCCTGCTCGGTTCTGCGTGGCCCAGCATCTATCCGAGTTTCGGCGTCCCGGTCTCCTATATGGGTGCCATTTCGATGATCATCTCCTGCGGCACCATCGTTTCCAGCCTGCAGAGTGACCGTCTGACCCGTAAGTTTGGCACCGGCAAAGTCACCGCCATCAGCACCATGCTGACCGCCATCGCCCTGTTCGGGTTCTCGGCATCCCACTCGTTCTGGACGCTCTGTTTCTGGGCCATCCCCTATGGCTTGGGTGCCGGAAGCATCGACGCAGCTCTGAACAACTACGTCGCCTTACATTATAAAAGCCATCACATGAGCTGGCTCCACTGCATGTGGGGCATCGGCACGGTCATTTCGCCCATGCTGATGAGTACAGCTCTTTCCGCCGGGCGCGGCTGGAATGGCGGCTACCGAATGGTCGCCTGCATCCAGACCGTCATCACGGCTCTGCTCTTCCTCAGCCTGCCGCTCTGGAAAAAACATGCTTCTTCCGAGGACAGCACCGAAGCAGACGCAACGCCGCTCAGCCTGCGTCAGGTATTTCAAATTTCCGGTGCGAAAGAGGTCATGTTCTGCTTCTTCTGCTACTGCGCCCTTGAGACGACCGCTGGGAACTGGGCCAGCAGCTACCTCACCCTGACAAAGGGTATTTCGGCGGAGACTGCCGCCGCCTTTGCCGGTCTGTTCTATACCGGTATCACGGTCGGCCGCGCGCTCTGCGGCTTCATCACCTTCAAGCTCAACGACACCCAAATGATCCGTCTGGGGCAGGCGGTTCTGGGCGTGGGCGTCGTCGCTCTGCTCCTGCCCGGCCCGGAATTCCTCTCGCTGGCCGGCCTTGTCCTCATCGGACTGGGCTGTGCGCCCATCTATCCCAGCATCATCCACTCAACGCCCGATCACTTCGGCGCGGACAAATCGCAGGCCGTTATCGGCATCCAGATGGCGAGTGCCTACGTCGGCAACCTTGTCATGCCCCCACTGTTCGGCCTCATCGCCAACAACATCACCCCTGCGCTCTTCCCGGTCTACCTGCTCGTCCTGCTGGTCATCATGGTTCTCATGCACGAGCAGCTGACGCGCAAGACCGCGCACACCTGATTTTGCCATTTTCATTCCTTCATATATCATAGCAAAACGGAAAACCCACTCTGGACGATACCAGCGTGGGTTTTTCGTTGTCTGTCTGTTACAGGATGCAGCGGCTGATGGCACGCGCCACATTGAGCAGCTCGTCCTGACCGATGAAGCCGAACTTCATCTCATGCTCATCGGCGTAGCAAAGGGTCAGCTCCGAGGTCTGCAAGGGGTCGCCGAAGCCTGCCGTCTTGATGCCGAAGTGCAGAATTTTCCGGTAAGGCAGGACGAAGATCTCCTGCCGGGTGCCGGTCACGCCCTGCATATCTACCATAAAGATGCGGTGGGTCGTGAAAACGGCCTGATCCCGGACGGTCTTGTACGCGCCGACGATCTGCTCCCCGTCCAAGATCATCTCCTGCACATTCTTACAGACGTCTTTCTCCTTGATGCAGACCAGATTCTGCATGGGTTTATCCCGAAATTCCATCGTACATTCCCCTTTCCGTTTTTTCTTATTGTAGCATCCCCGCCGTCAAAGTGCAAGGTGATTTCGGCGTGTGTCTCGCGTTTCGGGCGTAATTGTGGTATACTGGGGTGGAATCTGAACTATTACCCGGGAAATGAGGTTTTTACCCTATGGAGATCATCATTCATCAGGCCATCCTGCACGTTCTGGACAGCACACTGGATGCGCCCATCCTTAGCGGAAGCTGCATGGAGCTGACGGCTGAAAAGACTGCCTACCTGCAATATCACATCGAAAAGCTCCTTGCGAGCGACGACATCCGCCAGTGCCGCCCTCTGCCGGACTCGGCCTTCAAAAATGAGCTGGAACACAACAACGACTTCATCGACCTGTCCTGCCGCATCGCAGGCGTCCTGTTCGATTACATGCACGCCCACACGACCATTCCCGGCGCGGACCTCGCCGTGGTCGATTTCACCCGTGACGGCGCGCCGTGGCTGGCGATTTTAAAGCTGAACTACAAAAACGGCTACACCCACTACACCGAGACGGTGGAGGGCGCGCCGGTCAACTCCATCATCCAGCAGAGAGCCTGCCTGCCGACCCAGAGCGGAAAGGTCGAGGAAGGCGCACTCGTCAACCTGACCGACTACTCGATGCGTTTGCTGGAAAAGAAGTACGACATTGACGGCCACAAGGAGTTTTATCTTTCAACCGTCGTTTTCCAGTATACACAAGCCGAGCCGGAAAAGAAGAAGCTGCAGGCCATTCAGGAAGCTGCGGTGCAAGCCGTGCAGGAAAACTATGTGGACGAGCCTCATGTGGAAGCGCAGGTCGCCATGCTCATCGCGAATCAGGCGGCAGACAACGACAATCAGGTGTCGGTCGAACAGGTGCGCCGCCAGCTGGCCGAGGATTACCCCTTGGCGGCGGTTCCCTTCGACGATTATGTGGAGAAGAGCGAGGTCATTGAACACACCGAGCAGCCCGTGACGGTCACTCCGGCTCGTATCCGCCGGATGGAGAGCCGGAGCATCCACACCGCCAGCGGCATCGAGGTCAAGATTCCCACTGAGATTTTGTCTTCCGAATCCGAAGTTGAGTTCCTGCACGACCCGGACGGCAGTGTTTCGCTGCTCATCAAGAACGTCATCCTGTAATTCTTAAGAAAATTTTACAAAACGGCCGGTTTGCTCTTGCAAATTTGGCCGTTTTATGTTATACCCATCTTGTATTTATCGTGATATCTTTCATGATCGATTTTGATGTCTTGAAACGCTTCTGGGGAGGTATTTTATGGAACTGGCTCTCATTACCGCACAGCAGGTCGTTGTCCTGTTCCTGCTCATCGGCTGCGGCTTTGTTGCCGTCAAAACAGGCATTTTACGACAGGAGGGCAAGCAGACCCTCTCGAATCTGCTGCTCTATCTGGTCGTTCCGGCCATGATCGTTCACTCCTACATGATGGAGTTCAGCGAGGAAATTCTGTACAACCTGATGGCGGCCTTCGGGATGAGCATCTTCGCCATCCTCATCGGTCTTGTCCTCACGCTGGTTCTGACCGCTCGCCGGAAGGACACCCGTGTTTCGATTTTCCGGTTTGCCTGCGTCTTTTCCAATGCGGCTTATATGGGCTTTCCGCTCATCTCTGCCCTGTTCGGCTCGGAGGGTCTGCTCTATGCCAGCGCATACGTCACGGTGTTCAACATCCTGCTCTGGACGATCGGTTACAGCATGGTGAGCGGCAGTTCCAACCCGAAGGAAGTCGCGCAGGCCCTCTCCCGTACCCCTGCCATCTATGCGGTGGTCGTCGGCCTTGCGATTTATCTGCTTCAGATCCCGGTGCCGAATCTCATCGCACAGCCCATCGACCTGCTCAGCGGCATGAACACGCCGCTCTCGATGCTTATCACGGGTATGCTCATCGCCGCCGGTGATTTGAAGAGCATCGTCTGCGATAAACACATCTGGAAACTTGCTGGTGTCCGAATGTTGCTCATTCCGGCGGTCTGCGTCGCCGTTTTCGCTCTGCTGGGCTTCCACGGCATGTCCACTCAGGTCGTGCTTTTGCTCGAGTGCTGCCCGGCCGCAGCCATCACCTCGGTCTTCGCCGTGCAGTTCAACCACGATGAGCGGTTCGCCGCAGGTTCCGTCGTCCTGACGACCCTGCTCAGCATCATCACCCTCCCCTTCTGCGCACTGGTGTTGACGACAGTGATGTAAATTCTGCTTTTCTTTTTGAGATAAATATGCTATGATAGGCTTACCGGTGGATTTACCGGTGAGTCTATTTTTATACTGAAAATCAGGAGAGTGCTTTTTGACTAAGTACAACACACTGGAGATTGTCTGCTGACCGGGAGGTTTGCGGACAATCCGAACCTCCTTTGTTCATTTTTATAATGACAATTGTTCGTCAACAAGAACGCAGGAGGCAAAACAATGCGTAAAACTGACCTTATCATCCGCAATGAGACCCCGAACGACTATTCTGCCGTAGAAAACCTGACCCGTGAGGCGTTCTGGAATGTCTACCGCCCGGGCTGCACCGAACACTATGTACTGCACTGTTTCCGGGATGACCCGGCCTTTGTGCCGGAACTTGACCTTGTACTGGAACAGAACGGCCAGCTGGTCGGACATATCCTCTATGTCCGTGCGGCTCTTGAAACCGACGATGGCCGGACACTTCCCATCCTGACCTTTGGGCCGCTCAGCATTGACCCGGCCCACCAGAAACAGGGGCTTGGGAAGCTGCTCGTGGATGCTTCGCTGGAAAAGGCCGCCGGGCTTGGTTTTGGTGCGGTCGCCATCACTGGGAATCTCGCCTTTTATGGCAGGTCTGGATTTGTGACCGGTAAAAGCCGGAATATCCGCTATGCCGACGACCCAGAAGCTGACTATTTTCTCGTAAGAGAGCTGATTCCCGGCTTTCTCGATGGCGTGTCCGGCATCTATCACGACCCGGCAGGATATTTCGCTGCTGAACGTAATCCGGAAAGATTTGAGGCGTTCGACGCACAGTTTCCGCCCAAGGAGAAACTAAAACTTCCCGGACAGCTGGGATAATATTCTTTCGATAGGATGATAAAAGCTCCGTACCATCGCATGATGCGACAGTACGGAGCTTTTTTGATGGCTTATTCACCCATCTGTTCTTTATGATATTGCAGGGTGTACAGCTGATAGTAGCGGCCATGCTGGGCCAGCAGCTGCTGATGGGTTCCCTGTTCGAGGATTTTGCCGTGCGACAGCACGATGATGTTGTCGGCGTGCTGGATGGTCGACAGGCGGTGCGCCACGATGAGCATAGTTCCGACGGTGCGCATCTTTTCCAGCGAGTCCTGAATCAGCAGCTCCGTCTCGGTGTCGATGTTCGCGGTCGCCTCGTCCAAAATCATCACGCTGGGCTTGTGCAGGATGGTGCGCGCGAAGCTGAGCAGCTGACGCTGACCGGCCGAGAAGTTGTTGCCGCGCTCCCGGACTTCCTCATCCAATCCGTTATCCAACTTGTTGATGAAGTGGTCGGCGTTGACGTAACGGCAGACCTGCATGATTTCTTCGTCCGAGATGCCCTCTTCGCGCAGGACGATGTTGCTGCGGATAGTTCCCGAGAAGAGGAAGACGTCCTGCAGCATCTGGCCGAAGTGACGGCGAAGCGAAGAGATTTTGATTTTGCGGATGTCAATACCGTCGATCAGTATCTCGCCCTTCTGGAACTCGTAGTTCCGGCAGATGAGGGAGAGGATGGTACTCTTGCCCGAACCAGTGGAGCCGACGAAGGCCACCGTCTCACGGGGATTGACATGGAACGAAACGCCCTGCAGGACCCACTCGCCCGGGATGTAGCTGAACCAGACATCCTTGAACTCGATTTCGCCCTTCACTTCGTCTAGCTCGATAGCGTCCGGTGCATCCACCAGCTTGGGCTGGATGTCCATGATGGAGAAGACCTTCTCCGAGGACGCGAATGCCGACTGCAGCCAGTTGAACTGCTCTGCGAGGTTCTGGATGGGGGTAAAGAACTTTGAAATATACATATAGAAGGTGACGATGGTTCCGCTGGAAATGGTCTGCCCGAGGAAACTGGTACCATTCAGGTAGCCCATGCCGCCCAGATAGAACAGGCAGAGGATCGAACTGATGTAGAGCATGTAGACCAGTGGGCGGAACACGCCGAACACGAAGATCTGCTCCTGATTGGCGTGGGCCAGTTTCCGGCTCTTCTGGCGGAAGTCCTCCATCTTTTCGTCCTCACGGCCGAAGATCTGGGTCACCTTGATGCCCGACAGATTCTCGGACAGATAGGTGTTGATGTCGGTGGTGGCGTCTTTCAGCTTGCGGTTGGCCCGCCGGGAGAACTTGCGGAAAATCACCGTAAAAATCACGATGAACGGCACAAAGCAGAGCACCATCAGGGTCAGCTCGTAGTTCAGCATGATCATTGCGACCAAGATGCCGAGGATGACGAAGCAGTTCTTTGTCAGTTGAACCAAGAGGTTGGTGAACATCATCGAGATGGCGTTGGTGTCGTTCGTCACACGGGTGACGAGCTTGCCGACGGGGATCTCGTTCAGCTGCTCGTGAGAGAGGGATTCGATGTGAGTGAACAGGTCCTCGCGCAGGTCGGAGATAATGCGCTGGCCGACCCGCTGCAGAATGACCGCCTGAAAATAGGTGCTTGCCATCGAAAAGACCAGCACGCCGGCATAGACAGCCACTGATGCGAACAGGTGCTTCAGCTCGAAGTCGCCCGTCACCATCTCTTCGATGTAGCCGACGATGAGCGGAGATGCGATATCGTAGGCGATGGAGAAGAGCATCAGGAAGCCGACAATGACAAACTTGCCTGCATAAGGCTTTGCATATTTCATCAGGCGGCGGACGATCTCGCTGTCGTCCATGTTCCGCTCAAAGCCCATTGCGGTCTTTTTATCCTTCACCATCGCATAGGCGAAGATCAGAAGTGCGGTCACAACGCCGATGACTGCACCGACCAGAAGAAGCGGATTTATCATGCGTTGCCACCTCCTACTTCATCTTCCAAACGCTGCAGATCGACCATCTTGCGGTACTCCTCGCAGGTCGCATACAACTTGTCATGTGGGCCGACTGCCTGCACCTCGCCCTCGTCGAGGAAGATAATCTTATCCAGACCTTCCACCGTCGAGATGCGGTGTGCGATGAGCAGGGTGGTCTTCCCTGCCCGGCTGGTGTGCAGATTCTCGAGGATGATTTTTTCGGTGCGGGTATCGACCGCCGACACCGAGTCGTCGAGGATCAGGATGGGCGCGTTCTTGAGCAGTGCGCGTGCAATGGAGATACGCTGCTTCTGGCCGCCCGAGACGGTCACGCCACGCTCACCCAGAACGGTCTCGTAGCCATCCTTGAAGTCCACAATGTTATCCCGGACATCCGCCAGACTGGCCGCACGGTCGATTTCCTCCTGCGTGGCGTCATCTACACCAAAGCCGATGTTATGGGCGATGGTATCCGAGAAGAGGAAGTTGTCCTGCGGAACATACGCACAGGCGTTGCGCACCGAGTGGATGGAGACAGTGTTGACGTCCTTGCCATCCACAAAGAGCGTGCCGTCCGGCACATTGTAAGTACGGAGCAGCAGGTCGACCAGAGCGGTCTTACCTGCGCCGGTCTTGCCGACGATGCCAACGCTCTCGCCGGGCTGGATGGTGAAGGAGATGTTTTTCAGGACATCATACTCGCCGTCCGGATAGCGGAAGGTCAAGCCACGGAACTCAATGCCGCCCTTGACGTTCTCAAGGTCGGGCACGCCGGGACGGTCAGCCACGTCGATAGGTGCATCCAGCAGTTCGCTGATACGGTTCAGAGACGCTTTGCCGCGTGAGGTCTTTTCGATCAGCATCGAGACAGCCATAATGGGCCAGACGATGGCCTCGAAGTAGCCGATGTACTCCACCAGTTCGCCCGCATTGAAGCGGCCCTGATAGACCAGATAGCCGCCGTAGCCCAGAATGACACAGATGACCGACTCGACGAACAGGGTGACCAGAATTTCGAGCAGGGTCGCAATTTTGGTATAGGTGACGTTGACCTCTTCGTTCTGCTTGTTCAGCTTCCGGAAAGCCATCAGCTCTTTCAGTTCCTTGACGAAAGCTTTGATGACCGCAATGCCGGAGAAGTTTTCCTGTGCGAAATCCGACAGGTCAGAGAACGCCTGCTGACGTTCTTCCCACTTTTTCGTCATGACCTTGCCCATGATGGTACCGATGGCAAACATGATAAGAGCCGGAACCAGAGCAAGCAGGGTCAGGGTGTGATCCATCCGCCACATATTATAAAGGGCGAGCAGACCCAGCGTCAGAGCGTCGAAGAACATCAGCACACCGTCGCCGAAGCACTCCTGAATGGTGTCAAGGTCGTTGGTGTACAGGCTCATCAGATTGCCGACTTTGTTGACCTGATAGTATTGCTGGGACAGCTTGCGGCTGTGGTCGAACATCTTCTCACGCAGATCGGCCACCACCCGGATAGCCGAACCGAAGAAGCAGATGCGCCACAGGAAACGCCCGATGACCATGACAACGACGATCCAGATCATGGGCAGACAGATCTGTTGGAACAGCACCTCTTTTGTAAAGGCCACCGTTTCCCCGTTCACGACCACCTCGCCCAGGTTCACGCCGTTGATGACCAAACGGTACAGCTGTGGGATCTTGAGCTGGATGAAGTCGACCGCCAACAGTGCAAGCAGGCCCAGCAGCAACGCCGGGCCGTTCTTGAGGTAGTAGCGGTTGATATACTTGCCGAATATCACAGTGGTTTTCCCCTCCCTTTCCTTTCCGGCTGTGCGCCGGTTTGCCAAAAAATTGTTCACAGAACACTAGTATACGAGTTCTCTCGAATCCTGTCAACATTTGTTCATAAAAAAGAAAAAGCCGTTGCAGCTGCGTACGGAACGCAAATGCAACGGCTTCGTGTTGGAGCGGCCGACGAGGCTCGAACTCGCTACCTCCACCTTGGCAAGGTGGCGCTCTACCAGATGAGCTACGGCCGCATATAAGATGAATCAGAAACCTGACCCATCGACATGGTGCCTCCGATCGGAATCGAACCAATGACACGGGGATTTTCAGTCCCCTGCTCTACCGACTGAGCTACAGAGGCAAATAAAAGCGACCCGGATCGGGCTCGAACCGACGACCCCCAGCGTGACAGGCTGGTGCTCTAACCAACTGAGCTACCG
>CAKTEM010000014.1 GCA_934548045.1 uncultured Faecalibacterium sp. | reverse complement strand
GTGGGATTCGAACCCACGGTACGTTGCCGTACGGCAGTTTTCAAGACTGCTTCCTTAAACCACTCGGACATCTCTCCATCTGTTTCCTCGTGGACATGAGGTACAAACCGTACCGGATGCCTACTTAATTTACCAGATTTCCGGCCAACTGTCAACCCCTATTTTGAAATTTCTGCACAAATTGAGCAGAATACGAAACACTAACAACCTTTCTTCGATGGAATTTCTGGATTTCTCTTTACACAAACACCTTTTTGTTGTATAATGAAAACACGAATCCAGGAGCCACTGAGATAAAGGAGTGCAGAACGATGTCGTTTTCAGAACTTTTAAAAAAGTGCCGCAAGCAGCAGGGAATGAGCCAGGCTGAGCTTGCGTCCAAACTGGGAGTGACCCAGCAGGCGGTCGGAAAGTGGGAAAGCGGCAAATCCTCGCCCGATCCCACGACGGTCGCACGCATTGCCGAACTGTTGAACACCACGGCAGATTACCTGCTGGGCCTCTACCGTCCTCTTTCCAACGCCAGCAGCCCGGAGGAACGCTTCTTCGGCAACTACGCCGAGAGTCTGATCCCGGTCATTGGCACCGTGAAAGCAGGGTACGGCGCACTGGCCTTTGAGGAAGATTACGGTCAGGAGTATGCCCGTGTCAAAGACCCTGCCAACTATTTCTATCTCGTCGTCCGGGGTGACAGCATGGAACCCCGTATTCAGGACGGCGACCTTGCCCTTGTCCACAAGCAGGATACGCTGGAAAACGGCGACCTCGGCGTGCTGGTCTACGGCGACGAGGGCGAAGGTACCCTGAAACGTTACCTCCAGCGCGGCAACTGCGTCGTGCTGCAGCCCTTCAACCCGGCTTACAATGAGCTGGTCATCAAGGGCGAAGACCTCAACCGCCTGCACATCGCAGGCCGTGTGGTCGAGACCAAAGCCAAGTGGTAATTTTCCAGTAAGATAGACGTATGGAACAGTCATTGATGGAAAAACTCACGATTTTGGCCGACAGCGCGAAATACGATGTCGCTTGCACCTCGAGCGGCGCATCCCGTTCGGCCAAGGCAGGCAGCATCGGCAGCTGTTACGCGCCGGGCTGCTGTCACGCTTTTACAGCGGACGGCCGCTGCGTGAGTCTGCTCAAAGTTTTGATGACGAATTGCTGCGCCTTCGATTGCAGCTACTGCGTTAACCGGAAGTCCAACGATGTGCCGCGCGCGACCTTTTCGCCCCGGGAACTGGCGGAACTTACCATCGAGTTCTATCGCCGGAACTATATCGAGGGTCTGTTTCTCTCGAGCGCGGTGCTGGTGAACCCGGACTATACCACCGAGCGGATGCTGTCGGTGCTGCGCCTGCTGCGGAACGAGTACCACTTCGGCGGCTATATCCACGCCAAGGCGATCCCCGGAGCCAGCCCGGAACTCATCCAGCAGCTCGGCTATCTGGCCGACCGCCTGAGTGTGAATGTGGAGCTGCCCAGCGAAAAGAGCCTGCATCTGCTGGCCCCGGACAAGGGCAGACATTCCATCTTCCGCCCGATGAAACAGATTTCGGTTTCTGGGCAGGCCAACAAAGAGGAAGTCGCCCTCTACCGCAAGGCCCCGAAGTTCGCGCCGGCCGGCCAGAGCACCCAGATGATCGTGGGAGCGTCGCCCGAGACGGACTACCATATTTTGCAGCTGACCGAGGGCATGTACCAGAAATACGGCCTGAAACGGGTCTTCTATTCGGCCTATATCCCGGTGTCGGAGGATACCCGTCTGCCTGCGCTGGACACCAAGCCGCCGCTGCTGCGTGAGCATCGGCTCTATCAGGCCGACTGGCTGCTCCGGTTCTATCAGTTCCGGGCGGATGAAATTCTGGACAAAGAGAACCAGAATTTCAACCCCTATCTTGACCCGAAGTGCAACTGGGCCATCCAGCATTACGCACTGTTCCCGGTGGATGTCAACCGTGCGCCCTTCGAGATGCTGCTGCGCGTGCCGGGCATCGGCCCCAAGAGCGCGCGGCGCATCCGGGATGCCCGGAAGCAGGCGACGCTGGGTCTGGACGAGTTGAAACGGATGGGTGTCGTCCTGAAACGGGCGCAGTATTTCATCACCTGCCGGGGCTTTGCCGGTGCGCATCCGGGCCGTGGAAGTGCAGGCCGGGAGCGTATCACACGCGCCCTCATCGACCCGAATGTGTTCAGCGGCGGTGTCGAGCAGCTGAGCATGTTCACGCCGCCTGCGGTGGACAATCTCATTGCGCAGGGCGTTGCACCCTATACGGCGCAGCGGATGGTTCGGGAGGAGGCAGTCCGATGCCTGTCCAAGGCCCTGTAAGACCGGCAAGAAAGCTCCACGATGCGGATGTCGTCTATCTCTACGACGGCAGCTTCGAGGGCTTTCTTTGCTGCGTGTTCGAGAGTTTTGTCCAGCACGAAATTCCCTTTGCAGTCTGGACGCCGGAACGGGAAACGTCGACCCTCTACCCGATTAAAGAAATCGAGACGGACTCTGCCAAGTCACAGCGCGTGTTCGCAAGCTTCCGGAAAAAGCTGGGAGCCGAGACAGAGCTGTTGGTGACGAGGGATTTTCTGTCCGGAAGAGAAGACAAAGAACTGCTGCTCATCCGGTTCCTGCATCTGGCGTTTGCGCTGGGGCCAGGAACGGTAAAACGGGCAGGCTATCCGGACGTTGCGCCTCTCTATGAGATGGGGAAAAGTCTGGACTGGGAAGTCGACAAGTTTCAGGGATTCGTCCGCTTTGAGGAACACGACGGGATGCTGGGTGCGGTCATCCATCCTAAAAATTATATCCTGCCGCTGCTCCGGGGGCATTTCTGCGGACGCTTCCCGGAAGAAAATTTCATGATTTACGATGCCGTCCACAACGCGGTACTTCTCCACGAGAACCACAAGGCCCGGCTCGTCGAGCTGGCGGCTCCGCTGGAACTGCCGCCGCCCTCCGAACGGGAAAAGGAGTTTCAGGCCCTCTGGAAGCAGTTTTATAATACACTGGAAATCAAGGCCCGGCATAACGAAAAGTGCCGCATGAGCCACTGCCCCAAACGTTTTTGGGCGGATATGGTGGAAATGCAGCCCTGAATATGATATACTATCTGTGATACTTGGCAGTTTTTTGCCACATCTGCCCATTTTGGGCTCAGTTTTAAAGGAGTATTAGAGCGATATGGTTCGTATTACTATGGAAGATGGCGGCGTCATCGACATCGAGCTGAACGAGCAGGCTGCACCCATCACCTGCGAGAACTTCAAAAAGCTGGTCAATCAGGGCTTCTACAATGGCCTGACCTTCCACCGCGTCATCAGCGGTTTCATGATCCAGGGCGGCTGCCCTCTGGGCAACGGCACCGGCGGCCCGGGCTGGAACATCAAGGGTGAGTTCGCTGCAAACGGCGTCAACAACCCCATCAAGCATGTCCGCGGCGTCATCAGCATGGCACGCAGCATGAACCCCAACAGCGCAGGCAGCCAGTTCTTCATCATGCACAAGGATGCTCCCCATCTGGATGGCCAGTATGCCGCATTCGGCAAGGTCGTTTCCGGCATGGACGTTGTGGATAAGATCGCTTCCGTCCGCACCGACTGGAACGACAAGCCCACCACCCCCGTCAAGATGAAGACCGTCGAGATCATCGAGGGCTAAGTTTAATACCTCAGGCTTCCTCCCCGGAGGGAGCCTTTTTTGCAAGTTGTAAAAAGGAGAAGCTGCCCCATGAAATACGATTTTACTTCCATCATGGACCGCCACGGCAAGGATGCCATCGCTGTGGATGGTCTGGGTACCGGCTTTGCACCCTCAGCCCCGAAGGAGGGCTTCGACGCCATCCCGATGTGGGTCGCAGACATGAACTTCCCGACCGTGCCGACCATCCCGGAGGCCATCATCGAGCGAGCAAAGCATCCGGCATACGGCTATTTTGACCCCCTGAAAAAGTATTTTGACTCCATTATCAACTGGCAGTATACCCGAAACGGTGTGACCGGCCTCGAGCCGAAGCACATCGGCTACGAGAACGGCGTTCTGGGCGGCGTCATCAGCGCGCTGAACTGCGTCTGCTCCCGTGGCGACAAAGTGCTTGTCCACAACCCGACCTACATCGGTTTTACCCGGAGCCTTGAGAACAACGGCTATGATATTGTTCACAGCCCGTTGGTGAAGGACGAAAACGGTGTTTGGCGGATGGATTATGCCGACATGGAAAAGCACCTCAAGGAGGAAAAGATCCACGCCGCCATCCTCTGCAATCCGCACAACCCCTGCGGCCGCGTCTGGGAGCGCGAGGAGCTGGAACAGGCGATGGAGCTGTTCAAAAAGTACGATGTGTATGTCGTCTCGGATGAGATCTGGTCGGATATCATCCTGAACGGCCACAAGCACACGCCTACCCAGTCGGTCAGCGAGGACGCGCGCCAGCGTACCGCCGCCATGTATGCACCGTCCAAGACCTTCAATCTGGCCGGCTTGGTCGGCAGCTATCACATCGTGTATAACAACTGGTGGCGTGACCGCATCGAGAAGGAATCCAGCCTGAATCATTACAATATGATGAATGTCCTGTCCATGCACGCCCTCGTCGGCGGCTATGGCCCGGAAGGTCAGGAGTGGGTGAATGAGCTGTGTGAAGTGCTGAGCGGCAACGTCAACTTCGCCTGCGATTACATCGAGAAGCATTTCGAGGGCGTGACGGTCTCCAAGCCCGAAGGCACCTATATGCTCTTTGTGGACTGCACCGACTGGTGCAAGGCGCACGGTAAGACCATCGAGGAGCTGGAACATGCCCTCTGGAATGTGGGCGTCGCCGTGCAGGATGGAACGATGTTCCACGGCCCCTGCCACCTGCGGATGAATCTGGCATCGCCCCGTTCTCGCATTGAGGAAGCGTTCCGCCGGATGGATGAGTACGTTTTCAACAAAAAGGACTAAGCACTATAAAAATAACAGGCTGGCAGCTGCCAGCCTGTTATTTTTATGCGATATCGGGGTTCAGTAAAAGCAGATAATACAGCAGCTCGACGATGGAGTTCGCGGAGAGCTGCGAGGGTGCGTGGACGTTCTCAATGAGACGCTGCTCCCGATTGGAGGAGATGAGCAGATGGTCGGCCATCTTTGCCAGCGGCGAAGAGCGGTCGCAGGTGATGAGCAGAATGGGCGCGCCGCGCTTCTGGGCAGATTGGGCGGTCAGCTCGAGCTGTTCCGAGTGGCCGGTGCCGGAGATGACCAGCAGCAGGTCTTTCGGGGTCAGCGTCTGCGCAAAGGCAAGATTCTTTTCGTGGATGGCACTGGAGACACAGCGTTTGCCGAGGTCGCTGAACTTGATGGATGCGTCCAGCGCGACCGGGAGGTTGTGGCCGATGGAGACGATCTGGATGACCTCGGCGTTCCGGATGGCGGTCAGTGTCTCTCTCAGCTGGGAAAGTTCCAGCGCGTGATAGGTGGCACGCAGTTCCTCCTGACGGTTGGCAAGGATCTGCTCCAGAGACTTCCGCAAAGGGTCGGGAGCAGTGTGTGGGACGGTCAGCTCTGCGGTCTGTTGCTGCTGTTCCAGAACATCCCGTGCGAGCGCGAGCTGGAATTTACGATAACTCTCAAATCCAAGCTTGTGGCACAGCCGGGTGACGGTGGCCTCCGATGCGTGGCTCTCGCGTGCCAGCTCCGCAGAAGTGGCCGTTGAAGCACGTTTTACGTCCGCAAGAATACAGTCGGCGATCCGCCGTTCTGCATTGTAGAGCCGAATACCAGAACACAGCAGGGTAACAACGCTGCCTGGAGATTCAGTCATAGCAATACCTCCTGTCTGTCAAAACAGATGAATATATTGTTAGTGTAGCAGTTTCGCGCGGAAAAATCAATTTCCATTTGCACACAAATGCCATGATTTGAACAAATTGCCATATTTGTTCGGCGAAATGACGAAATTTAAGGATAAAAAAATAGACGCGGAACCGGCTGCACTGGGCAGACCGTCCGTGTCTATCAGGTTCAGAAATCTTTCGTGTCGGCGGTATATTTCCGGATGACTTCCAGCGCGTCGGGCGCGATATCTCCCGGAAGAGCCGCCGGACGGGCCAGACAGTAGCCCTGAAGCAGGTCGACGCCCAGCGCAAGGACGGTGCGCAGCTCGTCGAGAGTCTCGATGCCCTCGGCCAGCACTTTGATGCCGTAGGGCCGGGCGTACTCGATGAGGCTCTTCAGGAACCGCTGTTTGTCGAGGTCGGTGTTGATGTTCCGGATGATAGAAATATCGACCTTGACATACCGGGGCATAAGGTTCAGCAGGCTGCTGCCATTGCTGTAACCGCTGCCGTAATCGTCCAGCGCGAAGACACCGCTGCTGCCCGGAACAGAGCGTTTCCGCTCCAGTTCTTTGAGGTCGAGCTGCTCTTCCTCGGTGATCTCCACGACCAGCTGCCGCGCGAGACGGGCAAACTTGCCGATATACTGCGACCAGTCGTCGTCGTTCAGGCTGATGCTGGCGATGGAGTTGATGAAGAGCAGGGCGTCCTTCCGAATCAGGCCATTCGTCCGGAGCCACTCGAACCGCTCACTGGCCTTGAAGAAGGTCAGCCGCTCGATGTCATACAAGCGGCCCATCTCGTTGGCAAGCTTCATGACGGTGGCAGACGAGGCAAGGGTCGGCAGGTCGGGAACACGCATCAGAGCTTCGTAGGCGACGACCCGGCCATGGCGTGTCTCGTAGATGGGCTGGAAGAAGTAGGTGACCTGTTCGTTCCGCACCATCTGCTCGAACTCGCTCCGTGCCTGCAACGCCTGCGCCTTTAGATTGTACTGCGCAAGGTCGAACTCGAACAGGCGGCCCTTTTCGGAGTGCTTGACCTGATACATCGCGAAGTCGGCGTATTTTTTCAATGTCTCGTAGTGGGTGCTGTCCTCGGGATACCATGCGACACCGCCCGAAACGCTGATGTGTAGATCGCTGCCGTTGGGCAGGATCGAGACGCTGTGGGCGAGAGAGGCGCGCAGGCGGTCGAGTTTCAGGCGGATGTCGGCCTGCGATTCGTAGCCGTAGAAGAGCAGCAGGAACTCATCGCCGGACAGACGGCAGCAGAGGGTTCCCGGCGGCGTGCTGGTCAGCAGGCACTGTCCGGTCTGGTGCAGGTACTGGTCGCCGAGGTCGTGGCCGTAGGTGTCGTTGATGTGTTTCAGGTTGTCGAGGTCCATCATCAGCAGGGCAGCATGTTTGAGCTGGTCGGGGGTGGTGAACAGCTCGTTGCAGACGCGCTGGAAGGCCTGACGGTTGTACAGGCCGGTCAGGACATCGTAATCGCGCTCATGCTCGATGCGCATCCGTTCCAGCGCGGCCGCGGCCAGATTTTTCCTCGTCAGCTGGGTGATGGCAGCGGCGAACTGGTCCAGCTCCCGGATGCCGGTGCGCGAGAACTGAGGGATGCGGTCGTTGCCCTGCGCCTGCGCAGAGGCCAGCTCCTCGGAGAGCTGTGCGACCGGCTTTGCGAGGACACGGCCAACGAGAAAGCTGCTGAGCAGGCCGACCAGTAGGGTGATGAGGGTTGAGCCGAACAGCAGATGCCGGATGTTGTCCGAGAAGGAGAAGAGCGCGTCGGAGCCGACGACACCCATCAACACCCAGTGTTCATTCGAGAAGGGTGCATTCCGGCTGTACAGGCTGATCTCACGCAGGGCGACATACTGCCGCTCGCCGTCGAGGTCGAACCAGTAGGAATTGCCCTTCCGGTGGAGGGTGATGGAGGAGAGTGCGTCGGTGTCAGCCGAAATGTTATCACTGCCGGAGATGACGGTGGTGGAAAGTTCCAGTTCACTGGATTTCAGATCATCGGTGGTGGAGGCGAGGATGTAGAAACCGGCGTTGTCGTTCTGTAATTCTGTGCTGGGAAGGCGGCTTTCGAGGTAGCTCGTCAGCATCTCGATGCCGATCACGCCATAGACCGTGCCGTCGTCAAGGATGAGCGGCTGGCTGTACGCGATCGCTGAACGGTTATCACCGGTCAGGGTGTAGGCGTGGGAGACGAGACGGCCATAATCCCGGGCGTTCAGCTTGATCTCGTCCTCGTAGGCGGTCTGGAAAGGCAGCTGGAAAAAGCCGTCCTTGCCGCGCCCTTTATAGAGTATGGTCGGGGTCCAGCCCTTATCTGTGGAGATGGAACAGCTCTTCACCAGCCCGGAGGGCGCGCGTTCCAGCAAAAGGTCCGAGTTCCGGGCCGAGGGTGCGGCGTCCGGGTCAAGGTCGCGCAGGTAGACACAGGGAACCGGCGAGTCAGCTTCGCGCTCATCCAGACTGTGGGTATTGATGGTGATGAAGATGCCGGTTGCAGGCCGGCTGCGCAGAGCCGAGATGAGGTCGGGCATGATGCGGTTGAAGAGCGGCAGACAGTTGTCGCTGCTCTGATCGATCGTGTCGATATCAAGCTCGCCGGAGTCCAGAAGCTCCTGTGTGGCCTCGTTGATGGAGGTGGAAATATCGGTCAGCTCCCGGATCTCGCTGAGCTGGTCGTTGATGTAGCTGCTTCGGTTCTCCACCTGCTTGTCGAGGATGTCAAGGGCGTTCTGACTCAGCTTCTGGGTGACGTTGCTGCTGGCAAGGGTGACCTGCAGCAGAATCGCCTCGATGAGCAGGACTGCTAACAGGGCAGTGAAGATCGAAGAGAAAATCGAGCGTTCATGTTTTTTTCTTGAAAGAGGCAGGGAGTGGGGTTTCATGCAGGCGCGACCCTCCTTTTCGTGTAAAAAACGGCGGAATAAAAGTTATCAGCCCTCGTAGGCGCGGAGCTTTTCGCAGATGGCGGTGTACCAGTTCTCGAAGTACTCATCCGTCAGGAACTCGGCTTCGGCGTCCGCAGCGGACTGCCCGGCGGCGATGCGCTCCAACACGGTGGCACGGTCGGCATCGGCGAGGTCAGACATGTTGTAAGTCAGGATGTTCCGGGCGTCTGCGCCGCCCTCGAAAGCTTTAGAAGTGAAGAGCTCAAGGGTGTTGGTGGCTTCGACCGCACCGGTCAGGATGGCGTCCATCTTGTCGGTCAGTTCCAGACCGCTGGAATGGATGGCGTCCATGTCGTTGGCGGCATAGGTGACGGGCAGATAACCCGAACCGACCGCGAACGCGATGTTGTTTTCCGGCTGGGTGAACCATTTCAGGAACTCGACGCTGGCCTCGACCTCTTCCTCCGAGCGGTTGGTGACGGCCATGCCGGCACCCTGCTGAACGGTGACGGGCGCACCGTCTGCAAAACGGGGATTCGGAAGGACTTTCAGCTCGATGTCGTGGCTCTCGGTGTCGCTGGACATGACCTGTGCCGGGAAGTAGGTCGCGCTGGAGCTGGAACCGACATAGCCGATGATGTTGCCGGTCTTGATGTCGTCGCTGCGGAAACGGCCTGTTGCGGCGAACCAGCCCTTGACGAAGGGAACATAGTAGTTATCCCAGAGCTTCCGGGCGATGTCCTCGGGGAAGTTGAGGGTCATTTTGCCGTTTTCGACATTGAAGATGGTACAGCCCAGCTGCTGTGCGCCGATGATCATGTAGTTCGCCATCGCGTCACGGCCAAACAGTGCCATGCCGGTACCGGTCTGCTGTTCCGTCCAGCTGTAATATTTCTCGGCGGCCGAGACGATGCCCTCGATGGTGGCGAGGTCGTCATAGGTGGCACCGCAGGCGGAAGCAAAGGTCTGCCAATCGGTATCGTTCAGAAACAGCAGCTCGGTGGATTTTGCGGTCGGGAAAATCTTGATGCTGCCGTTGCCGTCGAAATCGCCCTCGGTGATGTAACCCTCGATGTAGGCGAAACGCTCTTCCTCAGTGAAGTAGGGGCTGAGGTCGGCGATGAGGCCCATCTGGTCGACGGTGTAGGCCGTGTCTGCATAGGCGGAAAAGATGTTCGGCTGCTCTTCCGCGCCGACCTTGCCGGTAGCGGCGTCAAGAACGGTGGTCTCCAACTCGTTCACGCTGCCCTGACTGAAACCTTCGACCGTGATGCCCTTCTCCTTGCCGACAGTGCTGTTGAAGGTGTCGAGCAGGTTGTTAAAGGTCTCGAGCTGGTCGCCGTTGTAATAGGTCCAGACCGAGATGGTGACGGGGTCACGCAGGACCTCGGAAGAAGCAGGCTGAGAGCTGCTGGATGCACCGCAGCCGACACCGCCCAGAGCCAGTGCCGATGCGCCCAATACACAAAGGAACGATTTGCGGGAAATCTTCATAGGTATACTCCAAACTGTGAAAAAACGAGAAAACCAAATCATACAGCGATATCATACCACTTTTGGAGCTTGAAGGATAGTCGTTTTTGGCATGTTTGGCGGAAAACAGGGGATTTTTGACGGAATTGCACCGGAAATGACAAAACTCCGCCGGTGGGCGGAGTGGGAAAAGCCGGATTGTTGATAAAACTATTCGTCGTCGTAGGAAAATAACTCTTCCACAGTTGTCTGAAAGACCTTTGCGATGTCCATCGCCAGTTTCAGGGAGGGGTTGTATTTGCCTTTTTCAAGGTTGACGATGGTCTCCCGTCGGACGCCAACAAGTTCTGCGAGGTCTGCCTGCTTGAGCTTGTTGGCCTCCCGATATTCTTTCAGTTTTGTCGATAAGGCCATACTCAGAGCCCTTCCTTGTCCATGATGTAAAAAATGACCGTGCGGACGATAGCGAGGACGACCAGTGTTCCTACAAGGCCATAGCCGATGACCTCTGTGGTAAGAGTGAACCGGCCGACGGCGCATACAAATCCGATGAGAGTGATTGCGGCAACACTGATTTTCAGGCAGAGCGCATCACATCGTTTCAGGTTTGTTTCAGCCATTTCGTCCGGAGCCTCTTGCTTGTATTTCCGAATACGCATGGCACGGCTGATAAAATAATAGAAGGTGAAAATTTCCACGGTCGTTTGGATGGTGGTGTAGTAGTCCTTCCAATCGTTTCTGGCCCACATCCAGTAATAGATCGCAATCAGGATCGCAAAAATGATTTTGTCCGCAACCAGTTCTCTTAATGACACCTTTTTCATGGTGAGCCTCCTTTGCTCTGCAATGAACGAGTGATGTATTTCACACTTTTCGTGTGATAAATATATCACTCCGGGAGGCTGGTGTCAAGAGAAATATGAGAAATTTATAACATTTGGCTGTTCGGCAGCAGTACGCAGAGAACAGCTCCGCCTAAAATAGGGTTTTTATCCATTGAGGATGGCTTCCAACTGTTCGTTGAACTGCTCAGCGTTTTTCATTTGATAAAGCCGGTCATTGACTGAGATTTGGCCGGAATCGGATACATAGATGGACTCGCTCAGGGTGGCACCATCATAGATGTAGAGGTACACGACCCGGTCGCCGACCTGTTCCATGGAGCCGTCCGAGAGATAAGTTTTCAGTGTCCGATGATAAGAGGACGCATCGAGAAGCTCGATGATTTCGCCTTTTTGCTCGTCGGTGAGGGTGTCATAGCTGGTCGAGTCGATGTAGGGTTCTCCGTTCCGTACACCAAAGTCGTTGATTTGCACGGTGAAGGAAGTGCTTTCACGGATGTTATCCGACAGCGACAATGGGCGGAAGTAGAGCGCACCGCATAACAGCAGTGCAACGCAGATAGCAATGCCGCAGACAGCCTTTTTATTCATTTGGAACCTCCGCAGTTACTTCGTACAGCAGAAATAGACCATCGAGCCGTCAACATGGAGGTCGATTTCTTTGTACATCTTTTGCAAGATACCTCGCAGTTCTTCTTCGGTCTGGAAAGGCGGCGTGAACCATCCCTTTTTGGAAAGGATGGTTTTCACCAGCCAGTCGGTGATTCCGGATTTGCCTTTTATGTAGAAGCAGGCAATGAATTTTCCGCCGGGTTTCAAAACGCGCCATGTCTCCCGAAAGGCTTTTTGCTTGTCGGGAAAGGCATGGAAGCCGTTCATGGACAGCACGATGTCAAAGGAATCATCCGCCATCGGCAGATTGCCGACATCGCCCTGCATACACTCGATGTGCGCATGGCCGTTGAGCCTCTTTTTGGCCTGCTCGAGCATATCCGTGCTGTAATCAAGACAGGTGATGTGGGAGTTTTTCAGGGATGCCCATTTGCGCTCCGTGAACACCGCCGTTCCGACCGGTACGTCGAGAAGCTTCCCGGAAAAATCATCGGGAATGTAAGAAAGGACTTTCCGTGCGATCTCATTGTCGTCGGTGCCGCTCCAAAATAGCTTGATGTACAGCCGACTGAAGAAGTTCCCCTGCGTGAGGACATCGTCATAGATATTTTTTGAGGATTCGTAAGCGTTTTGTATTTTGTCTGCCATGGGATTCACCTCATGTTACGCCTTTTTCCGTACTGCGTCGAAAATAGCAAGAGAAAAGGTTGGGATACCACCGGAAGGAGAATGACCTGCCTTTTCTGTTTACCAGCGTGTCATATTCTTCTCGAATTTGGCGGTATATGCTTCTTTCAGCTCTTCCTCACTGATGCCATAACACAAAAGAACGTCATTGTAATACATCAGCACATCTGCCATCTCTTCTACAAGATGCTGCCGCAGAGCGGTATCTTCAACGGCCTTCTGGTCTCCGTTTTTCTTGATGATATCAATGACTTCGCCTACTTCACCGAGCATCCATAACAATTTATGTTTGCCGGCTTCCGGGCAGATTGGTTCCCACTTGTCTTTATATTTTTTCTGCAAGGCCTGCTGCATCGCAAGCATATCGCTTATTGAAAAATGGCCCATGATTCCCTCCATAAGTTTCGATTTGTTGAGCTGAGTATACCATACTTGCAAAAGAAAGAACAGGCTGATATAGCACAAAAGGCAGGATACCACCATGGGTGATACCCTGCCTTTGATGCTTTTACCTATATGTTATATGTATGATAGTCTGTTGCTAACGAACGCGGTACGAAAGGGGAGGACAAAACGGTAGTCATCCCGGTAGTGCGTTCAGGAGGTAGGCAACCACGGGCTAATCAAAGCCCCATTGGGGCTTTGATTGCCTTCGCTGCGCTCGGCACGCCCTTTCGAGTCCTGTACCGTCCGTGGCTCCAACGTAAGTTGGCGGCAGAGACAACAAAAAAGCCTCTAACTTTCGTTAGAGGCTCATGTTTGGTGGACGGTACAGGACTCGAACCTGTGACCTCCTGCACGTCAAGCAGATGCTCTACCAGCTGAGCTAACCGTCCATGTTTTGTTTCGCTGAATGAGTCAGCTCAATTATATTACCACACCTTTCCGGAAAAAGCAAGCCCTTTTTGCAAAATTCTCAAAAAATGTTTTTGCATTGCCCCTTTTTCATCGCTGTGCTATAATAAGATGATTACAATAGGAAAGGTATCGGAACATGAGAGTATTGGGCATCGACCCGGGCTATGCCATCGTGGGATGGGGAGTCGTGGATTATGCAGGAAACCGCTTTGCACCGGTGGATTTCGGTGCGGTCTGCACCGACGCAGGCGTACCCTTCGAGCGGCGGCTGGATGAGGTCTACACCGGCGTGAGAGAGGTCATCGAGCGGACAAAGCCGGAGGTGCTGGCCATCGAGAAACTGTTCTACCAGCACAACCAGACCACGGTCATCGGCGTCGCCGAGGCGCGCGGCGTCATTCTGCTGGCGGCGGCACAGGCTGGTCTGCCCATCTACGAGTACACGCCCATGCAGGTCAAGCTGGCCGTTACCGGCTACGGCAAGGCCGTCAAAAAGCAGGTGCAGGAAATGACCCGGATCCTGCTCAAGCTGCCGGCCATCCCGAAGCCCGACGATACCGCCGACGCGCTGGCGATGGCGATCACCTTCTGCCACACCAACGGAAACCAGCTGAACCGGTTCACCCGTCAGGTGCCGGGGCCGATTTGAGGTTTTGATTATGATTTACTGTCTTACTGGAAAAATCGTCAAAAAAAGCATAAACGCCGTCGTCATCAGCTGCGGCGGTGTAGGATATTACGTTCAGTGTCCGGCCAGCGTTGCAGGCGCACTGCCCGGCGTCGGCAAGGACGCTACGGTTTATACTGTTATGAGCGTGACCGAGAACGACGTCAGCCTGTATGGATTCGCGAGCGAGCAACAGCAGGCCTGTTTCGAGATGCTGACCGGTGTTTCCGGCGTCGGCCCGAAAGTCGGCCTTGCGATTTTAAGCGTCATGGAACCTGACCGGGTGGCATTGGCCATCTCGGCAGGTGACCACAAGGCGTTCAAGGCGGCGTCCGGCGTCGGCCCGAAGCTGGCACAGCGCATCGTGCTGGAACTGAAAGATAAGGTCGCAAAGGGCTTTGTGGACGGTATCAGTCTGGAAGATGTGGCCGGTGCGTCCTCGTCGGCACCGGCGGCCGCAGGGGCAGGGCAGGCCATCGCCGCCCTCGTATCGCTGGGATACAGCCAGAGCGAGGCGGCAGTCGCGGTCTCCAAAATCGACGCGACGCTCCCCGTGGAAGAGATCATCAAGCTGGCTTTGCGCGGCATGGCAGGCAGGAGGTAAGAGATGCAGGATGAAACCGCGCTCTACGGAGCAAAAATGATGCAGCCGGGTCTGACCGGCGCGGATGCAGAGGAAAACAACCTCCGGCCGCAGCATCTGGAAGATTATATCGGACAGGAAAAGGTCAAGCAGAACCTGAAAATCTACCTCGAAGCGGCCAAGCGTCGCGGAGAGCCGATGGATCATATCTTATTGTATGGCCCTCCGGGTCTGGGCAAAACCACGCTGGCCGGCATCATCGCCAACGAGATGGGCGTTCAGATAAGAATCACCAGCGGTCCGGCCATCGAGAAGCCCGGCGACTTGGCGGCTCTGCTGACGAATCTGCAGGAGGGCGACGTCCTCTTTATTGATGAGATCCACCGCCTGTCGCGGCAGGTCGAAGAGGTGCTGTACCCGGCACTGGAAGACTACGCGCTGGATATCATGATCGGCAAAGGCCCCAGCGCGCAGAGCATCCGCATCAACCTGCCCCGGTTCACGCTGGTTGGTGCCACGACGCGCGCAGGCCAGATCACCGGCCCTCTGCGTGACCGCTTTGGTGTTCTGCTCAAGCTGGAACTGTACAGCCCGGATGAGCTGTCGCAGATCATCCAGCGGAGCGCAGGCATCCTCGACCAGCCCATCACGCCGGAAGGTGCCTACGAGCTGGCAAAGTGCAGCCGCGGCACGCCCCGTGTGGCGAACCGCTTCCTCAAGCGTGTGCGCGACTTCGCCACCGTGCTGAGCGACGGCGTCATTGACAGGGATGTGGCTCTGCTGAGCCTCAAGCGGATGGATGTTGACGCACTGGGTCTGGATGAGCTGGACCGCAGCCTGCTCCGTGCTATCATCGAGATGTACAACGGCGGCCCGGTCGGTCTGGAAACGCTGGCGGCGGCTCTCGGTGAGGAAGCTGTCACGCTGGAAGACCTCTGTGAACCCTACCTGATGCAGATGGGTTTCCTGACCCGAACGCCGCGCGGCCGCTGCGCGACCCGGCTGGCGTATGAACATCTGGGAATGAAGGCACCCGAGGGAAGTTCGCCCGAAGATAATGGGCAGCAGAGTTTGTTTTAAAAATGCGGAATCATGCCCGGCATGGCGAACGCCGCCCGGCGCATGTTCATATAGATAGTAAATAGAGTTTGGATTCAACAACGATATTTGAACGTGAGGGTAACTGATATGGGAAAATATTTTGGAACCGACGGCGTCCGCGGTGTTGCAGGCGTTGACCTGACCTGTGAGATGGCAATGAAAATTGGCCGTGGTGCGGCGGCAGTCCTGACCGGAACCACCGGCCATCGTCCGCGCATCCTCATCGGCAAGGATACCCGGCAGTCCGGCGACATGCTGGAAGCCGCATTGACCGCCGGTCTGTGTAGCGTGGGCGCGGATGTCGAGAGTCTGGGCGTTCTGCCCACTCCGGCCGTCGCTTATCTGGTGAAAAAGTACAATGCAGACGCCGGTGTTGTCATCTCGGCATCGCATAACCCGATGGAGTTCAACGGCATCAAGATCTTCGCCGGCACCGGCTACAAGCTGCCCGACGAAGTCGAGAACGAGATCGAAAAGCACATCGACAACAACTGTGCGGATATTCCGCTGGCGACCGGCAGTGCAGTCGGCAAGGTGTCGCTCCGCACCGATGGCCTGAAGGATTACGTCGACCATCTGTATGAGTCCATCAACGGCGACCTGACCGGCCTGAATGTCTGCATCGACTGCGCAAACGGCGCGGCGGCCAAGGTGGCGCAGGAGCTGTTCCCCCGTCTGGGCGCAAAATGCACCTTCCTCGGCATCGACCCGGACGGCGAGAACATCAACAAGGGCGTCGGCAGCACCCACCTCGACAACCTCGAGAAGGCGGTCGTTGAGGGCGGCTTTGACTGTGGCATCGCCTTTGACGGCGACGCAGACCGCTGCCTTGCCTGCGACGAGAAGGGTCAGGAGATCGACGGCGATAAGATCATCGCACTGCTCTCCCTGACGATGAAGGACAAGGGCCGTCTGGACGGTGACACTGCGGTTGTCACGGTCATGTCCAACCTCGGCTTTATCAAGTTCATGGAGTCGCAGGGCATCAACACCGAGAAGACCGCAGTCGGCGACCGGTATGTTCTGGAAAACATGCGCGAGAACGGCTATGCCATCGGCGGCGAGCAGAGCGGCCACGTCATCCTGCTCCACCACGCCACCACCGGCGACGGTGAGCTGACCGCAGGCAAGCTGCTCAAGCTGCTGGCCGAGAGCGGCAAGAAGATGAGCGAGCTGAACGGCATCTATGCCCAGTATCCGCAGGTGCTGGTGAACGTCGTCGCTAATGCCGCCCAGAAAGCCGCTTATAAGGAAGACGAAGTGCTGGCTGGTTTCATCGAGAACGAACAGCAGAAGCTGATGGGCATGGGCCGGGTGCTGGTGCGTGTCTCCGGCACCGAGCCGAAGATCCGTGTCATGGTCGAGGGTCAGAATCTCGACGCCATTGACCGCTGCGCAAAGCGGATCGTCGAGCAGATCGAACAGAGAATTTTGAAGAACTGAGCACCAAAGGAAGGAGGACGCTATGCGCCCTGCAAATACCTGGAAAGATTATGAACTGCTGGATGCCACCAACGGCAACCGGCTGGAACGCTGGGGCGAAACGCTGCTGGTGCGCCCGGACCCTCAGGTGGTCTGGAAGACGCCGGAACAGAGTCCGCTCTGGGCCAAGGCAGACGCCATCTATCACCGCTCCAATCAGGGCGGCGGTGAGTGGGAGTACCGCCGCCGTCTGCCCGAAAAGTGGAAGATCACCTGCGGCGAGGGCGAGGATAAGCTGACCCTCATCGTCAGCCCGACCGGTTTCAAGCACACCGGCGTCTTCCCGGAGCAGGCCGTCAACTGGGCGTGGTACGCGAAGAAGATCCGTGCGGCCGGACGCCCCATCAAAGTATTGAACCTGTTCGGCTACACCGGCGGCGCAACGCTGGCCTGTGCCGCCGCTGGTGCGACGGTCTGCCATGTGGACGCCTCCAAGGGCATCGTCCAGTGGGGCAAGGACAACGCCGCCGCCAGTGGTCTGGCCGACCGGCCCATCCGCTGGCTGGTGGACGACTGTGCAAAGTTCGTCGCCCGGGAAAAGCGGCGCGGCAACACTTACGACGGCATCATTATGGACCCTCCGAGCTACGGCCGCGGCCCCGGCGGTGAGATCTGGAAGCTGGAAGACTGCATCTACGACCTCATCAGCCAGTGTGAGGAAGTGCTGAGCGACAAGCCGCTCTTCTTTGCCGTCAACAGCTACACCACCGGCCTGTCTCCGGCTGTCATGGAGTATATGCTCAAGACGACCCTGATCCCCCGGTTCGGCGGCCAGACCTCCTGCGATGAGATCGGCCTGCCGGTCTCGGCGACGGGCGGCGTAGTTCCCTGCGGTGCGACCGCAATTTGGGAAGAGTAAACCTCTCAGTCTCGCGTTCGCTCGCCAGCTCTCCTAAAAGGAGAGCCATTGGCAGGCCGGGCAGCTTCTGCGCAAAATGGGAAACAGCCGGGCCTTGCTGTGAAACGAGACAACAGCGCAAAGAAAAAGAAGCAGTGTATTTCGTAAGGGGTACAGCCTTGTTGGGAAGGCGCACCACCGGAAAGAGAAAACAGATGGAAGAAACGATTTTAACAGCGAAAGATTTGAAATTCCGCTATGACATCGAGAAGCCCGTTTACGCGCTGAACGGTGTCTCGGCGGAAGTGCGCAAGGGTGAATTTGTCGCCGTGCTGGGCGCGAACGGCTGCGGCAAATCGACCCTCGCAAAGCATTTTAACGCGATCCTCCTGCCCGAGGCCGGTACGGTTCTGGTCGAGGGAATGGACACCTCCGACGAGAGCAAAATCTACGATATCCGCCAGACCGTCGGTATGGTGTTCCAGAGCCCGGACAACCAGATCGTCGCGACGGTGGTCGAGGAAGATGTGGCCTTTGCCCTCGAAAACCTCGGCGTGCCGCCGGAGGAAATGCGCCGCCGGGTGGATGACGCCATGAAGATGGCCGGCATCTATGAGTTCCGGGAGCGTGCGCCCCACAATCTCTCGGGCGGTCAGAAACAGCGCGTCGCCATTGCCGGTGTCGTCGCCATGCGCCCGGACTGCATCATTCTGGACGAGGCAACGGCTATGCTCGACCCACGGGGACGGGAACAGGTCATGCAGACCATCCATCACCTGAACAAGGATATGGGCATCACGGTCGTCACCATCACCCACTATATGGAAGAGGCGGCACAGGCTGACCGTGTCCTCGTCATGAGTCAGGGCAATGTCGTCATGGAAGGCACCCCGAAAGAGGTGTTCAGCCAGACCGAGAAAGTCCGCTCCCTTCATCTGGATGTTCCGCAGGCGGCGGAACTCCGGGATGAACTGGTAAAGGCTGGTATCCCGATGCCTGAGGGCATCATCGACACCGGCGAATGTGCGCAGGCTCTGTACGAGCTGCTGCGGTAAGGGAGGGGCGAGACAATGGCAAGTATTATCAAAGTAGACCACCTGAGCTATGTGTACAACCCCGGGATGCCCAACGCCGTGACGGCACTGGACGATGTGAGCTTTGAGGTGGAAGAGGGCGATTTCGTCGGAATCATCGGCGCGACCGGTTCCGGCAAGAGTACCCTTATCACCCACATGAACGGCCTGAACCGCCCCACCAGCGGTAAGATCTATATCGACGGCAAGGACCTGTGGGAGGACCCGGCAAAGATCCGGGATTTCCGTTTCCTGACCGGTCTGGTCTTCCAGTATCCGGAATATCAGCTCTTCGAGGAGACCTGCTATAAGGATATTGCCTTCGGCCCCAAGAACATGGGCTTGGATGAGCAGGAGATCGACCGCCGTGTGCATGAGGCGGCGGATTTCGTCGGCCTTGACCCGGCATTGCTGGAACGCAGTCCCTTCGAGCTGTCCGGCGGCCAGAAACGCCGTGTCGCCGTGGCCGGTGTCATGGCGATGAAGCCCCGTATCCTCGTTCTGGACGAGCCGGCGGCTGGTCTGGACCCGGAGGGCCGGGATGAGATCTTGAGCGAAGTCAAGGACTACCACAAAAAGACCGGTACGACCGTCCTGCTGGTATCCCACAGTATGGAAGATATCGCCAAATATGCGAACCGCGTTTTGGTGATGTCTAACAAAAAAATCGCGATGTACGACACGGTGGAAAAAGTCTTTGCCCGTGCGCCGGAACTGCTGGAGCTGGGTCTGAGTGTGCCGCAGGTGACGAAGATTTTCCTGAAGCTGCGTCAGATGGGCGTGGATGTTCCGGCGGACGTCTACACCGTTCCTTACGCTGTCAAGATGATTCTGGAAGCAAAAAAACGGAAAGAAGCAGGAGAAAGTCTGGTTCTCCCACTGGAAAATGACCCGAAGGGAGGTGCGTCCGTATGCTGAGAGATATCACCATCGGTCAGCACTTCCCGGGCAACAGCCTTGTGCATCGGTTCGACCCCCGTCTCAAGCTGGTGATGACGATCGTCTATATCATCATGCTGTTCGCGGCGTCCAATCCGCTGGGCCTGACTCTGTCCATCGTTTTCCTCGCCGCTATGTACGGCGTGGCGAAGATTCCCTTCAAGCTCATTCTCAAGAGCCTGAAGCCGATTCTGCCCATCGTGATATTCACGGCGATTCTGAACCTCTTCTTTGTGTCCGGCGAGGGCGAGCCGCTGGTTCACATCTGGTTTCTGACGATTTACGCCGAGGGCGTGCGGTATGCTATCCTGATGGCAGTCCGTGTTATGGCGTTGATCGCCGGTACCAGCCTTTTGACTTATACCACCAGCCCCATCGTCCTGACCGATGCCATCGAGCAGCTGCTCAAGCCGCTGGGAAAACTTCACTTCCCGGTGCATGAGCTGGCAATGATGATGAGCATCGCCCTCCGCTTTATCCCGACCCTTATCGAGGAAACGGATAAGATCATGAACGCCCAGAAAGCCCGTGGCGCAATGCTGGACAGCGGCACCATGACGGAACGGGTCAAGGCACTGGTTCCGGTGCTGATCCCCCTCTTTATCTCGGCGTTCCGCCGGGCCGATGAGCTGGCGATGGCAATGGAGTGCCGCTGCTATCGCGGCGGCGATGGCCGCACTCGTCTGAAAGTCCTGCGCTGCACCAAACAGGATTATATCGACCTCGTTGTCTGCATCGCCTGCTTTGCGGTGATTTTGGCGTCGAGACTGGTATTTCCGAATTTTTAAGTTATGAATTTTCTGATTATTTTAAGCTACGACGGCACCAACTACTGCGGCTTTCAGGTGCAGCCCAACGGCCGGAGTGTTGCGCAGACCGTGCAGGATGCGATGGAAGCGGTGCTGGGCTGCCGACCCGACATCAAGGGATGCAGCCGCACCGACGCCGGCGTTCATGCGCTGGGGTTTGCGCTGAACTTCCATGCCGATACCCGTATCCCGACCGAAAAGCTGCCGCTGGCCCTGAACCAGCATCTCCCGATGGATATCCGGGTGTTGTCGGCGAAAGTGGTGCCGGACGACTTTCACGCCCGGTACGCGGCGCACACCAAGACCTACCTCTACCGCATCCACAACAGCTCCATCGACTCGCCCTTTGACGAAAAGTATTATACCCGGGTGCCGCGGCGTCTGGATGAAACCAAAATGGAGCAGGCGGCGAAAAAGTTCGTCGGGACCCACGACTTCCTTGCCCTCTGTGCGGCAGGAAGCTCGGCGGCGGCGCACGGCGATACCGTCCGCACCATCACTGACTGCACCGTGACCCGGAAGGGCGACGAGGTGGACATCACGGTGACGGCGGACGGATATCTGTACAATATGGTGCGGATTTTGGCCGGAACTCTCTGTGAGGTGGGCGCAGGCCGGATGGAACCGGATGCGATACCGGCCATTCTGGAAAGCCGCGACCGCAGCAAGGCAGGCCCGACCTTCCCGGCCAAGGGCCTGTTTTTGAAGTGCGTGAATTATGATGCGTAGCCCTCTCAGTCAATGCTCCGCATTGCCAGAATCCTCCCTTTGTCGCTATCGCGACATCTCCCTCCGGCCGGAGGGAGTCTTTCCTCAAAGGGGGAGCCATTGGCATGTCGGGTAGGTCTGAGCGAAAAACGAAAACTGCCGGGCCCTGCGGTTTAGGGCAGGCATTTATGATAGGAGTACATGCGAATGAGGAAACACCTTCGCGGAAATCGTTCGGAGAACGAGGAACAGCTTTCGGCTGGCCGTGTCGAATACCTCGAGCAGGCGCGCCAGCGTCAGCGCGCCAAGCGGATCCGCCGGACAGCGGCCATCCTTGTGGCACTGGTGGCGGTGATTTTGTTCGCCACCGGTCTGGTGGGCAGCTCGGTCGCGATGCTCAAGGACTTTGCAGACACGGCGAAGATCACCCTGTTCCCCGGCACCGGCTGGCCGCAGCAGACCGGCGTGATGGAACCGCTGCAGGTCGAGCCACTGACCGGCGGTTTTGTGGAACTGGGCAAAGAGGGCTGTGTGGTCTACTCGAACAGCGGAAGCCGGCTGAACTCGATCCAGAGCGGTTATGCCCGGCCGGCCATCGCAGCCGGAAAAAACCGCTTTGTCCTGTACAACCGTTCCGGCAATGAGCTGCGTGTCGAGAGCCGTACCCAGAACCTCTACACCAAAACGCTGGAAAACAGCATTTTCCTCTGTGCCATGTCGCAGAAGGGCCTTCTGGCTGTTGCGACCGAAGACGCCGGAAGCATGGCGCAGCTGCTGGTCTATTCGACCTCGATGGAACAGCAGCTCAGCTGGAGTATGGATTCGACCACCGGCACACCGCTGCGGATGGCCTTCTCGCCCGATGAGCGGAAGCTGGCCGTGGCCGCTGTGACCGCCAACGCTGGACAGATGGTGACGAACCTCTACGTTCTGCCGTTGGCGCAGGGCGACCCGGTGACGATCGCCAGCGAGGGCAGTGTACCCAAATGGCTGGAATGGCTGACGGGAAACACCATCCTTGCAGTCTACAACAGCCGGGCCGTTCTCTACAACGCAGGCGGCGGAGAGCAGGCCAGCTATAACTTCAACGGGATGACCCTCCGGGATGTCTCGACCGACTCGGCTGGGAATGTTGGCCTGCTGCTGGTCTCCGGGCAGATCTGTCAGGCAGTGACGCTGGACAAAAATCTCGGTGTCCAGTACACCGCAGGCGTGCCGTCGGCGAATAAGATCGTCCGTGCTGGCAATCTGTTCTACCTGTTGACTGACAGCTCGGTGGAGTGCTATACTGCGGCAGGTGAACACCAGTGGAGCCAGAGCCTTTCGGCTCGTCCGCAAGCGTTGCTGACTGGCGCAAAGCAGGTGCTGGCGTTCAGCGGCAACACGGTGCAGACAGTGGAGGAACCCAGTGAGGAAAATTGAGAGAATCATTCCTGCTTTTAGCACTCTGCGGCAGAAAGTAACAGGGAAAACAAGGTATGTTCAAGAATCCGTCATTTCTTTTTGATATAGTGTGTACTGTGGTCTGGCTGCTGCTGGCGGTCCGTTATGCCCGAAAGGGCTTTCTGGCGTCCAGTATGCAGTTCGCCGGAAACTTCCTCAGCCTGTTCGGCGCAAAGGTGTTTTCGGGCTGGGCGGCTGGAAGAGTCTTCGAGAATTTTCTCGCAGGCGGCTTCCGCGACCAGATCGCAGCCAGTCTCTCGGCCGGTGGTGTCGTCGATCTATCCGGCATCGCGGCCAAATACGCAGGCTTTCTGCCAGATAGCTTCCGGGCATCCATCGTGGAAGCCTGTGAACGCTCCATCTCTGCCGTCCTCAGCGACAACGCTGTGGTTCTGGCGGATGCCATCGTCCAGAAGGTTCTGGCTCCGCTGCTCACACCGGTGATCTCGCTGGTGCTGTTCTTTGTGGCATTTGCCCTGCTACGAATGTTGGTGAGCCTGCTGGTGACCGTTCTGGGTCTGGTGAACAAGCTGCCGGTCATCGGCACGGTGAATCACTGGCTGGGATGGACGACCGGAGCGATGGCAAGTATGTTAGATATCTACCTTGTGCTGTGCGTGCTGTGGGCAATTATTGTAATTACCGGCGGCAACCTGACCGTGCTGAACGATACGGTCATGAGCAGCAGCATTTACTATAAACTATTCAATATGTTCAACCCCTTCCTGTAAGGAGTGGGAACAAAAGGAGGAACAATGGTCTGTATTCGATGCCAAAAACGTCCGGCCATTATTTTTGTACAGCGGATGGAAAATGGCCAGATGAAAAATGAGGGCTACTGTCTGCACTGCGCCCGGGAACTCCACATCAAGCCGGTGGAAGACCTGATGCACCAGTTCGGCATGTCCGACGAGGACATGGACAATATGGAAGACCGGATGGAGCAGATGATGGGTGAGCTGGGCGAGGGTGCAAATCCCTTCTCCATGATGATGAACGGGATGAATCCCGGCGGCGACGAGCCGGAGACGGATGAAGATCTGGTTCCGGGTTCCAGCGCGACCTTCCCCATCGGGATGAGCAGCAAGGAGAACACGCAGGGCGACAAGAAGGCCGACCAGCGCAAAAACGGCAAAAAGCCGCCGCGCCGGAAATTTCTGGACACCTACTGCGAGAATCTGACCCGGAAAGCACGGGAAGGCCGTCTGGATGATATCATCGGTCGCGACCGCGAGATTTACCGCACCATCCAGATCCTGAGCCGCCGCCAGAAGAACAACCCCTGCCTTATCGGTGAAGCCGGTGTCGGCAAGACCGCCATCGCCGAGGGCATTGCGGAGCGCATCGCCAAGGGTCAGGTGCCTGCTGGTTTGAAAGATAAAGAGATCTATCTGCTCGACCTCACCAGTCTGGTGGCAGGCACCCAGTTCCGCGGCCAGTTCGAGCAGCGCGTCAAGGGCCTGTTGAGCGAAGTCAAGGCCGCAGGAAATGTCATTCTGTTCATTGATGAGATCCACACCATCACCTCTGCCGGTGAGAGCGAGGGCGCGATGAACGCCGGCAACATCCTGAAACCGGCTCTGTCGCGCGGCGAGATCCAGGTCATCGGCGCGACTACCTTCAACGAGTATCGCAAGTATATCGAGAAAGATCAGGCGTTGGAGCGTCGGTTCCAGCCGGTGCGTGTCGAGGAGCCCAGCGTTGCCGACACCCTCGCGGTCATGAACGGCATCAAGCACTATTACGAAGAACATCACCATGTTCAGGTGCCTGCCGATGTCCTGTCGGCGACTGTCACCCTGAGCGAGCGGTATATCACCGACCGCTATCTGCCCGATAAGGCCATCGACCTGCTGGACGAGGCCTGCGCCTGCTGCAATCTGGCACACCCGGTCATTTCGGAGTTCATCGAGATGCAGAAGGAGCTGGATACCCTCAAAAAAGAGGAAGCGGACATGGCAGATGCTGACGTCAACGAGCCCATCGACTACGAGCAGGTCGCAGAGCGGAAGACCCGGATCGCCCAGCTCGAGAGTGAGCTGCCGGCAAAGCAGGCCGCAGCAAGCGAGATCAAGGTCTCGATGGACGATGTCGCCAAGGTCATTGAGCTGTGGACAGGCATCCCGGCGGTGAAGATTCAGGAGACGGAATTCGTCAAGCTGGCGAACCTCGAGAATGAGCTGAAAAAGAAGATCATCGGTCAGGACGAGGCCGTGCATCTGGTGGCGCAGGCCGTCAAGCGGAGCCGCGCCGACCTGTCCGGCCGCCGCCGTCCGGCAAGCTTCATCTTCGTCGGCCCCACGGGTGTCGGCAAGACCGAACTCGTCAAGCAGCTGGCAAATCAGCTCTTTGACGGCCCTGACCCGTTGATTCGCCTCGACATGAGCGAGTATATGGAAAAGTACGCGGTCTCCCGTATGATCGGTTCGCCTCCGGGCTATGTCGGCTACGAGGAAGCCGGTCAGCTGACCGAGAAAGTCCGCCGCCGTCCGTACAGCGTCGTGCTGTTCGATGAGATCGAGAAAGCACACCCGGATGTCATGAACATCCTGCTGCAAATCCTCGACGAGGGCAAGATCAACGATGCGCAGGGCCGCACCGTGGACTTCTCCAATACGGTCATCTGCATGACCTCCAATGCTGGCAGCTCCGACCAGAGTACCGGTGGTCTGGGCTTCAACAAGAGCGAGACCCAGCTCAGCGAGGAGAAGACCCGGAAGGCACTGGCGCAGTTCCTCCGCCCGGAGTTCTTGGGCCGTGTGGATGAGGTCATCGCATTTAAGCCCCTGTCTCAGGAGACGCTGGAGGGCATCGCAGCCCTCATGCTGGACGAGTACAAGCCCAGCATGGACGCAAAGCATATCACCTACACCTATACTCCGGCCGCGCTCAAGGCACTGGTCGCCAAGAGCCAGGGCGGAAAGTTCGGTGCGCGTGACCTCCGCCGCGTCATCCGGAAAGCCGTGGAAGACCCGGCAGCAGAACGTCTCATCGACGGTACGCTTGCCGCAGGCGGCTCCCTGACCGTGGATGCCGACGAAAACGGCGAAGTTGTCCTGAAATAAAGTCAATAAAAATGCCAGAGTGCTTTTGAACTGCACTCTGGCATTTTTTCATGCAACTTAGACGATATACCCCATACCATGCGCGAGCCAGACCCAGAAGGTGAGGGTCAAGGCACTGAAAAAGGTGGTAGTAACGCAGACGCTGCCGGAGAGGACACCCTCGTGACCCATCTGCTTTGCCATGACATAGCCGGAAGGGGTGGAGATGCTGCCCAGCATGACGAGGAGGGCGACCAGCTTTTCATCCCGGAAGCCGAACTGCACGGCCAGCGGCAGGAAGACTGCAGGCAGGACGAGCAGCTTGATGACCGTTGCGACTGCGGTCGGCTTGAGATAGCCCAGAGCGGCTTTTCCTTTGAAGCCTGCGCCGATGGCGAGCAGGGCAAGAGGACTTGTCAGGCTGGAAAGGCTGGACAGCGTTTTGCTGGCGATGGTGGGCATGGGCAGGCGGAGCAGGGAATAGACAAAACCCAGCGCGATGCCAATCAGAATGGGATTGGTGAAGATGCCCTTGATGCTGGCCTTGATTTTTTCACCCATGCCGGTCTGTGCATCGGCGGAGGGGCTTTCGATCGTCAGGATCAGAACGGCGAAGATGTTGTAGAGCGGCACGCTGCCCAAAATCATCAGTCCGGACATGCCGGAGGTGCCATAGATGTTCTGGATGAACGCTGCGCCGAGGATGGCGGCGGAAGAGCGATAGCAGGCCTGAACGAACTCGCCGACGATGTTCTTATCCTCGAGCAGGTGCCGTGCCAGAAACCAGATGACAAGGATGCTGATAAGGGTCGAGACAAAGCAGAACAGCACATACTTGCCGTCGAAATTGGCATAGATGTCGGTGGTGGCGAGGTCGCGGAAGAGCTGAACCGGCAGGGCAATCTTGAAAACGAACTTGTTAGCGGATGCCACGAAGCTGTCCTCGAGAAAGCCCTTCTGGTGGAGCAGATAGCCCAGCAGCATGATAAGAAACAGGGGCATGGTGCTGTTCAGGCTGAAAACGAGATTTTCCATCCGTCAGATTCCCCCGTTGCGCTGCTTCTCGGCGGCCAGCTCCTGCTGCAGGGCCGCTTTCCGGTGGTCAAGCAGAAGGTCTTTGTTGTACTTGAAGTACCGGTCACAGCCTGTCTCGGTGATAAAAGCGTGGGCCGCAGGCGAGAGGGTCAGCTCGGTGACGAAGACGACCATCTCCTGACTTTCCTCGAATGCCTGCTCCATGAAGTCGAACGCGGCTTCCAGAGCGGCAGATGCCTTGTCCTGTGCCTCATCCCGGGCGTCGGCCAGCGTGTTGAACTGGTTCCGTAACAGGTCGAAGGCCTCCTGCGTTCCAGCGGCAGTGGCACGGCGCAGCTCGCCATCCCATTTTTTCAGGGAAGCGCAGGCACACAGGCGGATGTTCAGCTCGTCACGGCTCAGCAGACCGGCGTCACGCTTTTTCTGGGTCTCGGCGTCGTAGTCGGCAATCATCTGGGCAAACAGCGTCGACGGGCCGTCCGGGATGTCGTCGGGCAGGGTGGCAAAGGCTTTTTTGGCCTCGCGCAGGAAGGCATAGCAGGCGTCGGCAACGCCGTCAGCCTGACGGGAGGCCGCAAAGCGCGTCTCGAGGCCGGACAGAATCAGGCTGACGAGGGAGAGCCGCTCGTCGAACGGTGCCTGCATCAGACGGGCATAGACCGCAGGCTTGACCTGACCGACAAGGATCTCCTCTACGCCGTAGTCGTCCTGATACTTGTAGTAGAGGTCGAGGTAGGACGCAAAATCCTCGGCGATCTTCTGATGCTGGATGTACTGCCGGATGAGGGCTTCGTCAGCTTTCAGGCCGATTTTTTCGTAGGTGTCCAGCAGGTTCGAGAGGTCTTCCCAGCCACGGGCGGTAACGAACTGGGTACCGTCCACATCGGCGTTGATCTGGTAGAAGTTCTGCGGATGCAGCTCGAGATAGCTCAGAATCGCGCTGTGGATGTGCGCGGCACGGGCGTACTCTTTCCAGACGCCCAAATCCGGCTCGATGTCCATCCGGCGGACACGGTCGAGGGTGACAATATCAAAATCCCGGACGGATTTGTTGTACTCGGGCGGATTGCCGGCCGCTACGATGACCCAGCCGGAAGGAACGGCCTGATTGCCGAAGGTCTTGCACTGCAAGAACTGGAGCATGGTGGGAGCCAGTGTCTCGGAGACGCAGTTGATCTCATCAATGAAGAGGATGCCCTCTTTCAGGCCGGTGGCTTCCATCTTGGAGTAAACGCTGGCGATGATCTCGCTCATGGTATACTCGGTGACGGAAACATCCTTGTCGCCGTAGTGCCGCTGACGGATGAAGGGCAGGCCCACCGCGCTCTGACGGGTGTGGTGGGTGATGGTGTAAGCCACCAGAGCGACGCTGCACTCCCGTGCGACCTGCTCCATGACCTGCGTCTTGCCGATGCCCGGAGGCCCCATCAGCAGGATGGGCCGCTGCCGGATGGCCGGGATAGCGTACTCGCCCAGAGGGTCTTTGGCGAGATACGCTTTGACGGTATCTTCGATTTCCTGTTTTGCACGTTTGATATCCATAGAATTTTTCTCCTCACGAGTTGTTTAGATCCCGATACAGGTCGTCTTCCTCACGCATGGCCTCGGACAGAGCCGAGGCAGAACGGGCAGACTGACCCGAAAATTCTTCTTCGTCCAGAACGACTTTCATCGCCCAGGGCGGAACATTGGCATCGTCGAACCGGTCGCCGAGGAACAGAAACGCGGTGTCATAGGCAGGCCGTTTTGCCGGATACATCCCCATGCCGTCGGTGAAGTAGAGCAGACCGCGCAGGTTTGAGAACTTTTTCTCATCGCAGAGCCGGTTCACATAGGCGAAGGCAGGCCGGAAATCGGTTCCGCCGCCGCCCCGAAGCTCGAAGTGGTTCATCGCATGGATAAGTTCATCTTCGTTGTGGATGAGGATGTCCTGCTGGATGGCGTTGTCGGCCTGAATGAGGTGCAGGTTCATCCGGTGGAAGAAATTGTCCTTTCCCTTCAGCAGGGTGTACGTCTCGGCCAGAAACGCCCGGACCAGTTCGCCCGAGGTAGAGTAGCTGGTGTCGATGACAAGGGCAAGCTCCTCGATTTTTTTGCTTTCGCGCGTTTCCAGCGGCTCGATGAGGGGCAGGTTGCCGTAGACCGACAGGCCGTAGGTGTAGAAGTTCAGGTCGAACTCGTCCGGGTCGAGATGAACTTCCTCCCGGGTCACGCAGAAGCGGCGGAGGAAATCCCGGTAGCTCCGGCGGCTCTGGTTGGCGGCTTTGACCTGTTCTTTCAGGGCGTCGGCACCCTCGCCGGCTTCCTTGTCGCGCATTTCCAGCTCGGTCTGCATCCGCTCACCGATCTTCTGCCACGTTTTCTGGGGCAGGGGAGTCGGCATCTGCTGAGGCTGTTCGGGAGCGTCCTTCGGCCAGAGCCGATGGTCGTCGGTGTAGAACTCCCGTTCCAGCTGGCGCAGGACGCCGGGCGTCTGGGTCAGCAGCCAGCGGTAAGCGGGCGCGGCGGCGACCACCTTGCCCTCGGCGGTGATGGCTTCGTATGCCCGGCGGCGGACATAGGTCAGCGGACGCTGAACGCTCTTCCGGTTCAGGTTGTCAATGACATTCTCCACCGAGATATCACAGGCAAGATCCCATAAACGCTTGTCGCGCCGACCTCTCAGCCAAAGGTGGCGGAAGATGCAGTGGAATACCGTGTGGAGATAAAGACGGTTCAAATACTTTGGGTTTTCCTGATAGAGCCGGAGCAGGGCCGTGGGCTGGTAGTAGAGGGCCTGCCCGTCGGTCGCCAGCACACCGCACCGCTCATCGGGTGAGGGCGTCAAGGCAGAAAGAGCCATATCGAGGAAACGAAAGTCCAGATACAGTCCGCTCCGAACAACGGCCAACACCTCGCCGCCCATCCGGGCCTGCCACTCTTCGTGGGTCTCCGGGCGTTTGGATTCAAAGGGCTTGCGTGGGTCGAAGAATTTTTCTTTTTGGAGCAATTGCGCCACCGGGCTTCACCTCCTAAAAATCAAAATCATATCGTTTCTTCCGGGGCTGGGCGGCACGTTTTTTGTACTCGGCGTCTGCCAGCAGAGCCGCTGCCGAAGCATTGTCTGCTTTTGCGGCAAGGGCGGCACCTTCGGCGAAAGCCTCCGGTGTCATGACGTCCATGGCCAGCAGAGTCTTGACGCCTTCGAGGTCCTGCGCTTTGAGCAGACGGGTCAGGATACGGCCAGTGTTGGCGGCGACGAATTCCCGGTAAGCAGTTTTGGCGGCTTCGCTCAGCTGCCACGGCCAGCGCAGCCGGTCAAAGCAGAGCATGGCGATGATGTTGGCATCCTCGGAGGCGTGACCCTGCGGAAAAATCGCGTCGTATTCTGCCGGGAGGAATTTTTGATTCAGAAAACACTGTCTGTAATGGTATCCCTGCCCAGAAAAGGTGTGAAGAAGAATGTGAGCCGGGGATTCCTCAATATCTTCCCAGTAGGCCGGATACCACAGACCAGCCAGCGGCGTGGCGGCGTCTTTCGGCTGGTAGAGGGCTTCGACTGCCTCGGTGATGCTGTTCACGAGGGCAAACAGGCCGGTCGGCTGCTCCGGTGTTGCCCGGACAAGGATGGTCTCGAGCGTGAAGCAGTTCAGGAAGACATCGCTGCCGACGATGAGTTCCCCAGAGCCGACCGAGAGCCGCCGGAGCTTCCGGCAGTTGTAAAACGCACAGCTGCCGACCACGCGCAAAGATTCCGGAAGGGATATTTCTTCGACAAAATTACCGCACACGGGGTGTAAATCGGCTTTTTCGGTCAGCAGTTCGACGGTGCCGTCCTCGTGGACTTCGTATCGCAGGAGCTGTTCCGGCGCAGGCAGATTGCGCGGCTTTTCGGAAAAGCAGTAATCGCCCAGCTCGGTGATGGCCCACGGTGTGCCGTCCGGTGCAGGCAGGGCGTCCGGCAGGGTGACAGAAGGCTCGTCGCCGTAGACACGGCATAAACGAACTGTATTATTTTGCAGGGGTAAAACGTCCAGAAACATAAAGATTCCTCAAAATTTTCAGGCAGAAAAAAACTGCCGCACAGCGCAGGCCATGCAGCAGTTCGATTCAAATACAATTACTGTGCGGCCTGCGCGAGACAATCGTCCATGGCGGTGAACACAGCGTCACTCGTCATCGTGCTGCCGGAAACAGCATCCACACCAATGGTCGAGCCAGCCTTAGCCAGCGATACCGCAAGACTCTCGGCGGCCTTGCCGCCCAGCTCCGGGGTCTCACCCGAGGCGTCGATGGCAACGTTCGTTACCTTGCCGCCGGTGATCGTCACCGTGACCGAAACATCGCTCAGACAACCCTTCGCACTGGAAGTGTAGGTGCCGTCCGAATAGACATCCGCATTGTCTGCGGCCGGAACGGTGCCGGTGTTGGCGATATACAGGGCCAGAACGATGCCGAGAATGACATTCAGGATCAGCATCAGGATGATGTTGCGCGTCATGTGCTTTTTCATGGCTTTGAATCTGCTCCTTTGGCGGTGGTTTTTACTTTGCAGGCTTGAAGCTGTCGCGCAGGGTCACGACACGGTTGTAAACGCCGGGATTCTTGGAATCGGGCGTAAAGAAGCCGGTGCGGACGAACTGGAACTTCTCGCCGGGCTGTGCATTTGCCAGAGACTCTTCCAGCTTGCAGCCCTTGCGTGCAACGACGCTGTCGGGGTTCAGATAATCCTTGTAGTCGCTGCCGTCCGGGATGGCGTTCATGTTGGCTTCGGTGAAGAGCTTGTCGTACAGACGGACTTCAGCCTCGACACAGTGGGCGGCACTGACCCAGTGGATGGTACCCTTGACCTTGCGGCCGTCGACGGGGTTGCCGTTGCCGGTCTCGAGGTCGGCGGTGCAGTGGATGGCTGCGATGCTGCCGTCGGGGTTCTTCTCGACGCTCTCGCACTTGACGATATAAGCACCCATCAGACGGACTTCGCCGCCGATGGTCAGACGCTTGAACTTGGGAGGCGGCACCTCGGCAAAGTCCTCGTTCTCGATCCACAGCTCACGGGTAAAGGCGACTTTACGGGTGGTGGTATCGTTTGCCTCACGGTTGGGGTTGTTGGCAACGTCGAAATACTCGGTCTTGTCCTCCGGGTAGTTGTCGACGATGAGTTTGACCGGGTCGAGGACGGCGATACGCCGCTGTGCGGTCAGGTCCAGCTCGCTGCGGATGCAGGCTTCCAGCTGGCGCATGTCGATGAGGTTGTCCGACTTGGAGATGCCGGCCTCACGGACGAAGGTGAAGATGGAGGTCGGGGTGTAACCACGGCGGCGCAGACCGCACAGGGTCGGCATACGGGGATCATCCCAGCCGTCGACGATGCCCATCTCGACCAGCTCACGCAGATAACGCTTGCTCATGACGGTGTTGGTCATATTCAGACGTGCGAACTCGCGCTGCTTCGGGAACTCGGTGCCAAAGATGTTCTCGATGACCCAGTTGTACAGCGGACGATGGTTCTCGAACTCAAGGCTGCACATGCTGTGGGTAATGCCCTCGATAGCGTCCTGAATGGGGTGTGCGAAGTCGTACATCGGGTAGATGCACCACTTGTTGCCCTGACGGTGATGCTCGGCGTACTTAATACGGTAGATGGCCGGGTCACGCATGTTCATGTTGGGGCTTGCGAGGTCGATCTTTGCACGCAGGGTCTTCTCGCCCTCCTTGAACTCACCAGCACGCATCCGGCGGAACAGGTCGAGGTTCTCCTCGGGCGTGCGGTCACGCCACGGAGATGGACGGGAAGGCTTGCCGGCGTCGTTGCCGCGGTACTCGCGCATCTCGTCCCGGCTCAGGTCGTCAACGTATGCCTTGCCCTCATTGATGAGCTTCTCGGCGTACTCATAGCACTTGTCAAAGTAGTCGCTGCCGTAGAAGATGCCGCCGGTGGGATCTGCGCCCAGCCAGTGCAGGTCTTCGATGATGCTGTTGACATACTCCTCGCCTTCACGGGCCGGGTTGGTGTCGTCCAAACGAAGATTGAACTTGCCGCCGTACTGGTTCGCGATGGACCAGTTGATGTAGATGGCCTTCGCGCTGCCGATGTGCAGGTAGCCGTTCGGCTCCGGCGGAAAACGGGTATGGATCTCGCTGACATTGCCCTCGGCGAGGTCGGCGTCGATGATCTCGGTCAAAAAGTTTTTATCTGCCATGGTGGATTTCCCCCTATTAGGGCATATCTGCCCGGAATTTACACTTTTACTAATACAGAGTATTTTACACCATTTTTCGCTCTGCTTCAAGGTGGAAACGTGAACTTTCAGGCCGATTCCAGTGAAACACCTGTTTTTTGCGCCTCCGGGATTGACGAATCGCTCAAAAAAAGGTATAATACCAAGGTATCCAATATCACGGGGTGTTGCGCAGTTGGTAGCGCGCCTGCTTTGGGAGCAGGAGGCCGCGAGTTCGAGTCTCGCCACTCCGACCAGAAATTGCACGTTGATTCGAGATGAATTGACGTGCTTTTTTGTTTTGGTGGGGAAAAAGCGTATGACATGAGACATGAAAAGAGAAAAAAGTGCAAATTTTGTGCAATTTGAAGCTGGGATTTTTGAAATTTCCTGAAGTTGGCAATAAGAAAAAGAGTAATTTGAACAGAGCCTCTGTCTAAAAAATCGGACGGGGGCTTTTGGGCGTTCAGGAATAGGAGAACTGAGGAAAATCAGAATCACGGGCAGCAAGAAAGGATTGACTATTAAATAACGATTTGGAGAGTCCAACAAATCGGTTGTAAAAGGCTTTCGCTAGAAAATATATGAGATTTTGAAAAATGCAAGGAAAATCGTCATCTTTCAAACAAAAATTACTTTCCTTGGCCAGATGCTGTATTGATTCTATGAGGTAAGCATGATAAAATATAGGAAAGCTTAGCATAAGTTGTCGATTGTGAATGACTTAGGGCGTTTACAAGGGGAAGAGTAGAAGGAAAGTAAAACGAGATTGTGGTTGATGGGGTACGAAAATGGTGCCACCAGAGCTAAGAAGCAGGGAACTACAAAAAATTGGAGATACTATAGAAATAAGTTGAAAACTTTTATATTAAGTGGTGAGATGAACGATGATGCGATATTTTTTCTGGGGGGGGGGGTAAAAGCTGAGAAGGAATAAAAATAGAGGGGGAGAAAACGTTATGAAAGATAAATTTGCGGTGTCCATGTTCGGACAAAAACGGCTGTCTCGTGAGGGTGGGATAGAGATTGTTGTAAAGGAACTATGCACCAGAATGGCACGAGATGGATGTCAGGTTACCTGTTACAACAGATCTGGTCATCATGTGAGCGGTGCAGAGTATGACAATAAAATTGAATATGATGGAATCCGGCAGAAGTTTGTTCCAACCATTGAAAGAAAAGGACTCGCTGCAGTAAGTTCGTCTGCATTTGCGGCACTTTACAGTGCTTTTGGAAACTATGATGTGGTACATATTCATGCAGAGGGTCCGGCCTTTTTCTCGTGGCTACCTAAGATTCTGGGGAAAAGAGTTGTGGTTACCATTCACGGCATAGACTGGCAGCGAGAAAAATGGAAGTCAGGATTTGGCTCTAAATTCATCCGGCAGGGTGAAAAGAATGCTGTAAAGTATGCAGATGAAATTATCGTTTTGAGTAAAGGCGTTCAGGATTACTTCAAAGATACCTATGGTAGGGAGACGCATTTTATTCCGAATGGCGTGAACCGGCCCGAAATCCGAAAAGCAAATTTGATAACAGAGAAATTTGGACTGGTAAAGGATTCCTACATATTGTTTCTTGGCCGATTGGTGCCGGAAAAGGGCATTCGATATCTGGTTGAGGCCTTCAAGAATGTCAAGACGGATAAAAAGCTGGTCATCGCAGGCGGCTCCAGCGATACGGATTCCTTTATGGAGGAATTGAGAGACCTGGCGAAGGGCGACGATCGGATTCTCTTTACCGGGTTTGTACAGGGAACAATGCTGGATGAACTGTACAGCAATGCTTACATCTACACGCTGCCGTCTGATTTGGAAGGAATGCCGCTAAGTCTACTGGAAGCAATGAGCTATGGTAATTGCTGTCTGGTTTCCGACATTCCAGAGTGTGCAGAGGTCGTTGAAGACAAGGCATTGATTTTCAAAAAGTCGGATGTAGAGGACTTGCGAGAAAAATTGCAAGATGCCTGTGACCATTCTGAACTGGTTATGAAAATGAAGAACCAGGCAGCTGACTTTATCTGCGAGAAATATAACTGGGATGAAGTTGTAAAGGAAACGATGAAACTGTACAGGAGAAAATAATAGATGAGAGTATTGATAATAAACAATCTCCTCTAACCGAACGCAGGTAGTGAGATGTACATAGTAAAAACGCTGGAAAAATGGCGTATTTACGGCACTTTTCGAGAGATAGGTAGAGTTGCGAGAGCAGTTTTAATCTCGCTACCTAGGTTCAGCAACAGCAGATGAAATTATCATAAGAACTTTCAGTATCACTACCTGCGTTTGTATGGAGCACTCTGGTTTATGAACAATACATTGGAAGTGCTTCATCTGAACAGAGGTAGTGAAATAGAACATAGAACAAGGAGAATTTTAACGTGAGGACGCTGATTTTGAATAAATTCCTGCACCGAAACGGCGGCAGCGAGACGTATATATTCAAATTGGGTGAGGCGCTGGAGCAGCACGGACACGAGGTTCAGTACTTCGGTATGGAGCATGCAGGCCGCTGCGTGGGCAACCGTGTCAATGCTTACACAAGTGACATGGACTTCCACGGCGGCAGCAAACTGAGCAAGTTGACCTACCCGATCAAAACTATCTACAGCAAGGAAGCACGGGTGCAGCTGAGAAAAGTTCTGGACGACTTCAAGCCGGATGTCTGTCACCTGAACAACTTCAACTACCAGCTGACACCTTCCATCATCCTGGAAATCGTGAAGTGGCGCAAGGAGACCGGAAGGGATTGCAAGATCATCTTCACGGCACATGACTACCAGCTGGTTTGTCCGAACCACATGCTGAACAATCCGAACACCCACCAGAACTGTGAGAAGTGCCTCGGCGGCCATTTCGTGAACTGCATGAAAGGTAAGTGCATTCACGGCTCCACGGCGAAGTCTGCCATCGGCATGATGGAGGCTGAGTTCTGGAAGTGGAAGGGTACCTATAAGTACATTGACACCATGATCTGTTGTTCCGAGTTCATGAAGAGCAAGATGGACAGCAACCCTCTGTTTGCAACGAAGACTGTGGCAATGCACAACTTCATCGACAAGGTGGAGTGGAAAGAGACGGAGAAGAAGGACTACATCCTCTACTTTGGTCGATTCTCTGAGGAGAAGGGCATCGGCACACTGATCAAAGTTTGCAAAGAACTGCCGGATGTACAGTTCATTTTCGCTGGCACCGGTCCTCTGGAAGAGACGGTAAATGGCATTAAGAACATCAAAAACGTTGGCTTTCAGAAGGGTGAGGCACTGGAAAAGCTCATCCGTGAGGCACGGTTCTCCATCTACCCGTCCGAGTGGTATGAGAACTGCCCGTTCTCTGTGATGGAATCCCAGATGTATGGCACACCGGTGCTGGGAGCGAACATCGGCGGTATCCCGGAACTGATTCAGGTCGGCAAGACCGGCGAGCTGTTTGAAAGCGGCAATGCCGAAGATCTGAAGAAGAAGATCGAGAAGCTCTGGGGTGATAAGAAGCTGTGTGAAGCATATAGCAAGAACTGCAAGGACATCAGCTTCGATACCATCGATAAGTATTACGAGAAAATTATGAAGGTTTATAGATAAAAAGAGAGATAGAGGTATTAGAAAATGGCTAACAATAACGAAAAGAAACTGAATGGTACGGTCATCGTCACTTACCGCTGCAACGCTCGTTGCTCTATGTGCAACCGTTATAAAGCACCTTCCAAGCCGGAAGAGGAAATCAGCATTGAGACCATCAAGAAGCTGCCGAAGATGTATTTTACTAACATTACCGGTGGTGAGCCGTTCATCCGCACTGACCTGAAGGATATCGTGCGTGAACTGTACAAGAAGTCTGACCGTATCGTTATTTCGACCAACGGTTTCTTCACTGACCGTATCGTTGACCTGTGCAAAGAGTTCCCGCAGATCGGTATCCGTATCTCTATCGAAGGTCTGGAGCAGACCAACAACGAGATCCGTGGACTGCAGAATGGCTACCAGCGTGGTTACGGCACGCTGAAGAAGCTGCGTGAAATGGGCATGAAGGACGTTGGCTTCGGCATGACTGTTCAGGATAAAAATGCTCCTGATCTGGTTCCTCTGTACAAGATTTCCGATGAGATGGGCATGGAGTTCGCAACAGCATCTCTGCATAACAGTTTCTACTTCGTTGAGGCCAAGAACATCATCCACGACCGTCCGATGGTTGCTAAGAACTTCGAGAATCTGGTTAACGAACTGCTCCGTAGCAACAGCCCGAAGAAGTGGTTCCGTGCTTACTTTAACCACGGTCTGATCAACTACATCTACGGCCAGAAGCGTCTGCTGCCTTGCGACATGAGCTTCGATACCTTCTTCATCGACCCGTATGGCGATGTTATGCCGTGCAATGGTACCAAGGATAAGGAAGTCATGGGCAACCTGAATAATCAGACCTGGGATGAGCTGTGGAACAGCCCGGAAGCAGAGAAGGTTCGTGCAAAGGTTCGCTGCTGCGACCGTGACTGCTGGATGATTGGTTCTGTCAGCCCGGCTATGCACAAGTATATCTGGAAGCCTGCTACTTGGGTTCTGGTTCATAAGTTCAAGGCTCTCTTCACCAAGCATCCGTACAGCATGTACGAGCTGAAGATCTGCCGTGACTACCGCGATGGCAAAGTTACTAAAGAGGAGCTGGATAAGTGCAGCACCTGCGATATGAACTGTGTGATCAATAATGGTCTGAGTGAGGCATCCAAAGAACAGCTGAAGCATAAGACGGGCGAAGAAATCGTTGATGCTGATATCGCACAGCAGATGGAGACGAAGTAATGGGTGGCCGATTGGATAGGACGACTACGAATTGCTGTAAAGGAATTGCGGCAATAATTATCATGTTGCACCACATATCTTTTCGGGTATCAAATTTACCTATGTATGTGAAACCGATTTGGTACATTGCATTTCCGATTGTGGGATTCTTTTTCTTTATGTCAGGCTATGGCTTGACTTGCGGATTGATGCTAAAGAAAGATTACCTCCAAGGATTTCTGTCTAAAAGGCTTTCAAATATTATTGTTCCTTATGTGATAGTTGCAATCGTCTGGATAGGACTGGAAATTATCGGGGGGGGCAAACACCTACAAGAGCAATTGCTGAAGCATTTACAATTCGATACATTCAACCGCTTTGGTTTATATGGGTGATTATAGCCGCATACATCGTATTCTATGCAGTGTTTAACCATACAGAAATCAATGTAGGAGCATATTGGGTTACGGCTATAACTATTGCTTATATCTTGATAAGTGCTTTTGTTAACCCACGAGATGAAATGTATGCATCTATTATTGGAATGCCTCTCGGTATCCTGTGGGCTGAACACGAGGAAAAAATAGATGCGTATTTTGAAACTGATTTTTTGAAAAAAGAAATTGTTGCGATTGCAGTATTTGCAATTATGTTTATCGGAAGACTTATATTAAGTGTAGCAGGTTTTGATAATCAATTGTTTCAGACGGTTCTTCGGAACGTTATCACAATTGCATTTATTGTTCCTTTGATTGAATTATTGAAAAAAGTGAAGATACAGAAAAGGTTTCTGATTTGGTTAGGAAAAATATCTTATGAAATTTATATCATCCATCCGTTTATTCTTTATTTCTTTGAAAAGGAGACAACGGAAGGAAAACAAGTAGGTAACTTGGAAATTGTATTGTGGACAATTGGATTAACCCTACTTTTGTCAAGTGTGTTGAAGGTTGTCCAGGATAATTTAGTTAGAAAAGTGAGAACATAAAATGACAGTAACAGTTTTAACCCCTACATTTAATCGGGGGGGGATTACAAAGCCTCTGGGATTCACTGCAAAAACAAACTGTAAAAGATTTTGAGTGGCTTATAGTTGATGACGGAAGTACTGATGGTACGAAAAATCTAATTACTCAGTTACAAGAAAAAAGTGATTTTCCAATACGATATATCTATAAGAATAATGGTGGAAAACACACTGCTTTAAATGTAGGAATACAGACCATTTGCAGCGAACTTACCTTTATAGTTGATTCGGATGACTGTGTGACAGATGATGCAGTTGAGTCGATACTGAAGATTCACAAAAAATACAGGTCACAGAATAATATCTGTGGATATGCGTTTCTTAGAGCATTCCCTGATGGTAAAGTCAATGGCAAGAAGTTTGATGTAGATGAAAAAATAGGTTCCTATATCGATGTGCGCGTAAACGGTGATGACACTGGCGCAGATAAGGCAGAGGTGTTCAAAACACATTGCTTAAAGGAATTCCCTTTTCCTGAGTACCCGAATGAGAAATTCCTTGGGGAAGATCTTGTTTGGGTTAGAATGGCCAGAAAATATCAGATGGTACATATTAATAAGGCTATTTATATTGGAAATTATCTTGAAGATGGATTAACCAATAATCGTCGCAAGCATAATATCGCTTCGCCGATTGGGTGTATGCATCGAGCCGAGGAATTCATGGAGTCCGACTTAAAGACAAGATATCGGATCAAAGGCGGCTTACAGTATATCGTGTATGGAAAATTTGCGGGAGCCAAAGTTATTGACTTAATTCGCAAATCGAAACATAAAATTCTTGCAACAGTGTGCATACCGGGTGGTTTGTTCTTACATTCCAGATGGAGTGAAGCGCAGTAATTCGATTGGCTAAGTACTTGAATATCTTTCGTCAGTAGATGATGGGAGATATTGAATGAAAGTACTTGTTATTAATCCGATTATGTACACGTCGGAAACAAAAAATATAAAAAGAGCTGCATCAATAAAAGACACAATGATGTATGATTTTTGCTTGGCGTTCCATGAAATGGGTCATTCTGTAACGCTGGTTGGAGGAGAGCCTTTCAAACCGACAAAAAGCGAAACATATCCATTTGAGGTACTGTGGTGGAAGTGTAAGTGTCAAAAAGTCTGCATGCCGCACTGCTTGCCGTTTATGCCGGAAACGTATCAGTATGTAAAACAACATCGTACAGAATACGATTTGATTATTACAAGCGAAGTATTCTCGCTGAATTCGTTGATGGCATATCGAGCTGCACCGGACAAGACAATTATCTGGCACGAACTTGCAAAGCATAATGCCATTATGAAGAAAATTCCCTCAAAAATCTGGTATGGAGTTATAGCAAGGATCTTCATGCGAAACGCAAAGGTTGTTGCGCGTTCGGTCGAGGCAAGAGATTTTGTGAAGAAATACTGCCCGAACACGGATTCAAAAGTGATTGATCATGGTGTGAACCTTGATAAGTTTAAAGCATCTACTGAGAAAGATAACAGTTTCGTGGTGTGTTCGCAACTGATTGAGCGAAAGAAAATTGATGGAATCCTTGAAAAGTTTGCCAAGTATCTGAACCAGTACAATGCTACATGCCGATTATACATTATAGGCGAAGGAGAGCTGAAGGAAAAACTTCAGAGTATGGCACAGACTCTGGGAATTGCTCCGAATGTAATTTTCACAGGAAAGATGACACACGATGAACTACTCCCGATTTTGTCTAAGTCAAAGGCGTTGCTCGTTAATACGGTGAAAGACAACAATATGATTTCCATCGTAGAAGCGATTGCAGTTGGAACGCCTATTGTGACGACAGATGTTCCGCTAAATTCTACCTATATTAAAGAATATCAACTCGGTATTGCAAAGAAGCAGTGGGATGAATCAGATTTGAACGATGTGGTTTCTAACAGTGAAATGTATATTGAAAACTGCATGAAATACAGATACAAACTTTCTACAAAACAAAGGGTAGAACAATTTTTAGAGATAGAAAAAGAAAGGCTTGACAATGGAAAAAAGTAAAAAACAATATTTTAATGAAATAAATATAATGCGTGGAATGGCTGTGCTTTGCGTCGTCATTGGACATTCTTTTAATCCGACAGAAACGCCGACTGTTTTGGGCTTTATAAAAAGTTTTGTTTATTGTTTTCATATGCCAGCTTTTTTCTTTATTAGTGGATTTCTTGAAGGCGAGAAAAGACGTAGCATTAGCGAAAAGAAACAAGCAATTGTAAAAAAAGCTAAGCGGCTGATGGTGCCGTATTTCTTTTTAACAGTAGTCACTGCAGTGCTTAAGCTATTATTTGGAGCATTTGCAAGGAATCCACTTAATTATTCTACTCTTGCAGTAGATGTTTTAATTGGAAGAAACAATCCAAATGGTGGTCTTTGGTTTCTGTATGCTTTGTTTGTTATTTCTATTTTTGGAATCTTATTTGATAGCGTGAGTCGTACAGTTTTAGCAGGTGTTATGTTTGTGGTATATGTGTTAAACACAGTTGTCTTCAAACAATCCGGCTATATTGTGGGATTTTTCTTCAGCTATGCCTGGATTTATTTTGCAGGAAGTATTACGAGAAAATATCTTTATGAAAAAATAAAGAATTCCGAACTACTGATGTCGGTAAAAGGAATAGTGATAATAGCGGTTGTTTCCGTAGGATATATGATGCTTGCGTTTGTTAGGATCTATAAGTCTCAGTCATGGATTTTGGCAACCGCAGTAACCGTTATTGGTGTGTTTCTGCTTTTTATCATTGCCATGCAGGTCGAACATTTCCATTGTGGGGAAAAGCTGTGGATGGTGCTAGGTGATTATGGAATGGATATATATATGATTGGGTATTATGTGCAGCAAGCGATTTTTGTTGTGTGTGGAAAAATCTTAGGATTTGATTATTTAGTATACGCTTGGATGATGCTGATTTTTGGATTGATAGCGCCGATAATTCTGTCGAAATACATTGTTAGAAAAAGTCGCATGCTTTCGATGCTAATTCTTGGGAGGTGAAATGATGAATTATCTTATTTCTGCATATAGTGTGAATCCTTATAAGGGATCAGAGGATAGTATTGGCTGGAATTGGGTTTTACAGTATGAGAAGAACTATAAAGAAGGCGATAGAATAATTCTTCTTACCAAGAAATTCAATGAGAAGGACACGAGAAGAGGCTTCAAAGAATTTAATATACAGCATGTTGAATTGGTTATTGTTGATGTTCCTGACGCACTTAACTGGTTTAGAGAAAAGCATTCGGCCTTTCATCATATGTATTACATTTTATGGCAGCATTGGGCTTGGCTTTGGGTTAAGCACTCAGGAATTCATTTTGATGTAATCCATCATGTTACTATGAATGATTACAGGATTCCAAGTGAGATGTATAAAGCTAAAGGAGCAGAGGTGATTTGGGGACCAATGGGTGGTGCACAGGTTACACCTAAGCCATTGAAGGTCTATGAAAAAAATCAACTTGCTGCTGCATTTAGAGAATTTGTTAATAAAAGTTGTTCATGGAATCCATTTTATAGAAATGCCATCAAACAGTATAAGGCTATTTACTGTATTAATAAGGAAACACAAATTCAAATAGAAAAAATAGTTGGAAAAAGTGTTGAATTGCTGCCTGAATTGGCTCTGAGAGAAGAATATAGAAATATTGATTATTTTAAACGAAATAATCAAACCTGCAAAATAGTTTTTGTCGGAAGGCTAATCGGAAAAAAAGGAATTGCATTTTTAGTCGATGCTTTAAGTTATATGCCAAATGATCTGTCTTGGGAATTGGATATATATGGAGGTGGAGCAGATCGAGAAAGTATTGAAAAGAAAATAGAAAATAGTGTTGTTGCAAATCATATAAACCTATTGGGAAATAGACCTTTGAATCAAATTTCGGAAGCTTATAAGACAGCGGATATTTTTGTTCTTCCTAGCTTGAGAGAAACAAGTGGTAATGTATTACTGGAAGCAATGGCATATGCAGTTCCCATTGTAGCGTTTGATACTAGCTTTAGCTCTATGTTAAAGGAACATGATTGTGGTATTTTTATAGATACAAACCAAAATATAGAAGCAATAAAGCGAGACTTTTGTTGTGCATTAACTAGACTGATTAAAGATGCTGGGTTGAGAGAACGCCTCGGGTTGAATGGAAAGGACTTTGCAAATGCAAACTTGACTTGGGAACAGAAATTCAAACATATATATATGCGAGATGAGACCAAGTAATAAAGGAGGGCGCGCATGAAAATATATAAAAGCACGGTTTTTCCATTAATAGTAATATTATCTTTAATATCTGCTGTGTTTTTAGTAGACTATGTTCCAATTTTGCAATACGCAGATGAGCTTGTGACGATTCTACTATTGCCGTATATGGTCTTAGGAACAATTAAAAGATGCACATACATAGATAAGTGTATTCGAAATATAATTTTTCTTTTTTTATTAATAGGGCTGATCGGAATTGCTAGTACAGTCCTAAATAAAGTGCAGCCAGACAAGTTTGCAGTCTGTTTAGACATGCTTACCTTGTCGAAGATTATTATCTGTCCCGTAGGAATGTATTTTTTATTGGATGAACACAATAGTGAAGAGATAATTAAAATATTAACACCTATGGCAAAGTTGTTCCTTTGGAGTGGACTGGTTTGTGCAGTTGTTTCGCAATTTTTAAATATTGGAATGACAGAGTATGAGAGAAATGGCATCAAATCGTTTTACTTTATAGTTGGTTTTCAGCATTTGTTTTCAATTTTAGTTCTTTGCGCTTTGTTAATTATTTTGTCGAAAAAATACGATTTGAGGTATATTCTAATTGCAATAGTTCAAATGATACTCACCTTAAAAGGACCGTCAATTATATGGTCAGTATCGATTCTGTTTATATTATACTATTTTAAAAGGGACCGAGAAAAGATTGATAAATGGGTGTATGTTGTGCTACTGCTGTTTTGCATTATTTTCGGACAATTTCAGATACAAAACTATTTTTTAAATGACACAGCACCTAGACTTGTCCTTTTTAATTATGGATTAAAAACGGCGTTAGCGTATTTTCCATTGGGTAGTGGTTTTGCGACGTATGGAAGTCCTGTTGCAGCAAGTTACTACTCGCCGTTATATCAGCTCTATGGGTTTAATAATAAGTATGGAATGAGTAAAACCGATACCTCTTTTTTAAATGATAATTATTGGCCTACTATAATTGGACAGTTCGGTTTCTTGGGATTGATTATAGCACTTATAATATTTGTGAACTTTTTTTATTTTATAATGAAATCGAATTTAAGGAAAGAATTAAAAGCAGTAACAATTTCTTGCTTGTTATTTATTGCGATTCATTCTTTGGGATCATCTATTTTTACAACAAATGCGACGCTTGTATTATTTATAATTATGGTTGTAATAATCAAAATGTATGATACAGAGGTAGAGGAAGGAAGATAATGTCAAAATATTTATATTTAATAAAAAATATAGGTGTACTAACCTTAAGTAACTTGGGAAGTAAGATCCTGGCTTTCCTATTAATTCCACTGTATACGAGTGTTTTGTCTACAGAGCAATACGGTGTATTCGATTTAGCTCAAACAACTGTATCGCTTTGTATACCTATTTTGTCTATCAATATCAGCAGTGCAGCTTTGAGGTTTGCATTGGATAAGGATAAAGATAAAAAGGATGTATTTAGCGTTGGTATTCTATACATATTATTTGCTATTATCATATTTTCGAGCGCCTTTATCTGCAATAAATATGTAGGCGCTCTAAATATATTTGTCGACTATACTGGAATTATTATTTTAATGTTTTCAAGTAACATTCTTTACGATTACTTGTCTCAGTATTGTAGAGGTATAGAAAAAATAACTGATATTGCGATTGCTGGAATTATAAGTTCTGTAACGTTATTGGGATCAAATATTATATTTCTTCTTCTCATCAAAGCAGGCTTAGAAGGATATATGTTTGCATATTGCTTGTCTAATATAATTCCATCCTTCTATTTGATTTTAAAACTGAAATTATGGAGTTATTGGAGAAATCCAAATAATAAAAGAAATCTTCAGAAGGAAATGACAGATTACAGTAAACCTCTAGTTGTTGATACGATTTCTTGGTGGATTAATAATGCTTCAGATAGATATATTGTAATGGCATTTTGTGGAGCATCGATAACTGGTATTTATTCTGTTTCATATAAAATACCTTCCTTACTAAATCTTTTTCAAAATATATTTAATCAAGCGTGGTTATTGTCAGCAGTAAAAGAAAATGATGAAACTAAGACTACAGATTTTTATGAAAATGTATATAAAATTTACAATACAGGTATGACTGTTGTTTGTTCAGGGTTACTTGTTTTTAATAAATTGATTGCGAAGATATTGTTTGCAAATGATTTTTATAATGCTTGGAAGTTTGCTCCATTTCTAATGATTTCTGTGGTGTTCGGTGGAATGTGTGGTCTACTGGGGGGGATGTTTGCAGCAGTGAAGCAATCTAAAATTAATGCGATGTCTTCATTTTCAGGGGCATGTATCAATATTATGCTGAATATTCCACTAACATTTTTCTTTAATGCATTGGGTGCTTCATTTGCTACGCTAATGTCTTATTTTACAGTTTGGCTTATTAGACTTTATAAATCCTATAAACTGTTTGAATTTACCGTTGAAATAAAAAAAGACGCTCTCAACTATTTTGTACTATTACTGCAAGCGGTAGTGCAAATTGCTGGGCTAAGCTTGTTGAGAGAGACTTTCATTGAAATTATATTATTTGTATTAGTGTTATATTTTTCTAGGAATAATTTTATGTTACTGTTAAATAAACTGCTTAAAAGGTAAAAATGAGGTGTAGGTGTGGACAGTCGAAAAATAAAGAGAGCTCTACAGGAAGGAAATCTAAAATATAGGATAGTTACGGAAATTCTTAATTTATTCGGGTATTCTAACAGAAACATTGCAGGGCTTGAAATAAAAAATAAGGTCTATCAATATTTAGATAAGAACTATAGTTGTAAGATAGGTGAATTCTTATATAAAAAAGCGGAAGAATGTGACGCTAGTGGAGATAAATATATTTGGATCTGCTGGTTTCAAGGAATGGAAAATGCGCCGGAATTAGTTAAAAGATGTTATGCGTCGGTTAAACGGAATATGCCGGATAAAGAGATAATTGTCATCACAAAGGAAAACATGGATCAGTATGTTGACTTCCCGGAACATATTCTAAAAAAATGGAAGATGGGATTAATTACTGATACGAAAATGTCGGATTTTCTTAGGATGGAGTTGCTGATTCGCTACGGCGGTCTTTGGATGGATAGCACCATTTTTCTATCTGGATCAATTCCTGATTGGGTCTATGAAAAAGATATTTTCATGTATGCTATTGATGATTCTGAGGATATAACTAGAGTTTATAATAATTATTTTATATATTCCAAAAGAGATTACCCGATTCTTAAAACTTTGAGGGACATTAATTATTACTATTGGGAAAAAGAAAATAAAGTAAGAGACTATTTCCAATGGCACTTATTTACAACACTGGTAATTCCGTACTATAAAGATTTGTTTGAAGACATAGTATTTATGCCAGATGCAATTTCGCACATGCTTGGAAAAGTATTCTTTAAGAAATATGAAAAGGGCTATTGGGAAACACTGAAAAAAATAACTCCAATCCATAAGTTATCAAATAAATACCTTATTCCAAAAGATTATTCACAAACATATTATGAGATGTTTAAGGAGGGAAAATTATAATGGGGGGGGGAAAAAAATAAATAATCGTAATTCTAATATAGATATGATTAGAATTGTTTCAATGTTGCTGGTAGTTGCACTACATTGTATGGATTATGGCGGTTTTATAAAATTGAGCGAAGCAAATCCGTTTCTTTCTCTATTTGTATCACTTAATCATACAATTTCGATTTGTGCTGTTAATTGTTTTGCTTTGATTTCGGGTTACCTATTAACAGATGGTAAAAAACGTTGGAATAAATTAGCAGGTTTGTGGATGGAAGTTTGCTTCTATTCGGTCTTTTTTGCTGTGTTGTTCAATATTGTTTTTCCGGAAAAAGTTACGTTACTATCTGTGTGCAAAAGCTTCTTTCCGATATCAACAAATCAATATTGGTATTTTACGGCTTATGTCGGGCTGTTCATTTTGATGCCTATTCTCGATGCGATTGTTACATCTTGTTCTGAACAGGAATTTAAAAAGGATATATTTAATGTTGTTTTGTTGTTTTCACTTTATGCCTTTTTTATAAAGGAAGATATTTTTTTCTTGAATCGAGGCTTTTCGGTATGGTGGCTTGCGATAGTATATATACTTGGTGCTGGAATCAAGAAATACAGAATGGAAGAAAGGGTTAGTAGACACACATTACAGCTTCTTTTGATTAGTGATGTTTTGATTACATCCGTACTAAAACTACTAATGCAGAAATATGGGATAAATATATGGGGACGATTGTATTCTTATAATGCACCGAATATCATTTTTATGGCAGTTGTTCTTTTTATGTTGTTTCTGAAAATTGATTTTAAAAATTTTCTGCTCAAGGAAAAGGGACTTAGAATACTTTCATCTGCGACATTTGGTGTTTATTTGATTCATAATAATAACTACTTTAACGACTTGGTATTTAAAAATATGTTCATTAACGTTCCGACTGACAATGTAATAATATTTATTTTATGTTTTTATTTTTCTATTGCTTCTGTTTACGCTACATGTACAATGATAGAATTGCTAAGAATTAGATTTTTCCGTGCTATAAAAGGATGCTTTGTTTTGGCTTCCAAGACAAAGAGCAAATTGCTGAATAATTAAGGCGAATTTATCGTGATTGTCAGCATATTGTGCTCAAACTTAACGCTGGTCAACTTACCGATATTAAAAAACGATTGTATCGAGAAGTAAACACTAAGAATTAATTGAAATTAGAGAAAAATGTGAAAACCAAGAAAAGAGGAAGAAAAAATATGAAAACAACATTACTTATCATGGCCGCCGGTATCGGTAGCCGTTTCGGAACGGGAATTAAGCAGTTGGAACCGGTGGATGCTTCTAATCACATCATCATGGATTACTCAATCCACGATGCAATCGAAGCCGGATTCAATCATGTAGTATTTATCATCCGCAAGGATATCGAGAAGGAGTTCAAAGAGGTTATCGGTGATCGTATTGCCTCCATTTGCTCCGCTCATAATGTAACTGTGGACTACGCTTTCCAGGATATCAACGACATCCCGGGAGTTCTGCCGGAAGGCCGGACAAAGCCGTGGGGGACTGGACAGGCTGTGCTTGCAGCGAAGAAGGTCATTAAGACTCCGTTCATTGTGATCAATGCAGATGATTACTATGGTAAGGAGGGCTTCAAGACCGTCCATGAGTATCTGGTGAATGGCGGCAAGTCCTGTATGGCAGGTTTTGTGCTGAAGAATACCCTGTCTGACAATGGCGGTGTGACTCGTGGTATTTGCAAGATGGACGAGCAGAACTATCTGACTGAAGTTGTTGAAACCAAGAACATCGTCAAGACTGAAGCTGGAGCAGAGGCGGACGGCGTGACTGTTGACGTGAATTCACTGGTCTCCATGAATATGTGGGGCTTAACTCCTGATTTCCTGAGTGTACTGGAAGAAGGCTTTAAAGAGTTCTTCGAGAAGGAAGTGCCGGGTAATCCTCAGAAAGCCGAGTATCTGATTCCTATTTTCATCGGTGAGCTGTTGCAGCAGGGCAAGATGTCTGTGAAGGTTCTGAAGACCAACGATACCTGGTACGGCATGACTTACCATGAGGATGTCGCAGCCGTAAAGGACAGCTTCAAGAAGATGCTGGAGAACGGTGTGTACAAAGCTGACTTGTTCAGTGATCTATGATTTACTGGGAGCGTAAGCTCCCTACGCTCCGGCAGATATTCTGGCGTTCTGAAGGACATAAAAAACTGGAGCTGAAAGATGTGAAGTTTAGAATTACGCTGAAAGCATGGCTACACCAACCGGGTATGCTGTCTCTATGTGGCGGATGGTAGGCAACAAAAAATGCATACAGCTTTTTGTTGGTTCGCTTTTTAAATGGGGAAATAAATTCATATGGCTAAATATTTTGGGACTGACGGCTTCCGTGGTGAAGCCGGAATTACATTAAAAGCCGACCACGCCTACAAGGTAGGACGTTTCCTCGGCTGGTACTATAATGCTCTCCGTGAGCGCAACGGAGATAATGAGCCTGCCCGTATCGTCATTGGTAAGGATAGCCAGTCTGGTGAGACAGCGGACACACTGGCAGCATTGCGGCTTGCCAAAGAGAAGGGCATCACCACAATGGCAATCGTCAATGTGGTCGGTAGCAGCATCGCCCGCGAAGCAGACAAAGTGTTCTACACACTTGCTGGCCCGGAAATTTCTGTTGCGACAACTAAGGCATATAGTGCGCAGCTGGCGGCTATGTACTGCTTAGCGGTTCAGTTTGCAAAAGTTAGAGAAAAGATTACGGATGAGCAGTACAGCTACTATATTTCTGAACTGCAGACGATCCCGGATAAGATGCAGAAGATTCTGGAAGACAAGGAACGCATCCAGTGGTTTGCAGCGAAGTATGCCAATGCGCATGATGTGTTTTTTGTAGGTCGTGGCATTGATTATGCTGTCTGCTTGGAAGGTAGCTTGAAACTGAAAGAAATCAGCTACGTCCATTCCGAAGCATACGCTGCGGGTGAACTGAAGCACGGAACTATCAGTCTAATCGAGCAGGGAACACTGGTCATTGGTGTGCTTACCCAGAGCGAACTCTACGAAAAGACTATCAGCAATATGTTGGAGTGCAAGAGCCGTGGCGCTTATCTGATGGGGCTCACTACTTATGGTAAGTATGAAATCGAAGATCAAGTAAACTTCACGGTCTATGTTCCAAAGGTGGATGAGCACTTCGTTGGTAGTTTGGCAGTGATCCCGCTGCAGTTGCTGGGTTACTATGTGTCTGTAGCCAAGGGTCTGGATGTGGATAAGCCGAGAAACCTCGCAAAGAGTGTGACGGTAGAATAAGATGTCCGGAACGATTAAAGTATTTGCGAAAATCCTCACAAACATCCTGACCGCTCTCTATGAGCCGTTTGGATTCTCGCTCCTTCTTTCCTTCCTCGCAATGTTTTTCTACCTGTATGCGTATGAGCCAATACATGCTGGCAAAGGATGGAAGAGTGCAATAGTGACATGGTATCAGAAGTTCAAAGAGAGCGTGTTCTTTCGGAAGCTGTTCTTGCTGGCCTTTGTTACTTCGATGATTTTGTTCCGAACATTATTGAACCGGAACTTGTGGCTGAACCCATTGTCCGATGTCATGGGCGGCTGGGGCATCTGGGAAACCGCGAACGGTGAGAGGCAGCTGACCACCGAGTGTATCGAGAACGTAATCATGATGGTACCGTTTAGTTCGGTAGTGATGTGGACATTCGGAGAGAAGATAGGAAAAGGCTGGAAGAAGATACTGTGGCAAAGCGGTAAAATAGCGTTCGTTTTTTCGGTAAGCATAGAGATGCTGCAGTTATTGCTACGGCTCGGTACGTTCCAGCTATCAGACATCTTCTACAACACAGTCGGCGGAGTGCTAGGCGGCGTGTGTTACTGTGGAATAAAGAAAGTTGTACAGAAGAAGTAAAGAAGAATGACCGAAGGATACCAAAGGGCGAGCGGAAAGCCCTTTGGTTGGTAAAATATGAGTGTGGTTAGAAGGAATAGACTATTATTTGAGTTGTATGATTCTTTTTAATGGAATCTATGGCCTGAAAATTGTAGCTGGTGGAGGTTTGTTCACAAAATATTGTACTGTGAATAAAATTAATGTGCCCGGAATGACAAGCTTAGTTGTAGCAATATTGTTGGTTGCAGTAGGCGTGCTTTCCACGGCAAAAATTCTAACAACCGATGATTCAGAAACAAATAATATAGCAACGGGAAAACAGTTTGCAGTGACCACCGTAAAAGACTTGACGGGCGAAAACTACTTCGCAAATTTCTCGCTGATCGTTTTAACGGGACTTTCCCTTTCTGATACTCCTACTTTCTGGGATACGATGATTTTCCTTTTGATTGAAGTGGCATTAGGAATCATTTGCATTAAAAAGAAGATGTTCTACATGAACCCAGTGCTTTCGCTTTTGAACTATAGTATTTATGAATGTACAGGTTTTGATGCCATTACGAAAAAAGAGTATTCAAAATCATTTTACTTTTTGATAAAGGGAAAGTCAATATCCAATAAATGCGTAATAAAATATAAAAACATTAACAGTCATGTGATTCGACTTAATCTATATAGTGGAAGAAACTCCAATTGACTGTTAACGGCCATGTGCTCACATGGCTGCGCTGCTCAGATATGCTGCCTCTTCGTGGCGAGCAGCAGGCAACGAGATCCTGTCTCGGCTAAAGCATGATTTTTGAAACGAAAGGAGATTCAAGCAAGAGCCACTCTTGGAAAAGAATGGCATAGCAGAATGATTTAAAACCCAATGAACGACTTCGGCCCGAAGCGCCCGATGTCGGAAAGCGCAGAAACTGCACCTACTGACACCGTAAAAGCGAAGCGCGGCCGACCGAGGAAAAAGCCTGATTATGACCGGGAGAAAGAAATCGAGGCACTGCAGCAGAAGGTGATCAATCTCTTCGGTGAACCTTTCGATGATCGAGTAGAACGTTCAGAAGCAGCTCCAAGTATCCGGGAAATCGCAAAGGCATTGGATACGACCCCTCTGACGGTTCGGAAGATGTTGATTACTGCGGGATATTATAGTACGAAACACAGCCGAAAAGTACAGGAACTGTACGAACAAGGGTGTACGATCCAGGAAATCATGGAACAGACTGGGTTGAAAAGAGCTTCTGTACATGGCTATCTACCATATACAAAAGGAAACTATAATTTGCCTGAGCTCCCGCTGAATGCCGAGCGTAGACGAGCCTATCGGAGAAGAATTGCTGTCTGTGAGCGACTTATGCAGGAAATCAATTCGCCGAATGCGGATGAGTGTCTGTGGGATGCGATCGTGGCGTTTGCTGGATATCCGTTTGTGACGGAGAAAGGATTGCCCCTGAAGTACACTGTAGAAGGCGGAGAGGTATTCTTCAATCGAAAGGAAAAAAGCGTGACGCGGGCAACCGTGATGAGAGCGTTCCATCAGGCAAGAACGATTCAGGAATCAGAGGGCTGTGTGAGCGGTCCCAAAAAGCTGGGAACTTTTGGCGCGAGTTATCTGTACCCAGTATTTCTTCGGATTGGCGTGTGCTCAAAATAATCTGAAATTTTTTGAAAAACGGATTTGTGGGCATAAGTTGGATTTTAGCATATATGGCTAGATAGGCATGAAAAGTAATGAGAAGTTTTGAGCTGTCTTGAGCAGTCTTGAAATAGATAAAATTCCAGAAGGGAAGGAAGAAAAAATGAAATCAGATGAAAAGCTGGTGGTGCGAACCAGAAGGAACAAAAGCTTTGGAAGTATCATTCAGGAATATCGGCAGCGCAATGGCTGGACGCAAGATGAACTGGCATGGCGTGTGGGTGTGACTCGTGCCCAAATCGGAAGAATCGAACGAAATCAGTGTGTACCGACTGTGGCAACGGTAGAAAAAATCGAGCGCGCCTTGCAACTTCCTCGACTGACACTTTTGGAAGTGAAACAGAAAGAGGAAAGCAAGGTTCGCACTCGCACAGATGCGGAAGAGAAAGTTGGCCGTGCTTTTCGGGATCTGGAACGTGAGATGCTTCTGAACATGAATGATCATGAATTGGAGAGTGTGAGTAATGCAGTCAACGCCTTTACAGCTCTAATCAAAAAATAATGTTTGAAAAATAATGGGATGTTCCTTAATGGTACATGGAGTGCGTTGAGGTTCTGTCATCTCGGATATACAATTAGATTGGATAATAAATAGGTGCATTTTCAGCGTATCAGGAGGCAGTACATATGGATCAGGCGACAAACATGGAAACACAGCTTGCAGAGGCAACTTTACAGGAACCTGCCCTTGCGCAAAGTGGCTCTAATGTTCTGCGCCGTCACATCAAGGAAAATCCCAAGAAAGCAGTTCTTGCCCGTCACCGTCTGTGGCTGGACAGCATCCCGCATGAATATCCCATGCCATATACGCCGTATAAAATTGGGGTGTATATCCGGTATTTCAATCAGACCCGGCATGAGAACTATTTAGAAAAGCACATCCAGCAGTATATGGACGATATTGCCCTATGCCCGCAGTGGACGCTGGTGGATTTCTATGTGGACGAAGGTTCAACGGCTCCGCATATGGAGTACTCCAAAGAGTGGTGCCGTCTGCTGGAGGATTGCTTCACCGGAAAGGTAGACCTCATCGTGACGCAGAAGGTCAGCAATGTGTCAAGCGACTGGAAAGAGATGACCTTTATGGCTCGGATGCTGGCTGCACAGGAGCATCCGGTGGGAATCTACTTTATTTCCGAAGATATTTTTACACTGGCCTCGTATTACCAGCCTGACCTGCGGGATATGGGGCTGTTGCCGGAGGGCTGGCAGACCCTCCCGGCGGATGAACTGGACGAGCCAATGCTTTCGACCCTGCCGAAGCCTGCCATGCTGGAACAGATAGAGCAGTTGAGCCTTGACGAAGAAACGGATGCAATGGAGTGAACCGAGTGGAAAAGACAGAACTGACCAATGCCCAAAAGCAGAACCGGGTGCGGCAGCGCATCTCGCAGGCCTCGATTGATCCGGATAAATACGAGTACATCCCGGCAAAAGAGCAGAACGACCATGTGAAAGCCGACCAGTATCAGCGTGTCGCCATCTATGCCCGTGTCTCCACAGACAACCCCATGCAGACCACTTCTTTTGAATTGCAGCAGAAGTATTACGAGGAATTGGTGGTGCAGCATCCCCAGTGGGTATTGGTGAAAATCTATGCGGACGAAGGAAAATCCGGCACCACCATGCAGCATCGAGACTCGTTTAATGAGATGCTGGCAGATGCGGCTGCCGGAAAAATCGACCTTATCATTGTGAAGAATATATCTCGCTTTGCCCGTAATGTGGTGGACTTTCTGAGCGTTCTTCGCAGGCTGGCAGAAAAGAATATTGGTGTGTGGTTTGAGTCGGAAGCGCTTTATTCCATGAATTATGACCACCTCCTGACTTTATCGTTTCAGGCACAGATGGCAGAGCAGGAATCCCGTATACGCAGTCGGAGCATGGAGACGTCGCTGCGGATGCGGCTGGATCATGGCCTGCCCCTGACTCCGGAACTGCTGGGGTTTATGAAGAATCAGGACGGTAAGCTTGTCATCAATCCGGAGACCTATAAGATTCCAAAGCTCATGTTTTACATGTATCTGTATGGGTATTCTGCGCAGCAGATTGCGGACACTCTCACGAAACTCAGCAAGCGGACGTATCTGGGTAATCTGAAATGGACGGCATTCGGCGTAGCATCCAGTATGCGGAATGAGCGGTATTGCGGAGATGTGTTGACACGTAAGCGGTTCACGAAATTCGCCGCAGATGTCCATGACCAGAAGTCGTTTAAGAACAGAGGAGAAAAGCCCCAGAGTCATTATCTGGATGATCATGAAGCCATCATCGACCGGAATGACTTCCTGGCTGTCCAGCGCATCATGGACAACGCCAAGTTCGGCGGGACCTCGCTGCTGCCGGAATTGCAGGTCATCCCGGACGGTCTGCTGAAGGGCTTTGTCATCGTCCATCCCAAGTGGGGCAGTTTTACAAAGGACGATTACACCACCGCCTGCAAGAGCGTAGACAACGACCCGTCAGATGAAAACCGTATGGAAGTCGCGGAAGGGTCCTTTGACCTCAGCGGCTACGAAGTAGCGGACTTCAAGCTGTTCAGTGACCAGCGCGTCCCTGCCATCATGCTCCACAAGGACAGCATTGCATTCAGTGTGGCAGGCATCCGAGAGATGAACCTGAAAGACAATTATGTGGAACTTCTGGTGCATCCGCTGCGGAAAGAGATCGCCGTGCGCCCTACCGCCAAGGAGAACCGCTGTGCCATCCAGTGGGCAAACGGTGTCCGGGGCAATCGTCATTCCCGTTCGGTTGCAGCCAAGGCCTATATCCAGACCCTGTATCAGATCTTCGGTTGGGAGCAGGACAATAACTATAAGCTCTATGGCCGCATCTACCGGGATGGGCAGGATGCCGCCTGCATCTATGCCGGAACCAACGCCAGCGTGTACATCAAAAATAACGAGGTCACCGTGGAGGATGCCACCGGCCAGAACATCGGCCGACAGGGTAAGCGTATCCGTGGTGTAGTGGGGGACTTCGGGCAGGGTGTCGGCAATGGGTACTATGTAGAAAAGAGCATGACTGAGCTTCGGAACCTGACCCGACAGGAGTGGCAGACCCGGCTTGCCGGACAGATGGTCAGCACCGGAACGGAGCTTCAGGTCACATCGTATGATGAATTGCGCAGTTTCATTCAGGAAGAACTGGGAGAACTGTTTGAGGAGGACGTACAGAAATGATGGAAGAGAATGCACAGATGAGCCTGCTGCCGGATGCAGTTGGGGCGGCGCAGATGACGATGACAGGTGAAGAAGAAATCGACCTTAGTGAATATGAGATTGTCCGCCCGGAGTTTTTCGCCCACATCAAGGAACCGGCTTTGACGGTGAATGTGGACAAGATTGGCGTGAACACCGCCTGTGTTCGTCTGATGCCGGATGTGGAATATGTGCAGATCCTTGTCAACCGAAAAGAGAAGAAACTCCTGCTCAAGCCCTGCGATGAAATTGAGATCACCGGATACCGCTGGGGTAAAACAAAAGAAGGAAAACGATACCCAACCCAGCGGACAGGGGAACTTTTTGTTCTGACGATTTGTGAACTCATGGACTGGAATCCGGATTATCGGTATAAGGTGCTGGGCAAGATGGTGCAGGCCAATGGAAAAGCCCTGATCGCTTTTGATCTCACGTCCAGCGAATGTTTCCCCAAGGTGGTCAATCGGGACGGCAAGAAGATCAGCAGCCGCCAGTCCATCTTTGCAGAACAGTGGAGCGGCAAGTTTGGCCCGACCTATTCCGAGAGCCGCCGTTCTCTGGAGGTCAAGACCTTTGATAACTACACGGTCATCACAGTGAACGGGAAGAAAACCGAAGTGCATCCGCAGGCACAGCCGCCGCAGCAGGAAAGTATAGGTGATCCCTTATGAAACAGGACAACGAGCTGGGGCTGCGCATCAGTGCCAAGTATAACCGCATCTACGTCCATCACACGACGCTGAAAGCCATCGGGAACCCGGAATTCGTGTCGCTTGGCATCCATCCGAAAAGTAAAAAGCTGGTGGTACTGGCGGCAAAAGAATGTGACAAGGAGGCCATGCGCGTCCGGTATATAGAGGACAATATGTTTTGTATTTACAGTAAGGTGCTGTTGGACGGCATCTGTACGGTGGCACCGCAGATCGGGGAACAGAACTCCTGCCTGCTGCACGGAAGGCTGCTGAAGGAGCAGAATGCAGCCGTCTTTGACATGAACGATATCGAAACCATCATGGAAGCGGAATGAGGGAGAACACATGAAGCAGGTCTGGCAAATCGACCCGGAGTTCAAACGGTTGAGCGTTCCACTGTCACCGGAGGAAGAACGCAGGCTGGAAAACAGCCTGATCCGGGAAGGCTGCAAGGAACCCATTGCAGTGTGGCACGGCTGCATCCTGGATGGACACAAGCGTTATGAAATTTGCAGCTATGAGGAAATGGAATATGAAACGGTAGAGATGGACTTTGCCACCAAGGATGAAGCGTTGCTGTGGATCTGCAAAAAACATCTTGCGTCGGCTAAGCCCAATTCCGCTGCGTTTCGGTATCTTCTTGGAAAGAGATACATTCTTGAACGGATGATCTACAAACAGAATCCAGAGAAGGTACATATTACCTATGTAAAAAAACTGGATCGGGTGGGCGCAGTATGCGGTACACTGGCAGAAGAAACCAGCATGAATCCAGGCACGGTGCGGAAGTATGGAACTCTGGCACTTCAGCTGGATCAAATTGCTGAAAAGGACATGACGATGTTTGAAGCCATCCTTGCAGAGAAAATTCAACTTACTTACGGAAAAGTCATAAAGTATTCGGAGATGGAACCTGCGAAACTGATCAGCACGCGCCGCAGATTGCTACATGATGATATAAAAATGCGCCAGCGAAAGCCGCGTAAAAAAGCAGCAGAAGGCGAGAAGAAAGAAGAAAAGGCGGAGCAGGCGACACCGCTGGAGATGGGCATCAAGGAGATGCCGCTGTTTGACCCGGACATGGAATTCCGTGGGCTGGCGCTGACGATTCCAACATGGATGAATGCCATCGCGCGCACCCGGGCAAAGACAGATATCGATTTGGTGTCCGAACAGACCAAGACGCAGCTTGCCATGATCCTGCGCAGATTGGAAGAACAAATTACGCAGACGCTGGAGGTAATTGAAAAATGATCCCTGGAGATATGCTGACAGAAGCGCAGCGGCGCTGCATCCCGGATGTGTCCTTTGAATTGATCCCCATCCGAAATCTGGTCTCCAATCAGGAGTACCAGCGCCCGCTATCCGAAAATCATATTCGAAAAGCTCTGGAAGAATTTGACGTTTACCAGATCAACCCGGTGAAAGTGAGCCGCCGGGACGGCATCAACTATGTGTTTGACGGCCAGCACACCATCGAAATCATCGCCAGCGAATCCGGCTCCCGTGATACTCCGGTGTGGTGCATGATCTACGATGACCTGAAATATAAGGAAGAAGCCCATATCTTTGCCGACCAGCAAAAGCACGTCAAGGCGCTGTCCTCTTTCGAGACCTTCAAGGCACACATCGAAGCGGATGACCCCAAACAGAAAATGATCGAGGCCATTGTGCAGTCCTATGGGCTGGCAATCACCTCGACCAAAGCGAAAAACGGCATCAGTGCAGTATCTACACTGGAACGTATCTATGACAAATACGGGCAGGCCGTTCTGGATACGACCCTCCGGCTTGCAATCGCTACATGGGAAGGTGAAAACAACTCTCTTTCCGGCAGTATCCTGATGGGCATTGCCCGCATCGTTGTGGCGTATGGGGATTCCTTAAAAGAGGATGTATTCAAAGACCATGTTGGCCGAGTGTCGGTGAAGGCGATTATCCGTGCGGCCAAAGAACGCCGCCCCGGTGCTCTGGGTTATTCCGAGGCGATGATCATTGAGTACAATAAGAAAAGTAAGTTCCGCCTTTCGCTGAAAAAACTCTATGGCGGAAAACAGACCTCAGATGAGGATGAATTTGGAGAAGAATAATGTGAAAAATGGCTTCCAGTGCCACTCGTGCAGGGAAAGGAGCAGAATGTAGGATGTCTGGCTATAACGAAATTGGTGCGATGGATTTCGCAGAAGGCTTTTTACTAGCCGGTGGAGAAGCAGATATACTGCACAAAATAATTGTAAAAGAGTATGATCTGGACGAGGCAATCGCTAACTGGCACATTGAGCAGGCACAGCAATGGGCGGTGCGGGCAAGGACGGCACTGAATTGCGGAGGCGGTGAGGAAAATGAAAACCGATAAGTTTATGTACCTGCCAACAATGACAGAAGATGAATTTGCAGAGAACATTGGAAAGGAAGATTTCTTCCGCAGATTCGGAAACCCTGCGGTGATCCGTACGCAAGCGGGGGAAGATTACATCGTGCTGAGTGCCGAATTATACGATCGAATGGCAGAACTATGCGGCTTGCCGGAAACTAAGGAGTTGATTGAGCGTGAACCGAGAACTTGATGGCTGCTATTTCCGTATAGTGCGGGACGGCGTGGGGCAGTCGGTGTGTTTTACGGATCTGACAAAAGAAGAACGCACTGCACTGCTGGCAGACAAGGATACGCAGTTCCTGAAAAATCTATGCTGCTATCTGGCAGACCGAATCCAAGAGCTAGGAGATATCATTGAGGAGCAATCCCGGCAGCTTCTCATGGATGATCTGGCAATAGGGCGGATATCTGGCGAGGAAAATGGTTGGATTCCAGCAGAAGATGCGCGGCAACATTTTACGGAAAGAATATGACGTTGCATGGAAAGAAGGCTGACGGATGAACGTATTTGATGTGGACTACTGGATCGGTGTCATGTGTAGATGCAGTTGGACACTGCGAACCTTGGATGAAAAGAGCCAGCACGCCTTGATGCACTTATTCCACCTGACTGACCAGATTGCCCCTGTCGGCCGGGATAACCGCCGTGAATTCTGGATCACAGCAGAGCGCGGCAGCGTCGAGGATTTTCAACGGTATTACGACGAAGATGCTACCGAAGAAGAACTTGCGGAAGCCATGCAGGAGCAATATCCGAAAGAAGAATACTGGTACAGGCTTGTATCGGTACATCACACGGATTGTCGAAAAGGGGCGTTCTTTGGCGTGTTTCTGAATGGGAAACCCGTCCTGAGCATCAATGATCCCAATGAGGACGAAAATCCGTTCAATGCAATCGAACTGATCGACTGGCTGATTCAAATGGCAAGTAGTGTTCTGGACAAGCTGCGCACTGGCACTTATAATGCTGAGATTCAGGAAAAGCTGCCGGATGACTATAAATACGGTGTGATCTCCCGGAAAGACTATTGGGATATTTACCAGGAAGACCGTGCAGATTACCGCGGCGCATTTAAGGATTGGCAGATTGAAGAATTTTTGCGCTGCAAGGATGAGTTCTCGACGGATTATATTCCAGAGAACTGTCAGCAGCACATGACAGCTCGTGATTTTTATGAAGCCTGCGCAGTGTGCTATAAAGCCGTTCAGATGGAACAGAGGGTGCATTTTCCTTTCAAGGACTCCAAGGAGGAACACCTGTGGTATAACGGAACAACGCCGAAAGAACTGTATTATATGTTCGCAGACGGCCGGGATGATGGTCTGTCCTGCGTGCCATTGGATGATGCCGCTGCATTTGCCGAATGGCGCAATCAAAAAGGGCCATACTATGAATTCAACGGGCACCATCCATGGGAAATCATACCATCCGGTTCTGTGGAATATAGTATGCACCTGCAGGTCATGAAATCGTCAAATGGATTTTATTACGGTCTCTCCGGCAGCACTTATCATCGTAGCAAAGATACGATTCGCAGCTACCTTGCCATGCGCAAAGCGGGATTGCCGGTAAAAATCTATGATGGATTGAAGATGGCAGCGCGCTTTGAGGAAACCGATATGATCGGCATTGTGCCGCAGGCAAGGTCAACTTCCTATGTTGATCGTATTATGCAGTACGAAATTACGGATGCCGTGCATTTGTCTGACGATGAAAACCCAGAGCGAGTTGCTGCAAAAGCCATCTGGCAGCCAGAAACAGAATGCAAACTTCTGTAAAGGGGAAAACAGTAATGAGCGATATGCTGTTAGATATCCAATATGACCCAGAGCGGAATAATTACATTTACAGCTTTCGGATGTCCGAGCAGAAAAAGTGTGATCTGGAAAAGCGACTGCAAAGCTATGGTGCAACACTGGAAGAAGCGATACCCAACTATTTGCAGGCTGTTATGGATCGGGAAGATAAAAACATTTAGCCATAAATAAAAATGTCTCCCCATGGGACACATCGAAAACGAGAGGTGTGGGGAGTCCTATCCCTATTATTATATATGTTAGAATTGAAAATTGCAAGGCGGTGAGCACATGATTTATATCACAGGAGATACCCACGGAGATTTCCGAAATGTTGAACGATTCTGCAAAAAAATGCAGACCAGCAAAGACGATGTTCTGATCATTCTGGGTGACGCAGGTATCAATTACTATGGACCCGAACAGGATAAACGAAAGAAAAAGTATCTGGAATCGCTGCCCATTACGATTTTTGCGATCCATGGCAATCATGAAATGCGGCCGCAGACGATCCCGACATACCATGAAGCAGACTGGAACGGCGGCAAAGTTTACATGGAAGACGACTATCCGCATATCCTGTTTGCCAAGGATGCTGAACTGTATGAGCTGAACGGCCTGTTCACTTTTGTAGTCGGCGGTGCATACAGCGTGGACAAGAATTATCGCCTGCTGCATGGCCTGGCATGGTGGCCGGATGAGCAGCCATCTGATGAAATTAAACGTCAGGTGGAAGAAAAGCTGGAAGGGATGGACTGGGACGTTGATGTGGTCCTAACACATACTGCACCTTTAAAATATGAGCCAACAGAAGTATTTCTGCCAATGATCAACCAGAGTACAGTGGATAAGTCAACCGAGCAATGGTTGGATAGCATCGAGGAGCAACTATATTATGACAGGTGGTATTGCGGGCATTACCACACTGCCAAGAAAATCGATAAAATTCAATTTATGTACAACGATTTTGATGAATTTCCGTCAAAAGATGAGGAGAACCTACAGGATGACTTTGATCGGTGCGATGAATGTGATGTAAACGGGGACAACTATTATCTGGATGAAGATGGAGAGTTGGAGTGCCGATGCATGGACTGTCCTTTTAATCCGATAAACTATGATGGATTGTAAAAGTAACGGGAGAAAATAACATGGAAACAATGAAATTGGAACAGCTGATTCAGGCAACGAGTGGTCTGAGTAACCGGAAAGAAACACCGGTTCTTGTCAACGGACAGCCAATTACGGAAATTCGTATTTCCATGAAAGATGGTGCCCAGTGCGTCAATCTTGTATCGGGGAATCCTGATGCAGCATATGATGTGCACTGTGCCTTTGATGAAGAACATAATGAATGGCTCTATGTGATTTCTATGCCAGAAAAAGATAAGATGGTACTTGAAGAAATCTGCAAAGGCTATACAATAAAGGTGGAAGATTTGGTACGGCAATTTTACCTGTGGGTGATGCGAGAGCCGGAGGCTGCAGCGCAGTGGCTGAAGGGTGAAACTGAACGTAAGAAGGTGTGAAAATGGGACGACAGGAGAATGTTGAGATTTTTGAAGATACGCAGCGGTTGTACAGCAGCAACGAACGGCTGATCTCTGCAATCAAGAATTCCAGTGCTGCGCAAGAGTGTTTCACGGGCACGGGACGGTACTGGTATGGCCCAGAGCATCGGATTTATCAGAAACCAGCGCAGACTGCGATAAGCCCTAAGCGCACCTTGGAAGCTGCAGAACCTTACGCATATGCAGGAAAGAAAGTGTGCGTTCTGAATTTTGCATCGGCTACCAATCCGGGCGGCGGTGTGATCAAGGGCTCGTCTGCGCAGGAAGAAGCGATCTGCCGTTGTTCTACGCTCTATCCAAACCTGAAAGCAGAGCGTGCATGGGAGAAATTTTACGCACCCCATCGTCGTGCCCGTGACCCATTGCATAACGATGACTGCATTTATACGCCGGGCGTGATGGTCTTTAAATCAGACACGGATTATCCGCAGCTGATGCCGGAAGAAAAGTGGTATTCGGTAAATGTTCTGACCTGCGCAGCGCCCAATCTGAGGGAGCGTCCCAGCAACGAAATGAACGCCGGGGACGGCGATGCCGCCGTACATATCAGTAGGGAAGAACTGCAAACCTTGCATGAAAAACGGATGTGCAGAGTGCTGGAAATTGCATGGGCAAAAGGGAACGAAGTCGTAATTCTCGGCGCATTTGGCTGCGGCGCATTCCGCAACCCGCCGGCGGTTGTGGCACAGGCGATGAAAACGGTAGTACAAGAATACCGGATGCGTTTTGAAACCATTGAGTTTGCTGTGTACTGTGGGGCGCAGTATGATACGAATTATCGTGTGTTCCAGCAGGTTCTTGGCGGCATGTGAGCTGTTGCATATGGTCGGTGCGGAGACCTCAAACCCGCACGAGTGCAGGGGAATGCTGCGTAAAAGCCAGGAGGTGCGGCGTACCGGACGGTGCGCCTTTCTCCGTATAATAGACTTTTATAGAATTTCGTTTCAAACGAAATGAAAGCGAAATTATAAAACGGAAATTTCGCTTATGACTAGACAAGGGCTGTTGTAATAGCTGGAGGTGGGCATGAGATATTACATAGCAGACTGCCACTTTTATCATAAAAATCTGCTGACGGAGATGGACAACCGTGATTTTGAATCTGTCGAGCAAATGAACGAAGTGATGATAGAAAAGTGGAACAAAAAGGTCCATGCTCGGGATGAGGTGGTAATCCTTGGCGACCTGTCTCTTGGCAACGGAAAGGAAACCAACGAAATACTGTGTCGGCTGAAGGGGCGGCTCTGTCTGATTCGGGGAAATCACGATGTGATATTGTCAATATCAGTTGACAGAAAAAACTCAAAGAGTAACCACATCATGCAGCCATTGTTTGGGCAGCATAAAATCTGTTGCGCTTCACCATGGGTGGTAAGCCGCCATTGGCGGAGCAAATACGGCGATTGTTCCA
>CAKTEM010000013.1 GCA_934548045.1 uncultured Faecalibacterium sp. | reverse complement strand
CGTTGCCTCCTGTTTGTCCTTTTCTATATATTGGCTCTTTGAGTTCTCTATGTCAACTTTTATTGTACAACACCAGTCTGATTTTTGTCTCGGGGGAGAACAGCATGGTGATCGATGCCTCCGACCTGTATGATTACGACTATTCGGATTACTACACGACTGGAAGTGCAAGCGTGACCTTCAACGGCGAAAACAAAATCACGGCCGCACTCTACCGCCTGACGAGTGGCGAACAGCTCCACGCTTACTACACGACGAACCACGGAGAGCAGGCTCTGACTTCGACACTGACTGACGCGCTGGAAAACCAGAATATCGCCGTTGAAGCTCTCGACCTGCTCAACAGCACGATTCCAGAGGACTGCGACTTGCTCATCATCAATGACCCGGCGGATGATTTCTCTGCGGCTGGTGCATTGGTCGACGAGATAAGCCAGCTGCGCAGCTACCTCAGCAACGGCGGAAAGATCCTGCTGACGACCGATTCCTATTATAATACGCCGAACCTTGATTCTCTGATGGCGGAGTTCGGCCTTTCCCGTACCGAAGGTCTGGTCGTGGAGGGCGATTCCGGCAACTATATGAGCGGCTACCCCTATTATCTGATGCCGGATTACGCTTCGGCTGTTGAGAGCGGTATCATGGACAGCATCAATACCAGCCGCCGGGTCGTCCTCCAGATGGCGCAGGGCATCACCCTGTCCGAAACCGACAATGTCATTTCGGAAGCTCTGCTGACGACCTCGGAAGACGCATACAGCAAAAAGGCCGGTTATCAAATGACTGTCACCGACAAAGAGGACGGCGATATTGATGGCCCGTTCACACTGGCGGCGTGGGCCGAAAACGAGTCCAATGGTGCGCAGGTCGTGTGGATCAACTGCGGCAACATGGATAACGAGGCGATTTATCAGCTGGTTCCTGGCAATGTGACCTTCCTGCAGGGCTGTGCCGCGTCTCTGGCCGGTGAGCAGTCGGTGACGTTGGTCGATTCTAAGGCACTGGAAGCCGCACCCATCACCATTTCGACCTCGCTGACTGCCGGTCTGGGTCTGGTGTTCGTGATTCTGCTCCCGGCAGTTCTGCTGGCCGTGGGCGCAGGCGTCGTGATCTTCCGCCGCCGGAAGTAAGCCAGAACGGAGGAAAAACCGATGAAAGCAAAACAGCGAACACTTCTGGTTTTAATAATCTTTGTGATCCTTGCAGGTGCGGCGTTGTTTTTCCTGACGGAACAGCAGAAAAAGACGGAACAAGCCACCAGTGAGGAAGCGGAAGGCAGTATCCAGCTTGCCGCCATCTCATCGGATGATTTGGAGCAGATTCAAATCACCTATGGGGAGGAGACGCTGACCCTGAACTATGCGGACGGCAGCTGGACCCTTGCCGAAGACCCGGAATATCATCTGGATACGACCGCCTGCAATACTATGCTGACTGCCCTGTCGGATTTTCGTGCAAAGCGTCAGCTCACCGCAGAAACAGGGGAGGATTACGGCTTTGATGCTCCGCAGGTCACGGTGAGCGTCACGACCGCAGATGCAGAGGGTACCTTTTTCTTTGGTGCAGAAAACTCTGTCACCGGCGATTTGTATCTGAAAAAACAGGGCGAGGATGTAATTTACACCGTTGCCGGAACAAAAGCTTCCTGCTTTGAGCAGACAAAAGCCGATCTGTTCGGGGCTTTCAACCCGGCAGGGCTGACAAGCTCTTCGATTGAAGCAATTGAGTTGTCTTATCCAGACGGAAGAACCTTCTCCTTTGCCGCCGTGTCGGAACCCGTTTCGACAGATGAAAGCGAAAGCGACTCGGAAGATGGTTCGGACAGCACGACTTATCAGACGGTGTGGAGAGACACCACCGACCCAGACGCCGAACTGACCGACAGCACGATGCAGAGTCTTTTGTCTGCTCTCAGCTGCTATGTCACCGGGCAGCTCACCGATACCGACCCGGCGGCGTATCATGTGAAAACGCTCGTCACCGCAAAAGTGACGACCAGCGACGGAGAACATACGCTGACCTACGGTGAAGGAACCGACGGCTACTATCTGACATTTGATGGAGACGATTCTCTCTATTCCATCGACGGAAGCGTCATCGAGGCTTTTAAAGGCCTGTGATATCCTGAAACGAAAACCACCCGGAACACACTGCGATGTTTCCGGGTGGTTTTGCTGTATCCGGAATTTACAAAAGCTTTTCAGGAATCCTAAAAACAGCAAATTTTGTTGCAAAAACGGGCTTGGCAGACCGCCTCAAATTCGTCAAATTCGGAAAGTTTCGACAAACACGAACAGAGTGATTGACATTTTGCCCGGGATTGTATAAGATAGACAAGACAGGGGAGAGAAACTGCGCAAAGTTTCAGTTTCAGGCGGCGCGTGGGGACAGGTCACCCTGGTACGAGGGATGGGGATGGAAATGCCCTGTCTTTTTTCGTATCTGAGTTTAAGGAGGATTAACAATCGTATGGACAACTCGGTGATCGTTTCACTGCGTGATATCGTAGTGGAGTTTGACGGCCAGCGTATTCTGGACGGGCTGAATCTGGACATCCATGACAAGGAATTCGTCACGCTGCTGGGTTCTTCCGGCTGTGGTAAGACCACGACCCTTCGCCTGATCGCAGGCTTTCTGGAACCCAATTCCGGCAAAGTCCTGCTCAAAGGCGAGGACATTACCGGCGTGCCGCCGTATAAGCGTCCGGTCAATACGGTATTCCAGAAATACGCGCTGTTTCCGCACCTGAATGTGTTCGAGAATGTCGCGTTCGGTCTGCGCCTGAAAAAGATGGACGAAGAGACCATCCGCCGCAAGGTTCGCGACATGCTGGAAGTCGTCGGTCTGAAAGGCTTTGAACGCCGCAGTATCGGTCAGATGTCCGGCGGCCAGCAGCAGCGCGTCGCCATCGCGCGCAGTCTGGTCAATGAGCCGGAGATCCTGCTACTGGACGAGCCTCTGGGCGCACTGGATCTCAAGCTGCGCAAGGAAATGCAGTTGGAACTGAAACGCCTGCAGCGTGAGATGAACATCACCTTTATTTATGTCACCCACGATCAGGAAGAGGCCCTTACCATGTCCGACACCGTCGTTGTCATGAACGGCGGCAAGGTACAGCAGATCGGCACACCGGAAGATATCTACAACGAGCCGAAGAACGCCTTCGTCGCGGACTTCATCGGCGATTCCAACATTGTGGACGGTGTGATGCACAGGGATTTCCTCGTGTCCTTCTCAGGTGTCGAGTTTCCCTGTGTTGACCGCGGCTTTGCTCGGGAACAGAGTGTGCAGGTCGTCGTCCGTCCGGAGGATATCGAGGTCGTCGCTCCGGTGGAAGGCCAGCTGGTCGGCGTTGTCAATGACGTTATCTTCAAGGGCGTTCATTTTGAAATGCACGTCGAGTGCGAGGGCCGCGAATGGCTTATCCACTCCACCCGTGCCTGCACACCTGGCGAGACCATCGGTATGAAGATCGGCCCCAACGAGATCCATATCATGGCACGTTCGGAGGAGTGATGCCGAAATGAAGATCTATGATAAAAAACTTGCCTATCCGTACCTTGTATGGATGGTGTTGTTTACGCTGGTTCCGCTGCTTATCGTCGTCTATTATGCGCTGACCGATGGCAACGGTAACTTTACGCTGGACAATCTGGTGTCCATCAGCGGCTATGGCTCTGTCTTTGCACGCAGCCTGCTGCTCGCACTGATCGCAACGGTCGTTTGTCTGATTCTGGCTTTTCCGGTCGGTTATTTTCTCTCCCGGCTCCGTGTCAACAAACAGCACATCATGCTGATGCTCGTCATGCTGCCGATGTGGATGAACTTCCTGCTCCGCACTTATGCATGGATGGGTCTGCTGAGCATCAACGGCCCGGTGAACGCCATCCTCAGTTTCTTCGGTCTTGGACCCTACTCGATGCTGAACACCTCCGGTGCAGTCGTTCTGGGCATGGTTTACAACTATGTGCCTTATATGATTTTACCGCTCTATACCAGTATGACGAAGATCGACCAGAGCCTGATCGAGGCGGCGCAGGACTTGGGCGCAAGTACGACCAAGACTCTGTTCCGTGTTCTGATCCCGATGAGCGTTCCCGGCATCAGCACCGGCATCACGATGGTCTTCGTTCCGGCGGTTTCGACCTTCGTTATCAGTCGTATGCTGGGCGGCGGTTCCAACCTGCTCATCGGCGACCTGATCGAGATGCAGTTCCTCGGCAACAGCTACAACCTGAATGTCGGTTCTGCAATGAGTCTGGTGCTGATGATCATCGTCCTGCTCTGCATGAGCTTTACCTCGAGCTTTGACGAGGATGAGATGGAGGGTGTATCCTGATGAAAACAAAACATCTTCGGCTGATGCAGCGCGCCTACGTCATCCTGTTCTTTTGCTTCATGTACCTGCCGATCGCCTATATGATCGTGTTCAGCTTCAACCAAAGCAAGGGCTACGCGCTCTTTACGGGTTTTACGCTGAAATGGTATAGCAGTCTGTTCCATAACTCGGCTATCCTGCACGCACTGTGGGTCTCCATTGAGGTCGCGCTGATTTCGGCCGTTATCGCTACGGTGCTGGGTACGGCGGCATCTCTTGGCATCGCCTCGATGGGCAAGAAGAGCCGTCTGGTGATTACGAATATCACTTATATCCCGGTCGTCAACCCGGAAATTATTACCGGTATTTCGCTGATGCTGCTCTTTGTGGCATATCAGCGGTTCGCGGACAAGATTGATTTCCTGCCCGATAACATCATGGGCCTGCCAACTCTGCTCATTGCGCATATCGCGTTCAACGTGCCGTATGTCATCTTCAACGTGACGCCCAAGCTTAAGCAGTTGGACATCAAACTGTATGAGGCGGCTCTTGACCTCGGTTGTGACCCGAAGCAGGCTTTCTTCAAGGTCATTCTCCCGGAGATCAGCCCGGCAATCATGTCGGCGTTCCTGATTTGCCTGACCTACTCCATTGACGACTTTATGATTTCCTACTTCAACTGTGGCACCGTCGAGACGCTGCCCATCGCCATCTATTCGATGACCCGTAAGAAGGTCAGCCCGGAGATTTACGCGCTGTCGACCATCATGTTTGTCGTCATTCTGGCAATCATTCTTATTTCCAACGCAATGGAGAGCCGGGAATATCGCCAGAACCAGAAGGCTCTGAGAGGAGGCGACGCAGAATGAAGCGTTTTGTGATTCTTCTCCTGACGGTGATTCTTGCTTTGACGATGCCGCTGTCTGCGTTCGCGGCCGGTACCATCGAGGTCAACGAGGATATCTCGGTAAGCGATGATTACGACTGGACGCGCTTCAAGGGCCAGAATATCACGCTGAATGTCTACAACTGGGGCGAGTATATCTCCAACGGTTCGGACGACAGCGTGGATGTTGTCTCTGCGTTCGAGGACTTGACCGGCATCAAGGTCAACTACACGACCTTCGATTCCAACGAATCCCTGTACGCAAAACTGAAATCCGGTGCGGCAAACTACGATGTTATCATCCCGTCCGATTATATGGTCGCAAAGATGATCTCGGAAGGAATGTTGATGCCGCTCAACTACGACAATATCCCCAACTTCCAGAACATCGACGAGAACTACCGCTATGCCGATTATGACCCGGAAAACAAATACACTGTTCCTTATATGCTCTGCACGACCGGTATCATCTATAACACCACAATGGTGGATGAAGTACCGACCAGCTGGGCAGACTTGTGGAATGAGGAGTATTCCGGCAATATCCTGATGTTCAACAACAGCCGCGATGCGTATGCCATCGCGGCGTTCAAGGCCGGAAAGAGCATCAACCCGGAGTCGGCGGAAGAGGTCGACGAGGTGGTGGAAGAGCTGAAAGCGCAGAAGCCGCTGGTTCAGGCCTACGTCATGGACGAAATTTTCGATAAGATGATCGGCGGCGAGGCGGCAATTGGCGTTTACTACTCCGGCGATGCCATCACCATGATCGACGATAATCCGGATCTGGCGTGGGTCTTCCCGGAGGAGGGTAGTGTCCTGTCGGTGGACAGTATGTGCATCCCGTCCACCAGTGAACACGAGGAGGCTGCCGAAATGTTCATTAACTTCATGTGTGAGGTCGATGTCGGCAAGGCAAACGCCGAGTATATCGGCTACACCACCCCGATGAGTGCTGTCTGGGAAGTACTGGACGAAGATTTGAAGTACAGCGAAATTGCATTCCCGTCCGAGGAGATCGAGGAGAAAGAAAAAGTCTTCACCGCTCTGAGCGACGAGGTCAACAACGAACTTGACGTCAAGTGGAGTGAGATGAAGAGCTACGACGAAGGCGGCAGCGGATATCTGTTCCTGATGCTGCTGCTTGCAATGCTGGCTCTGGCGTGCTTTAATATCTGGAGAAAGCTGCGCAAAAAATCTCGCAACATGTATTAAACCGATTTTGAATAAGCCGCGCTTCTTTTGAGGTGCGGCTTATTTCTTTAGAAAGGATTCTCTATGGAATATCATACTTTTACCGAGCCTGCGATGGTGCTGAACGCCGACGGCGATTTCCGCCGGATGCTCAAGCCCAGCGCGCTGTTCCGCTATGTGGAGCAGGCTGCCGCCGACCACGCCCGTGCCTACGGGATGGACGATGCCTTTTTCAAAGCTCATCACACGGCGTTTCTGGTCGGCAAGCAGGCAGTCCAAATTATCCGGATGCCCCTGCGCGCCGAAAAGCTGAAACTCGTCACCGCCTGCGAGCAGTGCAAGAAGGGCTCCATGAAACGGCTGACATGGATTCTCGACGAAGAGGGAAACGAGCTGGCGATGGTAGACAGCCGCTGGATCGTTGTGGATACCACGCAGGAGCGCATCCTACGTCAGCCCAGCTGGAGAACGCCGGGCTTCTGGAACGATGATGTTCTGGAAGAGCTGCCCCAGCTGGTGCATAAGAGCAAAGACCTGATCTCGGCAGGCACCCGGACGGCCAGCTATTCGCTGTGTGACCTGAACCGCCATGTCAACAACTCCTATTATCTGGATATCGCCTGTGATGCCATTCCGTCCGAAGCGTTTGATGCCGGTCAGCTCCGGTTTGCGTCCATCAAGTATCACCGGGAGATCCCGATGGGGTCGGAATTTGAGGTCAGATATGCGCCCTCGAAGGATGGCTGGTATGTAGTAGGCCGCCGGGGAGAACACGCGGCATTTGAGTGTTATCTGGAATTTGGCGAACCAGATGCCGAAAAAACAACGGAATAAGACGAACAGTCGCTTAAAGCAAGGCGAAAAGAGATGTCTGCATCGAATTCTGTAACAATTTGTAACAAAGGTTACGAAAAAATTACAAAAACCTCTTGCAAAATCCTTTGAAAAGAGTTACAATATGGTTACAGAAAGCGCAAAGCTCTTCTGGATTGTGAAATCTTTTTCTTCTTGTTCTTGAGATATCGGGTGTCGAGCATCCTCCTCCGGCTGTTCTCCTTCACAGCTGTCGCTCGCACCGCACAGGCGGTATCTCGCTTCGTGTGCAAAAAGGCTCGTCCTGAAAACGGACGAGCTTTTTTGCGTCCATTTTTGCCGGTAAAAAAGATGAAAATAAAGCCAACTCACCGAAAATCTGTCGATAAAGTCTTACTTTGCCCGAATTTCCTATACAAATTGACTGTTTTTCCGTGAAGCATTTTTACAAAGTTTGTTTTGTATTCGCCGGGCATTTGTGGTATCATATAGTCAATCATTTTGAGCAAGTTACACATGTTAGAAGTGAAATGTTTTGTTGCCGTTTTGACGGACTGCAATCAGAGAAAAGGAGTTTAGATTATGGCTTATTTTTATGAAGAACCTTCTCGCACCTTCGGTGAGTACCTGCTTGTTCCGGGTTATTCCTCGGCGGAGAATGTTCCGACGGCTGTCAGCCTGAAAACCCCGTTGGTCAAGTACCGCAAAGGGGAGGAAAAATGCCCTCTGGAAATGAACATCCCGATGATCAGCGCGATCATGCAGTCTGTCTCCGGTGATAAGCTGGCGATCGCACTGGCACGTCAGGGCGGCGTTTCCTTTATCTATGGCTCTCAGAGCATCGAGAACGAGGCCGCAATGGTTCGCCGTGTCAAGAGCTACAAGGCTGGCTATGTCGTTTCCGACTCCAATCTGGCACCGACTGCGACCCTGCATGATGTTCTGGAGTTGAAAGCCCGTACCGGCCACTCCACCATCGCCATCACTGCTGACGGTACTCCCAACGGCAAGCTGCTGGGAATTGTCGCTTCCCGTGACTACCGTGTGAACCACACTCCTGACGATGCATCTGTCACGACCTTCATGACTCCCATCGAAAAGCTGGTAACCGCTCCGGAGAACACCTCTCTGCACGACTGCAACAACATCATCTGGGATAACAAGATCAACACCCTGCCGCTGGTCGATGCTGAGGGCAACCTGAAGTATATCGTCTTCCGCAAGGACTACGACTCCCACAAGAAGAACGCAAACGAGCTGCTGGATGCCAACAAGAGCTATGTCGTCGGCGCGGGTATCAACACCCGTGACTACGCTGACCGTGTGCCTGCTCTGGTCGACGCTGGCGTTGATGTTCTGTGCATCGACTCTTCCGAAGGCTATTCCGAGTGGCAGAGCCGCACTATCAGCTGGATCCGTGAGCATTACGGCGATACCGTCAAGGTCGGTGCAGGCAACGTTGTCGACGCTGAGGGCTTCCGCTTCCTCGCAAAGGCTGGCGCAGACTTCGTGAAGATCGGCATCGGCGGCGGTTCCATCTGCATCACCCGTGAGACCAAGGGCATCGGCCGTGGTCAGGCAACCGCTGTCATCGAGGTCGCCAAGGCTCGTGATGAGTATTACAAAGAGACCGGCATCTATGTTCCCATCTGCTCGGATGGCGGCATCGTTCACGATTATCACATCACTCTGGCTCTGGCAATGGGTGCCGACTTCGTGATGCTGGGCCGCTACTTCGCACGTTTCGACGAGAGCCCCACGAACAAGGTCCGTATCAATGGCCAGTATATGAAGGAGTACTGGGGTGAAGGTTCCAACCGCGCTCGCAACTGGCAGCGTTATGACCTCGGCGGATCCACCAAGCTGAGCTTTGAGGAAGGCGTCGACAGCTATGTTCCGTATGCCGGCCCTCTGGAAGACGGCGTCCAGACCACTCTGTACAAGGTCAAGAGCACCATGTGCAACTGCGGTGCTCTGTCTATTCCGGAACTGCAGCAGAAGGCAAAGCTGACCGTCGTTTCCTCCACCTCCATCGTTGAGGGCGGCAGCCACGATGTCGTGCTGAAGAACGCGACTCCGAACATCATCAACGGCTGATTTAGGACGATTTTCAGATTTTAAAGATACTCTATACCGGGCTTTATGGCTTGGGCTTGCAGGCTTGTTTCTGTGGGCTTTGGCTGTAAGGCCCGGCCTTTTTGTTCGTATGGAAAAACCGATGGAACCGGTCTGAATATTTTGTGCAGTTTTCACAGTTTTCTAATTAGACTTTTGGTGGTACAATATAGGTGGATTCTTATCAAAAGTTTCGGGAGGAGCCACATGACAGAAAAGAACATCGAATTGGATAGTGTGGAGATCGCGGCGGCGGTATTTGGCAATTGTGACCGGAATATCCGCCTGCTGGAAAAGGAATTCTCAGTGACGGCAGTTTGCCGCGGCACAGAGCTTCGCCTTTCGGGCGAGGCCGCAAATGTTGCCGCTGCCGCGCGTGCCGTTGAGGGAATGTTGCTCCTGATTGAAAACCACACGCCGCTGGAAGACCAGACGGTGCGCTATTGCCTGAGTCTGGCGCACGATGGCGAGGAAAAGCGTGTCCGTGAGCTGACCGAAGATTTTGTGACGGTAACGGTCAAGGGCAGACCGATTCGGCCCAAGACGCTGGGTCAGAAGGAATACCTGAATGCTATCCGGAGCAACGCCATCACCTTTGGCGTCGGCCCGGCCGGCACCGGCAAGACTTATCTGGCGGTCGCAATGGCAGTCAAGGCGTTTAAGGCGAAAGATGTTTCCCGTATCGTGCTGACACGCCCGGCGGTGGAAGCAGGTGAGAAGCTGGGATTTCTGCCGGGCGACTTGCAGCAGAAGGTAGACCCGTATCTGCGGCCGCTTTATGATGGTCTGTTCGATATGCTGGGCGCAGAGACGTACGAGCGGCTGGTCGAGAAGCAGATCATCGAGGTTGCACCGCTGGCATACATGCGCGGCCGGACGCTGGATGATTCGTTCATCATTCTGGATGAGGCGCAGAACACGACGCCGGAACAGATGAAGATGTTCCTGACCCGTATGGGTGTCGGCTCCAAGGTCGTTGTGACGGGTGATGTGACCCAGATCGACCTGCCTGATCGGACCCGGAGCGGCCTTGTCGATGCTTTGCAGGTATTAAAAGGCGTCGGCGGTATCGCTCAGTGTTACTTTACCGAAAAGGATGTCGTGCGGCATCGTCTGGTGCAGGAGATCATCAAGGCATACGAAGCGGCCGCACACCCAACCAAGCGTTAAACGATCATCATTTCCCATAGAAAATTGATTCGGGTAAAAAAGAAAGGAGAGGGCATTATGTCCAATAAAGTTTTGATCACCAATTCACAGAAAGTTGTCAAGGTTCCTTCCGGCCTTCGTATTCTGATCCGCCGTGCATGCAATGCAGTTCTGGAGTATGAGCATTTCGATGCTCCGGCTGAGATCAGCGTTACCTTCGTGGACAACGCGGCCATTGCCGAACTGAACAACCAGTACCGCAACAAGCCGATGCCGACCGACGTTCTGAGCTTCCCTCTAGGAGTGGACGGTGTATACGATGTTGACGAGAACAACGGCTGCAAGATGCTGGGCGATATCGTCATCAGCATGGAGCGCGCACAGGAGCAGGCAACGCTGTACGGTCATCCGCTTCAGCGCGAGGTCGCGTTCCTGACCGTCCACTCGATGCTTCATCTGTTGGGTTACGACCACGAGAACGGCGGTCTGGAAGCAATGCGGATGCGCGAGAAGGAAGAGGCTGTTCTGACCCAGCTGGGTCTGCCCCGTACCGTCAGCTACACGGAATAAGCGTTTTACAGAGTTCAAAAAGATACCGCGCCTTGTGTGCGCAGGATAAGACAGGAGTTCTATTTTGAAAAGTGCAACACCGATGCAGGAGCATTACGATACATCATCCGTCTTTGTGGCGGTCATTGGCCGCCCGAATGTCGGCAAATCCAGCCTGACGAATCTGCTGGTCGGCGAAAAGGTCGCGATTGTGACCTCGAAGCCCCAGACGACCCGTACCCGTATCACGGGCGTCATCACCCGTGGGCCGCTCCAGTATGTTCTGCTGGATACACCGGGCGTCCACAAGGCGCACAACAAGCTGGGTAAACGGATGGACAAGACCGCCAGCGATTCTATTGCGGATGTGGATGTCTCCATGATGCTGTTTGAGCCTTATGGTGCGTTGAACGAGTCCGAAATGATGCTGGTCGAGGCTCTGCGTCAGAGCGGCGGCCCTGCGATTGCAGTCATCAACAAGACCGACCTCGTCAAAGACCTGGCGGACTTGGACGCACGCAAGGCTGAACTGAAAGAACTGGGTATCTTTGATGATATCTATACCGTCAGCGTCCGGGATAACGACCACTGCGAGGAACTGTTTGACGCACTGAGCCGGTATGCAGTCGAAGGCCCCCATTATTTTGATGATGATGCTTACACCGATATGCCCGAAAAGGAACTGGTCGCAGAAGTCATCCGTGAAAAGTTCCTGCTCTACATGCGTGATGAGATCCCACACGGCATTGCGGTCGTCGTCGAGCGTTTCAAAGAGCGTCCGGGTACGGACCTCGTGGATATCGACGTGAACATCTATTGCGAACGGGAGAGCCACAAGGGTATGGTCATCGGCAAGGGTGGCGCGATGCTGAAAAAAATCGCAAGCGCGGCCCGTGCGGACTGCGAAGAATTTCTGGGCTGCCGGGTCAACCTGCAGTGCTGGGTCAAGGTCAAGGCGGATTGGCGTGATAACGAATTCCTGCTGAACAACTTCGGTTTCAAGCAGAATCCTACGAACCGCTGAGCCTTCAGCCATAACAGGACAGATTTCCCGGGGATAGGCGTCTAGGATAGAGACAACACTAACGGTGTATGAAAAGTACGGAAGGGAGCGTTGTCGATGGATGCGGAAACCAGCTGGCAGGCATTTGCCTGTACGGGAAATATATTTCGGTATCTGGACTACAAGCAGACACTCGACCCGGAGATGCCTGCTTCGGTAGGAGAATTGACAGATGGACACGATCGTGACGATGGGCCTTGTCCTCAAGGAGACACGTTATAGAGAAGCGGATCGCATCCTGACGATATTGACACCAAAGCTGGGCGTGATCTCGGCGATGGCAAAGAACAGCCTGCGGATGAAAAGCAAATTGCTTACGGCCTGTGGGCTGCTTTGCTATTCGGAATTCGTTCTGCTTCCCGGGCGGAACATGTATACGGTACAGGAAGCGTCCGTCGAAAAGATTTTTTACAATATCTCAGCGACCGTTGAGGGGATGGGGCTTGCCATGTATATGGGAGAGCTGGCCTCTTCGCTTTCGCCTACGGGAGAGGAAGCGGAACGGGAGCTTCGGCTCCTCCTCAACTGTCTCTACATGATAAACGAGAACAAAACCGATGTCCGGGTCATTAAAGCGGTTTTTGAACTGCGTACCATGAGCCAGTGCGGATTTATGCCGCAGCTGGTCTACTGCCGGGATTGTGGCGTATATGATGGCCCTGCCTTTTATCTGGATGCGCAGGAAGGTTATCTTCTCTGTGCGGACTGTGCGCAGAAAGCAGGGAAGGGCTGCAATCTGGATCAGGGTGCGCTGTATGCTCTGCGGCATATCTGTCTGGTGGAAGATAAAAAAATCTTCGCCTTTAAGATATCGGTCAGCAGTCTGGCAAAGCTTTCAATTGTGGCGGAACAGTATGCTCTGACGCATCTGGACAAGCCGCTGAAAAGCTATTCGTTTTTAAAATCTGTTTTACCCGGATAAATGGGATACTAGACACTAAAGGAACTACAAATGGAAACAAGCTATTTAAAAACACTCGAGCTTGATAAGATCATTGCTCGTGCTGCGGAAGGCTGCGTGTGCAAGGAAGCAAAAGAGATGCTTCTTGCCATTGAGCCTCAGTGCGACCCGGATGAAGTCCGGTATTCGCTGGAGCAGACCGATGCTATCAACTCGCTGCTTATCAAAAACGGTTCTCCGCGCTTTGGCGGTGTCGAGGGAGTCAGTCAGTTGACTTCGCGCGCGGTCAAGGGCGGTGTTCTCTCGATGGGCGAACTTCTGATGGTCGCTGGTGCGCTGCGGAATTTTCAGAATCTGAGCAGCTGGTATGGCTCTTCGGACCACGATGTTCTCCCGACCGATGATTTGTTCTACGCTCTGGCTCCTCAGCCCGGTCTGGAACAGCAAATTTCCAGTGCGATTCTGGCTCCGGATGCAATGGCAGATACTGCTTCGCACACCCTGAACGAGCTTCGCAAAAAGATCCGCGCAACGGAAAACAGCATCCGTGACCGTCTGGAAAGCATGGTTCGGAACATGGACACTTCCAAGTATTTACAGGAAAGCGTCGTCTCGATGCGTAATGGTCGCTATGTTGTTCCGGTCAAGAGCGAGTATCGCGGTGAAGTAAGCGGTATCATCCACGATGTTTCGTCTACCGGTGCGACCGTCTTTGTTGAGCCTCAGGCCGTTGTGGAAGCAAACGCACGAATCCTTCAGTATCGCGCACAGGAAGCACAGGAAATCGAGCGCATCCTTGTCGCCTTTACCGGACAGGTCGCCGCCATCGAACCGCAATTCCAGTACAGCTACAAGGCTATGCTGGAAATCGACATTCTGCTTGCAAAAGCACGCCTTGCGCTTGAGATGAAAGCCTTTAAGCCTGCGGTGCGGACAGACAGTTCGTTCTCTCTGATTCGCGCGCGGCATCCGCTCATCGACCCCAAGAAATGCGTTCCGGTCGATATTGCTCTTGGTAAAGAATATGATTCCCTCATCATCACCGGCCCCAATACCGGCGGTAAGACGGTCACTCTGAAAACAGCTGGTCTGCTTTGCGCAATGGCACAGTGTGGTTTCCTCATCCCGGCGGATGAACGAAGCGAGATTTGTGTCTTTGACGAATTCCTTGTGGATATCGGCGATGAACAGAGCATCGAGCAGAGCCTTTCGACCTTCTCGGGCCACATGAAGAAAATCACCGGTATCCTTGAGCTTGCCATGCCGCACACGCTTGTCCTTCTGGATGAGCTGGGTGCAGGCACCGACCCGGCGGAGGGTGCCGCTTTGGCAGTCGCCATCATCGAAGAGCTTCGCCGCCGTGGTGTCCTGCTGATGGCAACGACCCACTACGCAGAGCTGAAAGTTTTCGCACTGGAAACCAAGGGCGTTGTCAACGCAAGCTGTGAGTTCGACCTCGAGACTCTGCGCCCGACCTATAAGCTGAGCGTCGGCGTACCCGGCAAGTCGAACGCGTTCCTTATCAGTGAGAAGCTCGGTATCCCGGAACGGGTCATCGAGGCCGCACAGCAGCATCTGTCCGCAGAGGATAAGCGGCTGGATGCTGTTCTCGGCCAGCTGGATGATTTGAAGCTTCAGCTGAAAGCAAGTCAGGATGAGGTTGAAAACCTCCGCAACGAGGCATCCCATCAGCTGGAAGCCGCCCGGAAAAAGCGCGACGAACTCATCCAGCAGGGTGAAAATGAGCTGGAAGCTGCCCGTGCAAAGGCCCGTACTCTGGCGCAGGAAGTGGAAAGCAAGGCGTATGCGCTGACCGACGAACTGCGTCAGCTCCAGAAAGACGAGCGGATGAGTACCCAGCAAAAAGCCCAGCGTGCCCGGGAAATCGCCAAAAAAGAGTCCGAAAAGCTCTTTGTCGGCACCGAGGTCGTGCATAACCCGGTCAAGGAGTTCGTGCCGCTGAAAGAGGTCAAGGTCGGGCAGGAAGTCTGCATTGCGGAACTCAATCAGCTGGCAACGGTACTGGCCCTGCCGGACAAAAACGGTGATGTGCTGGTTCGGGCCGGTATCATCAAGACCAAAGTGCCGCTCAAGGGCTTGAAACAGCCCGAAAAGCTGGTAAAAGAATCCAAACCGATGAGCAAGGCACAGCAGCGGTATTCCCGTCTGACTGGCGACGCGAACCGGCCCAACGGCAGGGTAGAGCGTGTGCAGCGTTCGGCCAAGATGGAGTGCAACCTGCTCGGTTTGACTGTTGACGAAGCCTTGCCGGAAGTTGATTCTTTCATCGACCGCGCCATCCTGAACGGGCAGACCGTGGTTTATCTGATCCACGGCAACGGCACCGGTGCACTGCGCACGGCGATCCACAAACACCTGCGCGGAAACCGGATGGTAAAGAGCTTCCGCCTTGGCCGCTATGGTGAGGGTGAAAGCGGTGTCACCGTCGTAGAATTGAAGTAAAAGGGAATTTTCCCGGGAGGACCTGCCTGTCAGCATTTTGCAGGCAGGTTTTCTTTTTAAAGAAGCAGGAACGATAATGGCAAATCATGCAAAACATGCCGCGCCGCGGCGAAAACGGAACAGAGGGCAGGGGAGCGGCACCCTGAAAAATGGGCTGATTCTTCTGGTGTGTATCCTCTGCATTGGTGCCGGGCTCTGGCTCTGGAAGGAAGCGATGTCCATCGGCGTATCACGGACGGAGGATATCGAAGATGATTTTCGCCCGGAAGTCGGCGACCCACCGTATCGGGTCACCATAGATGCCGGGCATGGCGGCTCTGACCCGGGCGCACAGGGCATCGTCAACGAGGCGCAGATGAACGCACAAACGGCGGAAGCTCTGGTCGCATGGCTGGAAGCCGACCCGAATTACATACCGCTTTCGACCCGAGACAGCTATGATGTCACGGCAAAGCCCAGTGAACGAGCTGCATACGTCAACGCACTTGCGCCGCAGCTGCTGCTCTCCATCCACGGCAATTCCGCGCCGGAAGGTTCTGAAGCAGCCGGTTTTGAATGTTATCCCAATGTTCCGGGGCGGACATGGCATCGGGAAAGCTTTTATTTCGCCGAACGCCTTGCCGAAGGGATGCAGGCCGCCGGGGCGCACTTGCGAGGGAAAGGCGGTATCCGGTACATTTACTACGAAGGGGAGAACAAGCGGATCGTCGAGTCCAACCATACCGAAGTCCGGGAGGACCGGAGCTTTACGATTCTGGAAGATGTCGACTGTCCGGCCGTTCTGGCAGAACAGTGCTTCGTCACCAGTGAGTCCGATGTAGCACAGTTCGGAGACGAGGCAGGCTGTAAACGAGTTGCCCGGATATACTATGAAGCGATTTGCGCTTATTTTGATACTCAGCCGCTCCCAGAGTAAAAAGAGCACTTGATTCTGTCCGGATGTCTTACTATAATAAAACTAAGTCAATGGAAGTGAAAGGAATCGGTGATTCGTTATGGAACTGTGGGATGCCTACAATAAATACGAAGAAAAAGTCGGCGTGGATCTGGTGCGTGGGGAAGCAATCCCGAAAGGGCTGTACGCGCTGGCCGTGTCAACGGTCGTCCGCCACAAAGACGGAACCTATCTGCTGATGAAACGGGATGACAGCAAATCCATCGCACCCGGATTTGAAGAGGTCGGTGCCGGTGGCGCGGTACGAAAAGGTGAGACGCCGATTCAGGCCGCATACCGGGAGTTGTGGGAAGAGACTGGTATCAAGGCGAAACGGCTCGACCCGATTTTTCATCTGATTTCAGAAAAGCAGCAGGGAATCTATTATGGGTATCTGTGCCTGACGGATGCGCCGAAAGAATCTGTCATCTTACAGGTCGGAGAGACCTCGGCTTATCGGTGGGTCACGCAGGAAGAGCTTCTGGCGTTCTGCGATTCGGATGCCTGTATTCCGGCCCAGCGTGTCTGGCTGAGTGGTTTTCTGGATGAACTCCGGGCGACGATTTGATTCCATCTTGATTCATCGTGTTTAGGCTTCAATGAACGATAGCACAGACCCTTCAAATTTTCTGGAACGTGAGAGCGAAAGAAGAAAGAGAAGGGTCTGATTTTTTGATTATAACCATTTCGTATAATGCACGTTATGCGAAATATAGGGAAGTGAAAAACGCCTCTTTTCTCCAATTTTTGCCAATTAAGACCGCTGGGCTCGATTTTGAGTCTCAGCGGCCTTTTTAAGGTTTTTGTGCAGTTGTGGCGTTGTTTGTGCTTTTTAGTTTACATTTTTACTTATTGCTTGTTCAGCGAACGATTCATCACGACGACTGTGTAATCGTCTGTGTGATTTCGTAATCCTGTATCCGTAAATTGATTTTTCTGCCAGAACGATTTACTTTGTTCGTTGCTATCCACATATCCCAATCGAATGTATTTGTAATCCAGTTCCGTCAGATACTCGCACAGTTCTGTGATGATCGAGCTTCCGATTCCAGCTCCTTGCAGGTTTCGCTCCATCATAAAGAATCCTATAAAGCAGCTTTGCTCTGTTGGATAATGGTCGATGAAATCCATCACCGCCACCAGCTGGCCGGCTTTATCAAAGTAGCCCAGATAATATTTGTCCTGAGGCTGGTTTATTTTGCGCTGCGGCAAAGCTTTCATATCGTCTTTGATGCTCTGAGCTGTCACAAACGGCGGACAATGCTCGTAGAACTGTGGATTTTTCTCACACAGAGCTAAAATCAGCGGAATGTCGTTGTTCGACAGCCGCCGTACCCGATAATCCTTTGAAAATTTCGTATAATCCATATTATAGACTTTCTGCAAGATCAGGCCCAGTCAGATTGGTTACATCTGCCCGGATACCGTCATTGGCGGCACCATCAAAAGCTTCCATCGGTTTGGCGAAATCATCCGACGAATCGTCGCTGTTTTCTTGAGATTCTGCTGTTACGGCCGGATTTTCGGCTGAGGTCTTCCCTGGTTCTGTTGTATCCCACTTCCCCTTTTTCTTTGTGACGGTTCCCAATGGATTCTGCTCGATAGCGGCACGCACCTGAAATTCCTGCAAATGAGTATAGATCTGCGTTGTGCCGACATTGCTGTGTCCGAGCAGTTGCTTTAATGTCAGGATATCCACATTGCCGGTCTGATACATCAGCGTTGCCGCCGTATGGCGCAGTTTATGGGTCGAGAAACCTTTCAACCCTGCCGCTTTCATGGCACCAGTCACCAGCTGTTCAACACGCCGGTTCGAGATGCGTTCTTTACGCCGCCGGGTCAGGAATACGGCTTTTTCCTTGGGGTTCAGCCCTTCCATCGTGTTCCGCTTGTTCAGATACAGCTGTAAAGCCTCCATGCAGGCATCATTCAGGTAAACCATTCGCTCCTTGTGGCCTTTGCCAAAGAGCCGAATCTGCCGTTGTTCAAGGTCGATGTCCTCAAGATTCATGCCGACCAGTTCCGCCAGACGCATCCCACAGTTGAGAAACAGAACGACCATGCAGTAATCCCGTTCCGGAAAATCTCCCTGCGTCTGGGTGCTTGCGAGAAGTTCTTTGGATTGCTCTGCCGTCAGGTACTTGGGAAGAACTTTATCCTGCTTAGGCGGACGAATCGCCGCCGTGGGGTTCTGTTCCAAACGGTTGACCTGATTCACGAGGTAATCATAGAAGCCGTGCAGACTGGCAAGCCGCCGGGCAGTCGAAGATTTTTTGTTGCCGCACTCACGGCTCAAAAAGTACAGATATTCGTAGATATCTTCCTTTGTCACGCTGCCCCAAAATTCGGTATCCAAACCCTTGGGGTCGATGTCTTTCATCTCCATATCATCGGGTACAAGCTCCCGACGGCGTTTCATGAACTTGCTGAAATTGCGCAGGTCGCAATAATAACTGAACGCCGTATTCGCGCTTTTGCCTGCAATGACTTCGAGATACCGGACATATTCGACGATATCCTTGGAAGCATCATCAAAAGGTTTGTGTTTGCTGGGATTTTTTTCATCAAGATAAATCGACATAGTAGGTTCTTTCGTATCAGAAACAGTTTACAGACGGTCAGATTTCAGCGCATTGATGGCATCCGAGATATATGCCGCGCCGACCAGCTTCATTCCGGGATAATCCGCGGCGTTCAGGTGGGTCAGACTGTGCTTCGGAATGACCGCACAGCCAAAACCAATGCGCTCTGCCTCTCGCAGACGCTGTTCAAGGTTCGGCACACTGCGCACTTCCCCACCCAGACCAACTTCGCCGATGGCAATCAGCTTATCACTGACCGGACGGTCTAAAAGAGACGAAACCATGCTCAGACAGACAGCCAGATCGCAGGCCGTATCCCGTAAAGCAATGCCGCCGACGATGTTGATATAGACATCCAGATTGCCGAAGAAATACCCTGCCCTCTTTTCCAGAACAGCGATGAGCAGGTTCATGCGGTTGTAGTCATATCCGCTGCACGCACGGCGAGGCGCAGGAAAATTCGTTTTGGTCGCAAGGGCCTGAATCTCGCTCAAGATCGGGCGGCTGCCTTCCATCGTGCAGGCGACGCAGTTGCCCGAAACACCCATTGGACGGCCTTCCAGAAGCATCTGCGACGGATTTTCGATTTCTTCTAATCCCTGCCCGGTCATATCAAACATACCAAGCTCATTGGTGGAGCCATAACGATTCTTCGCCGCGCGAAGGATGCGGTACGGAAGCATCTTATCGCCCTCAAAGTACAGAACGGTATCCACAATATGCTCCATGACTTTCGGGCCTGCAATTGCACCGTCCTTGTTGACGTGGCCGACGATGAACATCGGAATCTCCTGCTTCTTTGCAACAGCAAGCAGGCGCGCCGCACTCTCCTTGACCTGACTGACCGTACCAGACGAAGACGAGATATCCATACAGCGCATGGTCTGGATCGAGTCGATGACAACTAAATCCGGCTTTTCCTTCTCAATCAGGCCGCAGATTTCATCGACGTCGTTTTCTGCCGCCAGATAGATATTTTCCTGCGGAACCTTTAAACGCGCCGCACGCAGCTTGACCTGACGCACCGATTCCTCACCGGTGATATACAGCACACTATGCTGGTTGGAGATTGCACCGCAGAGTTGTAGTAACATAGTCGACTTGCCGACACCTGGCTCACCGCTGAGCAATACTACACCACCCAAAACAATACCACCACCAAGCACCCGGTCGAGTTCCGAGATACCGGTCAGAATACGGCTCTTCTCTTCGGTCGTGCTGATATCGGCTAGACGTTTCGCTGTCAGCGAAGTCACGCCCTCTTTCCGCACCGGAGCGGATGCCTTTCCACTCGAAAGGCCGGCTTTGGGAGCTTCGGCGACAACATCCTCGTTCATAGTATTCCAGCTTCCGCAGCTCGGGCAGCGGCCCATCCAGCGCGGACTGGTCTCTCCACAGTTGGAGCAGACATATACAGTTTTCAGTTTCGGTTCTCTCATCTCAGGCTCCTGTTACTTCATTTGATTTTGTACTTATTATACCGCATCGGACAGCGGCTCGCAAGAATCCATCCTCAAGAAACGATTTGTCCTGCAAAGTAGGCCAGTCCAGTTGCAAGTCCGCAAAGTGGCAGAAACGCTGTGGCCGTCACCGCAAACTGTCCAATCAGAAGCTTTGCGCCTGCCTTATGGGGTATCCCCTCTCTCCTTCCGAACGAAAACGCCTGAATACGGCTGCTGACCTGTAGTGCCGATGCGCCAAACAGGCACAGTCCGCCTGCCGCAAGTGCCGCCGGGAGTCCTGCCGCGATAAGAACCAACAAAAACGATTGCAGATTTATCCCGACCATCCATTGTGAAAACAGCAACCCGGAGCCAAGCCCATAGAGCATTACAAACAAAAAGATAAATATCGGCCCGATTGCGGACAACCCCAGAAAAAAGAGAACCAACAGCGCACCGAATACCGTCCAGAGTTCCGCACCGAACAGTTTCGGCAGACCGGCCGCACTGGATACTGTAAAGATACTTTGCCAGCAGCTCAGATAATAAGACAGCATGTCCTTTTCGGTACTATCACAAACCGCCTGTAACACGCCGGACAAAAACGCACCGAAAAGATAAGCTCCGGCCAAAAGAATACAATCCCGGCTGGCTGAAGCGGATTTTCGCAGAGAGTTTTTTGGGGGTTCCTGTATCGTGAAGGATTCCAACTCCGTTGAAACGGTCGTATCTGTTTTCTCCTGCGGCTTCTCCGGAATATCCATTTGGACAGGCACCGCCGGGTAGAGTTCCGGTACCGATGCCGCCGGAAGGCAGCGCGGATTTGATGGTTCCTGATAGATCCACATAACGATTCTCTCCTTTGATTCTGTCATTCTTGCCTTTTATTTTGAGACGCGCCGATGCCGTTCCGCCCGAAGCATCCCACAGAATCCTCCTGTACACCCGGCACAGATCGTCATCGCATAGCGAAGCTCCTGCATCTCGCTCAGGACGCCATCCTGTAAAAACAGAAGAGCAATCAGGATACCGGCCATCATCAGCCCTTCGACGGCTCCGCAGACCAGACCACGGCTCTTCTGCAAAAACGCTGAGAGCCATCCTCCGGCAAAGGTGCCGATGCAGACCGCTGCCGTCGCGAACGGCCACGCCGCCGACTGCGAAAGCTCCCGTTTTGTCATCCATGCGGCCGAGCCGGCCAGCAAAAGCCCAGTAAGCAGCAGACTGACTAGCAGTGCGGCCAGTATCGCGCCTGCCGGACTGCGATTCGATTGTGTTCCAGACATAAAAACGCGCCTCCCTGCACTTACTGTATGCAGAGGGGCGCGTTTCCATTACGGGTTAAATTTACTTCTTAGCCGGAGCGTTGTCCATGTTCAGCTTCTCAACAGAGCTGATGGCGTTCTTGGTGAAGCGGATTTTCACACGATCTGCGCCGGTCTCGAGAACAAAGGTGTCCTCCTTGATGGCGACCACGCGGCCAACGATACCGCCGATGGTGGTGACCTGATCGCCGATCTCCAGTGCGGCACGCATTGCGGCATCCTTCTTCTCCTGCTTCTTCTGCGGACGATAGATCATGAAGTAAAGCAGAACGAGCATCAGAGCCAGCGTAAAGAACAGGCTGATATAGTTTTCGGTCGTAGTAGTCAGAAGTTGCATTGGGCAAAATCTCCTCTCAAAATTCAGATAAACCTATTATAATCCCTTATCCGAGCTGTTTCAAGGCCAAATATCAAATTCTCGTGTCGAGAAGTTTCACATAGCGGTCATGGAAGGCCGTAAAGGTGCCTGCATCCAGTTCATCGCGGATGCGCTCCATCAGGTGATTGTAGAACCACAGGTTGTGCATAACGGCCAGACGCATACCCAGCAGTTCTTCCGCCTTGAACAGATGACGGATATAAGCACGGGAGTAGTTCCGGCAGGCCGGGCAGCCACAGGTCGGGTCGATGGGTCGCTCGTCACGCTCGTACTTGGCGTTCTTGATGTTAATGATGCCGCCCCAGGTGTTCAGGTGGCCGTGGCGTGCATTGCGGCTGGGCATAACGCAGTCGAACAGGTCGACGCCGCGCGCAACGGCCTCGATGATGTTGCCGGGCGTACCGACACCCATCAGATAGCGGATCTTGTCCTTCGGCATATAGGGCTCGACTTCACTGATCATTTCATACATGACTTCGGTCGGCTCACCGACGGCAAGGCCACCGATGGCGTAACCGTCAAGCTCCAAATCTGCGATGCGCTTCATGTGCTCCACGCGCAGATCGGCAAAGGTACAGCCCTGATTGATGCCGAACAGCAACTGGTCGGGGTTGGTTGCAAGGTCCTCGTGTTTCAGACGGGCCATCTCTGCCTTGCAGCGTGCCAGCCAACGGGTCGTGCGTTCACAGCTGGCCTTGGAGTAATCGTGCTGCGCCGGGTTCTCGACGCACTCATCAAAAGCCATTGCGATGGTAGAGCCGAGATTTGCCTGGATCTGCATACTCTCTTCCGGACCCATAAAGATACGGTGGCCGTCCAGATGAGATGCAAAGGTCACGCCCTCTTCGGTGATTTTACGCAGCTTTGCGAGGCTGAACACCTGAAATCCGCCGCTGTCGGTCAGGATGGGGCCGTTCCAGCGCGTGAACTTGTGCAGGCCGCCCATATCCGCAACCAGCTTATCGCCCGGACGGAGATGCAGATGGTAGGTGTTGCAGAGCATCACCTGTGTACCGATCTCGCGCAGGTCCTGTGCGGACAAACCACCCTTGATGGCACCAGCCGTCGCAACGTTCTGGAACGCAGGGGTCTGCACCGTGCCGTGGACGGTCTTGAACTCACCCCGCCGGGCGTTGTGTTCCTGTTTGAGGAGCTTGTAGGTCGTTAAAGAAGGCATAATCTCATTTCCTTTCTGCGTACGGAAAACAGCCGTGCAATCCTTATGTCTTTTTATCGGGTTTTATATCCTCTCCGGCTCAGCGAAGGAACATCGCATCGCCAAAGGAAAAGAATCTATACCTCTGCTCGACGGCAACCTTATAAGCGGCCATCGTCTTCTCGTAGCCATAGAACGCCGACACCAGCATGATGAGGGTGCTTTCGGGCAGGTGGAAGTTGGTGATAAGGCCGTCGATGCAGTTGAACTTCACGCCGGGATACAAGAAGATAGAGGTGTTGCCGCTGCAGGCCTTGATCTCACCATACTTTGCAGCGACAGCTTCCAGCGTGCGGCAGCTGGTCGTACCAACTGCAATGACACGATGACCGGCGGCTTTGGTATCCTGAATAAGCTGTGCAGTCTCCTCGCTGACAGAGTACCACTCGCTGTGCATCTTGTGGTCGGTGATCTCATCTTCCATGACAGGGCGGAAAGTACCAAGGCCGACATGCAGGGTGACTTCGGTGATGTTGACGCCCTTTGCGCGGATGGTGTCCATCAGTTCCTCGGTAAAGTGCAGACCAGCGGTCGGAGCAGCAGCACTGCCCAGTTCTTTGGCATAAACGGTCTGATACTGGCTCTGATCCTCGAGCTGCTTCGTGATATACGGCGGAAGGGGCATTTTGCCAAACTCATCCAGCTTTTCATAAAGCGTCTCGGTATCATAATAGAATGTAACGTACTTGTTGCCATCTTCCAGCGTCTCGTCTACGATGGCGGTCAAGGTGCCATCGCCGAAGCTGACCTTGGTGCCAGGCTGCATCCGCTTGCCGGGCTTTGCAAGGCACTCCCACTGGTCGCCCTTGACCTGACGCAGAAGCAGCAACTCACAGACCGCACCGGTCGGCTGCTTGATGCCGACGATACGGGCAGGCAGGACTTTCGAGTTGTTGACGACCAGCAGGTCGCCCGGCTCGAGGTAATCCGGCAGGTTATGGAAAATTTTATGCTCAATGCTGTCGTCATTCCGGTTCAAAACCATCAGCCGCGCCGAGTCGCGAGGGTCAGCCGGTTCCTGTGCAATGAGTTCTTTGGGTAAATCGTACCAAAAATCTTTTTTTAACATGCTTTGCATTTGCCTTTCCGATGATTGACACGAGTGACGTATCAATGATATTATAGAACCTGTATAAACAATGTCTATTATATTGCATCTCGACCTGCTTTGCAAGCGGAGAATGATGCAAATTTGGCTTTTTGAAAGGAAAGGTACTGGAAATGGAAAAACAGTATAAAGTTGGTATCGTTGGTGCTACTGGCATGGTCGGTCAGCGTTTTGTCACCCTGCTGGAGAATCACCCCTGGTTCAAGCTGACGACTCTCGCTGCTTCTGGCCGTAGCGCAGGCAAGACCTATGAGGATGCTGTCGGTTCTCGCTGGGCCATGACGACCCCGATGCCCGAGAGCGTCAAGAAGATGGTCGTTCTGGATGCAGCCAATGTTGAAGAGGTCGCTTCTCAGGTCGATTTCATCTTCTGCGCGGTCAACATGCCGAAGGCTGAGATCAAGGCTCTGGAAGAGGCTTACGCAAAGGCAGAGTGCCCGGTCGTCTCCAACAACAGCGCAAACCGCTTTACCCCGGATGTTCCGATGGTCGTGCCTGAAATCAACGCAGACCACATTGAGATCATCCCGGCACAGCGCAAGCGTCTCGGCACCAAGCGCGGCTTTATCGCGGTCAAGTCCAACTGCAGCCTGCAGAGCTATGTTCCTGCCCTGCATCCCCTGATGAAGGATTTCGGCGTGAACAAGGCGCTGGTCTGCACCTATCAGGCCATCTCCGGCGCAGGCAAGACCTTTGACCGGATGCCCGAGATCATCGACAATGTTATTCCCTACATCGGCGGCGAGGAAGAGAAGAGCGAGCGTGAGCCGCTGAAGCTCTGGGGCCACATCGAGGGCAACGAGATCGTCAATGCTGAAAAGCCGACCATCACCGCACAGTGCTTCCGTGTTCCTGTCTCCGATGGCCACACCGCAGCAGTCTTCGTGAGCTTTGACAAGAAGCCGACCAAGGAGCAGATGCTCGAGGCTTGGGCAAACTTCCGCGGCCCGGCTCAGGAGCTGAACCTGCCCAGCGCACCCAAGCAGTTCCTCCACTACTTTGAGGAAGCTGACCGTCCGCAGCCCAAACTCGACCGCAACACCGAGAACGGTATGGCTGTCTGTATCGGCCGTCTGCGTGAGGACACCCTGTTCGATTACAAGTTTGCCTGCATGAGTCACAACACCCTGCGCGGTGCGGCAGGCGGCGCAGTCCTGCTGGCAGAGCTGCTGGCAGCAAAGGGCTATTTTGACTGATTTGTGTTTTGATAAAAAACACAGCAAAGGAGTTTTTGTATTATGAAGAATCCTGTCTTTACGGGTGCAGGCGTTGCCATCATTACCCCGATGTACGAGGACGGCAGCGTAAATTTTGACGAGCTGGGCCGTATTCTGGAAGACCAGATCGCACGCGGCACCGACGCTATCGTGATCTGCGGCACTACCGGCGAGTGCGCTACCATGACCGACGAGGAGCAGCTGGCGACCATCAAGTTCACCGTCGATACCGTCAACCATCGCGTTCCGGTCATCGCAGGCGCAGGCTCCAACGACACTGACCACGGTTGCGCTCTGGCTGCAAAGTCGGCAGCCTGCGGCGCGGATGCTCTGCTGATGGTGACACCGTACTACAACAAGACCTCTCAGGCTGGCCTGATCGCCCACTTTACCGCAATGGCAGAAGCTGGCGGCATCCCGGTCATCCTGTACAATGTGCCTTCCCGTACCGGTGTGAACATCGCACCCGAGACCGCATACGAGCTGAGCAAGCATCCGCTCATCAATGGCATCAAGGAAGCTTCCGGCAACATCTCGCAGGTCGCAAAGATCGCGGCTCTCTGCGGCGACGAGCTGAACATCTACTCCGGCAATGACGATCAGGTCGTTCCCCTGCTGTCTCTGGGCGGCAAGGGCGTCATCAGCGTCGTTTCCAACATCAAGCCGGAGCTGGTCCACAACTGCTGCAAGGCATGGTTCGAGGGCGACACCGCAAAGGCACGCGACCTCCAGCTGGAGATCCTGCCGCTCTGCGATGCGATGTTCTGCGAGGTCAACCCCATCCCGGTCAAGTACGCGATGAACGTTCTGGGCTGGAACGCTGGCGAGTGCCGCCTGCCGCTGGTCGAGCCAAGCGACGCGCACAAAGAGCAGATCGAGAACGCGCTCAAGGCCGAGGGTCTTATCAAAGAGTAATTGAAATAGGTGCAGATGCCCGGCGGAAAACTCTCCCGGGCATTTGCCGTATTTAAAAAACAGCATAGAAGGGGTAAAAACAATGACGGATATTATCATTCAGGGAATTGGCGGACGGATGGGCCATGTTCTCGTCGATATGATCGCACAGCGTGAGGACTGCCGTGTGGTCGCTGGCATCGACCTGAAAGACGGCGAAGTGAACGGCATCCCCGTTTACGACAGTCTGGACAAGCTGGATGGCAAGGGCGATGTCATCATCGACTTCAGCTCTCCTGCCGCAGTCGAAAAGGCTCTGCCCTACTGCGAAGCACACAAGCTCCCCATCGTGGTCTGCACCACTGGCCTTTCTGAGGAGCTTCAGCTGAAGGTCGTTCAGCTCTCCCGTGAGATTCCGGTCTTCAAGAGCGCGAACATGTCGATGGGTATCAATGTCCTGTCTGAGCTGTGCAAGCGCGCTTCGGCAATTCTGGGCGTGAACTACGATGTTGAGATCGTGGAGCAGCACCATCACAACAAGCTGGACGCTCCCAGCGGAACCGCTCTGATGCTGGCTGATGCCATCAATGAGGAGAACAACAACGAGTACCACTATGTTTATGACCGTTCTTCGGTGCGTCAGAAGCGTGACCCGAAGGAGATCGGCATCAGCTCGGTGCGCGGCGGCAGCATCGTCGGCGACCACGAAGTTCTGTTCTGCGGTCCGGATGAGGTCATCACCCTCAAGCACACCGCATACTCCCGGAACATCTTTGCGAACGGTGCCATCAACGCCGCCGTTTATCTGGCAAAGAAGGAGCCGGGTCTGTACAACATGGGTAATATGATCGCAGAGATGTGATCCTTTCCTTTTGATGCCCGTTCGGGCAGAATGGAGTGTTATTATGTACGGTGTATCGAAAATCAACATTGCTTCCAGCCAGATGATGATCAGCGTTCAGGATGTCGCTTTTAAGGGCAACAGCCTTGCACGCTATCTGCAGATCTTTGCGGATACCGGCGTTGTTGTGGACATGATCAGCCAGAGCGCACCGCATGGCACCAACATTGATTTCAGCTTTACCGCTGCCAGCAGTGACCTGCCGCTGGTAATGAAGGCCATTTCTGCGGCAAACCTTGACAAGGACGCAAAGGCTTCTCCGCTCATCAGTGTCGGCTACTCCAAGCTGAACCTCTTCGGTGAGGAGATGGTGACGAGCTGCGGCGTTGCAGCTCGCGCTTTGAACGCGCTGGCAATCGCAGGCATCGAAGTTCTGCTCATCACCACCAGCGATCTGGATATTTCCCTGCTGGTTCGTTCTGAGAACGAAGATGCAGCCTACGATGTCCTGAAAAAGGCGTTTGAGCTGTAAATTATAAACACAGCAAAAGGACACCTGTCTGTTGAAAAATGGGCCGGTGCCCTTTATTTTGTCTCTTATACTTCTTATCTCTGCAAAAACAAACCACCCACAATATCCGGTCGGCGTATATAGCCATAATCGGTATTGTGGGTGGTTTTAATTTTTATAAGTTTTTCAGGCGGAACTTACAGGGTCACTTTGTGGTAGACCTTCTTGCCCTTCTTGATGACGATGCCCTTTGCCAGCTGTTCAGCGGTAAAGCTTGCAGTCGGAGCAGCGACCTTTTCGCCATCGACGAGGACACCTCCCTGAGTCACCAGACGGCGAGCCTCACCGTTGGAAGCGGCCAGACCAGCCTTTACCATCAGGGTCAGGATGCCAATGGAGCCATCGGTCAGGTCAGCCTCGGTCAGCTGAGTGGTCGGCATGTGTTCGGTATCGGCGGCACCGCTGAACAGTGCGCGTGCGGCGTTTTGAGCCTTTTCAGCAGCTTCCTCGCCGTGAACCATCTTGGTCAGCTCGTAAGCGAGGATCTCTTTTGCCTCGTTGATGCGCTGATCTTTCCAGGTAGCCATCTCGTCGATCTGCTCCAGCGGCAGGAAGGTCAGCATCCGGATGCATTTCATGACATCCGCATCGCCGACGTTGCGCCAGTACTGATAGAACTCGAAGGGGCTGGTCTTGTTGGGGTCGAGCCAGACAGCGTTGCCGGCGGTCTTGCCCATCTTCTTGCCCTGAGAGTCGGTCAGCAGGGTGATGGTCATTGCGTAAGCGTCCTTGCCCAGTTTGCGGCGAATCAGCTCGGTGCCGCCCAGCATGTTGCTCCACTGGTCGTCGCCGCCGAACTGCATGTTGCAGCCATAATGCTGGAACATGTAGTAGAAGTCGTAGCTCTGCATGATCATGTAGTTGAACTCGAGGAAGGACAGGCCTTTCTCCATGCGCTGCTCATAGCACTTTGCGCGGAGCATATTGTTGACCGAGAAGCAGGCACCGACATCACGCAGCAGCTCGACGTAGTTCAGGTTGAGCAGCCAGTCGGCGTTGTTCAGCATCAGAGCCTTGCCCTCGGAGAAGTCGATGAACTTCTCCATCTGCTTCTTGAAGCAGGCGGCATTGTGGGCGATGTCCTCTTTCGTCAACATCTTGCGCATGTCGGTACGGCCGGAGGGGTCACCGATCATGGTGGTGCCGCCGCCGATCAGAGCGATGGGCTTGTTGCCTGCCATTTGCAGACGCTTCATCAGGGTCAGTGCCATGAAGTGGCCGGCGGTCAGGCTGTCGGCAGTGCAGTCAAAGCCGATATAGAAGGTTGCCTTGCCGTTGTTGATGAGGTCGATGATCTCATCATCGGTGATCTGCGCGACCAGACCGCGCGCTTTGAGTTCTTCGTACAGAGTCATAATGTTTACCTCCATCTGTAGGGGCAGAGGGGTAAAATAAAACGCCCCCTGCCAAACTGAATTGGCAGAGGGCGAGAAAAATCGCGGTACCACCTCTGTTTGCCGCTTCCTCACGAAAACGGCCTCACGAGTGCACGCCCCAGAGTAGGACTACACTCCTGCGTTTGTAACGCTCGCACGCGGCACAGCCTACTAGAAAAATCTCATTCAGCCTGCGGCTCCGGGAGGTATTTCCCCTGTCGTTCTGCACACCCCTTTCACCAACCGGGGTCTCTCTGGGCAGACACAGACAGGATACTTGTTCCCATCAAAGCCTTTGACAAAACGTAGTCTATCACATTTTTGCGGCAATGTCAACGCCGAAAAATCAGCTTTCTTCGGACTGCTTTTCTGCAAGACCCAGCATCTCCCGGGCATTGGCGCGCGAAAGCTCTGTCACATGGTCGCCCGAAATGATATGCGCCAAGGCATCAATACGGCCGGTTTCGTCCAGCGGATGGATCTCGGTATAGGTGCGGTCGTTTGTGACATTTTTCTGGATCAGCAGATGGCAGTCTGCCAGCGCGGCGATTTGGGCCGTGTGGGTAATACACAAAATCTGATGCCCCTTTGCACTCTGGCACAGGACTTCTCCAATACGACTCGCCGCCTTGCCGGAAACACCGCTGTCAATTTCATCATAAATAACGGTCGGCACAGCGTCTTTATCAGCCATTGCGTTTTTAATGGCGAGGGTGATACGGCTCAGCTCACCGCCGGATGCGATTTTTGCCAGAGGCTTCGGGTCTTCACCAGGGTTCGTGGAAATATAGAACTCGATGCTATCCTGTCCATGACTTGCCAGCGGCCCACGGGCGTGGCGAAGGGTCATCCGGACGCCGGGCATGTTCAGAAAATCCAGCGTTCCCGAGATTTTCTTATTCAGCTCATCAAATGCTTTCAGCCGAGTCTGGGTCAGCAGCTCTGCCTTTTCCCGTGCAAGGGTATACAGACGGTGCTTTTCGGCCTGCAAATGTTCAGCACGCTCCTGCGAGGACTGAATCATTTCCAGCTCTTCCCTTGCCTTTTCGCCAAATGCAAGAATGTCTTCTACAGTGTCACCGTATTTCCGCTTGAGCTTGTAAATCAGGTCAATACGCTGTTCGATTTCGTCAAGTTCTGCGTCGTTGGAATCATACTCGTCCAATCGACCAATCAAATCGGCGGCAACATCTTTCGCGGTGTAATAGAGGTCGAGCAGCTGCCCGGCATCTCCGGAAAGTTCTCCGTCCAGCTGAGCGGCGGTATCAATTGCGTTGGATGCTTCGCCCAGAAAATCAACAGCACCAGAAGAATCATCACCACCTGAAAGCAGAGCGTACGCCTGCGCGATGCGGTCACGAATCGTTGACGCATTTGCCAGAACCTTCCGGCGGCTCTCCAACGTCTGCTCTTCGCCAGCTTTCAGAGAGGCATCGTCGATCTCCTGCACCTGATAGCTCAGAAGCTCGATGCGACGCTGCTTTTCGTTCTCGTCGGTTATCATAGCGTCCAGAGCCTTTTTGACTCCGACCAATTCCCGATATACCGCATAATAGTTCTGATATTCCGTCTGATTCTGCGCGTAGGAATCCAGAATTTCCTCGTGATGCACCGGGTTCAGCAGGCCCACGGAGTCATGCTGGCCGTTGATGTTGATCAGTCCGCCGCAGAGGTCTCGAAGAATTGCCGCAGTTGCTGGCATCCCGTTGATGCGGCAGCTGCTCTTTCCTTCGGCTGTGATCTCCCGGCTGAGAAAAAGTGCATCTGAACGCTCATATCCAGCTTTTTCCAGCTTATCCAGAACGGAAGCCGGAACATCTTCAAACGCCGCGCGGATAACTGCCTTTGGCGCACCGGTACGCACCAAGTCTTTGGACGTTCGGTTGCCAAGGATGGCATTGATGGAGTCAATCAAAATTGATTTACCTGCGCCAGTCTCACCGGTAAGGACGTTCAGCCCTTTTTCAAAATGGACGTTGGCCTTCTGGATAACGGCGACATTTTCAATTTGAAGACTGCTCAGCATGTGTTACTTCTCTCCTGCGTTATTTCTGCCCGATGTGACGGGTCAATTCGGTACAAATCGTTTTGGCATCCCGTTCAGAACGCGCCACGACGAGGAAGGTATCATCGCCCGAAAGAGTTCCGACAACATTTTTCCATTTCAAGGCGTCGAAGACCTCGCAGGCGGCATTTGCCATACCGGAATAACATTTCACCAGTACGACATGTCCGGCAAAATCGACACTCAGAACCGATTCATGGAATATTGTCTCAAAACGGCCCTGAATCTTCGGGTTTGAAGTCTCCGTCCGGCTGGACACATAGCGATAGCCCTCACTGGTTGAGGCCTTTACCAAGCACAGCTCCCGGATATCACGGGAAATCGTGGCCTGCGTTACTTCAAAGCCTTCTTTGCGGAGATAATCCAGCAAAACCTCCTGACGACTGATCGGATGCTCCTGCACCAACCGGAGGATCGCTTGCAGTCGTTCATTTTTTCCTTTTGCTTCGGTTTGGTTGCTGCGGCTCATACGCACTCACCTCCATTTGTTTTCGAGAAATCAGCGGCGGCTGCGGAGTTTCTGGTCGATGGCCCGGAACTGGTCAGCCTTGCAGAAAGTGATCAGCTGAACGATCTGATCCGACAGCCGCACCTCAGCTGTAGCACCGGTCTGTAACGAATAGCCTGCCGCACCATCACAGCTGATAAACACTTCGTCATCCGCAACCTGCCCGACGCAGATGTTGATTTTGCGTTCCTGCGCAAAAACCATTGCCGGACTGGACAGACTGTGCGGACAGATGGGCGTCACAACGATACCCTTGGTCTGGGAATCTAGAATCGGGCCACCGGCCGCCAGCGAATATGCTGTTGAACCGGTCGGTGTCGCAACGATGACACCATCGCCGCGGTAATGCTCGACCAGCGTATCATCGCAGTAAATACTGAAGTCGATGGCCTGCTGCAAACGGCCCTTCGTCACGACGACATCGTTCAGCGCGTGACCCTCCCAACTGTCATCGCCCAGCACACGGACATAGAGCAGCATACGGGTATCGAGGGAAAAATCTCCTCGTGCCACCGCCGAAAGCTTGTTTTCCATCTCGTCGATTTCACAGGTCGCCAGAAAACCACAGCGGCCCAAATTGATGCCGAGAATCGGTTTCTGGTACTCGAGCGAAAGGTTTGCTTCATGAAGGATGGTTCCGTCGCCGCCGATGGTTAAAATCACATCGGTCTTTTGCAGGCACTCTTTCTGCGGCAGATACTGCACGCCCATTGCACTGCACTCATCCTGCAAGGTGTCCTGCATCAACACCTGTGCACCGTGGGTCAGCAAAATCTGCGCCGCACGCAGTGCAATGCCGTTTGCCTGCGATTTGCCGGGGTTCGGAGAGATATAGACCGTCATCTTCCTTACTCCTTCTCTTTTTTCTGCTGATTTTTATTTGTCCAGCGTCGAATGGCTGGCCGCAACCACCTGTTCTGCGACCGAATCGTCCAGAACGGCAGGCTCTTCACTCTTTTGGACGAACATCAGGTACTCGATGTTACCCTCCGGCCCCTTGACCGGGCTGAAATCCAGACCTTGAACAGCGAAACCATTTGCGACCGCATAGCCCATCGCATTGTGAAGCACTTCGCGGTGGGTTGCCGGGTCACGGACAACACCGTTCTTTCCAACCTTTTCTCGGCCTGCCTCAAACTGAGGCTTGACGAGGCAGACACCCATTGCATCGGGCGTCGTGATGGCCTGCGCCACCGGGAAAATGTGATGCAGCGAAATGAACGAGACATCAACGCTGAAAAACTCGATGGGTTCTTCCAGCTGGTCGAGGGTAACGTTCCGGATATTCGTCCGCTCCATATTGATAACACGCGAGTCGGTGCGGAGACTCCATGCCAGCTGACCGTAACCGACATCGACCGCATAGACTTTTGTTGCTCCGTTCTGAAGCATACAGTCGGTGAAGCCGCCGGTCGATGCGCCGATATCCATGCAGACTTTGCCGTTGGGCGTCAGCGGAAAACACTGCATCGCCTTTTCCAGCTTCAGTCCACCACGGCTGACATAGCCGATATCGTGGCCGCGCACTTCAACAACGGCATCTTCCTTGATCATCTCACCGGCCTTGTCCACCTTTTGATTATTGACAAAGACCACGCCGGACATAATCATCGCCTTGGCGCGCTCACGGCTCTGGATCAGACCGTGCTGAACCAGATATTGATCCAATCGAATTTTCAAAGCGTCGCTTCTCCTTTCGCGATTACCTTCTGAACTTCCTCCACCAGATGCGCCGCATCCAGACCGGTGACCTGTTTGATCTGCGGCACCGTTGCGTGAGGCAGAGAGACATTCTCCACTGCGCGGTGGATATAAGTACCCTTCCAACCGGCTTTCTGGAGCGCACACTCCAGATGCTCACCGATACCGCCGCAGGCTACGCACTCTTCTGCCATCAAAACGACATCATAGCGAGAGATTTCTCGAATCAAATCTTCTGTAAAGGGGAATATCTTTACAAGCTTATAGACATCACAGGGGATGCCTTTTTCGCTCAACTGCATGGCGGCGTGAAGGACATCCTCCACCTCATCGGCATAACTCACCATGACGACCTTTGCGCCGGGTGCGGTATAGAGATGATCGTACTCCTTGCCGGAGCAGCCATATTGTGCGAGGAAATCCGTTTCACCGCCGCGAGGATAGCGAATAGCACGAGGACCGTTCCAGCCATCTTTCAGCAATTCCGGCAGCCAATATTTCAGCTCTGCATAGTTCGAGGGCGAATAAATCGGCATGCCGACCTGACTGAGAAAGGCTGGGTCATAAATGCCCTGATGGGTTTCACCATCAGCCGGAACAAAACCGGCGCGGTCAATGGCAAAGACAACATTTTCCTTCAGCAGGTTGACGTCATGGATGATCTGGTCGTAAGAACGCTGTAAAAATGTTGAGTAGATGCAGACGACCGGCAACATTCCCTGACTTGCCAGACCTGCGGCAAATGTTACCGCGTGCTGTTCCGCCATGCCGACATCAAAGAAGCGGTCACGATGGCTGTGATAGAAGAACTGCAGGCCAGTGCCATACTTCATCGCGGCAGTGATGGCGCAGATCTTCTTGTTTTCAGTTCCCTCTTTATTCAGGACATTGCCGAACACGGTCGAGAACGACTCCTTGGGCGCAACTTCCGGGTCGGGCAGACCCTGTAAATCAAACTGGTCGAACTTGGAAACGCCGTGATAATTGCCCGGGTTGTTCTCTGCCGGTTTGTAGCCTTTGCCCTTGGTTGTGATGATATGCAGGAAATGAGGGCCTCGCTGCTCACAAATGTTGTGCAGAATCCGTTCCAGCTCCGGCTCATTGTGGCCGTCGACCGGGCCGTAATACTGGAAGCCCATGTCCTCGAAGATGGTAGAATGATACATCGCCCGGCGCACCAGCTTTTTGCTGTTGCCAATGGCCTTTTTCAGCGGAGGGCCGACGACCGGAACGCCATCGAGGAAGGTCCGGACGTTTTCCTTTGCGTCAAAATAAGTACTGGTCGTGCGCAGATGGTTCAGATACTGCGCCAGCGCGCCGACGTTCTTCGAGATGGACATCTTGTTGTCGTTCAGAATGACAAGCAGGTTGTCCAGCCCACCAATATTGTTCATACCTTCGTAGACCATGCCGCCGGTGAATGCACCATCGCCGATGATTGCGACGACCTCGCCCGGTTCCCCACGCAGCTTTTTCGCCCACGCGATACCGACCGCCAGCGAAAGAGCCGTGTTGCCATGGCCTGCAATAAACGCATCGTGCTTGCTCTCGTTCGGATTCGGGAAGCCCGACAAACCGTCGATCTGACGCAGTTTCGCAAAGCCATCCTTACGGCCGGTCAGCAGTTTGTGGGTGTAGCACTGATGTCCAACATCAAATACGATCTCGTCTTTCGGGGTCTCCAGCACCCGATGCAGGGCAACCGTCAGTTCGACCGCGCCCAGATTCGAGGCCAGATGTCCACCCGTTTTCGATACATTATCTAGCAGAAATTTCCGAATTTCTTCGCAGAGTGTTTCCACCTGTCCGCTTGTCAGCTTTTTCAGGTCGCTGGGCTGATGGATGCTATCCAGCAAAGAAGAATTCATAAATCCACATCCTTCTCACAAGTTGTTCTTCCGCAGGCCAAAGCTGCCTGCACCGTATGTCTTAGCCCACGCTCATGGGGTAAAGCAGACCGACCACAACACCGACCACAACACCAGCGGTGACCTGAAGAGGTGTATGACCAACCATCTCTTTCAGGTGGAGATTCTGCAGGAACGGAGAGTTCTTTTCGCTGATGTCGATCCACTGTTCGATCATCTGGTTCAGAACCTTGGCCTGCTCACCGGTCTCGTAGCGGACGCCCATTGCGTCGTGCATGGTGATGATAGCCAGAACGGCCGCGACCGCAAAAATGGGCGAAGAAACGCCCTCGCTGCGTGCTGCTGCGATCGTCATTGCACAGACGGTCGCGCTGTGTGCGCTCGGCATACCGCCGTCGCCCCACATGCGTTCCAGCTGAAATTTCCCGAGCAGAATGAAATTGATGATCGTTTTCAGCACCTGCGCCGTAAACCAGCCCAGCAGCGACACGGTCAGAATTTCGTTTATCGAGAAAATATCTCTGATCAATTGCATGGTTTTATATCCACCTTTTAAATTTACTCTTCCAAATTATCAGTTGCTGCGCACCAGAAGTTTCTGTGCCAGCGTCTCGAGGAACGCGCAGGATTCGCCGAACTCGCTTCGCAGCGTTGCGCAGGTCTCATCGTTCAGCTTCTTCGCCAGCTCCATTGCGCCGTCCGTACCGAACAGGGTGACGAAAGTCGTCTTGCCGTTTTCGCTGTCGCTGCCGATAGGCTTGCCGAGCTGCTCCTGCGAGCCGACCACATCCAGCACATCATCGACGATCTGAAACACGAGGCCGATGCCGTAAGCATAAGCTTCCAGCTCTTTGCTCTGCGTCTCGGTCGCCTGCGCCGCTGCTGCGCCCATCTGGACGGCCGCGTTGATGAGCGCACCGGTCTTGTGACGATGAATGAGGCGAAGCTGCTCTTCAGTTGCAGCCAGAGCCTCATATTTGAGGTCGAGTTCCTGTCCGTAGACCATGCCGTGACTGCCGGCACCTGCGCCCAGAGCCTTTGCTGCACGAACGCAGATCTCCGGCGATGCGGAAGCGTTTGCAATCACGTTGAACGCCTCGGTCAGGAGGACGTCACCGGCCAGCATCGCGGTCGACTCGCCAAACGCCTTGTGGCAGGACGGTTTGCCGCGACGCAGGTCATCGTTATCCATGCAGGGCAGGTCATCATGGATCAGTGAATAGCAGTGCAGCATTTCCACCGCTGCCGCGAACTGCTCGGCTGCTTCGGCATTGCCGTCCAGCATATCGCAGACGGCCAGAACCAATGCTGCGCGGATGCGCTTGCCGCCGCCCAGCAGACTGTACCGGGCCGCACGGCAGACCTCCGATTCCTCGGGCAAAAACTTCTCACAGGCGGCATCCAGTGCGCGGTTGACACGCACGAGATATTCCTGATACTGCTTTTCGTAATCCATGAAATGTTCCTCCTCAGTCTTCCGCCTTGGGCGGTTGTGTTGAAACACGCTTTGCGTCGATTTCATCCATCTGCAGGGTCGCCTTTTCCAGTGCAGCGTGGCAGTAATCCATCAGAGATGCTGCCTCTGCATACAGTTTGACCGACTCGGTCAGCGTGGTTTCCTCCTGCTGCATCTGGTCCAAGATCGTTTCCAGACGAGACATGCCTTCTTCAAAACTTTTGGGTGCTTTCATTGATTTCCTCCACTGCTTCGACGGTACAGCGTGCGTTTTGCACCGAACCGCGAAGGGTAATGGCGTCACCTGCCCGGAGCTTGTCCGCCGTGGTGAGCTTTCCGTTTTTATCGGTCACCATGGCGTAGCCGCGAGCCAGAACCCGATACGGGTTAAGTGAATCCGCACGCAGAGCGGCGTGGGTAAGCCGGGAAGCATTTTCTTTTTGCTTGCGGTCTGCCGCCGTCCGGAGAGCGGCCTTCATCGCATCCAGCCGGTTCTGTCCGGTCTGCAATGTCCGACGCGTGTTCTCCGGCGAAAACCGCTCTTCCGCCTGTGCGAGTTCATTATAGCATAGTTCCAGTCGATTGTGGACTGAATTCCAGATATTTTGTTCAATATTGCATAATTTGCGAGAAACTTCGGCTCGATCCGGCACAGCAAGCTCTGCCGCCGCCGAAGGAGTCGGTGCGCGCTGGTCGGCGACAAAATCAAGAATTGTAAAGTCAATCTCATGACCGATGGCACTGATAAGCGGCGTTTTGCAGCGATAAGCCGCCCGGGCGATGACTTCTGCATTGAAGACCCAGAGGTCTTCCCGGCTTCCGCCGCCGCGTGCAACGATGATTTCGTCTACTTTTCCGCTCTTATCAAGGAACTGTATCGCCTGCGCGATTTCCCCGGCAGCTTCAAAGCCCTGCACGTTGACCGGGCAGAGGAGCAGCCGGGTCGCAGGCCAGCGGCGGCCAATAACGTTCCGGATATCCTGCAACGCCGCACCAGTCTTGCTGGTGACAAGGCCGATGCACTTGGGGCAGGTCGGCAGCGGCTTTTTATGCTCCGGTGCAAAAAGGCCCTCCTTGTCCAGCTTGGCCTTCAGCTGTTCAAAGGCCAGCTGTGCCGAACCAATGCCGTCCGGGAACATATCGTTGACATAGACCTGAAACGCACCGTCACGCTCGTACAGAGTTGCACGGCAGCGGGCGACGACCTTCATCCCTTCCTGTGGGCGGAATCCCAGACGACGGGCGTCCGAACGGAACATCACCGCCTTCACACTGCTCGCCTCATCCCGGAGGGAAAAATAGCAGTGGCCGCTTCGGGCATTTTGGACAAAATTCGCAATCTCACCCCGAAGAGCTAAATCAAACAGCAGGTCATTTGCGTCCAGAAGCGTCTTGACGTACTGGTTCAGGGCCGAAACAGAGATCACTTCAGCCATAAACCAGCCCCCTGTGCGGCAAGGATCGAAACGCCGATAGCGTTGTCACTGGAATACTGACCCGGCACAAAGTAGACCTTCGGCAGACGCTGCTGCACCCAAGTACGGATGATATCGCTGCTCATGACGCCGCCGGCACAGACGACCGGAAGGCCCGGATATTCTTTCTGTGCTGCTTTTGTCATTTTGACAACGGTATCGGCAACACAGAGCAGGCAGTATTTGCAGACGTACTCCGGCGATTTTCCGGCGGCAAGCAGGGCGTTGCACTGGTTTTCCAGTCCGGAAAGGCTGCAGGTCAACCCCTTGACGCTGGATTTCGGCTTGATCATCTCTTCGCACTGTGCGGCGAGACGGGAGACCTCAGCACCGGCCGGGAAGCCAAATCCCAGTTTGACGCCGACACGGTCGACCGCCTGACCTGCATAGAGATCAGAGCTGGTGCCAAGCGTTTCGATATGCCTGACTTCATCGCAGAGCAGCAAGTCTGTTGTACCGCCCGAGATATGAAACAGCAGGACTTTCTCCCGGAACAGTTCCTCCCCTTTTGCGGCAAACAGTGCGGCGGCAGCGTGACCCTGCTGATGGGTCGTGTGAATCAAAGGAATCCCACGCGCCAGCGAAAACGCCGTTGCCGCGTTGACACCGGCAAGAAAACAGGGCATGTAGCTACCCTCGACCGGACGCGGCTTCTGTGAGACGCCTACGGCAGAGATTTGTGTCAAATCAAATTCCCGGCCCAGTTCTTCCATCATCTCCGGCAATGCCGTCGTATGGTGGAACAGGGCATCGCTCTGGCGCAGACCCAGCTGGCCCTCCTTGACCGGAAGAAAGCGTTTCTTTGCGCAAACAACCTCTCCGGCTGTATTAAAAACGGCCAGAGAGGTTGCGTAGTTGCTTGTGTCGATTCCCAGTGTATAGCAGCTCACAGCTCTTCAGACTCCGCCGGGTCAGCCGCGTCCAGACCCTGCTCGCGTGCAACTGCACCCAGCAGACCGTTCACGAACTGATAATCTTCGTCTGCGCCATACTTTTTGGTCAGCTCGACGGCTTCGTTGATGACGACGCCGGGCTTCTTCTCATCACCGTACAGCATCTCCGCCAGGGCGAGGCGCAGCACGGTCAGACTGACACGCGGCAGACGCTCCATCGTCCAGTTGCGCAGATGGCCGCTGATGAGGTCGTCCACCTCCGCGGAATGTTCGTAATACGCACGCAGCAAACGCTGGCCAAAAACATCCACCGGATGCTCTTCGTCATTTTCATGATGCTCGATGAGAGCCTCTTCCAGAGGGATGTCTCCAAACGTCTGGGAAAAAGCCAGCAGGAATGCGTTTTCACGAGCTTCGCGACGGGGTAAAATATTCTCCATAATGTTCCTCTCACCTAAAAATCAAACTTCGGGTACTTCTTCAGCAGGGGCAAGGCCGGCAATCACCAGATCCACACGGCTGACGGTCACATTCGTCATGTTCTGCACGGCGGACTTGACGTTCTCCTGAACCTTTTCCGCAACAGCAGGAACCTTTGTGCCAAAGGCAACGACGATGTGCAGCGTGATCGCAGCGGTACCCTCGCGCATCTCGACCGTGACAGGAGCCTGAACGTTGGTGCGCTCCAACAGCTCCTTCACCTTCTTGTTCTGGTTGCCGCAGGAAACCTCGGCAACACCATCGACTTCCAAAGCTGCACAACGGGCGATTTTGCCCAGCACTTCGGTGGAAATTTGCAGGCTGCCGCCTTTGAGATCCATATTCTGTAAATCCATTCTAAGGCCCTCCATCTGAAAAACGGGCCAGTCACCCGTCTTCACTTTTGTTTTCCGGTGCAGGATGAACCCCTGCATTTCGATGTCTGAACTTATTATACCATTCTTTTTGGATTTATACAACCCTATTCACTTCACTTCCACAACTGTGATGTTCTGGGCAGACACCTTGCTCTTGCTCAGAACGATATCCCGGATCTGTGCCACCTGCGCGGCGGTGAGCGCGTCGCCGGAGGTCATTACGGTCAGGTCTGCCCGGTCTGACTGCAAAAAGCAGAGACAATCCGCAAAGCCTTTCGCTTTAACGAGGGTCTCGATCTCTGTCTCGGCATTGAGGTCTTCGAGATTTCCGGTCAGTTCCTGCGTGTAGGATTTCTTCTCCTCGGCAGAAAGAGAGGAGGATTTCAGGGTCTTTTGAATGGTATCCAGCGCGGCATCATGCGCTTTTTCCCGTTTGAGCCGGGCTTCCTCAAAAAATTTGGAGCCGGAATCGTTCGAGACGCTCACCAACTGGGCCTCGCCGTAATTTTTGTTGGTGCTGGAGACAGCCTCCGCCTCGGTCATCAGCCCGTCCGTGATGGGTGCAGAGACCTCTTCCGAGACGCTGGCCGAGACATTGACTGCCTCGGTTTCCAGCTCCGCACCGGTACGGGCATACTGCCAGTTCAGATAGACCGCCACGACCAACGCAGCCGCCAAAGTGATCGCCGTCGCTCTCCGGGTATTTTTTGCAATAGCTCTCATCAGGGTTCCTCCTTTTATCCTCAAAAAACGCTCAGCCTTTTCGCTGTTCTACGCAGATTCGGTTCGATGGAAGGTCCAATAACGCGCTGACAAGTTCGGTGATGCGTGCCGCGATGCGGACATCTCCGCCGCCCTCGCAGACGACCGCCGCACCGCATATTTTCGGCAGATAGACGGTCTGTGCCAGCGCAGAGCCGTCCTCCAACAAAACGTGTGTCTCCTGGCTCTGGGTCTGTCCCGACTGTGTATCCATGGCATAGACGGTCTCCTCCCCATTTTCCAGCGTGAGCATCACGACGGTCTTTCCTGCCCCGTCGATTTGTTCGATGAGTTCGGTGAGCTGCTGTTCCAGCTGTACCCGATAGGCAGTATTATCCGCCGGGCTGGCCGGAATGGCGGTCTGCACTGACGGCTGCGGAATCAACTCGGACAGAAGAATCAATAGCATCGCCAGTCCGCCAAATGCAATGGCAAGCTTTGCGCGGTTCTCTTTCGCAAAAATAGCTTTCAGAATATCCAGCAGATTTTCGACGCGGAACGGCTTTTCTGGTTTCATGGCTCCGCCTCCCGGTCTGCATCGAATGAAACGAAGTCCGGTGCTATCCCCAGTGTATCTTGCAAAAAATCCGTAACTTTTGCTCTCTCTTGTGCGCCGCACGCCGCCGGGAGCTCTGCCTGAACCGAAGAGACACTTTCGCCGGATGCAGTCTTTTCCAGTATTACTGTGAATTTTGCGGAGATTCCGGTCTCAGCGGCACATTCGGATTCCAACTTCTGCGCAAGCTCTGTCTCCGCCTGCAACTGGACGGTATCTTCCAGCGTTCCCATATCCATAATGGACACCTGCGGCAAATCGAAGCTCTGCACCGTCGTCCGGAATTTCGGGAGGGTATTCCAAAACACTAATAGAATATATAACCCGGCCACGGTTTTTATGCAGCGTCTCGCCCAGCCGTGTTCTGTCACCTGCGCAAGAAGCTCGGAGCAGATGCAGGCGATACAGAAGACTGCCGCCGCGCGTTTCAGTTCCTGCAAATCACCCACCCCCTACCAAAAACAACAGCATCGTACCAAAGACAGCCAACCCGAAAAACAGAATCGTTGCCGCCGCCATGCACCGGACGGCTTCGCTCAGGCAGTCCAGCAAAGTCTGACAGCGAGAAAGCCCGGTCAGACCGCAGAGCAGTCCACAGCCCGAGAGAAACAGCATCTGGATGAGCATCCCGATGTAAAACGGTACGAATTCCCCTGCCAAAAACAGAATCGCTGCCAGACCAAGGCCGCTTTTGAGCAATTGAACCGCTGAAAGGATGGTTTCAGATGCGTCACTGAGCGTCTGCCCGACGATGGGAACCGTGCCGACCAGAAGCTTCCCGGCACGAAGAGTGGAACGGTCAAGCTGCATCGCCGAAACACGCTGAAGGCTCAGCAGGGCGGCAAGGATTTTCCCAGCAAGTGACAGGCCCTGTGTCATCAGCTTCCCGGCGGAACGGCAGAAAAGCGAAAGACTGCTCTCACTGCTGATACAGCAGGCCACGCTGAACGCTAAGTAACATTCGAGCAAAGGCGGAAGAAAGGTACAGAGTACCTGCGCCAGCAGGCAGAGCAGAACCAGAAATCCTCCGCTGGCCGCACTCCCGGCAGTAGCTTCACCGCCCATCGTCAGAACACCTGCGTAAACAGGCAGAAAGTTGAGCAGGTACCTCTGCCATGCTTCGATCTGCTCACAGAATGTTTTGGAGAAATCCAGCAGGTTCCCCCACACCAGCGTGCCGCATCCGCCGACGGTCAACAGTTCGATCAAGTCGTGGTCGGTCTGCTGAGCGAGAAAGACCGATAAAATCGACGCCGCCAACAAAAACAGCAGAACAGCGGCATATCCTTTGAGGGAATCTCCCAGCAAACCGGTCAGTGATTCCGGGAGAAAACTTTTCAACACCGAAAACGGCTTGTCCGCCAGTTCTTCCCACGAGACGGGGCTTTGTTCCAGATAAGGCTTCCAGAATTCTTCTCCGGGTAAGGACACCTGTAATATCGCAAATTTCATCCTGCAATGCTCCATATTCGCTGTCCGATCTCTTCGATGAGCGGCCATGCCGCTGCAAGGATCAGGCACCGCCCCACAAGACCGGCACACCATGCCAGCGACTCTGCACCGGCTTCCTCGCAGAGTGTGCGCGCGTAATCTGTCAGCAGTGCGATCCCGGCACAGCGCAACAGACACGAAAACGCACTTCCGCCTGCCTGCCGCTCCAGCTGATGCAGACCAGACAGCACGGTTTCGAGTGCAGAGCCGACCCGTGCCAGCAGGACGACCACCGCCGCCAGAGAAACCAGCAGTGCAAAAGTCGGCGCGGCCTTTTGGAATAAGGCATAAAGTGCCGCCGCGACGAGAAATATCCCAAACAGTGACACCGCCCCACTCATAAGGAGAACAACGCCTTGATGGTGACGAACAGGGTGCTGATCTGCTTGACGAGGATGGAAAGCACCACGATCAGCCCGGCAAGCGTCGTCATCATGGCCTGATCTTCCCGGCCGGAACGAATCAGAAGCTGGTTCAGCACGGCCACGATGATGCCGATCGCCGCTATTTTAAAAATCAGGTCGATGTCCATACGCTTGTCTTCCCTTCTTTTTTATAAAAAGAGGATGGCGGCCGCAAGGCCTGCTCCCAGCCCCAGTTTGTGTGCCAGAAAGAGCCGGGTCTGTGCGGCCTGCTCCGCCGCCGAGCGAAACTGTGTGAATCGCTGTAAGTAAAGTTCCAGCCGGTCACATTCCTGTACCGCTTCTGCATGGCCTAGGCCCGAAAAGCACTCTTGAAAACAGATTTTTTCCGCTTCTGAAAAAGAGACCGGTGCCGCCAAGGTCTGAAAACTCTCTGCCTGAATAGAACAGAAATCCAACGCACCTTCCCGGTGGAGTGCCGGATAGAGCAGGTTCAAATCTGTCCGGCGGCAGGATATTTCCTGTTTGAGTCGGCGCAGAAGTTCGATGGTCTTGTCCAGTTCGTCCAGATGGTTCTGGGTCTGCACGCAGAAATAATCTCCGCCGAACCAGCCGCAGACCACCCAAAAGCAGGCTCCCACCAGCCGCAGAAGGCTCATAACAGCCGCACTTCCTTCACCTGACCGGGGAAATGCCTCCCACGGAGAAGAACCATCACGCGAAGGGCACCCCGAGCTTTCAGGGCTTGTACCTGTGGGCGGCGGAAAGCTTCTTCCAGCGAGGAGGCATGGAGGGTCGCCACAAAATCCACACCGCTGAACAAGCCCTGTTCCAACGCTTCGACCTCCTGCATACCGCCCAGCTCATCCAGCAAAATCACCTGCGGCGAAAGGGTGCGCAACGCCATCTGAACCGCCCGGTCCTTCGCAATGCCGGAAATCACATCGACCGGCTCGATACCCTGCGCGGTCAGCCGATTTTGTTCCGGGAAAATTTCTCCGCGCTCATCAATGACTGTCGCCAGCTTTTTCTGCTGAGTCAGAGCATGCGCGATTGCCCGGAGAAGGGTTGTTTTTCCGCTGTCCGGTTCCCCGACGATAAGCAGACCCACAAACGGCTTTTGCAGGATATCCCGAAGCATTTCCGGCAGTACGATGTTTTTCTGCCGCGCAATGCGGAGATTCAGAGAGCGGAGCTTTTGCAATACAACACCCTGTTCCGGATGTTCCAGAAACTGTCCGCCGATACCAACACGGCATCCGCCGGGCAGAGTGATGTACCCGAACGCAATTTCACTCTGATGGCTATGGACGGAACCGCCGCAGAGGGTATAGAAAATCTCTTCCATCTGAAGCTCGTTCAGTTTCAGGGATATGATGGACTTTTCGACCGGAATCGTTTTGGCCAGTTCCCGGAGTGTATAGGGTTCGCCGTCCATTGTCACCAGCAGCTCACAGCCTGTCCGCAGGCGAATTTCGTGGATGCGTTCTGCCTGCTCGATGGGAAGCTCCATCAGCGGCCTTGCCAGCCACGACGGCAGGCACCCCACAGCGTGATAATACTCGTCCATTTTGCGTCTCCTTTCGTTTTGGCTTCTTGCCATCACTGTATGCAAGAGTGGACGGATTAGAACGCCGGGCATCAAAAAAGCCCATACAGCAAAGTTTTTACGCTTTACTGTATGGGCTGTGATTTTGTGGTTTACTGGTCGAGCATGGCGAGGAATTCCGCTTCCGTCAGGACGGGAACACCCAGAGTCTGTGCCTTTGTCAGCTTGGAGCCTGCCGCTGTGCCTGCGACGACATACGCCGTCTTCTTCGAGACGGAACCGCTGGCCTTACCGCCATTTTTAACGATAAGTGCTTCGGCTTCGTTCCGGGAAAGAGTCTCAAGCGTACCGGTGACGACCAGCGTTTTTCCTGCCAGTTTGTCGCCCTTTGGCTCGCCCTTCCACTGCATGTTCAGACCGGCATCGGCCAGGCGATGCACGAGGTCAGTTGTGCCGTCCTTTGCGAAAAATTCTGCGACGCTCTGCGCCATGACACCGCCGAAACCGTCGATCTCGCTGATCTGCTCAACGGTTGCTTCCCGGATGGCTTGCATGGAGCCGAAATGCTCCGCCAGCAGTGCGGCCGCCTTGTCGCCGATGTTCCGGATGCCAAAGCCGAAGAGCAGTTTGTCGAGGTTGTTCTGCTTGGAACGCTCGATTGCATTGAGCAGGTTGGTCGCGCTCTTCTCTTTGAACTTGTCAAGGGTCAGAAGCTCGTCCATCGTCAGGGTGTAAATATCCGCCGCCGAATGGACAAAGCCTTTTTCGACCAGCTGCGTCGCCACAGCGACACCCAGACCGTCGATGTCCATCGCATCCCGTGATGCGAAATGGATGATGTTTCGTAGAGCCTGCGCCGGACATTCGGGGTTGATGCAGCGAAGGGCGGCTTCATCTTCCAGATGGACAACGGTTGCACCGCAGGACGGGCAGACCTCAGGCATCTGGTACGGCTCTGCCCCCTCTTCGTGCTTTGTAACGCCGATGACTTCCGGGATGATGTCGCCGGCCTTGCGCACTTGAATCGTATCGCCGATGCAGAGGCCGAACTGCTTGATGAAGTCTTCATTATGCAGGGTCGCACGGGCGACGGTGGTTCCGGCAAGGAAGACTGGGTCGAAGCAGGCCGTCGGTGTCAAAACACCGGTGCGGCCCACGGCGACCTCGATGCTGCGAAGGGTCGTTTCCTTTACCTCGGGCGGATACTTGAACGCAATTGCCCAGCGAGGAAATTTGTTGGTCGAGCCCATCAGGTCACGCTCGGCGAAATTGTTGACCTTGATAACGGCACCGTCCATATCGAAATCCAGCTTGGAGCGGTTCTGTCCGATCTGCTCGATCTCGGCGATGGCGTCTTCGATGTCGTGGACGATATGATAGCGCGGCGAAACGGGCAGGCCCAGACTCTTGAGGTAATCCAAACTCTCGGCATGAGTCGTCAGCTCGTGGCCGCGAATCTGCTGTACATTAAAAATAAAGATGGACAGGCCACGGCTTCCGGTGATTTTTGCGTCTTTCTGGCGCAGAGAACCAGCCGCTGCATTGCGCGGATTTTTAAAAGGTGCCGCTCCCTGCAGTTCCTGCTCGGCACAGAGCTTCTGAAAGGCCTCATGCGGCATATAGACTTCGCCGCGTACTTCCAGAAATTCCGGCGCGTTTTTCAGCTTTTTCGGGATTGCCCGGATAGTGCGGACATTTGCGGTCACATCTTCGCCAACAACACCATCGCCGCGTGTCGATGCACGCACCAGCTCGCCATTTTCGTACTCAAGGCTGCAAGAAAGGCCGTCAATTTTGATTTCGACGACGTACTCCGGCGTTACGCCTGCATCCCGAACCCGGCGGTCGAAATCGCGCAGCTCCTCATACGAAAACGCATCCAGAAGGCTTTCCATCTTGACGGCGTGGGTCACTTTGGCAAAGCGTCCGCTCGGCGTGCCGCCGACATGCTGCGTCGGCGAAGTCGGCGTGACAAGCTCCGGAAACTGTGCTTCCAGTTCCTTCAATTCCCGGTTAAGGGCATCGTATTCATAGTCTTCCAGTTCCGGCGCGTCCTGGTCATAATAAAGCCGGTTGTTTTTTTCAATCACCGCGCGAAGTTCTTCCACGCGGCTTCGTGCCTGTTCCAGTTCCAAATCTTCCACTCTCCTATTACCCATGATACGGTATCTCTATTTTACCACGCTTTCCACCCAAATAAAAGGATTGACAAAAGAGTTCAGGGTGGCAAAAAGCGTTCGTTTAGTTTGTGTGTCTTGTTTTCGATAGCTGTTACAGGTGCATAATGCAGAAGCGTCAGCAATATGGTTCCACGACATCAAATATACTAATCGTATATTCAATTTGTGACCTCTTGAATGAAATCAGTTTCACAGCTTTATTTCAATTGATTTTAAATCAACTGCACAAAGTACTTATCTATTACAGTGTGTTTTTACTTGCAAAATAGTAACGTAATACAATTGTTTTTTAGGTTCAAGTGATTTTGCTTGCTCGTCAAGCAGCTTCCCCACTACAAAGCAAAATAAAAAAGAGCCAAGCGGCCCTTTTAATGGTACCGTTTGACTCTTTAAAGATATTTGGTTCAGGATACGATGGGGTTAAATCGAAATCGTGTTGCACACCCTGCCCACTCTCAAAAATCAAACATACTACCGTAAAATTTCTTCAATTATGTAGGAATACCACATTCTTTTTCCACATCCTCTTCGATTCTTCCAAATCCTTCCAATTCGATTGTTGCACGTCACTCAACTTGTCCTTCTCCTGCGGCCATCCGCAATGAGACAAAATTGCAGGTGATTCAGAATCATCAAACGTTTTCCTTTTCAGAATTATATAGACTTTTCTCTCATACGTCAAGCCCAAAGTCAAAAAATAAAAGCCCCTGAAATTTTCGCCAGCATCTGCCAGCAAAATATCAAGGGCTTTCTGCTTTTGGGTTCCATTTTGAATTTTCAGCCTAACCGGCCATGGTTAAAACCCAAAGCAAACTTATCAATCCGAGCTATCGCAGTGTGAACTGTCAGGTTATAGACATAATAGATGCGCTTGTCTTCCCTGCCGCCCAGATATCAATTACTTCCCGTTCCGCTTGCGCAGGGTGTCGTACAGCTGGTCGGCTGCGATGGCTTCCTGCGTAAACGAGTTGTTCTGCCACCAGTTGATGAGTGCCACTACGATGGTGATCAGGCTCGTCACCAGCTGCTCCAACTGGGTGTTGTCGATGGGCAGTGGACTCTTGCCAAACGCGCTCAGCAGCTGATTCGACAGAGCCACGAGCAGACAAATAGTGCGTACGATGGTCGCCGTCGAGATCTTGTTTTCCATGATATTTACTCCATTTTGAATTTTCGTCACAGGGTCGGATGGATGGGCAGAGCCGTCGCCCTCTTGTAAAGGTCGGTACCCGTGCCGTTTCCGCCCATCATGTGATAAGCTTTGTACAGGTATCCGATGTTCCGGTGTCCGTCCTGCGTGATGTACCCAAGCTCAAGGAACTTGTAGCACTCAGAGTAGATCCGGTCATGCAGCAATGCCAGCACACCGGTCCAGAGTGCCGCGATCTTCGGCACCACGAACTTCACAAAGGCAACGATGCCGCCGCCCAGTAACGCGCAGACCCAGCCCAGCCAGTATTCAGCGATGAACTCCCACAATGGAATCACCCCCTCCACCGGCTCTTTTCTTTGCGCACATCCACGTGCACCCAGCCGTTTGCCCTTCCAAGGCCGGGCGGATAGATGCCCACGCCGCCGCGTTCGCCAAACAGCTTGTCTGCATAGGCATACACGGTTTCCACGCTGATGCCCTGCACCTGAATGTCCGCCGCTTTGCCATACAGATGCTGGCTGTACTTGGCCGCTTTTGCCACGGTGGCATTGTGCGCAGCCGTTCGGAACGCGCTCGTGATCGTCACCGGCTTGCCAAAGTGGGTGCGGATGTTCTCCAGAATCTCCACCAGCTCGGTATCCACGAAGATCGGGTCAGAGCCGTCTCTGCACCGGAACTCCCGGACGTTGAAATGTTCCGAGAGCTTCTTGTTCCCGTTTTTCAGGAGGGAATATGCTTCGATCGCCATACGTCCTCCTTACTCTTCCGAGTCAGATGCAGACTCCTCACTCATAGTTTCTGCCGTCTCAGGCTCCTCTGTTTCTTCTGCGGCAGATTCTTTCGGTGCAGTATCACCAGCGGTCACAGTGGGAGCAGCCTCAACAGCCGCCTCTTCCTCCTGCTTGGGATATGCCTCGCCGGTGATCTCCTCATACTCGTCAGAGGTGATCCAGCCCTTCTTCACGGCGTTCTCCACCTGGCGCTTCTTCCAGAAACCGCCCTTATAATAGGTACGGACGAGATTGAACTTCTTGCTGTGATTTGCCATTTTGAAATCCTCCTTACAGCTCCGGGTCGACCATCATGCTCAAATAGTCCAGCTGGGCCTTCAAAGCCATCTGCTCCAGCTCCTCTGCCGGGATATCGCGCAGGATGAACCACCACTCGTCGCCCATCTTGCTGATCTGCACCAGCTCCATGTTCTCATGCTTCTCGGTGGTGTCATCGCCCTCGATGGTCACTTCCAACAGATTGTCCTCGAACATCTCCTCGGTGACTTCGGTGGTGCTGATGAAGTTATTGCCGTTCAGCTTCAGGCCGCCAATGGATGTGCCATCAGCCAGCGTAATCTTCCATGTCGTTTCTTCCATGTGACTCTCCTTCCGAACAGCGCAACGTACAGGCTGTTCATCTTGTAAATTTGTTCATGACTCATGTACTTATAGTTTCCGCAGAGCCAGGAGCGAAACCAGTTTTCGATCTCCTCGCAGGTCACATCACCTTTGTCCAGCAGACGCTTATAAGCCTTGAGTTTGCGTCGTTCTCTTGTGATCGTCTTCGGGTTGATCCTTCGTACTACCACTCCATTTTGAAGTAATGTGTACTTGACTTGCAGGTAACGGTATTCGCCGGAAAGCTTGCAGATGTGCGTCTTTTTCTCATTGAGGATCAACCCATATTCTGCCGCGATCTTCCGGATGCCTTCCAGAACGCTCCAAAGCACCTCTTTGCTCCGGTGGATGAGGTACATGTCGTCCGTATAGCGTCCATAGTGGCGGATACCGCGGACGATTTTGCAGTAGTTGTCGATTTGATAAGGAAATACGATCCCGATGTTCTGCGCCAGCTGGTTGCCAATGTCGCTTCCTTTTGCCAGCATCTTTTCGCCGGTCAAGAGTTCCTTCGGTACACCCATGTTCAGAAAAGGGTCAACTTTGCCCTTCATCATGGCTTGGACATCCTCGTCCGTAAAACGGCTCACATCCATCTCGAACGTCCTGAAGATCTTCGCCATCAAGTCCTCGGTGGTGGCTCGAAGCTCGTCGTCCAGTTCACTTTTCAGCAGCAGTTCGTGAAATACCGCTTTACATGGTTCATGCCGGATGTTTGCGTAATATCCGCTCAGGTCAATGAAAAGCGCGTAGCCTTCATTGGTGCCTTCTTCCCGGTAATAGTTCCGCAGGGCATTTTCAAACCGCCTTCGATGAAAGGACACACCCTTTCCCTTCTGAGATGCCGAGTTGTCGTATTGCAGAAACTTCTGTAAATACGGCCCAAGGATCTCATCGCAGATGATATGGTTCACGGCCTTGTCCGCTGGCGCGATGCTGGAGATGAGCCGGGTCTTTCCTCGTTCTGAAAGCGAGAACTTTACGCTTCTTCCGGGCTTGTAGGTTCCATTTTGAAGGGATTCCTGCAATTTTGCGGTGATAAGCAGCTGGTTCATCTCGTACTGCTGGGAGCGATATTTGAATTTCGAGCCTTTTATCGCCTTGCTGCCTGCGTCATAGAGAACGTTTGCATCGTAATAAGGATTCATTTTGCCTCATAAACTGCGCGATAAGTTCATCGGTCGTGACCGGAACCGTCGCAGTTGTCATTCATCGGTTGGTTCCGAACGGACAATCTTTCCTTTCCCATTGCCGTGCGTGAGAATCCTGCTCAAGATGCACGGGTGTGAAATCGGACGCACGCCATTCTCATTCGACGCGTTGTTGTAGTTCGCATTACCGTTGTTGTTCACGTTCGCGAAGTAGTTAGACGAAACCTGCAAAGATTGCCCTCTTACTGTCTCATCCATTTTGAAGAAGAGACGAAAAGCGTTTGTTATCCGATTGTCTTAATTTCTTGATCAGGTGAAACTCTTTGTCCAGTTCCAGCACGATACGGGTGTACTTGTTCTTGTCCGCCGGTAACACTTTCGCGATGTAGTTCAGCTCATCCTGAAGCATGTTGCAGCACTCCAGAGCTTTGTCGAACTGGAGCCGACGCTCCTCAAGCTCCTTCAGGTTGCTCGGCCAGATCGTGTTCCCTGCACGGAGATGCGCCGCAATACCGCGTGCCAGCTTCATGATGGCTTCCCGTTCCTGTGCGATGAACCAGATGTCAAAGGTCTCCTCACATTCCCGGAGCCTGCCTGCGGTCATTTCACGAACTTCATCGTTCGGGATGTATTCGGTCACTTTCCGGATGTGCTGTTCCAGCCGCTTTTCACTGTACCCGAAGGTCAGCATCAGCTCGGTCGTAATTTCCGACCGGATCTTGTAAGCAAGCGATTGGGCATCCAGTGTCGTCGCTTTTCTGCGGTGTGCTGGGATATCGGACAAAGTTTTCACCCTCTTTTACACAAAAAATAACGGCGGCACAAGGCCGCCTGATTTAAGATCAACCGATCAGGAAATACGGACGCCCGCCATTCTCATGCGACGCGTAGTCGTAGTTCGCATCACCGTGGCCGTTCACGCTCGCGAAGTAGCTAGACGAAACCACATCACGCAGCCAGAACCACTGTCGGTTCGAGATAAGGTTCGGCGCAAGCTGGAACAGAGGCAGCTGGCTCTTTTCCGTGGTGTAATTGGTAACGATCGTGCTGCCATCACAGGCCGGAGCAAAGATGTGGCTGCCATAAACCATGCACTCGTTCATCAGCTCCACAGTACCGTCAAACCATGCGCCGCCGGAAGGCTTGCCGTTGGTCACGGCGTTTACCAGATAGATGCGGTGGCTCAGCACATGGCTGGAACCAAAGGCCGCAACGGCCTTCTGTTTTGCCTGTGCCAGACCTTCCAGACGCATCAGACTGTTGACATAGCCGCCGACCGTGGTATTCGTGGCGTTCATGTTGTGGCTATACATGCTGCTATCCGGCACAATAAGGACATGATGCGTGGTAAAGTCCGTATCACCGCAGCGCAGATTGTAGTCAAAGCCGCCAATGCGCCAGTTCACGCCTCCAATGACCCAGTAGTCGCCAACATACAGGTCCGTGAAGGTGCCTGCCTTGATAGCTGCCCACTGGGCGTCAGTCACGGCAGAGCCAAGGTTTTTGCCACGGAAAATGCTGTTGTGGGTACCGGCACTATTGGTCAGCACTGCACTCAGACTAGTAACGGCCTTCTCGGTTGCCTGCTGTGCCTGCGATGCCTTGTCGGCACTTGCCTGTGTAGCCGCTACCAGCTGCTGCCAGGTCGTGCTGCCGGATGCAGGCAAGTCGGTCATCTCGGTGCCTGCGTTCTCGCCGACGGTGTACGGCACATTCGCACTGGCAACGATGACACCGTTCCGCACGCCCTGAAAGACGACCTTGCCCTCGCCGGAGATCGCCGTCACGATGGCCGGAACATTGGCAACGTTGTTGCTGAACAGGGTCGCCGGGGGTGTGACATCCCGGTTCGGGGTGTGCCAGTAGGCGCAGATGGTCATGTTTGCCCACTCGTCACGGGGCGAAACATGGATGGCATAGACGTTCTGGTTGCCCTGATAGCCCATGTTCAGGGTGTTGCTGCCGTCTGCCAGCTGTGCCTCTCCGTTCTTGGAAAGGATCAGATTCAGTTCGATCATGGATAGGTTACCTCCTCTTCGGTCTTATCTTCTTCGGTTTCTGCCGGAGCCTCTACAAATACTCCATTTTGAATTTTGTAACGCTCCGGGATATCGCTTCCTTCCGGAAGGGTCTCCGTGTAAAGCACCCCGTCTGGAGGATGTGCGAGGTCTGCGATCCACCGGGTGTCGATCATCCCGATGCTCCGGATCGTTCCGCCGGAGTCGTACGTCACTTCGTACATGTTTCATCACCTCTTTCGTTCTTTTTATAGAAAGCCGTAGACGACCACCGGCACGCAGCACTTGTCGTTCTTGTTGAACTTTGCTCCGTATGTCAGGTCTCCGGCCCACGGCCATAATGCAGATCCACTCAGCTTCTCGCTCGTGTACCATCCACCGGCACCGACCGTGATGCCCGTCTTGCTTACGGTCACTTTCCGGATACGGGTCTTATCCCAGACATAAGTACATCTTGCTTCCTGCCCGTTGACTGGTATGATGGTGTACTGGATCAGGTCGCCGTCTGCTGACGAGCTGTCCAGCGGACTTGTGTAACATTCCTTACAGCCGATGGCGACGGCGGTAAACGTGATGAGTGCGTTCCGGCAAAGGACTGTTCCGGCAGACATGCTGTGGGTATTCTCTCTGCCATCCCAGATGGGTGTCATGTTTCGTACGCCGTTCAGCTGCAATCCGTCCTTATTCGTTGTCGTGCCGCTTCCGTTCGTGCCGTAGTTCACATTCCCCTTGCCGTCGTCGGTGATGTAGTCAGTTGCTGTTTTTGACGCTTCATTCGCACGGGTGTCATCTGTGTAATGAGTCGCTTTCTGCCAGTCGTCTCCATAAAAACTTTCGCCTTTTTTCTTGTCGGTCACACACCGGTACAACTCGCCTTGATAGAAATCGAACGACAGCATCCCATTTCCGACCGAGTTGAGAATGGATTCTGTCTTCAAACAGGTCCACAGGTCTCCCTTGTCGTAGGGTGGGGTCGGCAGGTCTGTAAAACACCGTATCTTTCCATCTGCCGCAGCCTGCGCATTTTGTGCCTGCTTCAGTGCAGCTGCAATATCCGCATCACGCACCAGCTCCCAGCGGTAAGTATCACCATTTTTCGTCCAGCGGTAACATTTGCCGTTTGCGGTGTTGTAATACAGGTCGTCGATATGCTGATTTTTCAATGTGTCTGTCGTCCAGTTCTTCGCAGGTACGTTCGTTGTTGTCGGCTCCGCCCCATAGAACCAGAGTTCCACTTTGCCGTCCAGCTGCTTGCTCAGGTTTCCGATTTTCGTATTAAGAGCAGTTTCGAGTCCGTGTGCATAACTGTCGTCCGTATATTTCGAGGTTTTTACCCAGTCCGCAGCATTGAATTTCTCCCCTTTTACACGATTGCGATTGCAGCTCAGCATATCACCGCTTGCGCCCTGCGCCCACAAGTCGCCAACCTCATAGGGCGGAAATGGTGTTACTGTAAAACACCGTATCTTTCCATCTGCGGTCGCCTGCGCGTTCGCCGCCGCTCGCAATGCTTCTCCGACCTCAGCATCCTTGATGGTCTCCCATGTGTAACTGTCACCGGAAGCCGTCCAGCGGTATCCGATACCGGTGTCTTTGTCGTAGTATAAATCGCCCAGATGTGCCGCCTTCAGCTCCGGGGTGTTCCACTCAGACGCAGGATAATTGTTCGCTGTCGGCACACCGGGATAAAACCACGATGTGATGTTTCCATCCACCTGTGTCTGAAGGTCGCCCATCGTTTTCAGTGCATCCACCAGACCCTGCGCGTTTTCCTCTCCCTGTTCCAGCGCGCTCGCAATCTTGTAATCGTTTGTCTGCTTGTAAGAGGCATATCCTCCTGTCAGTGTCTCGAAATCCAGTCCGAAGGTGTACTCGGTATTCTCCGGGTTCTGGATGTCGCAGCTGATTTTAGAACAAAGAAAATCCGAGTCGATGCCATGCGGCACGCTCACCACTCGTACCGTATCGCCGACCCGGATGTTGTCCGTATTCACGTCGATCAGATGCAGGTCAAAGGCCCGGATGGTGATCTTCGTCGCCATTTTGATGGCTTTTTCCAGCTTTGCCTTGCCTTTGTTCATCAGGTTGGTCGGGCTGGTCTCGTCTTCCCAAATGACCGACTTCTGAATTTTGCCGAACAGGTTCTCGCCCACTTCCGACCGCAGATAGTTGTTTCCGCCGGTCTTCGACTTGATGTCAACGCGCTTTCCGTTGTTCTGCATCTTTCCCAGTGGGATGATGTAGGTGTAAACGTTCGATGCGTCGATGTATTCGCTCAGATCCAGCAGATTCTTTCCGAACTCGATGGTCTGGCCTGACCGCTCGCCGATGTCTTCCAGAAGATCCAGATACGAGACGCCGTCCACGCGCCGGATGCGGAGATATCGGTCATACTCGCTCAGGTCGACCTCATTCTTGCCCACTTTGCCATTGGACGCGCCGATGATGTTTCCCGATACGAGGTTCCAGATGTTCGTGTACTCGCTGGTTTTCGGGTAGATGAGAACATCCGCAAATCCACCCTTGACAGTTCCGGTCTTGAGCATCCGGCTGGCGGAACACTCCGAGGCATAATAGTCGATGAGCTTCTTGAAATACTCCCCCATTTTGATTCCTTTTTTGGAGTGATCGTGTGGGGGATACTCGATGTCATTCAGGAAGGCACACTCACCCTCGCAGACAACGCTTTTCGTGTTGTAAAAGTTCCGGTCATCGTTCAGGACCCGGCCTTTCCACACGATCTCGTTGTCGTCTTTCAGGGTGATGATGGTCTTCATCTTGTGCAGCCGGTTGTAGAACGGGTTGCTGCTCGGCAAGTCGAAGGTAAAGCTTCCGGCCTTGTTCAGTTCCACCGTGCATTTTGGCTCCGCGATGGCAAGCCCTTCGTCCACCAGCCGTGGCGAATAAAAGAGCTGTCCGTCCGCGTATGCGTTGAACATTTAAAACCACCCTCCATTCGCCTGAAATTTGATGGTGCCGTTCCCCTTGGCGGTGATGGTCGCCGTCTGGTGGGGGATCAGCATGATGGCTGGGTTTGCCCAGGTTCCGTTGGTGAGGACCGTCGAGTATCGAAGATTTGGGGTCACGAACTCGACCGTCATGCCGGTTCCGGAACTTAACGTCACACGGAACTTCGGGCAGACCGGTTCATCGCTGAAATCGCTCACGTTGCCGCTGAAAAGGGTCTTTGTGCCGTTTACGGTATGGGTCACGGTCTTTCCCACCTCGCTGAACTTGTGCTTGTACGGCTTCAGGTCGTAGTTGATGGTGACCATCGTGTGACCGTTATTCTGCTTCGGGTTCGACACCCTGCACTTTCCCTCGTAGAAATACGCCGGGTCTTCTTCCAGACTCACACGCAGCGTCCTCCCGGAAAGGGCCGCCAGCATCTTGTGATAGATCGTCACGAACGGCTCAATGTCGTTCTCAATGTAGAAATCCCAGCTTCCTTCCCGGTTTTTGTAAACAGGGTATCCGGTCAGGGCCTGCGCAGCGTCGATGACTCCGTTTCCGCAGGGCAGTTCGATGTCATGGGTCTTCTCTTCGGGCGGCATCACGATGGGCCGCGCTGCCGGGATGAGATGCCAGTCCGTCCATGTGTTGTACGAACCAAAATTCACCGAAAATTCCCGTTCCATCTCAGATCACTCCCCTTTCTGCCAGCAGGCTCCGCTTTCCCATCGAGCTGTCAAAGCCCGGTGTCAGTTCGCCTACCGTCTTTCCGCTGTCCAGCACGAGTTTCAGTTTGCTCAGTTTCTCGCCCATTTTGTCCACCCGGTCACCCAGCTGTCCGATTGCAGTCACAACATCACTGTTATCATTGCTCGTCTTGACAGGAATTCCATTTTGACTGCTATAGCCGCTAATCGACTGAGCAAGTTCATTGCTCCGGTAAACACGCTCAGCTGTTTCAGCAGAGGGTGTATAGGCCTGCGTGGCTGCCCAACCGGTCGGTGTAGCATAGTCGGAAAGGTTCAGCACCGGCGTGAAAATCGGTTCTGCACTCTCCTGTCCGGTCGCAATATCATAGAGCATTTGGGCTGCATTCGTGGCGATATCGAGTACAGAGCTGGTCATCTCGTCCATCGAATGATTCACACCATCCTCGGTACTTGTGATACCATTTGCAAAGCCCTGACCCATGTAGGCCCCCAGTTCGGCCATGACAGTCGAGGGTGAATGGATGCCGAACAGTTTCTTGAAACCGCTCACGATCCCCTCGCCGATGCTCTTCACGCCGTTCCAGACGGACTCTGCCGCGCCGGTGATCCCCTTCAGCAGGCCCTCTGCGATCTGGGAGCCGATGGTAGTGACGTTCTCGATGAATCCGCTGACTTTCTCACCGACCCATTTGACAAATCCCTGAACGCCCTTCTTCAGGTTCTCGAAGAGGTTCGACCACCACTCGCCAAATCCGGCGAACCACTGCTTTACATCCTCCCAATGGGTCACCAGCTCGTATCCTGCAAAGGCGACCGCTGCTATGGCCAGTGCGATAAGACCAAGCTCCGGAACGGTCAGCCCAAGGCTCGCAATGGCCGAAGCGATCACGCCGCCCTCACCGAAGATGCTTGCAAATGCTGCTCCCACTTCCGGAAACAACCCAGTCGTGCCGAACAGCTCTTTGATCAGTCCGCCGATGCCAAACAGTTTTGTCCAGTCGACGTTTTTCAGTTCTTTACCGATCCGTTCGATGAGCGTCTTGCCAAAGTCCGTGCTTGCCAGATTCAGCGCGAAGTTCAATGCCGAACCCAGTGCGGAACCATAGTCACCTTCAATGACACTCACGAAGGTGGATGCAGCCGAGGTGATGGTCTCTGCCATGCCGTCTCGCTGGAACAGACCCCACAGATTGCTCAGATTTTGGGCTACTTCTGGAAACGCAGCCTGAATTTTCTTGTATGCGGTCGAAAAGCCATCCTGGAGATAATGCCCGTTATTTGCTATTGCGTTTCCAAACTGCATTACCATCCGTTTGGCATCGTCGCCTACATTAAGTGCATTTGCAAAAGCTTCTGCATACCCAATAAAGCTGTAACGTTCATCCTGCAGTTCATGGAGAGCCGCCAGTCCATCATCAGTGTTCTGCGTTCCTGCCTGCACGTACTCGTTGTACTTGTCGTAAGCATTCGTGGTGCGCTTCAGCTGGTAGGACATATTTCGCAGCGCAGCACCCATGTTGATGGTGGAGGTCACAACGCCATAATCACCATCTTCAAACAGCTTCAGAAGAATACTCTGCTGGTTGGAATAGGTCTTCATCTCCAATGCATAGCGCTCATTCTGCTTATCGAACCTATCAAGTTCAGCATTGTTCAGGTTGTTCACCAGCTGCTGATACTCGATTTGTTCCTTCAGATAACGGGCGTATGCGTCCTGCGTTTTCTGGCTCTGCTCACCGAACTCTTCCTTGGTCTTGGTGTACTCTTCTTCAGCAGTCGTCAAAGCTTTCGCCTGAATCCCAATTTTCTTGTTAATCAGCTCGATTTGCTTATTCGACTTTTCAGCAACAGTAGCGGTTTTCTCGTACTTGCTGCTCCAGAAGCTGTACTCATTTTCCGCTGCACTGCTCTCGCTGTCATAGCGGTCAAAGACATCGGAATAGGTACTCTCGTAACGGTTCCGCTTCAGTTCTTCCAGATTAGCCTGCTCATCCAACAGAGTATTGTACGCCTCGTGGGTCTTAGTGTCGTTTTCGCCAAGGGTTCCCACAAGCTTGTCGTACTGCTCCTGTGCGGTCTGAATACGGTTCGTCTGGATCTCGATTTGATGCCCAAGATACTCGCTCTTCTTCGTGGCAAGCTCTTCTGCAGTCGCAGCATCGCCTTCACGAGCCTCCCACAGAGCGTACTCCTTCTCTGCACGGGTACTTTCTGCCGAATAGCGGTCCAGCTTATCCGAATATAGGTCGTCGTACTGGTTCCGCTTCAGTTCTTCCAGCGACTTCTGCTCGTCCAACAGTGTGTTATAGGCTTCTCTTGTTTTATCGTTGTTCTTACCAACTTTTTTGAGAAGCGTATCATACTGTTCCTGAGCGATTTTCACACGGCTCGTTTGCAGAGAAATTTGCTTTCCAACATATTCAGACCGCTTCAAAGCCATCTGCTCGCTGGTTGCCACGCCACCTTCACGAGCCTCCCACAGGGAATACTCCTTATCAGCCGCTTCCAGCAAGTACTTATTGGATTTGAGCTTCTTGCTGTAGTTTTCAGCAATCTGCTCAGCCAACGTCTTGCCAGTTTTTGTTGATTTGGTAGTGCTTCCAGTGGTCGTAGGCGTTGTGGTAGTGGTAGAACCGGAACCGCTCAGTGTCTTCAGAATATCTTCTGCGGTCGTGGTCGTACCGCTAAAGACATTGTTCAATGCGCTGACGATTTCACCAGCCTTATTGGTCGCTTCCGTTTTGGTCGTATCCAGACCACCAAGAAGAGTTGTCTGAATACCATTATTTAAGGCAGTTACACCATTTTGAAGTTGATCTGTAGTAGTAAAGCCATTTGCCAAACCTGCGACAATATTTCCAGCATCGCCATAAGCCAAATCACTCGGACTGTGAATACCCCAGTAATCACGGAACTGCCCGTTGATGACCGAGGAGATATTGCTGCACGCCGCCGTGATAGCAGACATGCCAGCAGAGCCTTCCATGCCCTGCGCAAGGCCCATGTCCAGCCAGTAACCATTTTCCTCCATCATGGTGCTGGGGGAATTGATACCAGCGGTGTCCTTGGTCGCCTCGTCTACAGTCTTAGCGAGGTTCACACCGCTTTCCTTGATAGTTTTCTGGCTGTTGTCCATACCTTCAGCCAGCTTATCACCAACATCCTCGCCGTACTCGGTGGCATTGCGTTCATCAGCTGCTTTGTTCGCTGCATTGAGAAGATTATCAAGCAGGCTTCCTTCCTGAACCTTAAACAGATTCATCGGGTTGAACTTCTCACCGATAAAACTCGTGATACTGGACCACAAGCCCTCCAGTGCACCCTTGATGCCACCTCCTTCACCGCCATCCCAGGCCCAGCCGATCAGGTCGATGATAGTCTGGATTGTGACAGTACCCAGTGTGAACAAAGCCTGTCCAATAGGTTCGCTGCACTGCACGATGACATTGCAGACGGTCACGATAAGCTGCGCCAGCGCGTTTCCGATGCTCGGTGCCGCCTGTGCGATACCATCACAGACTGCCGAAACAATGGTTGCGATGGAACTTGCAATGCTTCCTGCAATCGTAGCCAGACCTTGGAAGATACCAGCCACGAACTCGACCAAGAGCCATGCTATAGACTTGATGTTGGCCAGGAACACTTGGAAGCTAAGGCCGTTCAAGGCACTCAGGCTTTCACCCAGCTTTCCAAAGAAGTCTGCCGCAGGAGCAAGAGCCATCATCGCTCCGATGCTGACAGCCAGTGCGCTGATAGCAAGCGACAGGCTGACAATAACCGGTGCCGCAGGAGCAAGCAGGGTTGCAGCAACGCCAACCACACCAAATGCACCCGCAATCGCCAGCAGGCCGGTGCCGATTTGAGCAAGGCTCAGATTTCCCAGCCCGGTCAACGCAGGCACCAGTAGATTGATTGCTACGGTCATGGTGGTCAGCGATGCCGCAGAGCCAAGAGTTCCCTTAGTAAAGTTCAATGCAAGAACAAATTCCGTAAGAGCACCACCGATGGCGATGAGGCTCTTTTTTATGGATTCACCATCCAGACTGGAAATCGAACTCATGGCTTTGCTGAGAACGACCATGCTGGTGGAAAGAATCAGCACCGAGGACGAGGTAGCCAGCATCTTTTTCGAGAAGCCAGCTGCAAACCCAAATGCTGCAAACTCCGCCAGCGCAATGCCAACTGCACTCAATCCATTTTGAATTTCGTCCCAATTCATGCTGCCGAACTTTGCAACAGCAGACTGAAGGATGTTCAGAGCCGTCGCCAGCAGGATGAGTCCGGTTCCTTTCAGCACACCCAGCTTATCAAACTTGGATGTGGCAAGAAATGCTGCCAGTTCAACACAAAGGATGCCGATTCCGCCAAGACCAATCTTCATCTGATCCCAGTTCAGGCCGCTCATGGCATTCACAGCACTGGCCAGAATCCGAATAGCTGTTGCAAAGGCGATCATTCCGGTGGCACCCTTCATGAACTTGCCGCCAGTTTTAGAGAGAACGACCGAAACAGCAGTCAGACCTCCCATAATGGAGCCAAGAGCAACGATACTGGAAACGAGCTTTCCGCTGTCAATGGATGCCAGCTTTGCAGCCGCTCCAGCCAGGATCAGTGCACTCGATGCCATTGCCACCATAGCAACGGACATGGCGGTAAGCTTCGTGCTTTTCGTATTGCCGCCAAACTTATCGAGCAGCAGGAACGCTCCGACCAGTTCACCGATGGTTGCAGTCAGTGCGCCAATGCTGCCAGCAAGCCGCTCAGTCTTAATCATGGAAAGCACCGTCAGGGATGCTGCCATGATGGCAACGGACTTTGCAATTGTCATTAGGGTTTCAGTTTTCTTCGACTGCTTCCATGTGTCGATTGCCTCACCGAGAGAACCGATGGTGCTCTTGATGGTTCCAATGATGTCCCCTGCACTGGAGGTCAGCTCTTGGGCACTCTTCAGGAATCCCTTGATGCCTGCGAGGATACCAGCGATCAGGCCGCTGTTGACCACATTCGCAAGCTTCTCGGTATCGAGGCTGTTAAAGGCTTCTTTCGCACTTGCACCAAATTCCTTAAACACCTCGTCTGCAGCAGAGCCAAAAGCGTAAAGCCCCGGTGCAATAAAGTTGATGAAAGAAGTGAACCACTCTCCAAGGGTCTTCAATGGGTCGAACACGACAGACACGTTATTTGACACATTGGTCAGCACCCCGGCAAATGCCTGCATTCCTTCGGACACTTTCCCGATGATCCAGTGGATGCCATCCAGAGTCGCCTTGAACACCGTAGAATTATTAACTGCATTGGCCATCTCAACCAAGCAATCGCCCAATGCCGCCGTAATGCTTAAAAAGCCGCCAGCAAGTGGAGATGCAGCATTGAATACCTCTCCCAGAACCTTGCCAACGGCTAAAAGTGCATTTCTTCCAACATTCAGCACTGCAAAAACACCACTGAATGTTCGCTCGATTTTGTCTGCGGTTTCATCACTGATGCTGAGTTTTGCGGTAAAGCTGTCGATTGCCTCTGCAATGCTGTAAATCTGTTCGGCGTTGACAGGAGAAAACATCTTCTGCCATGCCTTCATCACAGGTTGAACAACTTTTTCGATCGCTTCAAAAATGTTCCAAATAGACTGGAACAAATGCTCTCGGCCAGAGAGTTCGCCAATCTTTTTTGAATACGTGTCAAGATTCAAACTGCCGTCTGCGATTTTCTGATTGACTTCTTCAAAACTCTTTGCCAGAGCTTTAACCTGCGTCGGGTCAAGCCCCTTCGCCATGAGTTCCTTGTCACTCAGTTTACTCAGTGCCTGCAACTGCTGGGTCGATTCATTCAATCCATTTTGAAGCTGCTCCGCAGAAACGCCGCCCTGTTGCAAAGCCTTAGCAAAACTACCGGCATCATCGATCTGCTTTTGACTGATGGAACCGTTTGCAAGCATAACTTTTTCCAGCATCTGACTATAAAAGTCAGCACTATCGCCCAGTGCGGTGCTTAACTGCTGCCAGCCGCTGTTCAGACCACCCTCCAGCACCGTGTTACGCGCTTCGGACGACTTGTTGATCAGGTCTGAAAATACATCGCTGAACTTTGTAAAAAGCTCCTTTGCCTCTTCAAAGTCGCCAATAACAGTCTGCCATGTCTGGGTCCAGCCGGACTGCAATGCCTCTGCCAAGGTGTCTTTCAACTGACTGAAAGTTTTAACCTTCGTTGCAGCATCATTTGCAGTCTTGCCCATCTCCATGATTTTCTTGATTTGCTCATCGGTATAGCCGATGGATTTCAAGGTTTCCTCATTGAGATCTCCAGTGAATTTCTGAAGAGTCTCGGTCAGAATAGAAGACGTCAGCCATCCCTTGGATAAGGTTTCACGGAAGGAGCCTTCTTTTGCAATCATGCTGTCAATAGCAATACCATGAACGCGCGCAGTTTCTTTCAGTGCATCTTGAAACACCTGACCGCCCATGCCTGCATTGACCACAGAGTTCCAGTCCTGCAGCTTCACAGTACCAGAAGCCAGTGCCTGAGAAAGCTGGTACATGGCGGTACTAGCCTGCTGACTGGTTGAACCAGATACGGCTGCGAGATTGGCGATACCCTTAATAGCCGCAACCGATGTATCCAGATCAACACCTGCTGCTGTAAATGTACCGATATTACGGGTCATCTCCGTAAAATTGTAAATTGTCAGGTCAGCGTAATGATTCAGTTCATCCAGTGCAGCATTAACCTGATCCAACGTCGTGCCTTTGCTCGATGTATTGGCCAGAATCGTCTGAACCGCATTGATCTGTGTTTCGTATTCCTGAAAGCCGCTGATGACAGGATCAAGCGACAGAGCCTTTACGAGTCGTTCTCCAGTAGCGATAGCCTTGTTGGTAATATTGGTCAATGCCGTAACGGCAATCACATTAACAGCTGAAAACCTGCTCTCGATAGACTCCAGAGCTCTGGTCATTTCCGAAAAATTGACCTTCTGGGAGGCAGAGCTAATGCGCTCAAACCCTTTTTCTACGCCTTTGAACTGAAGAGATTGTTTCAGCTTTTCCAGAGTGCCCATGGTCTGCCGGGTTCCTCTCTCGAATTGCGCATTGTCAAATTGCATCTGAACAACGCGCTCATCGACTTCCCTGCTCATTCTCTCTTTACCTCCTCCCATGCTCGCTGAGCGATTTTATCGAAAATTGGCTTCATTGCCGGATTGATGTAGTCCGTTCCCCGCACATACCCACCATTCCGGGTGCCGTGGCCGTACTGCAGAATCACTGCAATAGGCACGCCGTCCACGATGTTCGAGTTCGACCAGGTAATTGTGATGGAGCCTGTCCCCTTATGTACGGCATAGCTCCAGCTGTTTGCAGTGGTTCCCGTATCCTTCGGAGTTGCCGCGCGCAGTGCTTCCACGCCCTCCTGTCCGTACTGGTTCAGAATTGCGTCCAGATTCAGGCTGCTGGCACGTTTCAAAAAGTCGCTTGTACGCTTGAAGTTTCCTTTCTGACGAAACATCACCACTTTTGGCATTTCTTAACCCCTCGTCTTAAACTCCTTCAGACGCTTTTCGTTCAATGAGCGTTGTCTGGACATAGCTTCTTTCTTGCTCATCTTCTTCGGAGGCTTCTGTTCCTCGTTACACACTCGGATGAGCGTAAAAAGCCTGTTGAGATGCCACTTTTCACATTCAAGAGGAATGTGTGCGGTAAACATACGCGAATAAATAACCTCGCTCGTCAAAGGCTTTGCTTTCACCTTGATCTTCGAGCGAGGTTTGTTATTTTGCGGTATTTTGGGTTCCCACGGTTTCGGCTCTCCTGCAAACCAGGTGGCTGTCATGGGGTCATCCATATATTTGTAAACGGCATTCATGTTCGCTTCCGTCAGGCGCAGGTACACTTCAGGGGCGACCCCCTGCGTAACTGTCATGCACCGGACATAATCGACCATCTGTTCCCTTGTCATAGCATCATTGCCGAAGAAAGGGACATGCCACTTGCTTTCCCATTTAGACAGGGAAACAAGCGAGTGCTCCAGCCGGATGGTCACAGCGTTCAGCTGAATAAACTCCTGCTTTCTTGCATCCCAGTATTCCTGCTTGGGAATCGTGAGCAAAAACATTCCGCTTGCCTCCCTGTACTGTTAAATGTTAGACGCTGGGCAGTGCGATGGGGGCATTGCCTGCAATCTGAGGTGCGGTTTCAGCCTTTGTGGGCTTGGCATCGCACAGACCATTGATGAAAGCGATGGCCTTCTCTGTGTTGGTGACAAGCGACATGTAGAAGTCACTGTATGCCTGGGTTGCAGCAAAGTCGGCAAAGATTTCGGGACTCTTCTCGAACTTTCGGCCGTCTTCGCTCTTCTTGCCATAGGAAACGCGCAGAACATCCTGGAACAGCTTAACCAACTCCAGCTGGCTCTTGGCGTTCACGATCTTCTTAATGTACGCCTCCATGCCGCCCTCCTTAGAAAGCGACATGTTCAGCACTTCTGCCTCGGTCAGATTGAAATAGAAGTCCTCAGTGCGCTCGGTGCCACCAAAGTCCACGTAGGTCAGGGTTTCGGTAATCATTTTTCATTCTCCTTTACAAAGTTGATTCCATTTTGAATTGATCAGGCAGTCATCAGTTTGATGACCTCATCCGGCATGGGCAGGTACGGGTCGGTGTTGGCAGTGCCGTACAGAATGTTCAGCAGCTTCTCCATCTTTGCAGAAGGCACCTTGGTGCTGTCCAGCTCCATGTGGGCAGTGGGCTTATAGCCAGTCACCTTGACAGGAGTGGTGTCGCAGTCCCAGCTGAAGGTTTCGGCATCGGGGCTGTCGTTGATGGTGTCGTGGGTACGCTCAGAGGGAGATGCAGTGGCACCCCACACCAGATGCAGCATGTAGCCCAGCTCGTCATCCTCATCACTACCGATGCCGGTCTGCCAGGTCAGGCCAAAGGGCTTGCGCTTCTGCTGACCGATGGTCACGCCGGGAGCAACCTCTGCGCTGCCATCGCACTCACCGAACTCAGGCGGATAGAAGTAGGCCTCCGGGGTGAAGTTGTACTTCTCACCTGCACGGATGCTGCCGTACTTGATGTTGTCAGCCCACAGATCGGTGGCATCAGCGCCATCCGGGCTTTCCTTGATGGAAGTGATGCCGTTCCAGGCCACACCCTTGGGGTAAGCGCCCTTCACCTGCTTGTACAGTGCAACATTGCTCACACCCAGCTGGTACTTGCGCTCGCCGGTCTTATCCCATTCGATTTTCATTTGGGTTTCCTCCTTTTTCAGAAATAGATTGTTAAAACGTCGTGATACAGGTTATCAGCCTTAAACGGCCGGTCGAAATGGCACTTAGGCAACTGCATGAGTGCCTTCGTGATTTTCGAGTCCGGCCGCTGGTCAATGACCGTCAGCTGATAAAAAATCCGCTGCAAATAAACTCGGTTATCGGCAGCGGTGTTCTTGATATTGGATTGTTCATAGCAGATACATGGGTAACTCATTTTCAGATTTGCCGGAGGCTGGTAGTAGACGTTCTCCTTGCCACACGCATCTTTTACGATTTGGCGCAAAATAGCGTCAAGTTTCAGTCGGTGTTCCGCCATTGTACAGTCCTCCCAGGGTAAGTGTCAGCCGTGGATAGTCGATTTGCACTTCTGTCACTTTCCATCTAGCACCCATAATCTCTGCATATTTGATGGAGTCGAAGTGCTTATACAATGTCGGGTCGGCCAGGATGCTCAAAGTATTTGCGATGGTCAAATCGTCATTTACTTTGTCAGCAGTCTGAACACGCCGGGTATTCTTCAAAAGCTCGCCAAAGCAAGTATGCTCTACGATTTTCTCTTCAAAAATGCTCGGCTCCGTTTCAACTGTCTGCGACAGACCGAGTTTTCCAAACCATTTGTTCATAGCATTTCACTCCATTTTGAAGTTAGAAGCATCTAACTCAATGCGTAAAAGAAATTACTCCTTGGCGGAAGCGGTCCATGCCTGGGTCTTCACAGTCTCACCTGCGGTCACGGTCACAACACCGGTGGTGCCAAAGGCAACGGGCAGCAGGTAGTTTGCGCCCTCGATGATGATCAGGCGGCCCTTCTGGAACGCATCCTTGATCTCAGCCTCGGTCACGGTCTTCTTGAAGGCCGCATCAGCGTACAGCTTGTGGTCTGCGGTCTTGCCGTAGGCCATGTAGTTTGCAACATGCAGGTCATTACCCTGCTCATAGAGCTTGTTCAGCATATCGTTTTACCTCCTTATCAGCCCTTGGAAGAGTTGGCAGCGTCCATCTCGATGGCCATTGCGCCATACGGAGTGGTCATTGCGCCGGAGCAGTGGGTCTCGATCAGGTAGATCAACTGGTTGTAGTCGATGTTGAAGTCATCGAACATGTTGACCTCGCCACCCTTATCGGCACCCACGGTATAGTCGGCCAGATTGACCACGATGCCCAGCAGGTCGCCGCCCTTGACACCCTTGCGGCCTTCCATGCGGGGCACGGTCACGATCTCCTTCACGCGCAACTTCCGGGCCAGAGCAGCCTCGTCGGCGTACAGCGGATGGCCGATGCCGTCCTCAAGCAGCAGCATATCAGTCAGCACATCATCGGTGGTATAGAAGGTCGGAGAACCGGAGCCTTTGTACTCCTTACGAGCCTTGATGATGGACTTGATGGTTGCCTTCGCCTTGGCATCCTCGGTTGCATTGGTGCCGGGCTGAACCACGACCTTGATGGTGTAGAAGTCGTCATCGTTGAAGATGGGACGAATGTTCAGCTCGTTGATCTTGTCGTCGCTGGCATCGTCACGGCCATCACCGATCAGGAAAGCCATACCCAGCTCCTCGTTCAGCTTGCCGCGCTGCTCCTTCTTGACAAAGCCGACCACATCCATGGTAGACATATCAACGATGTCATCGCGGTCGAAGCGCTGCTTCTTGTAAACAGTAGTCGGAGTGGTGGAGCGCTTCAGCAGCTTGAACACCTGCTCCTTCTTGTAGTTGCCCTTGATATAACCCTTGGCGCGAGCTTCATCCTCGGTCAGGTCAGCAAACATGACCTTGACGCGGGCAAACGGCACATGATGGACGCTGTTCATAACCTTGTCAACCCAGGTCTGGTCGCGGTCTACGATGCGGGGCACCGTATCCAGATTGTGGTCATCCGGGAACAGGTAGTCCATGTTCTCGATGCTGTGGGCCAGCTCATCGCCGGTAATGCCTGCATCCAGGAAAGCATCACGCAGAGTGCCGTGCTTGCTGGCAGTTGCGATAATGCCATTGATGTCATCCAGGCTGTGCTTCAGCACGGTGCCATCCTTCTTGTTTTCAAAGCAGTGGTGCATAGTTTTTTCCTCCTCACCATCGTTGTTATCGTTACCCTCACCGTCCTTGCCGTCATCCAGGGCAGAACCGATGATTGCGTAAACCACGTTCTTCTGTTCCTCCGTCAGGGTATCAAATACCTGTTTGACGGTCTTCTCGTTGGCGTCAGCCATCTTGGTTTCTCCTTTCTTTTCCTTATCACCTTCGCTGGAATCATCCGAGTGCTGCAGATCCTCGTCCTCTAGCAAGTTATCGTCCGGGTCCAGCCCATGCTTCAGGCTCAAACCAGAATCGGTATAAATGAAGGCTTCGGAACCGTCCTCTTCGGTGCCATCCGCGCTGTGCTTCACGACCTCATCAATCAGAGCACCGGGGTTACATCCGGCGATAACCAGACTCAGTTCTTTGATCATACCATGCATCACAGTCTTTCCGGCTTTCTGGATGCCGTTGGCATAGATAGACATTGCGTCAATGTCGCCATTGTCCACGCAAGCCTTGGCAGTCTGTCCACTGGGACTGTCGTTCATCTTCACATAGGCATACACACCATCTTTCCGGTTTTGCAGCAATGCGTGACCCAACACATTGTCCGGGCTGGAATGATCATGGTTCCACACGACAGGAACTACCTGACCATCACATTCCTTGAAGGCATTCGGTGCAATAGTCAGGCCATCAAAGCACTTCACATTGGCTTTAGTTGCCCAACCGGAAAAGTCATAATCAAAATTGATTGCCATTTTGAATTTTTCACACTCCTTCCTGCTGATTTGCATTAGCTTGCTCATCAGCATCATTTTCTTTGCCCTGAACGGGCATTCCCTCATCAGCCGAAGCAATGTTACGGTTTACAAGCTGGTCGGACTTCGGGTCCTTCGAGGGCTTCATACCGATAACCTGCCGGATCTCATTCGGGGTCATAATTTCATTACGGGTAAACTTGTCCGCCATCTCAGCGATCATACTTACCGGTGCCAGACGGAACGGATCATGGAAACACATGATACTCTGGCCCTGTGTACGGGCAGTCTTTGTCAGGAACTTCCGATTAAACTCGTCTGCAATGGCCGATACGACCGGCTCGATAATGCGGTTCATGTAGTTGTTCATCGTTTTCTCGTCCGCTGTACCATTCAGGATTTCCTGTGTCACACCCAATTGACTGTATACCATGTTCGTCAGGTATTCGATGGATTTCAGAATGTTGTTTTCGAGGCTTCGATTCAGCTGCACGATACGCTCCGTACCGTCCGTATAGGCAATACCATACTTAGAGCCGGAAAGCTGCTTTTCGATTTCTTCCCTCCGCTCATTCGCCTGCTTTCTGCGGGCATCGGTCTTAATGACATACGGCAGCTGAATAATCATGTCCAGCTTTCCGCTGCCAGCCTGTTCATCCACCACATCCAGCAACGCCAGCTTTCTTACCAGCTGTTGCATGGTAGAGTTCGGCGCATTCATGACCGAGTAAAATGGGTTCTCAATGAGCGCAACCATCTTCTTCGGGAAAATAATCTCCTCCCTCTGACCGGTCAATTCATTGAAGACCCGTACTCGCACACGATCTGAATACCACTCTACGGGTACACCAACACGCATGGAGTAGATTTCATAGCTATTGCTATAACGTGGGTCAAAATTTGTTTTCTCCGGGATAACTGCCGCCACGCCCTCTTCCAAAAAGGTCATCACGATGTCCTGAATCAGCCCTCGGCCGGTCTGGTCGGCATTGGCTTCCGTAGTCAGACAATAATTAAGGCCCGAATCAATAATCGAATCAAAGCGATTATTTTCATCGAGCTTTACGTGATTGATCTTAATGGATGATGCATCGAGCGAAATACGATTGTTGATGGCATTGATAATGGTGCGCTCGCTTCCACGAGAAAAGCGCATCCGATCAGGGCGGTAACTGTAGCCACCCCCATAATACCTGCTTCCGGGAGGGTCCCGGTTGAGAAAGGCGTTCCAAGCGTGTTTCAGCCTGGAGCCAATGTTCATCTCCATTTTGAATTTTTCCTCCAAAAAGAAAAAGCGCATCAGCCGTTAAGCCAATGCGCTAATCTTGAACGATAGTTACTTGATGATCTTGATGGATGCGATGTCCGCTTTCGTAAACTCTGTCAGTTCATCCAGAAGAAGGCTCTCAATCTCAACAGGTGCATTGTCATCCGCTGCAATCCAGTCCGTTGCAATACCTCTCCATACATGCCCATCAGTGTCTACAATTTCAACTTTCTCGCCTTCATACTTTCTAAGTGTTTCCATGACCATTCTCCTTAATAGGATAAATATGAGTTCCTAATTTGGAATAGATAATGATGGCATTATGTGTTTCGTGGGCATTTCCATCTTTATCTATGCAAACTCCAATAGGTGTTTCAGAACGAACACGTTCCTTCTTTATCCATTCACCCTTATTGGACGACACTAATTCCCCAGTTCCATGAAGTCGCAAAATATACTTTTGAGCATCACTTGTCCTAAAATAGACATAGCTCTTACCCTTAACGTACTTCGGGGAATTTCTGTCATGTTGTGCCTGCTTATCAACTTTAATACGAAGACTCACATCACCGTGTTTTATTGCCCTACGCAGTACCGATGTATTTATTTTAGCACGTTCAGGTTTGTCTGTATAGGGTTTATGCCCAAGTTGTGCAGGTGTCCGCCGAACTCCCCACTTCATGCCTTTTACGCCATAATGGTAAAGTTCGCAAGTTCCATCACTCCACCGCCACACGAATCCTCCTTAGCTCAAATAGTCATCCATTTTGCGTTCCATGTAAGCGGTACACTCCGAAACGGTCTTATTACCCAGCTTAGAAACATAGCCGATGGTATTTGCTCCGACTTCCTTGGCAATTCGCTCCGCATTGTACCGCATATACAGCTTATCCACGACTTTCGGATTCGTTTCTGTCACAGATTGCAGGCGAACAGAGTCCACATCGAATACGATCATCGGCCGCTTTGCATGGTAACTGGAATACTCCTTATCGTTATAATCCAGCAGCGCATTGTAACCTTTCTTGCTCAACTCCGCATAGAAACGGCTCTGTGCCGCCACTTCCTGCGCATTGTGATTTGTCAGAGAAAGGTTTAGTGCCTTATAGATAGCCACTTTTTCAGATGCAGTCAATATAGCAGGGTCTTTCTTCAACGCATTCTCAGCCTGTTTGAAAAGCACCTGCTGGGTAGGTCTGCGCATCTTCTCTTTGGAATCGGTAATGGATGCTTCAAGATTCTGTTTGAACTCTTGTTCTTTCAGCAATCCGGCCGTAATATCACTGGCGTTCTCATCTGAGGGCACTTTAAGCTTCTTGACAGTTTCCAGTTTCAGCTGATAGACCTTCATATTGTTGGCCCTGTCACGCAGTGCGGTAGCGGTTGCCAAATCCTCTTCGCTGCCGGAAGCATTCGCCTGCTTTTCTGCCTGTTTGGCATCGTAGTTGGCTCGCGTCATCAGATTCTTTCCGAAGAGCCCCATGTACTTATCGCTGTCGGCCTTCTTATAGGTAGCGTAGAATGCGAAGTTCTCGAAGTCCTTGGAAGTTTGAATCCGAGAGAAAGTTGTGCCCTTCTTCAGGTATCCGTCAACGTACTGCCGCCCCGTTACCTGTGTGCGAGCAGTATTCACACAGTCTTTTACTCGCATCTCCATTGTGGATGCCATACGCTCCATTCGGCTTGCGTTCTGACTTACACCATAACGCTTCCGTCCTGCCGGAGTGTAAGTGCCATCAGCATACTGGTAGCGCCTTACGCCCCACTTCTGGCCCTTGATGCCATGGTGATACAATTCCATTTTGAATTGCTCACCCCTCTCGCAACTTTTGAATTGCAAGAGCAATGCTCAGCGCGGAACTGGTGATTGCAAGAACACTTCCTGCAACCTCTAAGGTATCGCTGACAGCTTCACGGCCGGAATAGACTTTTTTCGGATTGAACATATCGTCATACTGCTTTTCCAACATGGCGCGATTGATTCGCTCCCGCATCTCCTGGTCAGTCATTTTGCTCAAATCCATCTTTTCTGTCCTGCGGGACTGAATTTTCATAGACTTATCGCTTAACGCCTTCAAATTACCAGCCATCTGATTACCAGCATCTGCAACGCTCTTTGCTCGCTCACGGTCTTCACGAACCCAGCGATTCGGGTCTTGCAAGCCCTCTTCAGGCAGCCGATTATCCTTCTTCTTTTTGGCATTGGCAGCAACATCCCGGTCATAGCGTTTCTTACCCGCTTCTGTCAGGGTGCCATCTTTGTTCTGATAACGGCGGACACCCCACTTCATACCAGGAATACCCCAATGCCAAATCTGGTCATTATAGTACAAGTTTCATCCTCCTTTTTCTTAATTTTTGTTGCCAACGTACCCCCCCCCATGATATAATGGGTATCATGAATATTTGTTTTCCTTTGTGTGGAGGAGGTCTGAAACTATGTCTGATTCTCAACTGCGTCCCGCAGATTTCAATTGCGAGATTTTACCTTGTGAAGTCCCCTACAACTTTGAGGATACTTCCCAGTTCCAAAAGCTTTCTTTTCCGGAAGAGGCTTGTGTACGGCTCAATTCTCTGCTCCAGCTTGCGCCTACAGTTGCTGCTGCCGATGCTTTGTCTAAAACCTATGTACTCCGCTTCCCAGAAGGCGTACAAGGCGTTCTCATGCGCTTGAAACAAGGTGGCTTGAGCACCGTCATGGTTGGTGGTGATGGCCGTATTGTTGGCACTGCTTCTCTTATTGAGGCCGGTACTGAAATGGTCAACCTCATGAATATCTTCACTGTAGCATCTTTTGCAACTGGGCAATATTTCCTTGCTCACATCAGCACCGAACTCTCTGAGATTCGTAAGAGCATTGATGATGTGCTGAAGTTTCTGAATGATGATAAGCGCTCTCAGCTGATTGCTGAACTTACGTTTGTCAAATATGCTGCAGCCAACTTCTCGTCCATCATGCTCAGTGATTCGCAGCGCACTGCAACTTTGACGAATCTCCAGCATTCCAAAATTGCAGCAGTATCGAACATTGAGTTTTATACCACCCAGCTGGAAGATAAGATTGCTTCCAAAAAATCCGGTAAGCCTTCCGAGCAATGTGCAGCTGTTCTGCAGGCAAAGCAGACGCTTGATCTTGCAATGCAGCTCTATGTCATGAGCAGCGTTATGGAGGTCTACTATTCCCAGAACTGGAACAAGCTCTATCTCGAAAACATTCACAACGATATGAAGCAGGTTCTCACCAGTTCCAAGAATCGTATGCTCCGTTCTCTGAGCGCATTTGGCACCACCATTCAGGATGCACACAAGGATGTAAAGGTCATCGGCATGTCCATTCCCAAAGGCGGATATTCTGAGGTCGAAAACGAACTCTTCAAAACTATTGACGAGCTTTCCAACAAAACAGAACTGCCTCTTCTGGAACTCGCTGACGATGCTCTCCAAAGCCCCAAGAAGGAAACCAAATTGTACATGACCAGCAATGGCGAAGTCTATCAGAAAGTCGTCTGATTTACTCAAACATCTCCCGGTTCAGTTTCCATGCAATGTAAGCATCCATCATGGCAGCCACAGCATCAATCTTCTGGTCAGACCGGCGTTTCAGCAGTTTGCGGTTGCCATTCGTATCCTCCAAAGCAATGCAGTTACCCATGGCGAATTGCATAAGAGCCTCATCAAATAGCAGTTTCCGCTGTTCGGAAAGCTTCTTCAGCTCACCCAGGGGAACACTCTCGGTCTTTGCGCCCTGAATGACTTTCTCCACACCAAACTGTGCGTTCTCAGCACACCAACGTTCCACGAAGTCCTTGGCGTTATAGGGGTCGTAGCCGAAGCATCGAACATCGTAGTCATTCTGCTGGATAAAGTTGTCAAGGTCATCATAGACCTGCATCATGTCCAGCACGGTGCCCTCGAACACCTGTAGCGTGCCTTCCTGCATGAACTGGTCGTACTTCTGACGCATCGCCTGTGGAAGCTTCGACAGTGTATAAGAAGTAATGTAGTCTCTGGTTTTTACCCCAAAGAAGCCGTTTGCCATAGGAAACAGGAATGTAAACGCACAGAAGTCATCACCTTGCGACAAGTCTGCGCCAAGAGCACAAGGCATTTGCCAGTAATCTCGGTGACGATGCGGCAGGGTTTCTTCATACGGAAAGAAGTAAGTATAGCCCTCCATAGGAATATTAAAGCGCTTGGCCAGAATGTCGTTTCTGGAACCAGGCGCTTTTTCTGCACGTTCTACATCCAGCTGGTACGTTTCGTAGCTGACCGTCTGTCCCAAATTCGGGTTTGCTTTCAGCCACATCTCAGGGTTTGTAACTTCATCGATGGAATCCAGTTTGTAGTACCAGATGGACACATGTGGGTTGATGTACTCCCCTTTCAGGATGTCCATTAACTCCATTTTGATTGTGTCACCACAGCCATTACGGACCGTTCCTTCTGAGCTGGTTGCAACTATGAGATAGTCTTCATTCTTCGATGCACCCTGTTCGAGAGCACTAATAGGATCTTCCCGGATGTCACAGCTCAGCCATTCGTCAACAGTTGCCACACGGTCCCTTCGGCCCTGCAGCTTGTCAATGGTCATGGGACGGACTTCCAGCAGACTATTCGTCAGGAAGTTCTCGATGCCCTTCTTGGTCGAAGCCAGTTTCACGCGGTCAGATTTGGCACCGGTCGTGTTTTGCAGGCTTCCTTCCGTCATAAACTTGAAAAGAGGCCCCTTCGACCGAGCCAAGGCTGTACGGATCGGTGAAAGGACCTCTTCTGCTTGTTTCATGGTGGGTGCTGTAGTGCACTGCTGGGTGGTTGATACATCCACCGTCAGGAAGTAGCTCTGAATGAACGAATTATACATGGTCTTGGCGGCACCACGGGAAATAATAAGATACTGCTTGGTAATAAGCCGCTTCTTAATGCGTTTCCGCTCGTAGTGGCCGCCATGTCCTCCGGGATTGGGCACATAGATACTGCGGTCTACAAAATAGTACCAGCCAAATATCTCTTCGGCCCAGAGTTTGAAGGAATCCAGCAGTTTCAGGTCGCCGCCATCGGTAAGGGTCAGCTCGTTCTCGCAGAACTTTACAAAGCCTTCAACTGCCTTATCGTCATAGTAGATGCCTGGATTTGCAATCAGATCATCAATCCGGTTCATCTCCATCGAGATTTCTCGGCATACCGGAATTTCACCCCGAATTACGGCCTCTCGAAACCGGCCATAGTAAATCGGCGTGGCCGTGTTTGAAAGTGCCATCTTCTGGCCTCCTATTATAATAAGGTAGGTGCTTTACTCTTCGGGATGGTCATGCTCTACGTTCAACCGCCACTCCATTTCGGATGCGGTATTCTGCAGAGCCTCTTTGGTCACACTGCTTTGCGGCACATCGAAACCCAGCAGCCGCACCTTTACAGCCACGTAGGCTTTTACTGCTTCCACCTTCACCGGGTCAGCAATGAACTGGTCCCAAGTAGCACTTTTGTCGGAGATGAAAAAGCCTTCTTTCGGGCCCACGCCCATCTGGGAAAGGATCATCAACACAGTGTTGATGTACATGATGATGTCTGGGTCAAACGCCTCGTAGTCCGCAGGCAGACCCAGCAGCTTTTTTACAGAAGTGAGAATGCTGTCCATAGTTGCTCCTTATAAAAAAGAAAAGCGCACCAGCCGTTAAGCCAGTGCGCCAAAGTAATTTATTCTCTTAAAATTTCAAAGAGGTCTCCAAGATTACTTCCGAGCTGATCTAAAAGTTCATTTCGAGAACTGCATAGCTCGTTAGCTCTCCCAATCGCGATATCAATATTTGATAGAAAATAGGTGTCAAATACTTTTTTCTGCAGTTTTTTCACTTCGCCCGTCTTCTCACGCAGATGATTCTCTACAGTCCTATCCGTATAATCTAGCATTTTTTCAAGTTCATCAGGGTATTCATGCTTTACATCTGCGACATGAAGAAGCAACCAGAATTCAAATCTTGGGTTTGTAAGAAAACATTGGTATCCCTTCTCATCGCACTCCTCAAAGATTTTCGCCATCTTTTCTGGGTTGTGATTTCCAGAATCGCGATCAATAACGATTGCAAAAACATCATTTTCTCCATTATTGGCACCTTTAAATTTGTTCAGAAAAAACAAATATTGCAAATCAAGTTGTTCTTCTCTAAGATATGCTTCAAAGCGTCTTTTTTCTTTCTGTCCAATCGTTTCAGGCTCTTCAAGATACTGATGAATAAATTCTTTAGAGTATCGTTTTAACTCCAGACCATCAATTTCGGCTTCAAAGTTTTCATTATTTCTTACATCCAAAAAATTTTCGAGTAGTTCCACTACTTTTCCAGGCGAACTCGAACTGTCCCCACGTTGCAACACATGAATTTCGACCACAGATTTAATTCCAAGCTTTTCTCGAGATAATCTTACAAACTGAAAATACTGTTGCTCTGTCACTTCTCCCTCAACAGAGAGAAAAACAACACGCTTTACATCTTGATTTTCAGGTCTATCGAATCGACTGTGTGCATTTAATCTACGAGGAATTGCCATATTAAGCCTCCTCGCTATCAATTTCCGAAATGCAAGGAATTGCACCGTAGCGCCCCTGAACATAGTCATTCAAGATGTTTTTATCGTTCCGCGTTTTAAACTCACTTAGTGAATATAGCCGCGTGCTGTGTTCATTGTCTCTTTCAGCAAACCATATTTCATCTTTCCGTAACAGATTTAAAGTGAGAAGATTAAGATCATGTGTTGTGCAAATCATCTGGCAGGCATTGCCCTCTGTCAGTTCAAAGTATCTTCTGACGAACTCCTCTGTCAGTTTGCTATGAAAACTACGATCCACTTCATCAATAAGGACAACACGCCCATTTTTCACCACTTCGTACGCAGGAATCAAATCGAACAGTCTTTGCGTACCGTCAGATTCGTCAAATAAATCAAACAAGTCCTGCTTATTACCATGGTTCATCATCAGTTCTTCTGCCATCAACTCCCCATCTTCCATAGACAGGACAAATCTTCGATTATCAATGCCAATAGACTTTTTGGCCCCTTCATTCATAGATGCACGAATTTCTTCATGTTCTTGAATTTCGTTTTCTATAATGGAAATAATTTGTTCCAGTTCTTCTTTCGGCATGAATGAGAGTGCTTCTTCCAACGTTTTTTTCTGAGACGAAATGCTTTCTATTCCTGTATCAAATCCTGAAAGCATTTTAGCAAGAGAGGTTGTATCCCCACTATTGTTTACGAAGAAATTATTTATTTCCCGAGCATGGCTATATGGATAAATCACCACAATCTTCAAAAACCAGTTATAGACTGTCTTCAGTGGCGCAAAAACAGAATCTTCATCAATATCTTTTTTTGCAATTTCACTCAGAAGCAGCCGGTTTGCGCTAATATCTGTTTTATACACTTCATAACGCATTTCATCTTTTGAATTTTGGGGAATTTTCAGATCTGTTTTTGTTTCATTTTTCTCTATATCTCTCTCAAAAAAGCAGATCTCTTTTTCATTGGTAATGTCATAAAGCCATTCCGCTTCAAATTCTCTATTTTTATAATCAATAGAAAACCCATAAGAGTATAGTCCATTATTTGTAGCTAGCTCTATTTGGAACACTCCCGGTTTCTCGCTACAAGCTGGATCAATCCGAAAGTATCGATCACGGCTTCTTCCAATTTTTGAATCACCTGAAATTACAATATGACGCATAAAGTCAATTGCACGTATAAAGTTCGACTTTCCTGCAGCATTCGCTCCAAAAATAAAGCTACTTTTCAAAAGTCGATTTCCATTCATCGACACAATGTGTGAGGGATGTCGAGAACCCTTACCAGCCGCCATGGAAAATATTTGTTGTTCCTTAAACGACATATAGTTTTCAACAGAAAAACGAATAAGCATAATCATTCTCCTTCCTTCAAACTATATTATACACAGTTTCTTCGTAATCTTCAATCATGATTTTTGAAATTACGATTGATTTATCCGCTCTTATGACGACTAAATCGTTTTTTACTTCCATAGGCAGGTATCGCCCGGTCTTCGTTCTGTAAATGCTGGTTTCAGAATGCTGTCATCCCCATAATGGATTGCCTTGTGTGTTCGATCGGATACGCAAATCACATTATTGGGGTCAAGCAAGCACTCTCGGTGCTCCAGCACGTCTTCTTTCGTAATGGGATTTATGTGGTGGATAATAATGCGCGGTCGGATAGGCTTTCCGTTTCGGATAACCCAGTCTGTAATCTCGTGGTCAGGAACACCGAGGTCGCATCCCATGTCCCGAACAATAATTTTGTCACGGAACATTCGCCATTCTCTGGATTGATAAAAGTCCTGATTCAGATACCGGTCAAATCCGAATGTATCATGCCCAACAGCACCATGCAGTTGCAAATAACGGAATCGGTCTTCAAAGGTTGCATACTGGCAAAGCTCAGAATAAGTTCTGTGGTTCGTCGTCATCTGCTACACCGCCGTATTCCCGCATTGCTTGGATAGCTTCCTTGTAGAGAACCGCATTATCCTTGGCCGCCTGAATGGCATCTGCTTTTGCATGAAGGAGCGTGTTCTCTGCTTCCAGCTTTTTCTTCTCCAGTTCTGACTTGACCGTAGCCAGTTTCAGAAAATGGGTCGTTTCAGCTGAAGATGCTGTTCCTTCTCGCAGACGCTTCTCTACCAGATCCATTGCCAGGGAAATCATCTGGTTTTCTCGTACTTCTGGGGACAATGTTGGCCGCATGGGAGCCACGTCTTCAGAAGCAGCTTTCTTTGTCCTCATTTTTGTCATCCTTCTGTTCTATTTTGATTGAGTTTTCATTAGAATCATGCCTGTTCTACTTACTTTTCAATGGCTTTTGTAAGAGTTTATGGGAGCCGGTTGTGGTGTCTTTCTAATCATTTGAAAGGAGAAGAAAAATGATTTTTTGGAGGCTCACAAATTCCTTTACACAAGAAAAGAGGTGAATCAAATGGAGGCTGTCTGAAGAGAGCACCCTCCCATAAACTCTTACAAAAACCACCGAGGCCCAGTCTACACCCTGAAACCTCGGCAGTTCTTAGCAGTATCTATACGTACTCGAAGTGATATCCCCTATGTGTACGCTGCCGACCAGACAAACAGTCACAGATATGTCTATCATTGCCGTTAATGGCTCTAGCACATTCTGTAATACTTTGATACACATTTCCAGTTTCAACAACTCGTACCTGAATACCAGCTCGTCCAGCATTAGGGTTTCTTTTTCCAAGCATACCGTAACTCGGATGCCACAGACCGTTCCTTACTGCATGAGTCATGTTGTCTTTTGCAGATACCCACTCCAAATTTTCAGATGAATTATTGAATTTGTTACCATCCATGTGATTTATTTGGGGTAAGCCCATCGGGTTTGGAATATATGCCTCTCCTACCAACCGATGAACTTTAGCAGTTGTTCTCTTTCCGTTTCTGTAAAGGTCTACTGCCAAATAACCTGATGGCGTTTTCTTCAATGATTTCTGTTTTTCTCGTTGATCATTCCGAACTCGCCCATCATCAGATACAGAGTAGTTCGGAAACTCTTTAATTTTTGACCACATATCACCTAGAATAACCTCCGAACTCAAATATCAATTTTTCCGCCAGAGCAAAATCAAGGACCAGCGCGATTTGGGGAGGGGGTGTATTTTTCAAGCCCCCCTATACCCCTTTTTACGCTGTTTGCTCTCCGAGAGCATCGTCTTTGATTTCGATTTTGAGCTTCTTGTAGATATTGAGCGGATCATTGGCCACAATTTGGTCGATAGCCTGCTCAATTTCATACGCATTTTCTGCGTCCGTGAGCTGGTCAGAGGTGTAAGCCATCCGCATCAGCAGTCCAGACGAGTTATAGCCCTTGTCAATATCGAACCGATACCAGTCCTCGAACTGTTCATAAGGGCTATAAGGGTTATCAACAGTGGTTAAAAAGCATCGAATCATAGTTCAAAGCCTTTCTTACTTGTTAAGATTGTCGTAAATCGTAGATTCGGGAACACCACAAGCCTTTGCAATCTCTGCATAGGTATAGCCATTTGCCAACATGGCCTGTGCTTTGCCCAGTTTGGCGGAAGACAGCGTTGTGCTCGCCTTCGGCATCGCTCTCTTGATGATTTCATCCGACTTCGACGCGTTCAGAATCTTCATCAACTTCGAGTCAGAGATTGCACCAGCCTGAACTGCTTCCCATTCACGATCGGTAAACGTAATCTTCACCTTACTGCCGTTTGCGCCGACAGAATCACGTGCACGCTGCATCTCAACAGCGGCAATTTTCTTGATTTCCTTCTTGTCTCTCTTGTAGTCCAAGCCTTGAGCCTGCACTTTAGCCTTAATATTCTCGTTTGCAATGATGCTTGCACGCCGTTCTTTCGGCTTGTTACCGATAACTGCATTGAGCTTGGCGTTGATAGACTCAACTTCGGCTCTATATTTTTCGGCGGCATTAGGACTCTTTTTGATACCTTTTGTATTTTTTGCTTCTCTTCGTGCCTGATTAGCCAGAGCCTTCAATTCATTCGAGAAATCGGCATAAAGATTCTCCTGGACAGTACCGGAAGACAATGTTCGTGCGTCGGGAGTTATGGAAATAAGACTTACTTCATTTGTAGCTAATACTCGCTTCCCAGTCTTCCGGTTAATATACGTACGACCAGACTCTTTATAAATCTTCTCGCCAGTTTCCTTGTCGATATGGGGGCTTCCTTTACGCTCAGGCACCCGGACAGTCTGTTTCCGTCTGGACAGGAGGGTGGATGCGCCACCATATTTTTCACTACCATCTTCCTGAACTCGGATTTGCCATTTCTCCTTTAACTCTCGGATGCCATTTTCGCGTTCGGAACGTTTGTAGTCCAGCTTATGCTTCTCGGCATCAATAACAACCATGGAGTGCTTAACAGCACGGGCAATATCGCTTTCAGGTGCACCCCGAAGAGTCATGTCAGTAATAAGATTGGAAATGATTCCCATCTCTTTCTGCTTTTCCTCTTTCTTCATGAGGTGTACGCCATTGGGGTTTCCTTCAGGCACCGCATACGCAGTCTTCGGGTCAAAGTCCTTCAAGTCCTTCAGAGCAGGGGTGGATTTAATATTGACCTTACTCGATATTGGGATAGCTACGACAGTATCACCATCAAAGTCAGCACCGGACAGACGCTCTGCAACTTTAGCATTGATGCCGATTGCATCCTGCACCGAACCAAGGTTCCTGCGGCCGGACAAATTCTTGTTATTGACAGTCACAATGGGAATCTCGAAGGTACCTGCATGTGGAAAGCGAACCAGTGCAAGCTGGGTGCCATCAGGATATGCAGGACAGTAACATTCTTTTTCGCCGATTTTAGTCAAAGGCAAAATAACCTTTGTTGCCTGACCAGGGAAAGAAGATGCTTTCAGTGTCATCGAGTTGCCTTCGCAGGTGTCAGCAAAATCCATCAACAGTTTCTTCCGAACTGTCGGATTATCGTACTGCATGATTTCATCATATTCTGCCTTGCGGTCAGCAATCGTGAGGTCCAACTGCTGCTTCATCAACTTGATGGGCTGTTTAGAGAGGAACTGCGACGAAAGGTTCTTCGCCATGGTGTCCCAGTCGCCTTCTTCCTTCAGCTTATTGATGGGTGACAGATGTTCCTTTCCGTCCTCACCAATATAAGTGCTCTGGCCATTTGCCTTGATGGCTGCGCCGAAGGGATTGTCCGGGTCATCCTTGATGGGCTTCAAGACCTTCATTTTCGGAGTACCGGATTTCTTGTTGGTGTTGAACACCACATCGTAGCCTTCAGGAATATCATCAGAATATACAGCCATACCTTTCAGATAATGACTGTCGTCCACCATGATACGAACCTGAGCATAATGCGATTTTCCGAGGTTCAGGTCAGCAACGCCTCGCCGAATCTCGATAACGCCATCTTTATCCAATCCGCCTTCGTCACCATACCGGATGCAAACACGGTCAGAACTCATGCTGCTGGGACGCTGGAGCTTCTTGAAGGTTTCACCACCATCTTCAGAACGGTAGTCACCGAGGGACTGAATCTCATTCTGATGCTGATACGCATATTTCTGATCGAACTCCGGTTTTGCTAGAACGGTGATGTTCGTCTGCTGGTTGATATTTGTTGGCTGACGGATACCAACGCCATAACGGTGATATCCCTGCTCTGACTCCAAGATAAAAACAGCATCATCCAAGTCGCCTTCAGAAATACCAAGAACCAGATTAGTGCCTTCCGACACATCGACCATGCCCTTTTTATCAACTTCTTTTTTCAATGTTTCGGCGATTTCCTGAGAACGGGTATATTTATCAGCCTTATCGTTCTTCAACATTGAGCGAACTGTAGATTCAGAAAGGCCCATTTTACGACCGATTTCAGTGGGGCCAAGGCCATCCTGTGCCAATGCACGTGCACGGTCATATTTAAGCTGCTGACGCTCGTGGATGGCTCTTCGCTGGGCCATACGGAATTCAGTAGCACCCATCTTATATTCTTCAGGAAGCGAATCGTTAATGGTCTTGAGAATATCTTTCTCCTTCATGCCGCCTTTCTTCAGTTCTTCAACACGGGAAAGGAAATCACCCGAATGCTGGTACGGATTTTCGCCGGAACCCCACGGATATCTTCCCGAATGCATTTTGGTTCCGTAATGTTCCAGGATATCCTCTTCGGATGCGATTCCGAAATATCCTCGAATATCTCTTTCTACCGGATTCATGCTGTAGCTCCTAACTTCAGTTCGGTGATGATCTTATCGAACTCGATGATTTTGGCCATGATGGGGTCGATATCCTCATAGGTCGGATTCACGATCCAAATATCATCGTTCTGGTAGATGCGGTTCTCGATCTGAATATCACGAGGCTTGATGCCATACTCCAGGCAGAAAAGTGCATCATAGATAAAGAGCTGTTCCATGTGTGCCGGTACCAGACCATTCTTCAAATCATGGATGCGCAGGAAGTTGTTTGCAAAATGGATTGCATCTGCCGTACCATAGCAGTTCTCCGAATAATAAAGAACCACTTCAGGGGACATTTGAAAACCGATGGCATCATTAACATAAGAGTTGAGCGTCTTCTTACTCCGAGGAAGCTTCTGTCCCAGCGCAATGCTTTCTGCAGCATACGCATGGAGGCGTGTCCCTCGCTCTTTTGCCTGAAAGTTCACATAGGCTTCTGCAATCCGAGCAGTGTCATAGTTGAGCCAGTGATACTTACTCGCTCCCAGAAAGGCGTGCTGGCCTTGCAGTCGCGAATGATCGTTCCATTTCATCCAGTATCTCCTCCTTGTTCTCAGGATAAATAAAAGAGGCATAGCTCATCTCGTTCATCTTGCCTACATAGTAGTCTTGATTCGGACGATGCGATGCCTTTCCTGTCTTCTTTCCTTCGAGTGCTGCCCATCTGTCTCGATATAAAACCAAGAGATCCGGAATCCCTTGAATTTCATTCGGGTCAAGATGAACGACCATGCAGCCGGGAAAGCGTTTCTTCAGGTCTTTCACCAATCCTGTTTTAAATTTGTTCTCTAGCATACAAACCTCCAAAAATAAAAGAGGAACAGCATGTTTTTACGCACACTGTTCCTCCCATAAAAGAGCAAGAAATTTACGCGGTAGTTTTTGGTAATACGTGTCAATGTTTGGTAAAAATATAAGGACTGCCACAAACGTGACAATCCTTAAAATTTTGCCTTACAGATACCATGTAAAGGGCGCATCCTCATACACTTCGGGAGGGCCTGCACGCTTCTCAGCATCCGGGTACATATATTCACCATAGTCATTCTTCAGACCAGCCTCGTCATCCCAATAGGGCATCGGCCAATCAATGTCGGAAATATCATAGACCTTGCCGCAAATCGGGCAACGCCACTGTTCCTGGTTCTGCATCTTTCTCATCCTGATGCCGCATTCGCACCAGGGTTCTTTCACATGAAGCTCTGTATCGCCGTTGTAGTAGCAGCGCACCAGATTGTTCGCGCTGTCCAGCGTAGTCCACTCGTGATAACCAAACTCGTTTTCATACTGGGCCATAAACGGAATTTCACGCTTTTTCATAACTTTGCACCTCGTAACTCAATTATATAGTTTTTGTCGTTCTTTTACAAGGTGAAAGTGGTGGCCCTCTTGGCCAATTCGAGCAGAAAACTCGCTGTGGCCAAAAACCCATTTTTATTTCCAACTACTATATATAAAATTTTTAATTTTTTTATTAAATTAAGAAAAAAGTGGGTTTTTGGCCAAACGGCATATTTTTAACGTATCTACGTCAAAAGTTGTGGCCATTTTTGCAAAAATTTTTGGCCACAAAGTGGGTTTTTGGCCATAAAATCGCCATTTTTTCACGCATTGACAACTATTGACAGAAATTCCACGAGAAAAAATGGCCAAAAATTCACACCGTGACAATCTTTGACAAATCTTGACATCAAAAAGAAAAGGCCCTGAAATTGCTCCAGAGCCTCCCCTTTTCAGCGGATGATGCCTAAATTTTCAAACAGCGTCATGATAAAGAAGCACACCATGATGACAGCGAAAAATAGCATACCGATAAATGCAGCCCACCGCCGCTCAGCTTCCTCTTCCTGCCGCTTCTTCTCTTTTAGTGCCATCCGCATCATGATAATTTCCTTCAGATCCTTAGAAAATCCCATCCAGAGCACACCCTTTCTGTCCTAAGAATATCAGTCCTTAATCATGATGTCAAGGTTGATGATGCTTACCATCCGCTTGCAATGCTCATCCTTGTACCGGAAGACCACCGCCGCCATCGTTTCCTCATACGAAATCTCAGCGACAGGCTTCTGAATGGTCGGATTGGTACCACGAATACGCACCCAAACCTTACCATCCTTGACGCTCTTCTCGTCAATGCTATAAATCCTCATCATTGCTTATTGCATCTCCTCTCGCATCAAATATCTTGCAGAAATGTATAGGAACTGCTTCAATGGCATCGCCTGCCGAGGAGTATCGCCCAGCACCTCGTAATAAAGCGGCTCATGCTTCTGCTTCCGAACCACAGCATAGTCCACTGCCCGACGAAGGAGCCTGTCCATCGCAATGGCACTCGTGTGATACTTCAAGCACAACTGCCGGTTGATGTCCACAATGGTGGGAGATTCGTTGTTCTGCAGGGCACCTTTGAGAATATCGATGGCATCAATGAGAGCATCGAAGCCGCTCATCCAAACGGGCACCCCAATTTTGTCTACATATTCATAGGTGGTCATATAGCTTTCATCATCTTCTTTCGATATTTTTCGCCCAGCGCCACCACGTGAACATAAGTCATAGGCGTAAAGTGTACACCCATCTGCTCACTGATTTCACAAACAGCGCTCCTGATAGAGGTTTCGACCTTCTGTGGCGGAATCCTATGCTTCCGAGCAATCATGATGTAAATATCCGTCAGACTCGCCGGTGCAAGCAAACCAGATGCCATCTGAACGCCGATTGCAACAGCCTCGTCAAGGTAAGTCATGAACGAACCTCCACATCCGGCAGAATATCCGTATGGAAGTAGAGCTTGTAGTGGTACGGATCAGTATGAGTGCCGGTGATATCCTCAACAACATACATGGTGTACTCGTTCAGGTAAATATAGTTTTTCTTGTACTCGTTCGGACCAGTCTTCACCGTACACACCAGTTCGTTGCTGTCATTGTTTGAGATGGACATAGCGCCTTCCATTTCAAGGATAACGTTGTCGGTACGCGCGTTATAGACCGTGATCCGGCGCTCAGCTTCAAAGTAGTTAGCCTGCTTGGAAATGTTCCGATTGACCTTATCCGCTTCGGAGCAGCTGCACAGAACAACACAGCTCACGAGCATCATCAGACATGCAAAGACACAAATAATACGATTTTTCATAGTTACTTCTCCACACTTTCCTTTCTCGTCTGGTCATCCTTCGGCCAGTACGTGTAAATATCATCGAACACTACCGGGATCTTGCTCTGCAGCTCCTTCAGCAGCGGGCACATAAGTTCGCGCATCTGAGGATGGGCCGCCACAGGAGTACGCAGCTTGAAGATATTGCGCCACTCACGGTAGTTGGCAGTGACCACGATTTCCGTCTTCAAGCACAGCGGCAGCACGCAGCGAGCCTGTTCGGGGCGCATACCATTGGCAATGAGAGTTTTGTAGCTTTTTTCAGCATCATCACAAGTCCAGTACCATGCATTGTGGTTTTGATAGTCCGTTTCGAGTTTTTTTAATTCCTCGCTCGAACTGGCTGCTTTGATTGCTTTTTCCTTAGGTTCGCAAGGAATATAATACGGTCGAATAAAGCTCAGCTCCCCGCTAAACTTCTCCCCTGCATAATTGCAGTACCGGGTGCTCTCTTGTGCAAAGCTCGCAATGCGGTGCCGCACCAGTTCATTGGCAATTGCCCGGTCACAGGTGAACAGCACGCTCAGCTGAGAATGCTCCAGCATAGCCTCATGCCCCTGCTTCACCAGAAAGCCCACCAGCTTCTTCGCCGATTCCCCATCCGACGTAATTTTGTCCTCGCTCTTGTAGCAGACACGGGCAACTCGCTCAATCTGCTGGAGCTCTTTTATGCCTCCCTCAGAAATATCAGTGAGGATTTCGTACTTAGGTTCAATGATTCTCATAATTTCTTTCCTTTCTATCTATGATATGAATTGCAGCAGAAACCGTGGCTTGAGAAACATCTAAGATGGCCGCGATATCCTGCTGTGTATAGTGCTGATGAAGTTCTTTAATGATTTCCGCTCTCTGAGAAATGGATATGATTTTAGGAAATTGCATCACATTTTTATATGCACCCCCTTCAGATATTTGTTTCACCAAGGCCGATCCATCTTCAAAGACGGCCCTCGCAAATTTAGTGCCAGATGTGGGATTGAGCTTAAAAGTCAGTTCAACAAGTTCATCTGACTTCTTTTCTGTATTCTTGAAATTTCTTTGGTCGAACACATTCAAAAGATTCGTTGGCATTTCGTTGTTTTCCTTTCCAAAAAAAGCTTGACAAAATATCAATTTAATAATATACTATTATCAATCTAATATTTAAAGGAGGGATAGGATGAGTTCCAACCTGATGAAAGTCTTCACCTCGCTTGACTGGGACAAAGCCGAAAAAAAGACTGCAAATCTTCTCTCACTTGCCTTTAACGAGAACAAGCGAACTGGTGCCAAAGTCGCTAGAGCCGTTTTTGACGATGGAAGTATACTTTTTAAGAAGGTCACAAAGTCCGGTGTAGTAATTCAAGCTGCTGAACTTCTTCCCAAGATAACTTCTGTTGCTCAAAGAAATGAAGTTATCAAAGATCTAAGCCGAAACAAACACACTCAGCAGGAAATAGCAGCGATTTTGAACATTTCCCAAGCTACCGTTTCTAATGTTTTGAAAAAGAAGTAAGGAAGATTACTATAGGTAACAATTTAGCAAAAGTTTTAACACCTGCAAACTTGAACAATGTTTTCTCTGCATTTCTCAAAGTGAATCACAAGACTGGTGCGAAAATAGCAAAAATGGCTTTTAATGACGGCACAATGCGTATTCAAGCTGTTAGCAAAACTGGTGTAAAGTATATTGGTGAATATATTTTACCTGCCATCGCTAGTAACGCCGATAAAATAGTAATTGCAAAAGACCTTGCTAAAAGTGGAATGAAGCAGGTCGATATTGCAGATCTTCTCCATGTCTCGCAGTCAACCATATCTAATTGGCTTAGAAAATAAAAGAGCCGCAGATTTCTCCACGGCTCCATGCGGTTGATTAGTCAACGTTATCTTTTTCGTTTCTTATTTTATCAACGATTTCCATTGTCTTCTCCTTGTCAAGTCTAATCATGCCTGCAAGCATAGCGTGTGTGCCATCCCAATAGGCTCCTCGTATTGTCAGAGCACTTCCAGCAATAGCCAAAGCCGTACCGACCAGCATATACCCTTTGCTTGCCCACAGCAAACTAATCAAGTTCTTCGTGTCTTTCGTCATAGTTTCATACCTCCGAATATAATTTCGAGACTAATCATCTCATAAAGCACAAAGAATATTTCGCGGTCCTCTATCAGATTCATCTCTGGTGGAGGATTTTTTATTCGCTCACATCTAACTTCAACCTACACCCCCAGTCGCCGCAAATATCGCCGCACGCATATTTCTTTGCGGTCTTCATACCTTTACGGATAGCTTCCTGCTTGTCAGCAGCTCTAACTTCAAAACTCTGGTATCCGCCACCATTGTCTTTGCAGGTAAATATAAAAGTGTGTTTCTCCATAGGACACCTCACACAATGCTCCACATGAATCGCATGAGCAACATGGTGAGCGATATCGCAAGTGCAATACCGCACCCCACCAGAACCAGACATGCCAGCTGTCCAGCGTAAAAGCACATCTTCTTGAAAAAATCGTCCATATTAGATTTCCTGCCTTTCATATCCGATAAAGTCAGCCACACCAATATCACCGTTATCACAGTTGTGCTGTGCGTACAATTTCGGAACCAGTGCCATTCGTTCAGATATGTACTTCGGCGTTCCGTTTGCACGCCTTATAAATTCGTTCATGTCCTTGCCTGCAGCAGCTCTCCCATGTGCCGTCACCGGGCAGAACTCCTTACCGCACTTCCTGCACCGGTAAATCTGGTTATACAGTTCGTTCATCCCACGTGCCTCCCTTGTAGCATCTGCTCTGCGCTCTGCCAAATATCAGTCATTTTCATCAACCCTTTCAAACCCCATAAAATCTCCAAAGCCGATGTTTCCATGCTCGCAATGGTGAACCGGTTCAAATCTTTTCAGTTCAGGTACATGATTCAGAGCATCTGCCAACCCCACATAACAGAGTCCGTCGTTGAATTTCTGTTCGCATAAACTACATTTATAGGCTGAAAAATAAAATGCGCTCATGCAACAGCCCTCCTCGCAGCATCCAAACGGCACTCTGCAGCCTGCAACTCAAAGATAGCTGTAGAAATACAATCCGGGTCGCAGTTATCGAAATGGTTTTTAGCGACATTCCATGCAGAAATGGCATCCATCAGAGGATTGGATTTGCACTCAACAGTGCTGGGTTTCGCACGAAATATCTTTTTGATACGGGCAACAAGTTTTTTCAGCATAGTTATTCCTTTCCTTTATAAAAAATAAAGAGCCGCAGATTTCTCCACGGCTCAATACTACTAGATTACCAACCGATAGTCTTCCACGTCCATTTATAGACGGCAATCACACACGCCACCCAAAATGCAACCGGCATAAGAAATATCTTTATAATATTCCTTACAGTAGTTGCAAGTTTTATGGTTGCCATGTAATCACTTTCGTCTAATACCTGTTTCTGAAAACGTTCCATTGCTAATCACCTCCATAAAGGAGCCTGTTATTTTCGCGTCTTCATGCTCTCTGCAATTTTGCGTTGAAGGCCAAGCAGATATTCCGCCATATCATTGAAGCCAAACGAACGCAAAAATCCAGCAATAGCGTTCAGGGAGTTCAAATCCTCTTCGGTAAATATCATTTAACCTTCACCTTGGCTTCTTTGAAGTTGATAGGTTTCTTAGTTCCTTCCCGCGCACATTCCGTCAGACACTCATTGCAAGGCTCGTCCGTTTCCAGTACCTTGAAGCTTTTGCACTTCGGGCAGTAGGTTGCATAGTCCACTTCGCGCATCCAGTCATTCATCGGTGTTTACCTCCACAATCTCTGCATTATCATCGCAATACGGGCATTTCATAATATAGAAATCATTTACATAATGGCCCGGAAATCTAATTTTGTTCCACTTTTCGGCTGGAACGTCAAAATGCGCGCCGCATCTTTTACAGACAACCGAAACAACAGGTTCCCGTGCGATTCCACTATCTTCCGAGTTTTCTGATTTTAATTTGCTAAGAAATCTATCATCCAACTCCGGGTGTGTCACCCGCTGGTTCAGTGCCCAGAGCAGGTTCCAGCAGGCAGCGCGCAGGTGATCCTCATCGTCCATACCGACCATGTACTTTGCCAGATGCCGAGAAGCACTGTCCAGCAGCGAATGCAGAGGAATCCCCTTGTCCACATTGTGCTCGCCGTACTTCAGCGCACCTTCTTCGCAGTGCTTGCTGACCTCCATAATGCCATACCAAGGCAGAAGGTCCATACGGCCTTTCCCTGCGTGCATATCGCGCTTGGCACCAGTTTCAAATTCGGTGCGGTCTCCATAATCTTTAATCATTTACTTTTCCTCCATGTGTAGTAGACAGCATAAAGTTGGTTACGTTCTTTTAGTCTATTGACGATTTGTTTATTGATTTCAATAT
>CAKTEM010000012.1 GCA_934548045.1 uncultured Faecalibacterium sp. | reverse complement strand
TTATGCTGCCCAGACAATGGCTGCATGATGTGCTTACTCTTTGAGTTTTTTCTGTCAACTGATATTGACAATATCAAGCAGCTTGGAGATGATGGTGTCCTCACTGCCCGTCTCACAGAGATAATAGATGGTGACATCCTGTGTCAGATCCCGGGCGATTTCCTTGGAACTGTCACTCAGGGTGTAGAGTCCGGCTTCCGAAAGGTCAAACTCGGTGTATTTAGTAGGAACCGCGCGGACAACGAGGTTTACCAGAATCGCCAGAACGATGACAGCGACCGTGATTGCCGCTGACCAGATGCCACTTCGGAACGCGCCTTTGTTGACCGGCTGAGAAGATTTTTTCAGTTTCATCGTTTTTCCTCCTCTCAGTTCCAGCGGCGTTTCTCGATACCCTGTGCCGTCAGGAAGAGAAAGACCGCTGTCACGGTCAGGTAATAGACCAGCACCGGAATCGAGAAATTGCTGTTGACGAACTCTTCAAACGGAGTGAACAGGCAGAGAGCTGCCAGCACCGCGCTGAACGCCTCGGTCAGCCACGCGCTTTTTAAGAGGAAGAGCGCGCAGAGAGCCACGCAAAGGGCGGCAAAGCTCAGACATCCCAGCGTAAAGCTCCGGGTGCGCAGACCAGCTGCCAGAGATGCCGCACCGGCCAGACCAGTAAAGACAGCCAGAGCGACTGCACTGCCGGCGTTGAACATGCTGCGCAGGCTCGGCATCAGATAGGCCAGCAGCAACACCGCAAAGCCCATGATGGCCGCGATGATTTGATTCTCGGTCAGGCCGGAGAGAAATTCGCCAATGGCGATGGCGGCACAGCCCATCAAAAAATAACAGAGCAGGCCGGCCAGATTTGCAACGAGTGCAGAGACAGTTCCGCCCAGACCCCAAAGAACAAGAATCATCACGACGTCCAGCAGGCACGGAATCGCAAAGACTGCACACATCGCAAAGAATTTTCCCAACACAACGCCGCTGACCGAGACCGGACTTGTCAGGAGCAACTGGTCGGTGCGGCTGTGGCGTTCCTCGGCCAAGGAGCGCATCGTGAGAACCGGGAAATAGATGAGCAGGACAAAAATCGTTTTATAAAGGGTATAGTAATTGAAATCGGTCAAGCCATATCCAAGGTTCAGGGCCAGAAAATACAGGCCGGTATCTGCCAGCAGAAAGGCCGTTAGCACATAGCCCATCATGCCGTGAAAATAGCTGCGAAGTTCCCGTTTGAAAATCGCTGTCATTTGTCTGCGTCCTCCTCTCCTTCTGTCGTTTCACTGTTTTTGTCGGATTCGGAGCCAGTCAGCTCGAGGAAGACATCCTCAAGGCTCTTGCTTTCAACAGCAAGGGCCAGAACGGTACAACCTGCTTTTGTCAGAGCCTTTGAGACAGCGGCACGGCGGTCGGTGCTGTCTGTACACTCCACGATGAAAGTAATTTCACCGTTCTCTTCACTCTCAACAGACACATCCCGGACACCGGGCAGATTCCGGACGGCAGACAGCACGACATTTTTTTCGCCCAAAACAGTTGCGCGCAAGGCACTGCCAGCACTCAGCTTTTCGCTGAGCTGTTCCGGGGTGCCGGTCGCGACGAGATGGCCCTTGGACAGAATCAAAACCTGTTGACAGACCGCCTGCACCTCACTGAGGATGTGGCTGGATAAGATGACCGTGTGCGTCTTGCCAAGTTCCCGGATGAGCTTCCGGATCTCGATGACCTGTGCCGGGTCAAGACCGACGGTCGGCTCGTCCAAGATGATGAGCTTTGGACTTCCAAGCAGAGCCTGTGCAATGCCGACGCGCTGACGGTAGCCCTTCGAGAGGTTGCGGATCAGACGCGGCAGAACTGCTTCCAGACCCGTCCGCCGGGCGGCTTTGAGAACCTGAGTCTTGCGCTCCGCCTTCTTGACGCCCTTCAGCTCGGCGGCAAAATCCAGATATTCCTGCACTGTCATGTCCATGTAGAGGGGCGGCTGTTCCGGCAGATAGCCAACACAGGCCTTGGCAGCGTCAGCCTCTTCCGGCAGAGGATGCCCGGCGATACTCACCTCTCCGCTGGTCGCAGAGAGATAGCCGGTGAGGATGTTCATGATGGTGGACTTGCCTGCGCCGTTCGGCCCGAGCAGACCGTAGATCTGACCGTCCTCGACCGTAAACGAGAGGTCGTCGACCGCGAGATGCTTACCATATTTTTTCGTGAGATGGGATACTTCGATCACAGAAAACGCTCCTTGTCTCAGAATAATGCCATGTAATGATTCGTTGGTTTATTTTAGTCGGTAATTGTGTTGGTTTTTTGTGAATCTCGTGTAAAAACAGAAAGTGTCTTTCTTCGACCGGATTTAAGGCGTTCCGGACGAAAGAAAGACACAAAAAAGCGTCGCTTCCAGTGAAGGAAACGACGCTCAGAAAAGACCAGTAATTACTTACGGCCGAAACGCTTGTTGAAGCGTTCAACACGTCCGCCGGTGTCGACCAGCTTCTGCTTACCAGTGTAGAAGGGGTGGCACTTGGAGCAAACTTCGACGTGGATCTCGGGCTTGGTGGAACGAGTTTTGATGACGTTGCCGCATGCACAAGTGATGGTGCAGTCAACGTAGTTCGGATGGATACCCTGTTTCATTCTTTTCACCTCAATTCTGGTTCTGACTTGTTGGGGCCATATTATAATGTATGCGCCCATCACAACCTTCAATATCGGCTACCCCCACGAGCGGCCTTGGAAACGATTGCTTGAATATTATAGCACACTTTGGAAGAAATGCAAGAGGGAATTTTAAGTTTTTTCCGATTTTCGTAAGTTGATCGTTGAATTACACAAAGATTTAGAAAGATTTCCGTTCATTTTGAAGTATCATGGGCTACCCGATTTTGGTGTTCCATCGGGAAGAAGCGACGGATACGCCGGAGTTTATTGGCCGGTAGTCTTGAATGACCGCATGGGTGATTTTCTCGGTTTGTGTGATTCCCTGTTCGTCCAACCACAGCATGAGAAGTCGCAGGGTTTGCTCATAACTTCCAATCGTCTTTGTAGCCAATCCCTTGTTCTCACAGTATTCAATGAACATCTCAACATCTCGTACGAACATAAAACAAAAACCTCCTGTACTCATCGGATGCTACACCCAATAAATACAAGAGATTTATTGCCTTGAATTTAAGCTATTTATCGGCCTGATTCCATACGTCCATACCTATTTTCACTATGTTTATCGGCATGGCAGTCCAATTATGGAAATTTATGGAATCAAAAGTCACAAATCACCGTCATCCATTTATCCCACTCTCTGCCGTTTATCCAGCCGCATCTTGTCAGCTATCATCGCAATGAACTCGCTGTTCGTGGGTTTTCCTCTCAGGTTATGGATAGTATATCCGAAGTAGCTGTTCAGGGTATCCACATCGCCACGATCCCACGCAACTTCAATAGCATGGCGGATGGCGCGTTCGACACGGCTGGGCGTCGTGGAGCTATGCTTTGCAACATCCGGATAAAGGCGTTTTGTGACCGCGTTGATGTATTCCGGCTCGTTCATCGTGAGAAGGATGGCTTCTCGCAAAAACTGGTAGCCCTTGATATGCGCCGGAACGCCCAACTGATGCAGGATTTCCGTCACCTGCATCTCGTCGCTGTCAACGCTGGTATGAACGAGCTGATTTTCGCGCCCCATCGCCGCTTTCAGAACGCGGTTTGCAAGGATCGACTCGTCAAACGGCTTAACGAAATAGTAAGCGAAGCCCTCGTCCAGCAGCTCCTGCACCATTTCTTCGCTCTGGAACGCGCCCGTCACAAAGAACGTCGTACGATGCTCGCCGACCGCTTTGTACTTCTGCTTGATCGCCAGCGCGTCCAGCCCGGGCATGAACGCATCCAGAAGAACGACCTGTGGCCGCACCGCAAGCATTTTCTGCAATACCTTGGTGCCGTCTTTTTCAACGACCGTCACCTCTACGCCCTTCTGTTCCAGTGCTTCCCGGCAGGCTTCGGTGATCTCCGCACTGGTGTCCGACATCAAAAATCTAACTTTATCCATCGTATGTTCCTCCATTATGTGCAGTTTCCTTACTGCTTTGGATTTTACCATATTTTTCCATAATGTTCAACAGTTCTTTTTTCCTTTTTATGGAAACTTTTGTCGAACGCTCTATGGACGTTTCTTAATCATTCGTAAAATCGTATATTTTTGAAGAAAAGCGATGTTTTTCTGACTCTAGTTTTACCAAATCTTAGCTAAAAAATCCCCTATTGGCTTCGTTCTGCTGCCATTTCTGCCTGCTCTAACATTGTCTGTGCGAAAATACCATAACCCCGGGTCGGGTCGTTTACCAGAACATGCGTCACTGCACCGACGAGCCGCCCATTCTGAACGATCGGGCTTCCGCTCATCCCCTGCACGATTCCGCCGGTCGCAGCTAAAAGCTCTTTGTCCGTGACCCGAATTACCATATTTCGGCGTGGGTCTGCGTCGCTGATTTTTTCGATCATGACCCGATAGGCACGCGGTGTTTCGCCCTCGACCGTCGTCCAGATCTCAGCTTCACCGGTTTCTACTTCCTGCGCAAAGGCTACTGGCATGGTTTTCCCTTTAAATTGTGTGCGTGTCGTTCCGTAGACGCCATTTTCGCCGTTGAGCAAAATGCTGCCGATTGCATGGGAACTCAAAAAGCGGCCTTTCAGCTCGCCCGGACTGCCGACGGTGCCTTTGCTGCATCCGGTGATCTCGCAGGGAACGATTTCGCCGCTGCGCAGAGTGATGCTCTCGCCGGTATCGCTGTCGCTGATGGGATGCCCCAGACCAGCGAACACACCGCGTTTTGGGTCGGCAAAGGTCAGGGTTCCGACACCTGCCGAGGAGTCGCGCACCCACATTCCGGCGCGCCACTGTTCTGTTGCCGCATCCCAGACCGGCGTCAGGGTCGTCAATAGCTGTTCCCCGTTCCGGATATACACGACTTCGACTGCGTTTCCCTGCGCAGTTTCCAGCGCAGTTTTTACCGCATCATTGTTTTCGGTCTGCGTCTCCCCGATGCAGATCACACGGTCACCCAGCCGCAGCCCGGCGGATTTTGCAGGGCTGACCATCTCACCATCTGCACGCTCGACGTTGGAAAAGCCAACCACCAGCGCACCTTCCGAGAACATCTTGACGCCAAATGGAATTCCACAGACCGTTACTTCCGTGCGTTCTGTCACAATGGTACGAACGGTCTTGACCGGCAGCCAGCCGCCCAATGAAAGCGTCGTCTGATAGCTGCCAACTGCACGCGTCACGGCGGCGTTTCGGCTTCCACCCAGATTTTCCAAAGGAGATACCCAGCGGAAACGCGGCAGAACAAGCTCCTGCCCGGGCTCAAGGTAGACTCGCTCCGGCAGGCAATGGTACAGCCAGCCGAGAGCTGTTATCACCGCGACCAGCAGATACGCTACAGCGACGCGCACCCGTCTCCATTTGCTCCGCTGCATTTTACCATCCCCTTTGATGACTTTGGGGTTAGTATGCGCAGCCGGCACGGCGTTTATAAAGTGAAAAAACAAAAAATTCCCTGACTTTCCACGAAAAACGTGAAAAATCAAGGGATTTGAGTGCGAGAGAAGGGACTTGAACCCTCACTCCGTTGGAACTGGTGCCTAAAACCAGCGCGTCTGCCATTCCGCCACTCTCGCAAATATTGCTGAGAACTAATTAAGTATACCAAGTTTTTGGCAAAGAGTCAATATCTTGATAAAAGAAGTCAACAAAAAATCCTACAAATTTTACATTTTTCAACGTAAATTCATAGGATTTTTGGAGCTACTGATCCGATTCGAACGGACGACCTGCTCATTACGAGTGAGCTGCTCTACCGGCTGAGCCACAGTAGCACATATTAAGTTCTGCAACGTGATATATTTTAGCATAGAAACCGGATTCTGTCAAGCAAAATCCGGAAATTCCAGCTGATTTCAGGGGCGTTTTTTCACAGATTCTGCTTTTTTACGCTGGAACGTTTTTGTCAGCTCCACCGCCGTGATACAGCAGGCCGCGAATACCAAAAGCGCGCAGTCTGCCGGGATGCGACGCATCACAATGACTCGTTTGCAAAGGGTGCTGAACACGCTCTGTTCTCCTTCCGGCATCAGCAGGTAAAAAATCGCCAGCGACAGTGGCAAGTGAAGCAGTCTTGCCCGATAAAGCGGTCGGAGGGTCATTTCTGCCGGGCAGATGGTGCGAATTTGGAGCAGCACGGACAGCCCCTGCAAACTGAGAGCAACACAGCAAAGACTGCTCGCCCAGAAGCCGGTCTGAGAAGCCAGCGCACAACCGGAGCAGACTTCGAGCAGCATCGCACTGAAAACGCTGACCGGCTCCGGGAACAATTCGCCTATCCCAGCGGCAAGCATCCGAAAATACAGCACAAATCCGCAAAGTTTCAAGTAAGTCTGGGTCGCTGTGGCAAGGATGCCGTCCAAACGAATGGGCTGTAAATTCTCTTTTTTGATATTGCTCGGTCGGGCTGTATGCTGTGGATTCAGTCGATACAGCACCGCCGCCGAAAGATACCCGGCCAGAATCTGCGCCGCAAACAAGCAGACCCCCAGCTCTGCACTGCCCAGCAGATGCTGTCCGACCGTTAAAATCACGAAGGAGGGCCCGGAACACACACAGGCCGGTAACAGTGCGTCGGCGTCTCCGGCGGTCATCTGGCCGGTGCGGACTGCTTCTGCCGCCGCACTGGCCGCAGGCGCGAAACCGCCCAGAAAGCCAATCATCAAGACCCGGGCAGCACATGGATTTTTGAATCCAATCACACGCGCAATTGGACGAAACGGGAACCCCAGCAAATCCCCTGCCGGACACTGGATCAGCAGCGACGACACCACTAGAAACGGAAACAGCGACAGCAGCAGCGAACCGCCGCAAAGAGTTAGGCCATCCTGCAATGCCTGCAAACAGGTCTGCGGCACCGCAAACGGCAAAGCCCCGGTAAAAACAGCCAACACCAGAAAAAGAACTGCTGAAAATTTCCGTTCATGACTCATACGCACACCCTCCGTTTCCATATATATGTAACGTTCGGCAGAACTTTGCCATCGGATGCAGTTGGCACGGGGAGGGAGAAGCGTGGCGAAAAAACGAAGCAGGCTCTCCCTGAAAGAGTGGTTTTTGCGCATCTTTCGGCAGCCATCCGTCGGATTTTATGGACAGCCGTGCGTTTACTGGAGCGGACAAACGCTGGAGATCGAGCATTTTCGACGGATACGCTCTTACGACGACGAAAAGCTCTGCCTTGAGTTCGGGAAAAAGCTGCTGACCGTCTACGGCGACCATCTTAAAATCGAGACACTTGCGGCGCACCGCATCACGCTGAAGGGCGATGTTCTGCGCACGGATTTTTCGGACCAGTAGGAGAAGCAGGATGAACGTAGGAACATTTTGGGCAGGCGTCCGGTTTCAAGCACAGAACGGCGATACTGACGGACTGCTGACGGACGCCGCACAGCGTGGGCTTCACCTATCGGATATTCTCCCCTATCCCGGTGGTTTTGTTGCATCCTGTGCGGCGTGGCATTACCGTCCACTCTCTGCTCTGGCGCGGAGAAAGCATGTCCACACACGGATTCAGAAGAAAACCGGGCTGTTTTTTCGATTGCGGCCGCTGCTCCGCCGGACAGGTCTTTGGGCTGGTATCCTGCTGTTCGTTCCTCTGCTGTTCTGGATGCAGGGGTTCATCTGGATGATTCAATACAGCGAACTGACAGCTGGACAACAGGCGCGCGCGGCCGCTGTTTTACGGGATACTGTCGGCCTGATGCCCGGGAGCCACGTCACTGAAGCCGCTCTGACCGTTGGCGAGTATGCCCTTTTACAGAGCGGTGAGTTTTCGTGGGCGAGTCTGAATTTTCTGGATGGGCGGCTGGTCGTCGAGGCCGCCGCCACAAAACCAGTGCCGGATATCGCCGCTGGTACGCTTCACGGCATCCGGGCAAAAGTGAGTGGAACCATTGTCAGCACCAATCTCACCAGTGGAACAATGCTGGTCGTTCCGGGGCAGATAGTCGAAACCGGACAAGGGCTCATCGGAACTGCCCGGGCTGAACGAGACGGCACCCTGATTTTTCAGCCTGCCGCCGGGGCGGTGCGCGCACAGTTTGAGTGGAGCAACACCCAGAACGTTCCCCTTTCTGTTACGGTAGAGCAGTATACCGGAAATCATTCTACGGAATTTATTTTACACTTTGGTGGAAAGCAGTGGAAGTTCCCAAACATTCCGGAACTTTGTCTTGGCAACTCTGAACAGAGCAAAACCGTTGTCCGGCATGTTCAACCGGAGATCTTCGGGCTTCCGCTCCCAATAATGCTCGAAGAAACGACCCGTTACTTTCAACAAACCGAAGAGCTGATTTATTCCGAGGAAAACGCCCTTGCTCTCGCCCGGCTGAACAGCTTGCAGACTCTTTATGCCGACTATCCCGACGCCGAAAAAATCGCCCGAAAAGAAGATGTTTCGGTGGTTGACAATACCCTGCATTATACGGTGGTGTACACCATCATTGCGGACATCTGCACATAAAACAACGGCTCATGGATTTTCTCCACAAGCCGTTGTCTTTTGTTATATCTGCTTACTCGTTGTCCGGAGTCTCTGCTTTGGCAGGTTCTGCCTTTTCGACTGCCTCGGTGACAAGGTCGTTCAGGTCGAACTCATACTTGGTGTGGCAGAAGTGGCAGACGACCTCGCAATGAGGGTCTTCGTCACGGAGCTTTTCCAGCTCTTTCCGGCCGAGGCTGAGGAGCATCTGCTTGGTGCGCTCGCGGCTGCAATCGCACTGATAGTGAACATCCCGTTCGTCAAGGATCTGCGGCTCAAAACCTGCCATCGCAAGCTCCATCATGTCCTTCGGGGTCTTGCCGCTGTGGAGCATCTCAGTGACGGAAGGCATTGCGCCGATGTTCTGTTCCAGATGGGTGATTTCCTCATCGGTCGCACCGGGCAGGAGCTGAAGCAGATAGCCGCCGGCGCAGATGATGGACAGGTCTTTATCGACTAGAACACCCAGTGCGCAAACCGTCGGAACCTGCTCGCTGTATGCATAGTAGCTGGTGATATCCTCGGCAATTTCGCCGGACACCAGCGGAACCTGACCGACGGTCGGCTCCTTTTGCAGCTTATTATCACGAATCACCGTCAGAACACCGTTGGTACCGACCGCGCCGCCGACATCCAGATGGCCGTTCGCACGAGGCGGAAGCTCAACCAGCGGATTGTCGATGCAGCCCTTGACGTTGCCGGTGCTGTCGGTGCAGGCGATGACGTTGCCTGCAGGACCGCCGCCCGAAACACGCAGGGTGATGGTATCGCCGCCGTCCTTGAGCATCGAGCCCATCAGTGCCGCACCGGTCAGCAGACGGCCCAATGCCGCGCTGCAGGTCGCGCTGGTGGTGTGCAGTTTTTCGGCAGTGCGCACGATATCGGTCGAGTCGATGCCGGCAAAGACAACGCCGCCGTTCTCCGACAGACCGCGAATCAGATGTGCCATATTAGTTTTCCTCCAATTGGGTATACTGCTTGACTGCGCAGAAGAAATACCGCTCGCTCTCGTCGGTCAACGGGCCGAACGTCTCGCCATCGCAGACACTTTCCAGCGCAAAACCGTGCTTTTCGAGGGCAATGCGGATGGTCTCGAAGTCGTAGGTATACTCATAGAACTGCTCATGGAAATGCTCGCCCGTCTCCTGATAGTCGATGTCCACGTTGATCTCCACCCGGCGGTCGGCCGCGCTGTAATGGTTTCGCCAGACACAGCTTGCGTCCTCTTCCTCAAAGGTGAAGACGTTTTCGCCCAGGACTTTCTGGTGCTTGTAGGGCGTGTTCATATCGAAGAGGAAGACGCCGCCCTTTTCCATAAAGAATCCGGCGTTTTTGATGGCGGTATCCAAATCCGCAATGTGGTTGAAGGTATCGAAGGTCGATACCGCACCCCGGATGGTGCCATACAGATCGAGCTTGAGCAGATCCTGCCGCAACAGTAGCAGCTGACCGGAAAGACCCAGCTGTTCGGCCTTATCCCGGACGACACAGAGCATTTCTTCCGACTGGTCAATGCCGATCATATCATAACCGGCCTGCGTCAGCATCAGGGTCAGCTCCCCGGTTCCGCAGCCCAAGTCGGCCAAAATGCCGTTCTGGATGCCGTGGGCGTCCAGCTCTTTTTTGATCTGCGCATAAAGGGCATCGTAATCGGCCTCGCCGTTGAATTCATCGTAAAAATAGGCAAATTCGTTATAGGCCATAGTTCGTTACTCCGCGTCCTCGGTCTCGGCGTTCTGATATTCCTCGGCGACGGCTGCGTTCAGGAACGCCTGCAGTTCCGGGATGCCATAACCGTTCTCGCCGCTCGTCAGGATGACTTTCTGACAGCCGTAGGGGCGGCAGATATTCTCGAACTCTTCCTGCGTTTTTGCCAGCTGACTCTTTTTTAGCTTGTCGGCTTTCGTCAGGGCGACAATATACGGAATCTGATGGTAGTGCAGATATTTCAGCATCTGCAGGTCGTCCGCACTGGGCGCATGGCGGCAGTCGATGAGCTGTACCAGCAGGGTGTGGTGACGCTCGGCCTCAAAATAGCTGTTGATGAGGTCATCCCAGCGTTCCCGGTCGGCATTGCTGACCTTGGCGTAACCATAGCCCGGCAGGTCGACAAAGTAGCAGTCATCCACCGAATAGAAGTTGATGGTCGCCGTCTTGCCCGGTGTGCTGGACACACGGGCGAGATTCTTGCGGTTGCACAGCTTATTGATAAGGCTGGATTTGCCGACATTAGAGCGGCCGGAGAAGCTCAGCTCCGGGCGGTCGCTCTCGGGCAGCTGGCTCGAGATGCCATAGCTGGCGATGAAATCCGCTTTGTTGTAATTCATACGTTCTCCTGTTCTTTTCAGCAGACAGTACCCGGCTGCGGCTTTTCCTGTGCCTGCGGCAGAGGAGCCTTTTCCGGCGATTTTACTTTCTTGGTGCGCGGCGAGTGGCTGGCTGCGGCGGCTTTCGGCTTGAGTAGAGCAGCGTTCAGCACCTGCGAGAGGTTGGACATCGGCAGGAACTCGATGTTCTTCTTCACCTCATCGTCGACCTCGTACAGGTCGGAGACATTATCCTTCGGGATGAGGACGGTCTTCATTCCCTCACGGTAAGCCGCCATGCTCTTTTCACGCAGGCCGCCGATGGGCAGTACATTGCCGTGCAGGGTGATCTCGCCGGTCATGGCAACATCGCCGCGCACCGGGATGCCGGACAGGCAGGAAATGAGGGCAGTTGTCAGGGTGACACCAGCAGACGGGCCATCCTTCGGCACAGCACCTTCGGGTGCGTGGATGTGCAGGTCGCACTTTTTCAGACGCTCCGGGTCGATGCCGTATTCAGCGGCATGGACACGGGCATAGGTGACGGCCAGCTGCGCGCTCTCCTTCATGACGTCGCCCAGCGAACCGGTGACCGTGATCTTACCGGAGCCGTTGTCAATGACCTGAACCTCGATGGGCAGAGTCTCGCCGCCGACACTCGTCCAAGCCAGACCGTTCGCGATGCCGATGGCATTGGTGCGGTTGAGGAAGTCGGGCTTGATGATACGGGGTCCAAGCAGTTTTTCGAGGGTGGTTCCAGTGACGGAAACAGTCTCAGCTTCGCCGGAAGCAATTTTCCGGGCGCACTTACGCAGAACACTCGTGATGGTGCGCTCAAGGTTGCGGACGCCGGCCTCCCGTGTGTAGCCGTCGATGATGCCGTACAGCGCGCTCTGGGAGAAAGTGACCTTTCCGGTCAGACCGCAGGCTTCCAGCTGTTTGGGAACCAGATGCTTCTTTGCGATGTTGTACTTTTCAACTCGGGTATAACTCGGCAGCTCGATGACGTCCATACGGTCGCGTAGAGGGCCGGGGATCGCGCTCAGGTCGTTTGCGGTGGTGATGAACAGCACATGGCTTAAATCAAACGGCATATCAATGAAATGATCGTTGAAGGTGCTGTTCTGCTCCGGGTCGAGTGCTTCCAGCAGAGCTGCCGCCGGGTCGCCCCGGAAGTCGCCTGCCAGCTTGTCGATCTCGTCCAGCAGCATCAGCGGATTCATGGTCTTAGCGGTGATCATCGCGTTGATGATCTTGCCGGGCATCGCACCGATGTAGGTGCGGCGGTGGCCACGAATCTCGGCTTCATCCCGGACGCCGCCCAAGCTCAAGCGAACGTATTTCCGGTTCAGGCTTTCCGCGATGGAGCGCGCAATGCTGGTCTTGCCGACACCCGGAGGGCCAACAAGGCAGATGATCTGACCCTTGACATCCGGTGCCAATTTGCGAACCGCCAGAACCTCAAGGATGCGGTCCTTGACCTTTTTCAGGCCGTAGTGGTCGCGGTCGAGGATGCGCTGTGCCTTGGCGATGTCGAGGTCATCCTCGGTGAACTTATTCCAAGGCAGGTCGAGGCAGGTATCCAGATAGGTGCGGATGACCGTTCCCTCCTGATTGCTGCTCTGCATCTTGGCGAGACGGTCGGTCTCCTTCATCAGCTTTTTCTCGCACTCGGGTGCAAGGTGCAGCTCGGTGATCTTGCGGCGGTACTCCTCCACCTCGGCAGTGGTGTCGTCGTCCTCGCCCAGCTCCTCGCTGATCATGTGGAGCTGCTCGTGCAGATAGTAGTCGCGCTGGTTTTTATCCATCGCTTCGTCGACTTTCTGCGCGATCTCCTTATCAATTTCCAGCATCCGGCGTTCCCGATGCATCTTCTCGATGAGGAGCTTCAGGCGGCCGATCAGAGAGCTTTCGTCCAGAATGGCCTGCTTATCCTCAAACCGGAAGAGCAGGTTTGCCGGAATGTACTCGGACAGGAACGCCGGGTCGTTGCTGGTGGTAATGGAGAAGACGACATCTTTGCCGATGTGCGGATTGAGTGCCAGCAGGTCGTCGAAGCCCTTCTTCACATTGCGCACCAGAACATCCAGCTCCGGAGTCTCCTCGGGCTTTGCCGGGCGGACGGGTGCCGGGCGGACAGCCGACAGCAGGAAGCTGCCGTCGGCATCCAGCTCGGTCAGTTTGGCGCGGTATTTGCCCTCGACGAGGATGCGCACCAAGTCATCCGAGACACGCATGACCTGCTTGACCTCGGCAACGACGCCGTAGGTGTACAGGTCGGACGGCTTCGGGTCCTCGACCTTCATATCCTTCTGCGCAATGAGGAAGACGTCGGAGTTGTTGCTCATCGCCCAGTCAACGGCAGCGATGCTCTTGTCACGGCCCACCTCAAAGTGGAGCAGATTATTCGGAAAGACCACCAGTCCGCGCAGGGCGATGGCCGGAAGATGGACGATGTTTCGTTCCACCTTTACGGTAACTTTTTCAGACATGTGTAAACCTCCCCACTGTCTGGGCAAGCGCGAGTCGCTGCGGCAGACAGTGTTTGTGTTGGGTAATCTATATTAGGATAGGTATCAGTTTATTATATCGAAATTTCAGAACAGTTGCAAGCGGTACGCCTTACTCCCGACCTTTTTCGTGGGTATTGTAGCCGATTTTGCCCAAGGCAGGCAGGATGGCGCGCAGAGTGACAGAGGTCACCGCGCCCATGACAAGGCCCAGAACCAGCATAATGGGTGCGTAGTAGAGCGACATCGTGGACGACAGGATAACGCTTGCGCCCAGCAGCTGGCCGACATTGTGGAACAACGCACCGCAGACCGACAAGATGAACCAGGTCGGCCGTACCGGGAAGTGATAATAGAGGATCCACATCACCAGCAGGGAGAGCAGGCCGCCGCAGAGCGAGAGAAAACCTGCCGTCCAGCCAGAGACGAGGAAGACGAACAACGCCTTGAGCAGGTCTAAGACCAGAGCCTGTTTCGCCCCCATAAAGAAGAGCGCGTACATCACGACGATGTTTGCCAGACCCAGCTTCATACCCGGCATCAGACCCGGAATCACCAGCGTGCCTTCAATGAACGAAAGGGCCGTTGCCAGCGCGAACAGCAGGCCGGAAAGTGCGATCTCATGGGTCTTTTTGTAGCTGCGATCATTTTTCGGCATGGAGCTCTCCCCTTTCTGTCCGGTTATTCATCGCCACCCAGCGACTGTTCATACTGCTCCTGTTCCTCCATGGCGGCTTCCCACGCAGCGAACAGCTCGTCCTGATGGAAGCGCAAATCGGCCAGCTCGTCGCTCTTTTCACGCAGGAGCTGAGGGTCGTTGTAGACCTCGGGCGAATTGATTTCATTGTCCAGCTCGACTTCCCGTGCGCCACAGGCTTCCATCTCGTCCTCGCAGGCTTTAATTTTGGCGCGCAGCTCCGCACGGCGGCGACGCTGTTCCTTGCCGTAACCGATTTTTGCCGGTTCGGAGGATTTGACCGGAGCTGCCGGGGCGGTATTCCGGCCCATCAGAGCATCGTAGCTCGGATAAATCGTTGCTTTGCCATCCTCAAGGTACAGGATCGGGCAGGCAAGGCTGTTCATCAGATGGCGGTCATGGGTGACCATCAGCAGGGTGCCGGTGTAGGCCGTCAGTGCTTCGGTCAGGTTCTCACGGGTGTAAATATCCAAGTGGTTGGTCGGCTCGTCGAGGAAGAGCAGATTCGGACGCTCGAGAACGATCTCTGCAAAGCGCAGACGTGCCAATTCGCCGCCGGACAAAGCTTCACAAGGTTTGAAAACCGTTTCACCACGGAAACCGAGCTTCGCAAGGTGGCTGCGGACTTCCAGCTCGGTCATGCGCGGATATTTGTTCCATATAACATCAATGACACGGCCTGCACCCAGACGGTTCTGCTGCTGAGCAAAGATGCTGGGCCGTGCGCCGGTGCCGAGACGCACCATGCCGCCCGAGGGTCGGCGTTTGCCGTCCAGCACCTGCATCATGGTCGACTTGCCAGCACCGTTCGGGCCTGCGATGATGAGACGCTGACCGCGGCAGACCGTATAGCTGAACGGTTCCAGCAACGTCCGGTCGCCGATTTTGATGGTCAGATTTTTCATGATGACAAGTTCGTTCCACGGCTCGACATCGTACTCGAACCGGAATTTCAGCTGGTTCGTCTCATCCTTGGGAGCCTCGGTGATCTCCAGCTTTTCCAGCTGTTTCCGGCGGCTCTGCGCCATTTTGGTGGTAGAGGCACGGACGAGGTTGCGGTCAACGTAGTCCTGTAATTTTTCTGCCAGAGCAACATCGGCGTCGTGCTGTTTCTGGCGGAGGGCGTCGGCAGCTTCCTTCTGGGGCAGATAGGCCGAGAAGTTGCCCTTGTAGGTCGTCATGGTCTGGAAGGAGACTTCCCAGATCTTGGTACAGACGTTATCGAGGAAGTAGCGGTCATGGCTGACGACCAGAACTGCGCCGGAATAGCTCTTGAGGTAATTTTCGAGCCATTCCATCGTGGCAAAGTCCAAGTGGTTGGTCGGCTCGTCCAGGATCAGGACGTCCGGTTTTTTGAGCAGCAGCTTCGCCAGACGAAGACGGGTCAGCTCGCCGCCGGACAGAACGCCGATGTTTTTGCTCCACGTCTCCTGCGGAAAGCCCATGCCGGACAGGACTTTCTTGATGTTGACATCCATATTATAGCCGTCGGCGGCGTCGATGATGTTCTGGAGCGAATCGTGCTGTTCCAGAAGGGAGGCATCGTTCGGCGAAGCGGCCATCTTGCGTTCCAGAATCTGCATCTGTGCCATGGCATCCAGTACATGTGCAAAGGTGGAGCGCATTTCTTCGTAAATATCCAGCGTTGCGTCGAGTTTTGCGTTCTGTTCGAGGTAGCCCAGCGTCACGCCGTGGGTCACGCTGAACTCGCCGTCATAATCGGTGTACTCGCCGGTCAGAATTTTGAGCAGGGTAGTCTTGCCTGCGCCGTTCTGTCCGACGATGCCGATGCGGTCTTCCTTTTCGACGCTGGCGGTCACGTCGTGGAGAACGACCTTTTCGCCAAAGGTCTTCCCCAGTTTTTCCAAATGTATCAGCATAATTCCTTATTCCCTTTTACAGCTGGTGGCGGCGGTTCTTCAGGCCGATATTTGCCAGTTCCTCCGGCTCCATCACCAGCGGATACAGCTCCTCGAGGTTGGAAATCTCATAGATCGGGCAGACTTTGCCCGGGTTTTCGGCATGGTTCGGGTTGAACCAGCAGGTATCCAGCCCGGCGTTGATGCCGCCCTGAATATCGCTGGACAGGCTGTCGCCCACCATCAGGACATGTTCCCGGTTCTCGACGCCCAGCGAACGGAGCGCGGCATCGAAAATTTTGCGGTTTGGCTTTTCGCTGTCCAGCTTTTCGGAGACAAAAACATCCTCGATGTAGTTCAGCAGACCAGACTCCTGCACGCGGCGGCTCTGTACACGGTCGAAGCCGTTGGTGACGATAGCAAGAGTGGCCACCTCGGACAGCTCTTTCAGGACGTCCAGCACGTTGGCGGACATCAGGTCGGGGTGGGTCGACAGCTGTTCCAGATAGAAGCGGTTCATCTCTGCGCCGTTGCCTGCAGCGTCGATGGCTTTCAGGAAACGGGTAAAGCGTTCGCTCATCAGCTTTTCCCGGCGGATCTGGCCTTTTTCCAGCTGTTTCCAAAGCTCGGAGTTGATCTCCCGATAGGTCTGTACCGTCTCAGCGTCCGGCTCGATGCCGTAGTTCACCAGCGTTTCCGCCAAGGCCTTGTTCTCGGCCGCATCAAAATTCAAAAGTGTGTTGTCTGCGTCGAACAGAACACAATAATATTTTGCCATAAATCGTTTTCCCCTCTCTCATATTCATGTTGCCGGGCATCCTGCACAAATCGCCTGTCCATTTTGAGAACAGCGAGAAGCCAGCCCTAACCCGGCAGAGCTGGCTTCTGATGATTTTTATCACTCTTGCGTGATTTCCACAATTTCGTAAGCGTTGTCATCCGACTGGTCCGGGGTGTTGTCCTCGCAGTGGTCGGTACTGCCGCATGGATTTTGCGGACATTTGGACATCCCTTCTTCCGATACGCCGTTGTCCACATTTTCCCAATCCATCTCGTAGTCCTCAACGCTTCCGTCGGTCACATTCTTTGCACCCGGCAGTCCGGGCACTCGGATCTCTTCGCAGAACATCCGCACTCCTCCCTTCCTGCCAGCCTATGCAGACAGGGTGGAAAGCGTTCGTTTACTCCGCCTTGCTCGTGCTGGCAGAAGCTTCCGTCTTGGAAGATTCGGAACTGCTGGAAGCGTGCGACGAACTGGAAGCAGATGTAGTGCTTTCCGACGACGCCGGTTTGCTGGAGCTGCTTGCTGTCTCGGTCTTGGAATCAGCCTTCGACTCCGAAGCCGATGCGCTGGACGAAGTGCTGTGGCTGGAGCTTGCACTCGAGCTGCTGGAACTGGTCGAAGCACTCGAAGAGCTATGCGAGCTGCTGTGGGAGCTGCTCGTGCTGGAAGAGGAAGAAGTCGACTCACTGGAAGAGCTGGATGTACTTCCGGAGGAAGCTCCGGAACTGCTCGAACTCGACGAGCTGGAAGAATTGCTGGACGAAGAACTACTGCTGCTCGAAGAGGAAGAACCACTGACGATGGAGATCGTCAAGGTGTTGCTCGTCACAGAACAGTCGTTGTAAGTGATGACCGCATGGACTTTATAGGTCGCGGTGTGGGTGTCGGTCACCTGCACGGTCACAGAAGAATGACCTGCGGCTTCCTTGACCTCGACGCCGTTCGCATACCAGCGGATGGAATCCGCACTGCCGTACTTGCCGTTGATGGTCGCACGGAAGTTGATGGACGTTCCCAAAATCGTTCTCTCACCGGTGATCTTCAAAGACAACGGCGCGAAGATGGCGGTGACGTCCATGTTCTCGGTGAAGTCGGTGTCCTTACGGGTCTTGCTCGTCACACCATCGCTCCACTTGACAAAGACATGGTTTTCTTCGGGAACAGCGGTGACGGTCAGCGACTTGGAAGAATCGGTCACGGTATATTTCAGGCTGGTCTTACCGGTATCCTTGCCGATGCTCAAAGTACCACCGCCGCTTTTATCGACCTTATAGCTGACTTCGTACTGCTTCTGGTCTTCTTTCTGGCTCTCACTGCTTGCGCTGGACGCAGGCGTTTCACTGCTGCTTGCGGCTTCGGAAGAGCTGCTGGGAGCCTGCACCGCAGAGCTAGGGTTTGAGCTGTACTCCAAGGTACGGGTCGGGATGTTGTTGACATCTGGACGGCGTTCCTCGCTGAGATAGGCGTGAGTGCGGATATAGTTCAGCACCGTTTTCAGGCCGGCCGGCGTCAGGTGGATATCACCATTATTATAGTAGTCCGCGATGCCGTAGCCGTCCTCGCCTTTCAGTGCCTCGGCAGAGTTCAGGAACTTGACGCCCAGCTGCTCACACATATTTAAAAGAGCCATGTTGAAGTCGTCGATCTTGCTCTGCTCGATGTTGGGATAGTTGGAGTGATTCTCGGGAACCGGCGGAACTGTATTCACGATGATATCGGTGTACGGGTAGCTGGCCTGAATCGCCTGCACGAGGGCGGTATAGTTGGCGATAAAATCGCTGACCTCCATACCGGTATCGTTGGTGCCGAAGGTCATGACGACCCGGCGAGGTTTCATCTTCGCGACGGCCTCCGGGATAGTATAGGCGTTGCTGTCCTTTTTAAAGGTCACGATGCGCTCATTCAGAGCCGCCTGGGTGCCGATGCCCTCTTTCGCGCAGAACTGCTGCAGGGAGATCAGGCCATTGTTATACAGGCGGACGGTGTTGGAATCACCCAGAAACAGCACATCGTTCAGGTAGTCGTCACCGGCATCGGCGGTTTCGGTCAGGAGAGCGGCAGACGCTTCGTTGATCTGATAATAGTCGGACAGGTCATCGTCCGGGGTTTCTTCCTCACTGGCAGCAGCACTCGAAGACGGAGCTTCCGGCTCTTTGCCGCGCTTGAGGAGGGTCAGCGTGATGCTGATGGTCAGCAGAGCGGCCAGTGCGCAGATGACGCAGACCAGAACGGCCTGTTTCTGCATCGAACTCATGCCCTGCTTTTCCGGTTGTGTTTTTCGACTCATGTTATCTTTCACCCTTTATCTCTCAGAGCTTCGGTGTGGTGCCGAGAATCTGGTCGGCCAGATCTTCACAGCTGGATGCGAACAGCACCGGATGGAACGGTTCCAGCTCCTCGCGGCTGCCGTAGCCGTACAGTACCGCAGCGGCATCCAGACCACAATCGGCCGCACCGCGCATATCGTCGTTCCGGTCGCCGACCATCAGGACGCGCTTTCCGGCCAGCTGGGGCTGCTCCAGAACGTGACGTATCACGTCGGTCTTGGTGTCGCGGCTCTCGTCCATCGACGCGCCACCGATAAAATCAAAGAACGGGGCAAGTCCATTCTCTTCCAGAATCGGTGTGACGACCTGCGTGGGCTTGCAGGTGGCAGTGCAGAGGGTCAGCCCGGCATCTCTCAGACGGCGGAGCATCTCCGGAACGCCCGGATACGGGAACCCCTCGTGGCTTCCCTTTTCGTGGTAGCTGACACGGTATAAGTTTGCCGCTTCCTCGATCTTGGCCGGGTCGGTAAAATGTTCGGCAAAGGTCTTGCGAAGCGGTGGGCCGATATACCGGCGGAGGTTGATGTTCGTGACATCGACTCCCATCTTCTGAAAGACCTCTTCCAGCGTATTTATAATTCCGGGAGCGGAATCGATCAGCGTTCCGTCTACGTCAAACAGAATGGCATCATAGTGAAGCACGACTTGTTCCCCTTTCATCTTTTATATACACAAGCAATAGTATAACACAGTTTTGCCGTATCAGCAATTCCGACCCACACTTTTTATACAGATTATTCATAAAAAGATGTGTAAAACCAAGAAATGCCCACCTGACAGAGGGTCAGGCAGGCAGAAGTGATGCGATTTTATTCCTGCGGTGTCGTCGTCTTGGTATCCGTGGCCGGATAATAGAGGTTGTTGGAGATGAACTCCAGCTTATCTTTCAGCACCAGCTCAAGGTTTGCGACTGCGTGGACCATGTTGGTGGCCGAATCATTGACTTCCAGCAGTTTGCAGAGGTCAAGTTCCTCCATCGTCATGGCGGTCTTCATTTTCTGGCTCTCGGCGCAGAGGATGTGACTCAGTGCCGACTCCTGCAGGGCGATGCTTTCCAGCAGGTCGATGACAGCCTGATCGAGGGTGACGTTCGGCAGAGCCGGGCAGCACAGGGTCTCCGGACAATTGGTCGTTGCCATAGTGGATCTCATCCTTTCTCCTATTATAAGGTAGGCGTAATCCATCCTATGCAGTGACCGGGTAGGATGTTTATTTTTCTGCGGAGTCTTTTGCTTCCAGCTTTTCGATAGTACTGCGGTAGCCGCCGGAACCGTACTGGATGCAGCGGTTGATGCGGCTGATGGTCGCCGTGCTGATCTCGACCGTCTTCACGATCTGGTCGTAGGTGCTGCCGCTGAGGAGCAGTTTTGCTGCCTCGAGCCGCTGGGCCATATCGGAGATTTCTTTCACGGTACAGAGGTCTTCAAAAAAATTATAGCACTCTTCGCGCGTTTCGAGGCTGAGGATCGCGTCGAACAATGCATCGGTCGTCTCGTTTCTTCTGGGATTTCGTTCCGCCATAGCTGCCTCCTTATATAGGTTCGCCGGAAACATAGATTCCTTCTGATTTATCACGTCATTACTTTAGCACTTGAAAGCGCGAAAGTCAAGCGTTTTTGCCTTTTTCCGGCATGTTTAGCGAAATTCATCTGTTCTGATGTTCAGTTTTATTCATCTCACATCTGAAACAAAATCGTCTAAATTTTTTATCTATCCACTCCGGAAAAATAGCATTGTCTCCTAACTTTGCCAAAAGTTATTGACAAATTATGAAATCGGGCTAAAATTAGGACAATCAATCGGCAAATGCAATGAACAGGACATGACCCTTTGTATCACCTGCTTTCAGAGAGCCGTCGGTCAGATGCAAGACGGCAGCAAAGAACAAGTGGCCCTCACCTGCGAGCAGCCTGTGGGAACAGAGCGAAGTTTCGCTTTTAGTAGTGCAGGCCGTGCAGCCTACGTTACAGGGCGGCGTATCCGTATCGGTTTGATACGTTGTACGTTTTTCAAGGTGGCTGTTTTCCTGACAGCAAGCGAAGTGGTACCGCGGAGAGTTTTCAAGCCTTCGTCTTCGATGGACAGAGTGTATCTGTCCGGGAAGATGGAGGCTTTTTTCGACGCGAAAATCGTCTTGCTGCACAGACTGCCGCGTGTTGCTGAGGCATTGCGTTCGGGTGCTGATTGAAGAAAGGAAAGAGGTAAAAGAAATGAATACGCTGGTCATCGTTTTGATCGCAGCGGTGTGCCTGTCCGGAGCTTATCTGCTCTATGGCCGCTGGCTGGCAAACAAATGGGGTATCGACCCCAAAGCGAAGACTCCGGCCGTCGTCCATGAGGATGGCCGTGACTATGTTCCCACGAATGGTTGGACGGTGTTTGCACACCAGTTCAGCTCCATTGCAGGTGCCGGCCCTGTCACCGGCGCAATTCAGGCCGCTGCATTTGGCTGGCTGCCCGTTCTGCTGTGGGTCCTGCTGGGCGGCATCTTCTTCGGTGCCGTCACCGACTTCGGCGCACTGTACGCTTCCGTCAAGAACGACGGCAAGAGCATGGGTATGCTGATCGAGAAGTATATCGGTAAGACTGGCCGTAAGCTGTTCCTGCTGTTCTGCTGGCTGTTTTGCGGCATCGTTATCGCTGCCTTCGCAGATATGGTCGCAGGTACTTTCAACGCTTATGGCGCAGATGGCGCACTGTCCGCAGCCGCACAGACCAATGGTGCTGCCGGCATGGTCTCCATCATGTTCATGGTCTTTGCTGTGATCTTTGGCCTGATTCAGAAGAAGTTCAACTTCTCTGGTTGGAAAGAGAGCGTCATCAGCATCGTCTTCATCGTTCTGTCCTTTGTTATTGGCGCAAATGTTCCACTGATCTTCGGCAAAGCAACTTGGAGCTATATCACCTTCGTTTACATCTTCTTCGCAGCTGTTCTGCCCATGTGGCTGCTGAAGCAGCCCCGTGACCACATGACAACCTTCATGTTCGTCGCCATGATCGTTGGTGCCGTGGTTGGCCTACTGGTCGCTCACCCCACCATGAACCTGCCCGTTTTCACCGGTTTCACCAATGAGAAGCTAGGTACCATGTTCCCCATCCTGTTCGTCACAGTCGCCTGCGGTGCAGTTTCCGGCTTCCATAGCCTTGTTTCCTCCGGTACTTCTTCCAAGACTGTTGAGAACGAGAAAGATATGCTGAAGGTCGGTTACGGCGCAATGATCCTCGAGAGCCTGCTGGCTGTTCTGGCACTGTGTGTTGCCGGTGCTGCTGCCGCAGCAGACGGTACGCCTGCCGCAGGTACTCCGTTCCAGATCTTCTCGACGGGTGTTGCCGGTTTCTTCGAGATGTTCGGTGTTCCCGTCTATGCAGCTACCGTCTTTATGACCATGTGTGTTTCCGCTCTGGCTCTGACCAGTCTGGATGCGGTTGCCCGTATCGGTCGTATGAGCTTCCAGGAACTGTTCAGCGTTGATGACATGGAACACGCTGAGGGCTGGCGCAAGCTGTTCTGCAACGTCTACTTCTCCACCTTCATCACTCTGGTCTTTGGCTTCGTCCTGACCCAGATCGGCTATGCCAACATTTGGCCGCTGTTCGGTTCTGCAAACCAGCTGCTGTCTGCTCTGGTTCTGGCTACCCTGTGTGTCTTCCTCAAAGTCACCGGTCGCAGCAACAAGATGCTCTTCCCTCCGCTCATCATCATGCTCTGCGTCACCTTCACCGCCCTGGTGCAGCGTCTGATCGCAATGGTAAAGGCTATCAGCACTGCTGCTTCCGTTACCATCCCTGCTGGTGAGACCACTTGGGGTGCTGTGTTCATCGCAAACGGCCTGCAGCTGATTCTGGCTGTCCTGCTGATCGTTCTGGGTCTGAACATCGTGTTCCACTCCTTCAACGCTTACAAGGCTGCTGAACACAACAGCGAAGCTCGCGTCTAAGTTCTGAGCATCGCCTGATATGCAATAAAAATACCGCTGATGGAATCCAATCCGTCAGCGGTATTTCTTTGTGCTTTTTTCAGAGGTTTCCTCGTTCCCATTCCCGGAGAAGGATGAGCTGCAAGTCCGTATGGAACCAATGCTCGCCGTCCTCCACGATGGTGAGATGTGCGCCGCTCTTCTGGCGGAACTTCTCAATGGCGTGGTAGGGCGTCAGGTTGTCCTTATCACCGTAGAGAACTTCCGTCGGCGTGTGCCAGCTGAATGGATGCTCCCGTACCCAGCAGAGATATTGCCACGAAAGTGTCTCGCCGAACTCGGTCGGTATCTCCCCTGCTTCTTTCAGCTGCGGTTCGGTCACGTTCGCCCACTGCATCATGTTCAGGATCAGCTCTTCCATGTCCACCACGGGCGATACCAGTAAGGCACGCTCCAGCGGCATCTCCTGCAATGCTTCCAGTGATAGCCATGCACCGATGCTGACCGCATACAGGCAGACGTGTTTCCAACGACGGAAAGCATAGGTATAAGCCGACTGAATCTCCGGCACAGCGACCCACGGCAAAAGTTTTTCTTCGCTGTCCTTGCGCTCGCCGTGTTCGGGCAGGTCGATGGACATCACCTGATAGCCTGCCGCATCTGCCAGCTCCGCAAAAGGCAGAGCTTCTTCTTTATTGCCCATTTTGCCATGGATGTAGAGATAGACCCACTCGGACACCTCGCCATAGACGATGCCCGGAATCTTATGCTCGACGGTTATTTTCTGTGTTCTCATTTCAGCATTTTCACCATGATGATCTCGTCGCGGTAGGTACCATCCTTGAGCTTGAACGCTCTGGGGTTGACACCGTACTTCTCAAAGCCAAATTTTTCGTAGAGGTGGATGGCGCGGATATTATCTTCAAATACACCCAGTTCCAGCTGTTCAAATCCGTTAGCTGCGGCCTGTTCGACAGCGACCTGCATCAGAAAGCTACCCAGACCACAGCCCCAGTATTCTTTCCGGACGGAAATTCCCATCACCGCCCGATGGCGATATTTGATGTGTGGGCGAACCTGTGTGACCCCGATGTCGCCGACCTGCTCTCCCTTGTCATCATAGACACCAATTTCAAGGTTTACCGGGCTTGCTTCGCAGGCGGTCAGACTCTCGCAGACTTTTTCAAGGTCATAACTACATTCTTCTGGATAGCGCGCCATAAAATACGTTTCGCCGGAAGTCGTATAGCGAAAATCGCTGAGAGCTTCGGCATCTGCCGCACACAGACTGCGCACGGTCAGAACTTTTCCATCCGGCAGCGTGAATTCATGGGGTTCGATTCGCATTCGTCAGCACTTCCTTCTCGTTTGAATGTGCTTATCATAGCACAGAGTTTTCCCGATTGCAAGACGCAAAAAGAGCCGCAGCACCTTTTGACGGGTACTGCGGCTCTTTTGTATCTTAGCGGAAGCTAAATTACTTCACCATGCTTGCAACTTCGGATGCGAAGTCGTCAGCGCGCTTCTCCAGACCTTCGCCCTTCTGGAAACGGGTGAACGTGACGATCTTGATGTCGCCGCCCAGATCCTTAGCAACCTTAGCGGTGTACTGAGAAACGGACATGTCGGAATCCTTAACGAACTCCTGATCGACCAGGCAGCTCTCCTTGAAGAACTTCTTGATCTTGCCCTCGATCATCTTCTGCTTGACAGCCTCGGGCTTGTTGGCGTTCTTCGGATCGCCAGCCATCTGGACCAGCATGATCTCCTTCTCCTTGGCAACGACCTCAGCCGGAACACTTGCCTCGTCGACATAGCTGGGGTTAGCAGCTGCGACCTGCATAGCGATGTCCTTGCCGTAAGCAGCGAACTCGTCCTTGGACTCGATGCCGTTGGTGGTCTCGAAGTTGACCAGAATGCCGTGGGTGCCGCCGCCGTGGACGTATGCAGCGCAGACGCCCTCGTAACGGACGAAACGGCGAACCTTGATGTTCTCCTTGATGACCAGGATCAGGTTCTTCAGAGCCTCGTCGACGGTCTCGCCGGACTCGGTCTTGCAGCTCATCAGAGCCTCGACGTCAGCCGGGTTCTCCTTCATGATGACCTTGGTAGCGGTCTTGACGAACTCAACGAACTTGTCGTTCTTTGCGACGAAGTCGGTCTCAGCGTTGACCTCGATGACAACACCGACCTTGCACTCGGGGCAGTACTCAGCGTAGACCATGCCCTCAGCAGCGATACGGCCTGCCTTCTTAGCAGCGGTAGCCAGACCACGCTCACGCAGGATCTCGATTGCCTTCTCGAAGTTGCCGTCAGCCTCAGTCAGAGCCTTCTTGCACTCCATCATGCCGCAGTCGGTCTGCTTGCGCAGTTCCATAACGTCCTTTGCAGAAATAGCCATTTTTGTTTTCTCCCTTACACGTTATTTGATTGGTTGCGGAATGGGAAATCAGGCGTTTGCTGCGTCCTCGGCGGGAGCGGCTTCCTGGTTGCCCTGCTTGCCTTCCAGCACAGCGTCAGCCATAGCGCCGGCGATCAGCTTGACAGCGCGGATTGCGTCGTCGTTGCCGGGGATCACGTAGTCGATCTCATCGGGGTTGCAGTTGGTATCAACGATAGCAACGATGGGGATGTTCAGCTTGCGGGCCTCAGCAACAGCGATGCGCTCCTTGTGAGGATCGACGATGAACATAGCCTTCGGCAGGGTCTTCATGTTCTTGACGCCGCCCAGATACTTGTCCAGCTTCTCCATCTCCAGCTCGAGCTTAGCAACTTCCTTCTTGGGCAGCAGGTCGAAGGTGCCGTTCTCCTTCATGTTAGCCAGCTGCTGCATACGGTCGATGCGCTTACGGATGGTGCGGAAGTTGGTCAGCATACCGCCCAGCCAGCGAGCGTTGACATAGTGCATACCGCAGCGCAGAGCCTCGTCACGGATGGACTCCTGAGCCTGCTTCTTGGTGCCAACGAACAGGATATCGCCGCCCTCAGCTGCGACTTCCTTGACGTAGTTGTAAGCCTCATCCAGCTTCTTAACGGTCTTCTGCAGGTCAATGATATAGATACCATTGCGCTCGGTGAAGATGTACTTCGCCATCTTGGGGTTCCAACGACGGGTCTGGTGACCGAAGTGAACGCCTGCCTCGAGAAGCTGCTTCATAGAAACGACTGCCATAGTAAAATTACCTCCAAATATTGTTTTGCCTCCGCATACCGTGATTCCCTCACATATCGGATGTCCGGGAACTGCCCTCCACCATAAAAGGCACAAAAGGGCATAGTAATGCGTGTGTAATGCTTAAGTATGATAGCACAAAAAGCCGACGGATTCAAGAGGTTTTCTCTGTTTTTTACAAAAATATTTTTGATTTTTCGCTTATTTGCCGGTTGCCGTCTGGTTCAGGCTCTCCATCCCCATCCGGCTGAGGGCATAGCCTTTGCCGAACATGAGGTCGTACTGGAGCATCCAGTGGTTTGCGCTCCACTGCTCCTGCAGCGAAGTCGCCGTTTGGGTCGTGCTGCCGTCGCGGTTCATGATGGTGCCACGGGTGTTCGTCCGATACGCCGCCTGAAGCTGACGATTGAGATATTTAAAGTAGAGCGGCTGGTCGAGGCCATAGATGTTCATCATGACCGGCGAGATATCATACGCCGCGATGGTACCAAGGTCAACGGCCTTATCGGTGTAGTTCGACCACATCAGCAGGGTCGTCTGATGGAGATTCGGGTCACTGCTCTCGTCGCTGGCGTAACCGCTGGCCGTGAAGATATCATAGTTCGAGTCGATGGGGTTGTAGTGGTCGCCCCAGAAGACCAGAATGACCGGCTCGTCCACCTGCGAGAAGTAATCGGTCAGCTTGCCGAGCATGGCGTCCGCATCCCGGATGCCGGTCGCGAAATCTTCCAATGCGCCGATGGTGCTGGACTTGATGCCGACCGGGTGCGCAATGACCTTCACGCGCTCGTCGTCCGGGTAGTTGTCGCGGTTGTAGTTGGTGTGGTTCTGCATTGTGACCGCGTGCAGGAAGACCGGCACATCCGAGGTGGATTTCATCGTCTCATACTGCTCGATGATCTGGTCGGCCATCGAGTCGTCGGTAACAAGGCCGGTCGTCCAATAGTGCTTGCGGACTTTCTGGACGTGGTGCATGTCCTCAAGGCTGATAAAATCATCAAAGCCCAGATTGGGATAGGCCGTGTCGCGGCTCCAATATTTCGCCCAGAAGCAATGGACTGCCGCCGTCTGATAGCCCTCGGTCAGCTTGAGGTAGTTGGGCAGGGAGAACATGGGCTTCGTCACATGCTGCTGATAGGGTTTGCTGCCGTTGGGCAGGTACGAAACGGAATAGCCGGTCAGAGCCTCGAATTCCACATCGCAGGTGCCGCCGCCGAAACTCGGGCTGTATGCCCGGCCGCTGGCACTGGTCTGCTGCAGGGCATGGAGATTGGCCGAAACATCGGTATCGAAGACAAAACCGTAATCTTCCAGCTCCGAGACATCCCAGTAGGACTCATCCATGACATAGATGATGGTGGGCTTCTTCTCGATCTCATCCGCCGGGGTGGTCGCGCCGTAGGATTCCGGGTAGAGCGGCTGGGTCGCATACTTCTCCCCTGCCTGCACATCATCCAGAATCTCGTTGACCGTCTCTTCGGAATAATTTTCCGGTTTGGTGATCTCCAGATTCGTCAGGTTGGTGAAGAAGCTGGTGATGACACCATAGTAACGGTAATAGCGGTCCTGCATCCATGCGTCCGGCATGATGCCGATGGCCTGCGTGACCGTGGGCTGCAGAAAGACGCCAAAAATCATGGCGCAGGTCACAGCCGCGCTGGCCGCAAAGCCGCCGATGCGCTTTGCCCAGTGGAGCTTCTGCCGCCCACGGTAGAGAAAGAACGAACCGACCGTCATCGCCAGTACCACGATGATGGCAACGATCATGCTGGTCTGGATGTGGATACCGGCTGCTGATGCCACACCGGCCGCCTCCGACACCTGCGCCAGATCCCATGGGAGGAACGGCTCACCGCGCAGCTGCAGGGTGTAGAAGTTGACCGCTGCCGGTGCGCAGCCCAGCACTGCCGAGAGCAGCGTTGCCAGCGGCGCGAACCGGGTCAGCCAGTCGATGCTGAGCCATGCGAGGAAAAGCAGACCCCACGCCAGCAGGTAGGCCGGGAAATGTGGGAAAATGTACTGGGTAAAAACCGCCGCATCCAGCGTACCGCGTGCGATCCACTCGGTCAGGAGCAGAACGACAAAGGTCGCCACCGGCGGAAACGCCAGCCGCGCGATATGCAGCGGCATCGGCGTGCGTTTTTGTTGGTTTGCCATAAAGAAGTTTCCTTTCACTTCCTGATATCAGTTTTCAAAGCGATCCGGCGGACAAAAACAGTCCGCGGCTCCTTATTATAAACCTCTTTTTTACAAAAGCAAGACTTTCGCCCCAAAATCAAAACCGAATGAAAAACTTTCAGCCTTTGAACCAATTGTGGAGCCGTTCCAGAAGGCCGGACTTCCCTGCCTGCGGCTCCGGTGTCGGAATCTCTGTATGGACCAGCACCGCGTCGACCCCGATTTTTTCAATATCCTCCCAGCGTATCGTCAGGGTGTCTTCTCTTCCCAGCAGACCGAACAGCTTCGGACGGCCAAACAGTAGCAGCTCCCGGATCTGCGCCGTGTCCGGGTCAAGTTCCAAATCATCCACCCTGCCGAGACAGACGCCCTCCTGCAGTTGGACGACCTCTTTCGCGCACAGTTCCCGAAACGTCATTTTTCCGCCCCCTTCCCTTCTGATTTTATGCCGCCGGGCCGGGCATGATGAGAAATCGGCAAAATCCAGTGGAAATCCCTCCCGGAGTTGTGCTATACTAGAACCAAACATTTGTGCTTTTGACGAGGAATATAAAATGTATAAGAACATCGTGTTTGACCTGGGCGGAGTCATGGTCGACTTTGACCCGAAAGAATATCTCGTCGACCGCTTTTGCAATGCAGAGACGGAAGACCGTGTTTACGCGCTGACCTTTGGCAGCGAGGAGTGGAAGCTGCTGGATGCCGGCCTTATCAGCCGTTTTGAAGCAAACCAGCGGATGCTGACCCACGCCAAAGAGCAGGGCTGTGCGTTCGAGGTGCAAGGCGTTCTGGACGAGTGGACGCACATTCTCCGCCCTCGCCACCGGATGCAGGAGTTAGTGCGCCGTCTGAAGGAACACGGCTATGCTGTCTATTACCTGAGCAACATCCCGGAAGATACGCTGGAGCTATTGATGAATCGCGATTTTCAGGGTCTGTTTGACGGCGGCGTTGCCTCCTGCGAAGTCCACATCAACAAGCCGGATAAGGGCATCTATCAGGCCTTTCTGGACAAGTACAAACTGAAAGCCGACGAGTGCGTTTTTATCGACGACCGGCACGAGAACGTCAAGGCCGCCTTTACGCTGGGCTTTGCCGGCATCCAGATGAAGGAAAGCGTGGGTACGCTGGTCCGCAGTCTTGCGACCTGCGGCGTGACCCTGCGCTGATCTTCAAGAAAAACGATACAGAAAAATCCCTGTCCGGGCCTTGCAAAAGCTGGACAGGGATTTTTCGTTCCCGAGAAGAGAGCTTTTTTACTTCTTTTCGTAGTTCTGGCAGAAATGCGGTGTCTCGACCTGCTGTGAAGTGCAGGTACAATGCTCCGTCACCTTGATCTGCGGCAGATCACATTTGCAGCTGTCCATGTTGTGACGGCACTCGCAGACATCGCAGGTAACACCTGTGTTTTCCATTTTTATCACCTCTTTGATGATATTCTGCCCCGTCAAAAGAGGTTTATGCAGGGCGGTTTACTTTTTCGCTTCCCGTTTGAATTTTATCGTGACGGCAACATGCTTGATGGATAAGATTGGATGGCTCGGCAGCATCCGGGGGCCGGCCCAGTGCATGACCGCCCGGATCTTCTCGCGCATTTCCGGCTTATAGCAGTGGACTTTGCAGGCGGAGCAGAAGGTCTTTGTCTCCATGAACGGGCAGCGGTCGATCCGTGCCAGCGCGTAATCGTGCAATTCCTGACACTCGGGGCAGAGATGGCCTTTCGGGGTGTTGTGCTGCTTGCGGCAGTAGAGCGCGATCATCTCGCTGACGAGAAGCTTCTCGTCGGAACGCTTTTTCTCGATTTTGGGGTCAATGCTTGGCATAAAGTTCCTCCTGACAATAAAAAGCAGGAAGCCGAGTGTTCACTCGGCCTCCTGCCGGTGTATCTTTGTGTACAAAACGTCTCTGAGCTCCGGCATCGCACAAGTTTAGTTATTCTAACTTCTTGTGCTATCAAAAAGCCGGTATTCCAGCTCAGAAATAGTTTATCAGGACAAACTCAGTTTGTCAAGCAAAGAGACGCAATTACCATGCAGCCAGATCTGCACCCAGCTTGCGACATGCAGCCTGAGTATCGTCATCGGGAGTCTCGTTGCAGATCAGACCTTCATCGCTAAACAGGACTGCGCCGTCCTCTTTTGCACGCTCAGCCCAGTCACGCATCCACTGGCCATCGCCCCAGCCGTAGGAGCCGAACAGAGCAATCTTCTTGCCGTTCAGAGAACCCTCGAGAGAAGAGAACATCGGCTCAAACTCGCTCTCCTCCAGCTGCTCTGCGCCCATTGCGGGGCAGCCAAATGCGACGACATCAAACTCGCCCAGCTTTGCAGGAGTCATATCACCACAGGAAACGATGGTTGCGGCGTCGCCTGCACCCTCTGCGATGCAGTTTGCCATGGTCTCGGTGTTGCCGGTTGCGCTCCAGAATACGATTGCTACTTTGCTCATAAGGATCGACCTCTCTCTTTTATTTTTGGTTAGCACATTCTAACTTGCACTGCCATAAAAATGCGTCGCACGATTTACGACGCATCTCATTTGGTTAGATTTCTCTAACCAAGCGTATAATACCACAGCTTCCAGTACTTGTCAAGCGATTTTGAAAAAGTTGTTTGTCGCAACTGACTCATCTTCTCAGCAGGAAGAAAACGACGGTCATCACGCCGTAGATCACCGGCTGATGCAGCATATACAAAATCAGCGAGTGACGCCCCAGCCAGCCCAGCGGCGGACAGATAGACCGGCGCAGCGGCTCCATCCGTTCCCTGCCGACGAGGTGGTGCAGATAGAAGCCTGTCCAGAACAAAAACAACCACGGCAGCAACGGAAAATAATCGGTGGAGTAGAAGCCGAAGGGATAGAACCCGATGTAGGCGGTCAGGTAGTTCCGGAACCACGCCTCCGGGAGGTACAGGTTCAGCCCGGCCACACCCCAATAACCGGCCGCGCTGTGATAGGTCAGCACAAACAGCGCAAAGCTGACGACCAGCCCGACGACCGGCGGAATTTTCTGCATCGGTTTTTCGAGCAGGGCTGTGATGAGCATCGCCGAACCCAGCAGGGTCAGCACGCCAAACCAGACCACATCTTCCGGCATGAACAGCAGTGTCACCAATGTAACAACAGCACCTGCGCCGAAGACTGTTGCGCCACGGCGGAAACTGTGATGCCCCATCGGCAGGCAGAAACCGGACAGCAGGATGAAGATCCAGCAGATCGACTGCTGCCACAGATGTCCGGGCCAGTCGACGTACCAGTCGACCCAGACGCCAAAAATATAGATGAGATCCCACATGCCGTGGTAAAACATCATGCTGATAAGATCCAGTCCGCGCAGCTCGTCCAGCAATGCGTACCGGGAAGTTTTTTGGTTCATCTGAAACGCTCCTCCGGGGAAGCCCTCTCCCCTGTTTTAATGTCCGGCAACGCTGGCAATCTCCTGCAGCTCAAAGCGGTACTCCTGTGTGGCATCCGGGTATTTTTCCTTGTCGACTTTGCTCAAAAACATTTCCAGCGGACGAAGCCACAAGCCGCCGTCGCCGTAAAGTTTCCGGTAAATCACATACGGCTCGCCCGTCTCCGAGTCGTGGGCGATGTCCTCGACCAGATAGTAGTCGCCCTTAAAATGGCGGTAAACGCGTCCCTTTTGAATTTCACGCATGGAGAATCCTCTTTTCATGGTTTGTTTTTGTTAATTGTAGCATATTTTGATGGCTCTGTACAGCAAAACCCCACCGTTCCGGTTTTGATGCCAGAGCGGTGGGGTTCTTATCACAGATTCAGTTTATCGAGAGAAATTACAGCTCCACGTTGAAGTAACGCTTCAGCAGGCCCTCGAAGCCGCGGCCATGGCGAGCCTCATCCTTTGCCATCTCATGGACGGTATCGTGGATGGCGTCGAGGTTCAGAGCCTTTGCCTTCTTTGCGAGGTCCATCTTGCCGGCACATGCGCCGCACTCAGCCTCAGCACGCATCATCAGATTCTTCTTGGTGCTGTCGGTGACGACTTCGCCCAGCAGCTCAGCGAACTTGGAAGCATGTTCTGCCTCCTCGAAAGCATAACGCTTGTAAGCGTCTGCGATCTCGGGGTAGCCCTCACGCTCAGCGACGCGAGACATTGCCAGATACATGCCGACCTCGCTGCACTCGCCCTCGAAGTTTGCGCGCAGGCCATCGACGATATCCTGAGGAACGCCCTCAGCCTTGCCGATGCCGACCACATGCTCGGTGACGTAGGTGTTGCCAGTCTTCTCGACGAAAGCGGAAGCAGGAGCCTTGCAGACCGGGCAGAACTCCGGGATGGTGTCCTCAGCGATGTAACCACAGACGGTGCAAACGTACTTCTTCATAGTAATATCCTCCATTTTGCTCTTTTATTTTCAGGCTGTCCTTGGTACTGGACTGCCTTGGTTTCTGAGGCTATTATAGCGAATAATTCCTAGTTAGTCAAGAAAAACAAGTAAGAATTATTCGCATTTAACAATTCGTTCACACTTGCGAAAATCAGACCTGTAAATTGCCACTGGTGGCTGCGTCTGAGCCGTCCGCTGCATCGAACTCGTAGTCGTTGCCGGGCAGGATGGCGTTCAGCAGGATACCGACGATGGCCGCAATTGCCAGACCGGACAGGTTGATGGAAACGCTGCCGATGACGAAGGTCAGACCGCCCACCGAGTTGAAGCCCAGAGCCGACACCAGAATGACTGCCGCGATGATCAGGTTGCGGCTGTTGGTGAAATCGACCTGATTCTCGACGACATTGCGGACGCCGATCGCCGAAATCATGCCGTACAGCACGAAGCTGATGCCGCCGATGATGCCGGTGGGGATGGTGTTGATGACTGCCTCAAACTTGGGGCTGAAGCTCAGGATGATCGCCAGCACCGCCGCGATGCGGATGACGAGAGGGTCGTAGATTTTGCTCAGAGCCAGAACGCCGGTGTTCTCGCCGTAGGTGGTGTTGGCCGGGCCGCCCAGCAGGCCAGCCATTGCAGTAGCCAGACCATCGCCCATCAGAGTACGGTTCAGGCCGGGATCATTGATATAGTTGTGACCGGTGGTCGCACTGATGGCCGCGATATCGCCGACGTGCTCCATCATGGTCGCCAGAGCGATGGGGATGATGGTGAACAGCGCGCTGATGAACTCCGGGCTGCCGTCGATGGCGAACAGGCCCATCGCCTCCTTATGGAGGGGGATGCCAAACCAGCTGGCCTCGGCAATGCGCTGGAAGTCGACTGCGCCAGTCACCAGAGCGACGGCATAGGACACCAGAACGCCGATGAGGATGGGCAGGATCTTGACCATGCCTTTGCCCCAGATATTGCAGACGATGACGGTACCCAGTGCCACGAACGCCAGCAGCCAGTTTGCCTGACAGTTGGTGATTGCGGACGGTGCCAGAATCAGGCCGATGGCGATGATGATGGGGCCGGTGACGACCGGAGGGAAGAACCGCATGATGCGGCGGATACCACAGGTCGAGATGAGCAGGCTCACCAGCAGATAGACCAGACCCGAGAAGGCCACGCCTGCGCAGGCGTATGGCAGCATCTCAGTGTTGGCGACGGTCAGGTTGCCGTCGGCATCCGCCAGCATGGGTGCAACAATAGAAAAGCCGCCCAGATATGCGAACGAAGAACCGAGGAAGGCCGGAACCTTCTTTTTGGTGATGAAATGGAACAGCAGCGTACCTAGACCGGCACAGAGAAGTGTGGTCGAAACGCTCAGGCCGGTGAGCAGCGGCACAAGGACCGTTGCGCCGAACATGGCGAACATGTGCTGCACGCCGAGGATGAGCATCCGGCCGGTGCCGAGCTGATGCGCATCGTAAATGCCCTTGGAGTAGTCGATGGACTGATTCATGAAAACTTCCTCCTACAAACCATGGAATCCTCAAAAAAAGAGGCACTACCACTTTCAAGCGGCAATGCCTCGAATCTCGAGAACTCGGAATTTTTTCAAAGGAAAAGAGAGTGCTTTTGCTCGCAAATAGCGCATCCTGCTCTCCCCTTTCCTTTTCTACTTGGCCCAGTATACCAGAATCCGCCGGGTCATGCAACCTTTTTTCGGTTTTTCCGGGTGTTCGGCTTGAAATCTGAGGGGTTGTACACTATAATATTACCTACTATTATAGTATTATTGCAAATTTGAGGCAAAACATGATTTATTTAGATTATTCTGCAAACACCCCGGCAGATGAACGGGTGTTGGAACGATTCTGTGCGGTGGAGCGTGCCTGCATTGGCAACGCGAATTCTCACCATCAGGCCGGTGTGGCCGCCAAGGCCGAGATCGACCGCGCAACACAGAGCATCGCTTCCCTGCTCCACGTCCAGCCTGCCGAGGTCATCTATACGTCCGGTGCCAGCGAGTCGAACAACTTCGCCCTCAAGGGGCTGTCCCGGCTCTCCCGTCATGTGGGGAAACACATCATCTCGACGCCGCTGGAACATTCTTCCGTGAGCGGAACCCTGACCGCATTACAGGAACAGGGCTATGAGATCGACCTTGTGGACATTCAGCGCGACGGCACTGTTGACCTCGAGCATCTGAAAGAACTGCTCCGGCCAGACACCATCGCCGTGGCTGTCACGATGGTCGACAGCGAGCTGGGCGTCGTGCAGCCCATCGCACAGATCGCCGAGATTCTGAAGGCCTATCCGAACTGTCATTTCCATGTGGACGCTACGCAGGCAGTGGGTAAGATTCCCGTCAGCTTTGAGGGTATCGACACCATGAGCCTGACCGCCCACAAGTTCTATGGTCTGAACGGCATCGGTCTGCTGCTCAAGCGGCGCGGTCTTGCGCTGGAACCGCTCATCCACGGCGGCGAAAGCACCACCATCTACCGCAGCGGCACACCGACGGTCTCGCTGGCATCCTCGCTGGAATGTGCACTGGAGATGGCCGTCAACGACCTGCCGCAGCGTGCCGAGAAGGTAAAGCAGCTCAACGCAGAGCTTCGCACGGCCCTGTCCGCTTACCCGAAAGTGCGCATCAACAGCCCGGAGAACGCCATTCCGCACATCCTGAACCTGAGCGTTCAGAACGTCAAGGGAACCGTCTTCCAGCGTGTGCTGAATGAACACGGCGTTTGTGTCTCGGTCAAATCGGCCTGCTCGTCAGACGGCCTGCCCTCCCGTGCGGTGTTCGCTGTCAGCCGTGACCGCCGGAACGCACTGTCTTCGTGGCGCATCAGCCTGAGCCACCTGACGACTACGGAAGAAATTCAGGAATTTATGAAGGCGTTCGACGCCTGTTACCGTGAACTGACCGCCGACTGAGCCGGTCAGCCAAGAGAGAGGATTTGAAATGAAACGTGAACTGGAACCTTACCAGATGATCGAACGCAGCATCATCAAGAAATACCGCAAGGAGCTTTGGACGCCCTTCATCGTAGCGGTGAAACGCTATGAGCTGATCCAGGCCGGCGATAAAATCGCCGTCTGTATCTCGGGCGGCAAGGATTCCATGCTGATGGCAAAACTGATGCAGGAGTTGCAGAAACACAGCGATGTGCCGTTTGAGCTGGTCTTCCTTGTGATGGACCCGGGCTATAATGAGATCAACCGCCAGAAGATCGAGTCTAACGCGGAACTTCTGCACATTCCCGTGACGATCTTCGAGAGTAATATCTTCTCGGTCGCCAACAATACCGACAAGAACCCCTGCTATCTCTGCGCCCGGATGCGCCGCGGCCATCTGTACAGCAAGGCCAAGGAACTGGGCTGCAACAAAATCGCGCTGGGTCACCACTTCAACGATGTCATCGAGACGACCGTCATGAGCATGTTCTATGGCTCTCAGCTGCAGGCGATGCCGCCCATGCTCCACAGCACCAGCTTCCCCGGCATGACCCTCATCCGCCCGATGTACTGCATCAAGGAAGAGGATATCCTCGCATGGAAGCGGTACAACGACCTCGAATTTATCCAGTGTGCCTGCCGCTTCACCGAGAACTGCACCATGTGCGACAACGGTGGCGGCGGCTCCAAGCGGCAGGAAGTCAAGATCCTGCTCCGCCGCCTCAAGCGCGACAATCCCAATATCGAGAACAGCATCTTCCGCAGCATCCATGCGGTCGCGCTGGACACCATGCCCGGCTACAAATCCGAGGGCGTCGAACACAGCTTCCTCGAGCGTTTTCACGCGATAGAAAATCAACAATCCTACCTTTTATAAATCAGAACTTTACAAAAGCACTTGCGCCATCCCCAAAACCGTGATATAGTGTTATCAATCCCCTGTCATGACAGGGGAAAAAGGAGCGTTTTATGCGGCGTTTCGGCACATAAAACTATTTCTGCGGCAGATATGGCTCCCCTTTTGGGCACAGCCGCAGATGGATCAAAGAGAGGAAAACTCCATGAGTGAAATGAAAGTAATTCCGTATATTCCGGACGAAGATTATGACAACCCTGCCATGGTAACGGACTTTTACGAGTTCACGATGGCGAACTGCCTGTTCCTACACGGTTTCAAGGACACGACACTGGTGTTCGATATGTTCTTCCGCAAGAACCCGGACAATCAGGGCTATTCCATCAGTGCAGGCCAGCGCAAGCTGACCCGTTTCCTGCTGAACTACCACTTCAACGAGCAGGACATCCACTGGCTGCGCACCAAGGGCATGAGCGAGGAGTTCTGCGAGTATCTGCGCACCTACCGCTGGAAGGGCGACATGTACGCTCTGCCCGAGGGTACGGTCTGCTATCCGCAGGTGCAGATGGTCCGCATTGAGTGCGACCTGGTCGGCGCGATCCTGATTGAGACCTATCTGCTCCAGACCATGAACTTCCACAGCCTGATCGCCACTAAGGCGACCCGTGTTGTCGGCCTGAACACCCATACGCCTCGCAACGTCATGGAATTCGGCACGCGCCGCGCACAGGGCGAAAGCGCAGGAAACGACGGCGCATACGCTGCTGTTCTGGGCGGCTGTGCCGGCACGGCCAACTGCTTGGCCGAGATGAAGTTCGGTTCGGACGTCAAGGCTGTCGGCACGGTAGCGCACAGCTTCATCGAGTTCTTCCCCACCGAGTTCGATGCTTTCAAGGCATTTGCTGACACCTATCCGGATTCGGTCAGCTTGTTGCTGGACACCTATAATATTATGGAGAGCGGCCTGCCCAACCTCATCAAGCTGGACGACTACCTGATTGAGAAATACCCCAACGACCCCAACCGCCGCGTCAAGTCGGCTCGTATCGACTCCGGCGACCTTGCCCGTGGCTCCAAGCGTCTGCGCAAGGCTCTGGATGCCGCCGGCAAGCCCTATATCAAGCTGGTCGCTTCCAATAGCCTCGACGAGAAGAAAATCGCAAACATGGAGCTGTATGAACACGCTCACTTCGATTCCTATGGCGTCGGCGAGAACCTTATCACTTCTGCGTCTGACCCGGTCTTCGGCGGTGTGTACAAGCTGGTCGCAGTCAAGCTTCCGGATGGCACCTATCAGCCAAAGATGAAGTGTTCTGATTCTGCAAGCAAGGCCATCATCCCGGGTAAAAAGATTCCCTGGCGTCTCTACGACGAGAACGGTCAGGCTCAGTGTGACCTTATCGCAATGGATGGCGAGGTCATCGAGGCTGGTAAGCCGGTCACGATGGTCAATCTGGACTCCGACGCCATCGAGCGCACCGTTACCATCACCCCGACCAAGGTCAAGCAGCTGCTGGTTCCGCACATCCTCCACGGTGAGCTGGCGATCGAACTGCCCTCCATCGCCGAGAAGAAATCTTATATCGCAAAACAGCTGACCGATGAGACTTGGGAGAGCGAACTGCGCCTCGAGTGTCCTCACAAGCACTACGTCAATATGACCCCTGCTGTTGCAGAGTGCCGTGCGAAAATGTACGAGGAACTCCATGGCGGCAAGGTATAAGTTCTTGACAAAATAAGGATTCTAGTGTATCATATTACTGTTGTACGGTTCTCTGTACAACAGTTTATAAGCCACTGTGGTGAAATTGGCAGACACGAGGGACTTAAAATCCCTTTCTGGAGACAGAGTACGGGTTCGACCCCCGTCGGTGGCATGATGAAAGTCCACAATTGCACGTTAGTTCGTGTAGTTGTGGGCTTTTTGTTTTGTAACTATATGAGAACCGTTCTTGATGGGACGAAAGGGATTTTTCACGAAAAAAGGAGGAATCTCTTTCTATGAGAAAACGCCGAATCACTCCTCCATAATGACTGCCGATTCAAATTAAAACTAAACAGCCTAGGTCCGGTACCATACAAATTTCAATTCATTCTTTGTTTATCTAACTTTTGGGATTCACTTCGCCCAAGTCAGCTCTTCGTCGCCGGTATAATTAAATTTTCCGTCGTTTTTCTCTTCGAGGGCCTTTATCATGTGGTAGGTATATTCGTTGTAAGGCGTCGGGATCTTCAGTTCTCTTCCCATTTTTATCAGCGCACCGGAGAACATATCAATCTCGGTATGACGTCCTGCGTCCAGATCCTGCAGCGTAGAATATCGCGCAATTGGCGGAACAGCACATCCCCGTCCGGACATTTTATCCACCTTGCTGATGTCAATTCCTTTTGCAGTCGCGATTGCTTCCAATTCCCGGCGAAGGCCGTCGCTGATAGCTTTCATGTGTACGCTGTCACGATAGCAGCCCACACCTGCGCCGAGAATTGCCTGCGGAAGATTATTGCAGACATTCAGGCGGAATTTGCTCCACATTTCTTCCCGAATATTTTCGGTCACCCGGCAACGGATTCCCGTATCTGCAAAAAGTTCTTCAATCGCCTTCACCCGTTCGCTCTGGAAAGGCGCGGAAATCTCACCAAAAATGATGCCGACCGTCGTTTCTGGGTCAAAATGGTATCCGTCGTCCTCTTTGTGGGAGGCAATTTTTATCAGCGAATACACAAGGCAGTCCTTGCCCACTTCGGCCGCGATCAGTTCTTCGCTGTCCACGCCATTCATCAGGCTCATGACCGTGGTATGTTCCCCAACAATTTCACGGATGCTCTCCATCGCGCCGGGCAGTGCGCCATATTTCAGCGAAACAATAAGCAAATCGGCATCATGTGCTTCCTGCGGCGTCCAGACTTCCGGCCGATAAACTTTCCCGTTGATGGCACAGCCATCCCGTTTCAGACGCTCGGCGCGTGCGCCTTCTGCAACGATTCCCAGCCGGACATCACTCTTTTGCGAAAGGCCCCAAATCACATACGAACCAACTGCACCTGCGCCCAGTACCGCAACCGACTTGATTTCCATTTTTTGCCCCTCCACATCGTGTATTTTTTCTATTTTACCACGCTTTGCCCACATATAAAAGAGGTACGCTGCTTTTTCTTGCAAATCCTGTCGGACTGTGGTATTCTGGACAAAAGAAAGGAGTGTTTTTGTATGAAAACAGCTTTAACGATTGCAGGCAGCGATTCCAGCGGCGGTGCAGGAATTCAGGCGGATATCAAAACCATGACCGCCAACGGCGTATTTGCCATGAGCGCAATCACCGCCCTGACCGCACAAAACACGACCGGAGTGACCGATATTTTTGAGACGACGCCCAAGTTTCTGGGCGAGCAGCTCGACGCCGTGTTTACCGATATCTATCCGGATGCCGTGAAAATCGGTATGGTTTCTTCAGCAGAACTTATCCATACCATCGCCAAAAAACTCGACAAATACCACGCAAAGCACATCGTCGTCGACCCGGTCATGGTCGCCACCTCCGGCTCCAAGCTTCTCCGGGATGATGCCGTGCAGGCTCTGACGCAGGAATTACTTCCGATTTCTGAGGTCGTGACCCCGAACATCCCCGAGGCAGAGATTTTGTCCGGCTTAACCATCAAAAATGCCGACGATATGGAAGCCGCCGCAAAGCTCATCAGCGAAAAATACGGCTGTGCAGTCCTCTGCAAGGGTGGCCACCAAATCAACGATGCCGACGACCTTTTGTGGCGCAATGGCAGCGGAAAGTGGTTCCGTGGACGCCGCATTAACAACCCCAACACTCACGGCACCGGCTGCACCCTGTCCAGCGCGATTGCATCCAACCTCGCAAAGGGCTATGATTTGGACACCTCGGTAGAGCGTGCCAAAGCGTACATTTCCGGCGCACTATCGGCCATGCTCGATTTGGGCCACGGTTCCGGCCCGATGAACCACATGTTCGCATTGAACGGCGATTTTGTCCTCGACTAATACCTTTTCATATAGAAACGACCCCTGAAATTACACTTCTGTGATAGAAACGTAGTTTCAGGGGTTTTCTGTTTTGTTTATTTCAGAATTTCCTTGATCTCGTCCAGTGTCTCGGCAAAATAAATCCCGTTCTGACGCTCTTTTGAGGACAATCCCATTGAAATCATTTTGTTCAAAAGCTCTTTCAAGCCGTCATAATAGCCATTCAGATTATACAAAATGCAGGGCGCATCCAGATGCTTGAGTGACACCTTCGACATTACTTCGGCAATCTCTTCCAGCGTACCGGTTCCGCCCGGAAATGCAATAAACGCATCTCCGAGTTCAATCATTTTCGTCTTGCGTTCCGTCATATCCTGTGTGACAATGAGCTTTGTCAGACCCTCGTGCTGCAACTCGCCATCCACAAAAAACTGCGGTTCTACGCCAGTTACCTCACCGCCTGCGTTCAGGACACTTTCGGCAATTTCTCCCATCAACCCACAGCGAGAGCCTCCGTAAATCAAAGCATGTCCACTCTTGCCAATCCAAGTTCCCAACTCCTGAACTGCCTGTTTCAGCGATGGGGCGTCGCCCTCATTGGCCCCAAGATAAACCGTGATATTCATACGCTCTCTCCTGCTCCATCTTTCGTGTACTGCACTTTTTTCATTACTCGCAGAATATGTTTCTCCGGCCACTCATCCGCGTTCAGCAGATAGCCGCCAGCGTTCGGGCCGCACCACTCGTGGAAGGTCTTGTGCGGCAGCGCGAACCGCTCCATGACCGCCATCTGGGTTCCGCCGTGGGCGAGGATGACAAGCTGCTCTTTCCCGTCCGCCAGTGCTTTGTCTACCAATTCCGAAAACGCCTTGCAGACCCGGTCGCAGAAATCCTGCTTCCGCTCCCCGTCCGGATGATCGGCCTTGCTGTTGGCTTCGACCCACTCGAGATACTCCGGGTCATGCTCAACCTCGACGAAATGCCGCCCCTCAAAACTGCCAAAGCACATCTCTTTCAGCTCATCCACCGGCACAAGCTTTGCGTTCGGAAACAAAATATGCGCCGTCTGGCTCGTCCGCTGGAGCGGCGTAACATACACCACCGCCGGGTCAAAATCGGCTCGCTGGAGCTTTGCCATCCCCTCCGGCGACAGCGGAATATCTCGCTGACCCTGATAACGCTTTTCCGCATTGTACGCGGTCTGCCCGTGGCGGAGTAAATAAATCTGCATGTCTGCTCTTCCCTTCTTCTCATTCCTCTGCATTATAGCGGATTTTGGGGAGAAGTGCAAGGCAAATCACTCGTTCGATCTTCTCTTGGAAACTGTTCCGACACGGCATGTGCCACATACCAGAACATGACCGGCGGAATCGCATTTCCCAACGCCCGATACTGTGCCGACTCGCTTCCAATCAGTTCAAATGTTTCCGGAAACGACTGTATTCGGGCAACTTCGCGCGGTGTAAATCTGCGGTATCTCCCCTTTTCCAGCAGCACCGGGTCTGTACTGTTCAGCGAAACTTTGGCAAGATGCGCACCGACCGTGTTACACGGTTTCGTGATATCCTGCGCTCTGCCCTTGTTCATCGCTTCCCGGTTCTTGATCATTCCGGCCACTGCTTTTTCGCTGAAAAAGTATTTTTCTGGCACCTCTTTTTGAAGCACACTTCCAAGTGGAACATACTCGTTTTCATCGGTAATCTCCAACGGTGGAAAATGGAAATCCACTTTCAAGTCTTTTCGGAACCCTACAATGATGACACGTTCCCGTTTCTGGGGTACATATCATTCTCGCTCTCCGTTTTCTTTTTGTTCTATTCACAAAAAGAAAAACCACGAAGTATTGAATCATCAGTACTTTGTGGTTTTCTCTGGTGCGAGGGAGGGGATTTGAACCCCCAAGGATAAACCACACGCACCTCAAACGTGCGCGTCTGCCAGTTCCGCCACCCTCGCATATTCAGTTTTCGCAGTCCATTCAGTTCCTGAGGTTTGAAACCGTATCGCTGACTGCCTCAGTATAATACCATACAATCCCAGTTCTGTCAAGCGTTTTCATAGATTTTTTTTGCAGTCATATTCTATATCAGCACTTATTTTATGAGAAACAGCATACAGAGGAGGTTTTTTCGATGAAATTCTCCAAAAAAACTTTTTTGTGCGGTGCCGGGCTGCTGCTGACCGGGCTTGTGGCCGGGATATTTCTGGGGCAAACGCTTTCTTCCCCGACAGTCGGCTGTCTTGAAAGCGACCTGACTCCCCTGCCGGACACCACATTTGCAAGCTCTGCACCGGCGCCCTCTGCGCCGGAGCCTGAACCAGAGCCGGAGAAATGGGTCTGTCTGACCTTCGACGACGGCCCCAGCAAAACGACACAGGCCGTCCTCGACGCGCTGAACGCTGCCGGTGTCCGCGCGACCTTCTTTGTCGTTGCCACCGGTTACAACGACAAGTATCTTCCCCTAATTGCGGACGCTTCCTCCGCCGGGCATCAGATTGCGTTCCACTCAGCCTCCCACGAGTACAGCGACATCTACCGCAGTTCAGACGCCTACTGGAAAGACATCGCCCTTCTGAAAGAGCGGATATCCCCTTATACCGCCGTCGACAGCATCCATTATCTGCGATTCCCGGGCGGCAGCACCAACACGGTCAGCCGACGTTACGGCGGCCACGACCTGATGAAGCAGCTCAAATCTGAAGTTGAGGAAAAGGGTCTGCACTGGGTCGACTGGAACGTCTGCGCCGAGGATGCCGTGGGCGGAAAGCCCAGCGCGTCCACCATCTTCCGGAACATCGTCCGGGAAACCGGTGAGCAGACCAAGTGCATCGTCCTGATGCACGACTCCAACACGACCCGTACCACCGCCGAGGCTCTGCCCGACATCATCCAGTGGTACAAAGACCAAGGCTTCACCTTCTGCACCGTGGAGCAGGTCGTCAGATAGCGCAAAAACGCCCCGAAGAGCCTTTGAAAACTCCTCGGGGCGTCGCTATATGTGGGATTACTGCTGTGCGTTATTGAACAGTGCAAATGCGCGGTATGCCATGTACAGGTCGGTCTTGTGGATGACCTCGAACGGAGAGTGCATGGACAGCACCGGCACGCCGATGTCGATGACCGGGATGCCACGGTTTGCGACATACTTTGCGATGGTGCCGCCGCCGCCCAGATCCAGACGGCCCAGCTCGCCGATCTGCCATGCGACGTTGTTCTCGTCCATCATACGGGTGACGTAGCCGACCAGCTCAGCAGAAGCATCGTTTGCCGCGCTCTTGCCACGGCTGCCGGTGTACTTGAACAGAGCAATGCCGCGGCCTGCATAGGTACCGTTCATCGGCTCGAACGCAGAAGCCCAGGACGGGTCATACGCAGCGGTAACGTCGGCAGACAGGCAGACGCTGTTCTGGAATGCGACGATATCGTTCTGGCCTGCGGTGCGGCAGAGCTGCTGCATGAAGTGGAAGACATACATGCTCTGCATACCGGTCACGCCGTCAGAGCCGATTTCCTCTTTGTCGGTCAGGACACAAACGGTGGTGAAAGCCGGGTTCTTGGTCTCGATCTCAGCCACCAGAGCCGGATAAGCGTCAACACGGTCATCGTGGCCGTAGCCGCCGACCATCGAACGGTCAAAGCCGACATCACGAGCCTTGTGCGCCGGAACGATCTCGATCTCAGCACGGGTGAAGTCCTTCTCGGTGATGCCATACTTCTCGTTGAGGAGGATCATGGTGTTCAGCTTGACAGCTTCCTTGACGTTCTCGTCGCCAACTGCGTCAGAACCGATGAGGATGTTCAGTTCCTCAGCTTTCAGGCCCTCGCTCAGCGTGCGCTGATTCTGCTCTGCACCAAGGTGGGGCAGCAGGTCGGTGATGCAGAAGACGGGGTCGCTCTCGTCCTCACCGATGCTGACAGAAACGGTGGTGCCATCCGCACGGGAGAAGACGCCGTGGATGGCCAGCGGCATGGTACCCCACTGATACTTGCGGATACCGCCATAGTAGTGGGTCTTGAAGTAGCTCAAGTGGTTGGACTCGTACAGCGGAGTCGGGCGCAGATCGAGACGGGGGCTGTCGGTGTGAGCGATGACGAGGTGGAAGCCCTCCTCAAAGCTGCGCGTACCGATGGTGGACGCCACGATTGCCTTGTTCAGCTGGACAAAGTATACCTTGTCGCCGGGCTTGTAGGTCTTCTTGGGGTCGAACAGTTCGTAGCCTGCGTCCTTGAGCATCTGCTCGCTCTCGGCGGCTACTTCGCGCTCGGTCTTACCTGCGTTGAGGAACTTTTTGTAGCCCTCAGCGAAGTCATGGGCTGCCTGCTTGACAGAGGCATCCTTGTCACCTGCGTATGCAGGCGTATAGAGCAGCTTATCGGCCAGCTGCTGAGCCGGAGTTTTTTCTGCCATAGATTTTTCTCCTGCCTTTCATTTGTGGTTCTTATATTTTAAACTGCTCTGCCTTTCGACATGCCGCAGTTTATTCTGGGTCAATCTCCTGCATACAGGCTGGTATAAACGCCGTAGCAGGCCTGGATTTTTTCAACATAGTGGTGCATCTGGCTATATGGGAAGCCTTTCAGGGTCACGCCGTCCGCCGAGTGTTCCTCCTGCCGGAGCAGGGCATCCACGGTTCCCCATCCGCTGTGATAGGCTGCGGCGGCCGTGGCGACATCGCCGTTGTACCGCACCAAGCACAGATGGAGATAGTAGCACCCGAACCGGATGCTCACCGCCGGGTCATACAGGTCATCGAAGGTCAGATTTTCCGTATCGGTCATCTTGCCCCGGAGCCAGAGGAAAGTCTCCTCGGTCATTTGCATCAGCCCTCTTGCCCCGACGGTGGACGTTGCCCCTGCGTCGAAGCCGCTCTCCGTCCGGATAAAGGCATCCACAAGAAGTGGGTCGAGGTCGTATTCATCCGCCCACAGTTCCACTTCGTCCTGATATTTCTGCGGATAGAACTGCCGCTCGACGGTCTTTCGCACTGGCGGCAAAGCCAGAACCACCATCAGCACCAGAAACACGGCCACAAAGCCGCGCATCAGTTTCTTCAACGGACGATCACACCCTGCCTTCCGACCCACCCTGCGCCAGAAGCTCCTGATACAGAGCCTCTGTCCGGGCGGTCAAAGTGTCGATATCAGCATCATTGCAAAGAACATAGTCGGCCTTGGAGGTCAGCACCGCTTCCGGCGTCTGGGCGTTGAGTCGGCGTTCGGCCATCTCAGGCGCGATGCCATCCCGGGCCGCAATGCGTGCCACGCTCGTCTCAAAGGGAGCGGTCACGACCAGAAGCTTATCACATTCCGCTTCGGCGGCGGTGCCGACGATGACCGCGCCATCCAGCACGAATAGCTCCGCGCCGTCCGATTCCGCTTTCTGCTTTGCGGCACGGATCCGGGCGATGATCTCCGGATGGGTGATGTTGTCCAGCGCAATCTTCCCTTCCGGCGTCGCAAAGGCACGGTCAGCCAGCAGGCGGCGGTTCAGGGTTCCGTCCGGGTTTAGGATATCATCCCCGAACCGTTCCGCCAGCTTTGGCAGCAGCGGCGAACTCGGCAATAAAATCTCCCGAGAGATCTGGTCTGCATCCGCTAGCGGCACGCCATGACGGGAAAACACACCTGTTACGGTGGATTTTCCACAGCCGCTCCGCCCGGTGATCCCCAGCGTCATCATAGCTGGATCACCCGGAAGGCTGCCGCACGGATAAGACGGTTGTACACCGCCATCGACAGGCCGTCCTTCTGCGGACAACGAGCGTAAACCACGCTGTCGCCCTGCTCATCCAGCGCGCGCAGGCAGCGGAAGATATGCTTTGCCTGATCTGCGCCGTCACCCTCACGGCCATACTCCACACTCGGCCAGTCGAGCTTTTCGGCCTCGCCGGTGAAGCAGAGACAGCTGGGGTTCTGGTCGGCGTGGGCATCGACATAAGCCTTGAACTTTTCAAAGCTGCCCTCCAGCAGCGTTACATCTGCCTTGGGCGCGTAGTGCTTGTATTTCATACCCGGGCTGCGGACGACCGCGCCCTCCGGCAGTTTTTCGAGGATGGCTTTCGACACCTCGACTTCCTCGCCCAGCGCACGCTCGAGGTCTTCCAGCGTGATGTGACCCGGGCGGAACAGAGTCGGCTTGTCGCCCACGACCGAAATAACGGTGGATTCCACGCCCACGGCGCAGTCACCACCATCCAGAATCAGCGGCAGACGGCCATCCATATCGGTATAGACGTCCTGCGCGTTGGTGGGGCTGGGTTTACCGGACAGGTTAGCCGACGGTGCTGCAAAAGCACAGCCGCTCTGCTCGATGACCGCCCGTGCGACCGGGTGGCTTGGCATCCGGATGCCGACGGTATCCAGACCGGCACAGCATTCTGCGGCGACTTCCGGGCCGCGCGGCATGATGATCGTCAACGGGCCGGGGCAGAACGCCGCCATCAGCAGCTGGGCGCGCTCTGGCACCTCACTGACGAGGCCGGGCAGCATCTCCGGGCCGGTCACATGTACGATCAGCGGATTGTCCTGCGGACGACCCTTCGCCTTGAAAATTTTCGCGACGGCTTCTCCATTCCGGGCATCGGCTGCAATGCCGTAGACCGTCTCGGTCGGCAGAGCTACGATCTCGCCCTGCTTCAGCAGTTCGGCGGCACGGGCGATCCCGGCAGCGTCGGCCGGTCGCATTTCAGTTTTGATTTCCATGTTCTATCGCTCTTTTCTTATAGCAAGCAATGATTCATTCCAGCGTATTCTCGCTGTATCAGGAATTTTGCGCGTTGAGTTTTTTCAGCTTTTCCGCCTGTTCATGGGTCGCCAGCGCATCAATGATTTCATCGAGGTTGCCGTCCATGATCTTATCAAGGTTGTGGACGGTCAGGCCAATGCGGTGGTCGGTGCAGCGGTCCTGCGGAAAATTATACGTCCGGATCTTCTCGCTGCGGTCGCCGGTTCCCACCTGCCCCTGACGGTTGGCGTTGATGGCGTCCTGCTGTTCCTTCTGTTTCTGTGCCAGCAGGCGGCTGCGCAGAATTTCCAGAGCCTTGTCTTTGTTCTGGAACTGACTGCGCTCGTTCTGGCACTCGACCACCATGCCGGTGGGGATATGCGTGACCCGAATCGCGCTGGACGTCTTGTTGATGTGCTGACCGCCTGCGCCCGAAGAGCGGAAGGTGTCGATGCGCAGGTCCTTCATATCCAGCTCAAAATCTACTTCCTCGGCCTGCGGCATCACCGCGACCGTCGCCGTGGAGGTGTGGATGCGGCCCTGCGTCTCGGTTTCCGGCACGCGCTGTACCCGGTGGACGCCGCTCTCATACTTGAGGCGGTTGTAGGCACCGCTGCCGTTCACCGCGAAGATAGCTTCCTTCACGCCGCCCAGCTCGGTCTCGTTGAGGTTCAGCACTTCCAGCTCCCAGCCTTTGCTCTGGGCGTACATAGTGTACATCCGCATCAGGCTGTGGGCAAACAGGGCAGCTTCCTCACCGCCTGCGCCGCCGCGAATTTCCACGATGACATTTTTGCCGTCGTTGACGTCCTTCGGGAGAAGCAGAATTTTGAGATTATTTTCCAGTTCTGCCACAGCTTGACTTTTTTCGCTGATCTCCTGCTGTACCATTTCCTTAAAGTCCGGATCGAGAGCCTCACCCTCGAGCAGGGCTTTCGCCTGCGCGAGATGATCCTGTGCGGTCGCCAGCTCCTGATACGCCTGCACCACCGGCTCCGCCTCGTGGTACTCCTGCATCAGGCGGCGGAACAGCGCAGGGTCTGCGGCCGTCTCAGGCTGATTGAGCCGCATCGAAAGTTCCTCAAACCGGCGGCAGACCGCCTCCATCTGGGAAAGCAATTTTGACATAAACAGGCAGTTCTCCTTACAACAGTTTCCGGATGCCGTGCGTACTAGACCGCATCGGGCTTGATGACCTTTTTGATGTTCTTTTCGATCTTGGCACGGGGCAGCATGACCTCGCGGCCACAACCCGTACAGCGAATCTTAAAATCCATCCCGACACGCAACACCTCGAAGCTCGAAGCTCCGCAGGGATGCTGCTTTCGGGTCTGGATGATATCTCCCACTGCGATGTCCATAGCGTTGTCTCCCTCCTGCCTGTGTGGTACAGGCCGTATGCACCCACAAAACCGGTGCATACAGATATAGTATAAACCAAACTCGTGCAAAATGCAAATATCTGCTGCCGTCTGCGCATATTGTTTTACCAGCCGACAAGCAAAATTAAGAGAGAAAGAGGAATGAAAGATGATGCAAGCTTTTCGTACCGAAGGAAATTACCGCAGCGCAAACCGTCTGTCTGCCGCCGAGCTGCACACCGCGATGGCAAACCGTGAAATTTTGCAGGCGACTGCCCTCGCCTTTGACACCCAGCGTCAGCTCCGATTCGAGCTGGGCGGCATCAAGGCGGTCATGCCCTTCGCCCAGTGCGCCGACGGAGCTGAGACCGGTTCGGTCCGGGATATCGCCGTTCTGACCCGGGTCGGCCGCCCGACCTGTTTTGTCATCGAGTCCTTGGACACCGACGCCAGCGGTCAGCCCTTCTATTGGCTTTCCCGTGCCGAGGCACAGCGGATGTGCAAAGCGGACTACCTCGACCGGCTGATGCCCGGCGATATCCTGCCCTGCACTGTGACCCACATCGAGCCGTTCGGCGCGTTCTGTGACGTGGGCTGCGGCATCAGCGCACTGCTCCCCATCGACTGCATGTCGGTCAGCCGCATTTCCTCGCCTGCCGACCGGGTCAGCGTCGGCCAGCAGATTTTGTGTGCTATCAAGAGCCGGGATGTACAGGGACGGTTCGTCCTCACCATCCGGGAGCTTCTGGGAACATGGGAGGAGAACGCCGCTTCCTTCACGGTTGGCGAAACAGTTGTCGGCATCGTCCGGAGCGTCGAAGAGTACGGCACCTTCATCGAGATCGCGCCCAACCTCGCCGGTCTGGCCGAGAGCTGCCCTGACCTGCACCCCGGACAGGCCGTCAGTGTTTACATCAAGAACATCCTGCCCGAAAAGATGAAGATCAAGCTCGTCATCGTCAACCACAGCCTGAGCCAGAGCCACCGGTTCGAGCTGCGGTACTTCATCACCGAGGGGCATCTTGACCGCTGGGTGTACTCCACGCCCGAAAGCCACAAGCAAATCGAGACCGATTTTGCGGTTGCGGCTTGCAATCCGGCCTGAAACCTTTTATACTATATAAAAGAATGATTATTCAGGGGGATGTGTAGAGCGATGACCGCAAACGATGCTTTTACCGCCGGAGTTCGACCCGGCGGATTGACCAACAGCACCGAGATCCGCTTGCTGTTGTGCTACCTGGTAAAAAATGCTGGCCCGATCAGCCGCAAAGAGATCGAGGACGCCCTGATGGAAGAAGCCCTCGTCAACTACTTTGAGATCGGCTCCTGTCTGGATGATATCACCAAGCAGAAGCTTGTCACGCTGGCAAACGACCGTTACACCATCACCGACAAGGGGCGGAAAGTCGCGCAGGAGCTGGCCTATGACCTGCCGCGCAGCGTCCGGGAGCGTGCCGTCGCCGCCGTTCTTCGCAGCCAGACATGGGCGCGGAAAGAGGCCGAGTACAGCGCGCGCATCTCCGAAAAGGCGGACGGTCACTGCACCATCCGCTGTACCATCAAGGCCCTTGACCAGGAGTTGTTCTGCCTGAACATCGGCACGCCCGACCGCCTGAGCGCGGAACTGGTAAAAAAGCAGTTCATCCTCAAGGGCAATGAGATCTACCAGATGCTCATCACCAAACTCACTGAAGAAGAGCGGTAATGCATCTTCTTTCCAAAAATAAAACCGCAGGCTCAAATGTTTGTTCCCCATTTTCGGGTTTCATCTGAGCCTGCGGTTTTTCTTTTTGCTTTTTAATTTTCAGAGCTGTCTTTTCACTCGATGAGCCACTCTACCTCTCTTTAAAAATCCTCGTCGTTATCGTCTTCTGCGAAATCGCTGTCCAGCGACAGGTCATCATTTTCGTTGTCCACGCCGAAGTTCCGCTCGAAAGCAGTCATGTACTGGGCATAGCCCTCATCCCCGGTGCCAAAGTAACCAAAATCGAAGTCTTTCATTTGTGCATCCTCCCTGAAAAGCAGTTGATTTTTGTCCGGCGAGCCTTATTTTCTCGTCCTGAATACAGTATAATTTATCACATGTCCAATAATCTGTACTTTCAAAAATATTTTTGATTTTTCCGAAAAATTCTGAGATTCACGCAGAAAAGCGTTGGAGGTCTGACCTATTCGGTCGTCTCCAACGCTTTTTTCACAGCAAAATACAGATGAGTCCGGTACAGCCGTCATTGATGACTTTCTCGAGCGTTTCCTGCAAACGGGTCCGGGCCTCCTGCGGCATGTGCAGAAGCTTGTTCTGCAATCCCTCATTGACGAGTTCGTGCAGGCTTTTGCCAAAAATGTTCGACTCCCAGAGTTTTTCCGGGTCGGATTCAAAATCCCCCAGTAAACTCTGCACAAGGTCTTCGCTCTGCTTTTCGGTGCCGACGATAGGGCTTATCTCGGTGTGGATGACCGCTTTCATCATGTGGATGGACGGCGCACTAGCCTCGAGCCGGACACCATACCGCCCACCCTGCCGGACGATCTCGGGCTCTTCCAGCGAAAGCTCGTCGATGGTCGGCATCACGATGCCGTAGCCGGTCGCCTCGACCTGTTCCAGCGCACTCCGAATCTTCTCGTACTCCCGTTTCGCCCGGGCAAGTCCGATAATGCAGGGCATCAATCCGGCCTCATCGCCGATCTCCAGCCCGGTCTGCTCGCTCAGCACCTGATAGAAGACATCTGGCTTTAAAATCACGGTAATGCGGACGATTCCTTCCGAGAGGTTCATTCCACTGAGGGTCGTCTGCTCCACGGCGTCGCAGGCCATCTCGACCGCGCTTGCGGTGTCCTTTTTCGCCGCAACGTCCTTCATCCGGGCGATGCGCTCCGAACAGGCCATTGCCGCCGTGTACACCTCGGTTTGCAGCCAGTGGCCCCGGTCAAGCATCGTCACCCAGCGTGGCAGAGCAAAATCCAGCTCACGCACCGGGAATTCGTACAGCACCTCGCGCAAGATCTCATTCAAATCGCTTTCGTCAAGGTCGATGCAGCTGACCGGAAGGACGCTCCGCCCATAGCTCTGTTCCATCTCGGCCGCCAACGCTTTCGTCTCCGGTGCGTCCGGATGGGTGGAGTTGAGCAAAATCACAAAGGGCTTTCCCAGTTCTTCCAGCTCGTCAATGACCCGTTTTTCCGCTGGAATGTAATTTTCGCGTGGTATCTCGCTGATGGTTCCATCAGTCGTGACGACGATGCCGATGGTCGAGTGGTCGCGGATGACTTTCCGGGTTCCCGTCTCCGCCGCAAGGTCAAAGGGAATCTCCTCCTCGAACCACGGACTTTTCACCATCCGGGGCTTATCGTTTTCCTCGTGGCCCATCGCCCCTTCGACCATGTACCCCACGCAGTCGATGAGCCGAACCCGACACTCACCGCCGCCTTCCAGTTCCAGCGGCACCGCTTTTTCCGGGATGAATTTCGGCTCGGTCGTCATGATGGTTCGCCCGGCAGCTGATTGCGGCAGTTCATCTCTTGCCCGTTGGCGTGCCGCCTCGGGTTCGACGACCGGCAGCACCAGCTTTTCCATGAACTGTTTTATCAACGTGCTTTTTCCGGTCCGCACCGGACCGACCACACCAATCAGGATATCGCCGCCTGTCCGCGCGCCAATCTCGCGGCAGACTGCGCCCTGCTCCAAAAGTTCCTGTTTTTCCAAATCGCACTCCCCTCCTTACAGCAAATTGTATGTTTGAAGGGGAACAGATATGATAGCCCTCTCAGTCTCGCGTTCGCTCGCCAGCTCTCCCAAAGGGCGAGCCATTGGCATGTCGGGCAAGTCAAAGCTACAAATGCAAACAACCGGGCCTCGCTGCACTGATTTACGGCAGCAAAGCCCGGTTGTAATAACTTAAATTTTAAACCAGTTCCGGCACCAACGCGGCCAGCTTGTCGGCCAGCTGTGCGTGACCCTTCCGGGTCAGGTGCATGAAGTCCACATGGTTGAACTCGCAATCCTCAGCGTTTAAGAAATGCACATGATTGCGCTCTGCCACGATGCGGAACTGCTCCGCCACACCACGGGAACGCTCGATGCAGCCATTGCCCATGACGTCATCGTGGAAGCCATCGCCAATGCGCGGCGGTGCGACCACTAGAATATTGGGAGCCTTGGTTCCCCAGCAATCGACCGTTTTCGCGCGCTGGATGAGACGTTCCATACCTGCACCGATGACATATTCATTTGCGGCGAACCGCTCCTTGACGTCGTTGGTTCCCAGCATGATGATCAGCAGGTCGATGAACTCATGGCTCTTGAGGATGGGATAAATCACCGACAGCGCGTCCATCGACTCATGGATCGGGTCAACAAAAACGGTCGTCCGACCGGAAAGGCCCTCTTCCGTCACCAGATAGTCACTGCCCAGTGCAGTCTGAAGGCGGCAGGTCCAACGCTCGTCCTCATTGAAGCGGATGCCGCCGTCAGCGCAGTCCTTGGGGTCTGCACAATAGCCGTGGGTGTTGGAATCACCCAGGCAGAGAATATGCTTTTTCATCTCAGTCACCTTCCATGAATTTCACAGATTTTCGTATGTTTTTCGGAAATAATAGACTGCACCTACCATGCCGGCGTCGTTGTGAAGCTCTGCCGCGCGGATTTCCAGCCCTTCAGCAAAAGCAGGCATAACGTTCTTGCGCACCTTTTCCGCCAGCGGCTCGATGAGCAGTTCCTGCTGGGAAGACACGCCGCCGCCAATTAGGATGAGCTGCGGATTGAAGATATGCACCATACCTTCCAGACCCTGCGCAATTTCATCCACCCAGTCCTCAATGAGGGCTCTCAGACGGGTGTTGCCTGCCTTGGCCTGTTCAAAAATGATTCGACCATTATCCCACTCGGATTTATAGGAACGTGCCGAGCGCACCAGCGCGCTGGTCGCCGCATAACGCTCCCAGCAGCCAGCCGCGCCGCAGGTGCAGAGCGCACCGTTGACTGCGTGGGTACGGAAGTGGCCCAGCTCACCGCCAAGGCCGCGCGAACCTTCCAGCAGGCGTCCGCCGGTCAGGATACCGCCGCCGACGCCGGTGCCGATGGTGACACCGATGACATCGGTATAGCCCTTCGCGCCGCCGACCCAGACTTCGCCGAGGCACATGCAGTTTGCATCGTTGGCAACGGTGACCGGCAGGCCGAATTTTGCTTCCAGCTCACCCTTGATGTTGCTTCCAATATAGTTCGGGAGGTTGCCGCAGGTGCCGACCACGACACCTGCCTTGCTGTCGATCTGGCCGGTCGCCGAGACCGCGATGCCCTTGAGGTCTTCGGGCTTTTTGTCCTGCGCCTTCAAAAAATCTTCAGCTGCGCGGAGGACGGTGGTCAGGATCGGGGTTTTCCAGCCATCAAAGCTGACGCTCTCTTCGGCCTTTGCCAGAATCGCGCCGGTCTCATCGACCAGACCCAGCTTGACCGAGGTGCCACCGATGTCAATTGCAAAATAAACGTTCATCCGCAAGTTCCCTTTCAATCTTTTATTTTTTCATGGCGTTGATGGCACCGGTGAACCGTGCCGTGATCTCCGCCGGGCGAGTGATAGCACCGCCGACGACCAGCGCGAACGCACCGGCTTCCAGAGCCTTGACCGCCTGTTCCGGATAGTGGATGTGACCCTCTGCGATGATTTTTGCCGGACATTCCGTTGCCAGCTTGTGGACGAATTCAAAGTCGATGTCGTCGATACCCTTCGTCTCGGGGGTATAGCCGCGCATGGTGGTGCCGACAAAATCCGCACCGGCCTCAGCGCAGGCCATTGCATTTTCAAAGTTATCGCAGTCGGCCATCAGCAGCTGGTTGGGATACTTTGCCTTGATGGCACGGATAAATTCCGCCGAGGTGGAACCGTCCGGACGAAGTGCGCCCGTGCCCTGCACCGCAAGGATATCCACGCCGCAGGCCACCAGTTCGTCGACTTCCTTCATGGTGACGGTGATGTACATCGGCGTGCCGGGATAATCTTTCTTGATGATGCCAATGACAGGCAGGTCAACAACTTCTTTGATCTGGGTGATGTCGCGCACGGTATTTGCACGGATGCCGACCGCACCGCTCATGGCGGCAGCTTTTGCCATCAGGGGCATCACGCCGCCCTCTTTGGTGTACAGCGGCTCTGTTTCCAGTGCCTGACAGCTGACGATCAGGCCGCCTTTGATCTGAGCAAACAGTTTTTCCTTATCCATTGTTTAACCCTCCATCTTGATTTTGATGACCGCTTTCCGGACATGGGCGCAGTCGGCACTGGCGACACCCGGGCGGTGCAGTTCTCCCGGGAAGAAGAGGACGAACCGTCCTTCACCCAGCGCACCGCTGACAACGTCCGCACTGTCCTGAAAGCCGATATCCCCGCTGAATTCGCCGACTTCCGTGCCGCGATTGGTGGTAAAGCCCCAACCCTCGCCGCCGGTTAAATCAATTTGCAAATCAGCGTATTTGTGATGATATTCCAGATGCGAACCCTCGTCCGGGTGCAGGTCGGCTTCCATCACGTTGATAAAAACGTTTTCGCCGTCCACCTCGGTGCTGCCCAGCGGAAGCTCGCTCAAGTCGTGCGCCACATGGTATGCGGTGAGGTAATCAATGGCGGTATCGAAGTTCTTGTGGAGGCCGCGGTAGCGGTTCAGGTTCTCCAGAGTATCGCAGATCATGATATGATATTCTCCTTGTTTTTTGATGGGTGCTGGAAACCATAAAAAGCACCCACCTCTCCCCTCTGTGAAAAAGAGATGGAGAGGGGTGCTTTTTTAAGTTTTAGAGCTTTGCGATGGCGGCTTCGATCATTGCCTGTGCTTCGGCAACGATGGGTTCATCCTCGGGGATAAGACCGGGCATCGGGGCGCGGACGCCGCCCAGCTCAAGGCCGTACATCCGGCGCAGGATCTCTTTCTGCACGGCGTACAGGTTGCCGTGCGCCTCGCACATCTTATAAATGATGCGGTCAGCGTCATACTGGATGGCTCTTGCCTGCTCGATCTTGCCTTCGTTGATGAGGTTGTGCATTGCGAGATACAGCTCGGGCATGACAGCGTAGGTGCCGCCGATGCCGCCGTCTGCGCCGATGACACGGCCGGAAACGAACTGCTCATCCGGGCCATTGAAGACCACGAAGTTGCCCTCGCCGCGTGCCGCGATGCCGGCATCTTTGAACATCTGGATATCCTGGGTCGGCATCGAGCTGTTCTTGACGGCGACAACGTTCGGGTTCTTGAGCATCTCATGCAGCAGGCTCATCGTCAGACCGGTGCCTGCCAGCTGAGGGATGTTGTAGATGACGAATTCCGTATTGGGAGCGGCAGCGGACATGTCGTTCCAGTACTTTGCGATGGCGTATTCCGGCAGATGGAAGTAGATGGGAGGGATGGATGCGATGGCATCGACTCCCACGCTCTCGGCATGAGCGGCCAGCTCCATACTATCGGCGGTGTTGTTGCAGCCGACATGTGCGATGACGGTGATCTTGCCCCTTGCCTCGCTCATGACTGCTTCCAACAGCTTCTTGCGCTCATCCGGATGCTGATAGATGCACTCACCGGAAGAACCGCCGACATACACGCCCTTCACGCCTTTTGCGATGAGGTGACGGGTCAGAGCTTTGACGCCCTCGACCGAAATGTTGCCTTCTTTGTCATAGCAGGCATAGAAAGCCGGAATAACGCCCTGATACTTTTTGATGTCTTTCATGATTCGCTGTCTCCTTCTCTAAATTTGCATCAAGCCCTATATGCTTGTTGTCTGAGTAACTGCATCAATGCCCTCTTGCGGTTCCCTGCATCTGCTTCGGCTCTCGGGCGAGCCTCGCATCTTGCAGACCGCAGTCGAAATTTTAGCCCTTGACAGCACCCATTGCGATGCCCTTGGTGAAGTACTTCTGGAAAATGAGGAAGATGATGATGATAGGAACTGCCGCCAGTGCCGCGCCTGCCATGATCAGACCAAAGTCGGTGCTGTTCTCTGCCTGCAGCTTTGCAATGCCCAGAGAGATGGTCAGGTTGCTGGTGCTGGACAACATGATCAACTGCATGAAGTAGTCATTCCAGCTGTTGATGAAGGTGAAGATCGCCAGCGCACCGATGCCCGGCTTGACCATCGGAAGCACGACGCTGATAAAGGTACGTGCTTCGCTTGCACCGTCGATACGGGCTGCTTCGATCATCTCGGTGGGGATGCCCTCACTGAACTGCTTCATCAGGAAGACGCCGAACGGCCAGCCGACGATGGGGAAAATGACCGCCCAGATGGTGTTGTACAGGTTGAGAGACGACATCTCACGCAGCAAGGGAATCAGAATGACCTGCTTGGGCAGAGCCATTGCGCAGACGATGAGGGTAAACAGCAGCTTGCGGCCGACGAAACGCTTCTTTGCCAGCGCATAGCCTGCCATTGCCGCAGTGATGCAGGTCAAAATCATGGACATGACGGCCATAAAGACGGTGTTCACCATCCAGCGGATCGCCGCCGGAACGGTGGGGCCGACCGAGAAGTAGATGGGGTCGCCCGTGGAACTGAACGAAGAGCTGAACGGGATCGCCAGCTGCCAGAGCGGCGCGCTCTTACCGGCAAACAGCTTCTGATAGTTCGTCAGCACCCACTCATGCGGCCACCATTCGGGGGTCGTCGAGTTGATGGCTGCACCGGTCTTGAAGGAACCGGTGATGATCCAGTACAGAGGGAACGCGAACAATACGGCCACGATGCTGATCAGGATGAGGGTCAAAATCATGTACGCGCTCATTCTCTTGAGCTTACTGGGGTGCCGCTTTAACGGCTTCTGTTTGGTTTTTTCTGCCATAATTCCGCACCTCCCTTAATTTTCCTGGTTGCCCAGCTTGAACTGGACCGCCGACAGGATGGCGATGATGACCGCCAGCACAACACCCATTGCGTTACCGTAGCCATAGCGATACAGCTTGAACGCGGTGTAATAGATGTAATACATGATGGTATCGGTGCTGTGGTTCGGACCGCCGCTCGTCAGCAGCTGGATCAGTGCGAAGCACTGGAAGGAGTTGATGGTGGTGATGACCAGAATGTACAGGGTGGTCGGCATGATTGCAGGCCACTTGATGCGCCAGAAGCACTGGAAATCAGTCGCACCATCGACCTCTGCAGCCTCGACGATGGACTGGTCGACGTTGCCAAGGGCGGAAACATACAGAACGATGGGCTGGCCGACCGAGGTCGTCAGCAGGATGAGGATGATGCAGCCCAGAGCGAACCGCTCATCGCCCAGCCAGTTGATGTTCTTGTCGATCAGGCCGAGGGTCTTGCCGAGGTAGTTGAAGATGCCGTAGTAGTTGTTGTACATCCACTTCCAGACGACCGTGACAGCGACCGAACCGGTAACGACCGGCAGGTAGAAGACACAGCGGAAGAGGCTGGTCGCCCACTCGGGCAGATCGACGATGGCCGAGCTGACCCACAGTGAGAATGCACAGGTAACGGGAACAGAAACAACAACGATGATGAAGGTGTTCTTCAACGCGCCAAGGAAGATGGGGTCGGAGAACAGTTCTTTGTAGTTTGCCAGCCCCACGAAGATGTCCGCGCGGTTCATGGTCGAGTCAAAGAAGCTCGTCACCACGCACAGGACCATGGGATAGATAACGAAACCAAGGAAGAAGATCAGACTCGGCAGCAGGAACAGGTAGGAAGCAATGGTTTCCTGCCGCACCAGTGCGCTGCTGCGTTTCGGCTCCTTGATTTTTGCAGTCTTTGCAGCCAAAAAAATCACCAGACCTTTCTTTCACACAAAACGCCCCTCCCTCGCCGGGATGTTCGAGGGAGGGGCGTACTCAACTCTTTGCTGTCAGAAGAGGCTCAGATCATGCCTCAGCAGCTGCAGCTGCGTTGGCGTTTGTCACGAAGGTATTGACCGAGGTGGTGACGTCCTCACCGGTGCCAACACGCTGGAGCATGTTCCACCACTCGGTACGAGCAGTTGCCCAGCCCGGAGTGATCTGGTAGTAGTCGCCCAGATAGTTCATGAACTTGCTGTACTCGCTCATGATCTCGTTGCCTGCGTAGATGTCGCCCACGCTTGCACGAACCGGGAAGTAAGTAGAAGCCAGAACGCTGTCGCCCACCTGATCCGGGTCAGCTGCGATGAAGTCGATGAAGGTCTTTGCTGCTTCGATCTTGGCCTCATCGCCGTTATCGAAGATGCCGAAGCCCCAGATACCGCCGCACAGCTTCGGGTCGCCGCTGTCGGTCGGGAATGCCATCGGCATGATCTCGTCGCCGTCATTGGTCAGACCTGCGTCGTTGTTGTCGGTGTTCAGCTGCTGAGCGATGTTCCAGCAGAAAGCCATCTGCAGGGTGCCGTTGCGGAACAGGGTGATCTCGTCGCCGCCGGCGATGGATGCGTCGAAGTTGATGCCATCGGTATCGTACAGGGTCTGGATCGCCTTGATGTTCTCAGCGGAATCAGCGGTGTACTTGGTGTGAGCTGCATCGGTGAAGGTGCCGCCGTACATGTTGTTGATGATAGCACGGGTGCCCTGGTCACCGCCCTGACCGCCGCAGTAGACGGCTGCAACGTTCTCGTAGCCGGCCTTGTACAGTGCGTCGACCGTGGACAGGAAGCCGTCGGTGCTCCAGGTGTGCTTATCGGTGTCGAGGTTCTTGTCTGCGCCGACTTCCTTGACCTTCGTCATGTTGACGGCCATGCAGTGTGCGGTCATGCACAGCGGATATTCGTAGTAGTCACCCTTATCGTTCTTGCAGGCGGACTCGACGGACTCGTAGATGTCCTTCTTTGCGTCGTCAGTCCACAGGTCATTCAGCGGAGCCATGACGCCCTTTGCGCCCCAGTTTGCAACCAGACGCTCGGGACCTTCCATGATCAGGTCGGGTGCGCTGCCGCCCTCGATGGCGGTGTTGACCTGGTCGTCGCCGTTGGTGTAGTCGAGGTACTCGACCGTGACCTTGATGTCGGGATACTTGTTGTTGAAGCTTGCGATGATGTTCTGCACCGTCTCATCCTTGCCCCAGCCGCCGATGGGGTATGTCCACAGCTTGATGTTTGCGCCGGTCGTTGCAGCGGCAGAAGTGCTTGCGGCTGCGGACGATGCGGTGGAAGAAGCTGCGGTGCTGGAAGAAGAGCCGCCGCCACAGGCTGCCAATGCGCCTGCTGCGCTCATCATGCCTACGGCCTTCAGGAAGGAGCGACGAGAGATACTCTTTTTCATAACAAATTCTCCTTATTCTTGTGATACCGTTCGGTTCACCATTCTGTGAATCGCTTGTGTTGGCCTTATTATAGAAAATATTTTTCATTTTGTCTATCGGCCGCCTCCACAATTTTCAAAAAGTTTTCTTGTGCATCCCGTACAAAAATCTGGGATACTTGTCAATTTTGTATATTTCTTATAGTTTTTGTTCCATTTGTTTCTGTTTTGTAATAATTGGCGTTGCAAATTCACTTTGCCGCTTTGAAAATTGTTTTCCCGTCATTTTTGTCAGTTTGAAAAGTTTTTTCAGTCAAAAGTATGACTATTATCGTGATTTTTTGGACGCTCTGCACAGAAACCGCCCCAAATTTGTGTTCAAAGCCCCACTTGTCAAGCAGGAAAATTTCTTTTATACTTTTCTTATAAGAAGGTGTAAGAAAGTCGGTTCCGCTCGCTTTGCGTTTTGGGAACCGCATCAAAAGGAGTTGTAACTCATTATGTCTACAAATTTTTGGGAACTGCTGCACGAACGACAAGACGCCCTGACAAAATCCGGGCGAGCTGTTGCCGAATATCTGATGCAGCACTCCGACGAAGCCCAGTATCTCTCGATCTCCTCCCTCGCCAAGGAGTGCAAAGTCGCCGAGGCCACTGTTTTTCGGTTCTGCCGTGCGCTGGGTTTTGACGGCTACCACGAAATGCGCATTGCCCTTGCGCAGGCTAACGCCACCGGTTCCCCACTCAACCCACGGGAACCCGAACCCGGTGCCACAACCAGCACGCTCTGTGAACACGCCGCCGCGCTCTTCATGAACGCCATCAACGGCACCCAGAACTCTCTCTCGACCGACGCTGTCGAAAAAGCTGTGGAACTGATGCAGAACGCGAAGCAGGTCTTCTGCTTTGGTCAGGGCGGCAGTATGCTGCTGGCGAATGACATCTGCGCCCGGTTTGCCAGCCTGTCCACCAAGTTCCGCACCGCCGGTGACAGCCATTTCCAGCTGCTCACCGCCAGCCTGATGACCCCGGATGATGTCGTCCTCTTCGTCTCCTACTCCGGCGCGACCCGTGATATGATGGAGACCCTGCGCACCGCCCGGAACGCCGGTGCAAAGATCATCCTGCTGACCCATTACGAGGACTCCCCCGGTGCTTCCCTCGCCGACATTGTTCTCCGCTGCGGCGCACAGGAAAGCCCTTTGGATTCCGGTAGCATCCCCATCAAGGTCGCCTTCCTCTATGTCGGCGAAGTCCTTCTCCTCCGCTATACCATGAATAACCCTGAGGCTTCCAACCTCGCACAAGATAAGACCTCTGAGGCTCTGGCCCTCAAGATGGTGTAAAAAAGAAAAGCTCTTTCGCTTTCCGTGCCGCCCGGCAGCCTGAAAAGCGAAAGAGCTTTTTTGTAATCAATTTAGATGTAATCCGAAATATACGGGATCTTATGGAACAGCACATCGTCGAGGCGTTCTGCAGCCTCTTCCCTGCCCTCGATGCGTTCCAGCTCATAGAGACGGTCTGCGGTCTTATAGCCCAGCAGAAGGGTCGAGAGGGTACCGATGCCCATTTTCAGCTTATACTCCGCCGGTTCATGGACGACCCGGCACTTTCCGTCCTCAAACTTCACCGTAAAGACCCGGTTATTCCACGGGAGCAAATCATCCGTGATGTCAAGGTCAATGCAGAGGGTTCCGCCGTCCGGGTCGCAGGGGTAATCCTCGAGGAAATCCTCCACGTCGATGATGCGCCCCATTGCGTAGGGTCGAATCGTCTCCTTGATATCGCCGTCGTCCATCTCGAACGCGATGGGTTCGCTGAAATAAGTATTGCCATGCACTTCGTCGATCATCGAATCGTGGGCGTGGATGTACTCCCACAGGCCTTTCTGTGCCTCGCGGTTGAGGTAGATCATCTCCTTGATGTGCATGATATCGTTCTTTATCAGGTAGACCATGTATCCGCAAGGCTTGTCTTTGACGTTGTAATAGACCGCCACGTTGGTGTCATCCTCATCCCAACGCCAGTATTCCTCCCACGCAAGGGCATTGCGGAATAAGCATCCGTGGGTGATGGACGCAAAGTGCGAGTGCAGCTCGTGGAAGTCGCTGTTATCCCACGACACACGCCGGACATAGCCCGGTGCCTTGACCTTGGTAGGGATCTGCCGGTCTTTGATGTTGTAGGAGATTTTATTCGAGACGATCTCCCAGCCCAGATGATGATACAACGGGATGGAATACGGATAAAGCAGCGCGAAGGATTTGCCTTCCTCGTGCATCTGGGTCAGCCCCTGGACCATCAGATGCTTCATGATGCCGTGGCCGGTATATTCCGGGTAAGTACAGACGCTCGTCACAAAGCCGACATGGTACACCGTGTCGTAGATGTTCATCTTCAGCGGATAGACCGCGAACTGCGAAACCAGCGTGTCGCCGTCAAAACAGCCCAGAACGTCAGCACGTTCCAGCACAGGGAATTTCGACTGTTTGATCTCGTCGTCCTTCCAGCCGGTCGCCGTCAGCTCTTCCTCCGTCACCTGGAAGGTGTATCGGAGCAGCGCGTTGTACTGGTCCAGATCTTTCGTCTCAAGGTATCGGGTCGTAAAATGCTCAACCGAATTCATGGTTTCCTCTTTTCTTCCAGACAGCTTCCTAAAAACATTTCACTTGTGGTTCTATTATAGCATCCGGAAGCGGTTTCGGAAAGCCCCTTCTCCTAATTTTTTCGACGTATTGCACAGCAAAGTCATCCTTTCTTTGTGCAATCAGCCAAAGAAAGGCAGCAAAAAGCGGCCGGAACCGCAAAGCTCCGACCGCCATTTTCAGTTATCAGTTTGCAATAGAATACAGGGTAGTGATGCGTCCTGCACCATACGGATCCTCATAGTCGATGAGGTAGTTCGGATAATCTGCCAACGGGCTGTTCTTGCTCGTCAGGTGCGGCAGACCATTCTCATCCACGCCGCCAAACATTGCCGCGTAGCTTGCCATCACGAGGTAATCCTCCGAGACGTAGTCCTTGATCAGGGTTGCGCCGTCGAACATTGCAAAGCCGTCGCCCAGATTGCGCAGGGTGTAGTTCATGCCTGCCAGTGCGTACTCGCCAGCCGGGTCGATGGGCTCATATTCGCCACGCTTCTTGTTGTAGATCTTGACATTCTGGACACGAGGCGTACCAGTTGCGCTGCCCAGCCAGACGTTCTTGTCATCGGTCGGAACCGTGTTCGGGATATCGGTGTGGATCTCGTAGGTCGCACCTGCAACATGCAGGAAGCCGCCGTTCTCCTTGCCGTCCGCACCCACAAAGCGTGCGCCGAATTCCAAAGCGTCGATGATCTGCTGGCCGGTGACCGACATCAGGCAGGCCACATTGCCGAAGGGGCTGACCTGCTTGCAGGTCTTGAAGCTCCACGGGCCAGCGGCAACATCGGTACGGATACCGCCGCCGTTCATGATAGCAATATCACAGTTCAGTTCTTCGATCTCATTGAAGTAAGTATAGATGCCGTCGGCCACGAAGTCGCCGAGGTTGGTCTCGCCCATACGGATGCGGCGTTTACCGGTCTCGGGGTCGTTGATGTAGAAGACCTGATCGCCCACAGCGATCTCCTCGCCCAACATGTCGTCAACGTTGTCGATCCAGTCCTTGGCAATTGCTGCGACGCCAGCATCCACACCCTCATACGTCGGGATGAGTTCGGTGGAAATGGAGCCGTCGGTGCCGATGATCATCTTACCGACATTTGCGAAGTAAGAGCCGGTCTGGGTCAGGGTGACGTACTTGCCCGAAGCATCCAGAACCTGCTTGTTCTCCATCACGGTGTGGGAATGGCCGTCGATGAAGGCATCAAAACCGGTGGTGTGTGCAATGACTTCTTCGCTCGTCCAGGGAGAAGAGGACGGGTCAACGCCCAGATGACCCAGACCGATAACGTAATCTGCGCCCATCTGACGTGCCTTGTTGACGGTCTTCTGGACTGCGTTGTAGAGCTTCCAGCCGTCGTCACCGCCCAGAATATCGTAAATATAACGGGTCTGGCTTGCGTTCATAAAATACGCCGGAGTAGACTTGGTAAAGGTCTCAGGAGTCGTTACACCCACAAAAGCGATCCATTTGCCCTTGATGCGGAACATCTTGTAAGCAGGCAGAACGCGCAGGTCGGTGCGCACATCGACCCAGTTGCAGGAAACATACGGGAAATCTGCTTCTTTAATGACAGCCTTTGCGCGTGCCATACCGTAGTCGAACTCATGGTTGCCGGGCGTTGCCAGATCGTAGCCAGCCTCGTTCATCAGCTTGATGATGGTTGCGCCGTCATCCATTGAGCCGTAAGCGGTACCCTGAATGTGGTCGCCTGCATCCACCAGCAGAACATCCTGACCTGCGTCCTCATAGCTCTTTTTCAGGGCTGCGATAGCGGCATAGGTCAGCTTCGGCGACTGTTTGTCGATATAAGTATGGACATCATTGGTGTAGAGGATCGTGACAGCGGCCTTGCTGTCCGGCTTTGCTGCAAATGCCTGCGGCATGTTCAGGGCAGCTGCGGTCAATGCGGTGGTTGCACCAGCAGCCTTCATAAAGCTGCGGCGAGTGATGAAACGCTTCACAGAGATGACCTCCTTTTATTTCGGAGCGGCTTGTTCTGCCGTTCCGTTTCCATACAAAAGACGCAGTTTTGTCCTGCGTCCACTCTCTTGTATTAAGAATAGCATAATTCCTTAGCCAGAACAAGCCCAGAATCACCATTTTGCGCAGTTCACTCAAGGTTAAGTCATACTTTTCGTGAATATTTGCTAAATTCAGGAGAAATTTTTGTAAACAAAAACCCGAACCCTGCATCTTCTCAGAAACACAGGGTTCGGGTTCAAATGGGGGATCCTGCATCACAGGATCAGAGAAAGGATAGGAACAGCTGACAACTCAGCAAGGAATTAGCATTTAGATTGCGTGATACTCTTTTAGGAACTTCTCGATATCGGTACCCTCGATCTTCTTGAGAGCTTCCTTGAGGGCGAGACGCTGGATGAGCGGCAGATCCATATCGGTGATCTTCTTGCCGTCGCGGAGCTTGACCGTTGCGTCGATGAGGGCGCGGACGTCATAGGTGCTGCCCCAGACCTCCGGCACACCGCGGTCGACGTTCAGCAGAGTGTAGACAGCGACCATGCCGGTACGCATCGAGTATTCGGTGGTGAAGATGGTGTCGCGCGGAGTCTCAGCAAACTGGCCGAGGAAAGCGAAGTTGACAGCATCCTGCGGCACGACGTCCGGACGGTCGCCCATGGCACGCGGCATAAAGAAGGCGTCGATATAGGGCATCATGACCGGGATGGTGTTTGCGCTATGCTCTGCCAGCTCCTCGATCTGGTCGGTGGGTACGCCGATGTGGTACAGCCACTCCATGCAAATTTCCTTACCGGTGCAGTCACGCATGGGCTTCTTGACATAATCGCCGGGCTTATCGCTGAACAGACCGTAGACCCAGACGCAGAGCTGGTTCTTGGGCTGGTCGCGGAACTGCTGCTGACGGTTCAGAGTCCAACTGAGCAGCCAGCTCGAATCCTTGACCGTGACGATGCCGCCGGTGACGGTGTGGCCGCTGAACGGATCACGCTTGCAGATCTTCTGGATATACTGGGGGATCTTGTCGTCCAGCGTGGTGATGGTCGCACTCTCCCAGTTGGACTCCTCGGGCTTGGAGCAGAACTTCTCGGGATGGCCGAAGGACGGATCCTGTGCAGCGATCTTCTTCCACAGATCCCAGCCGTTGCCCGGCTTGATGGTCGGGTCGAAGCCAGCAGCCTTGTTCTGGTTGCCGATGGTGCAGCTCTCGACGCAGCCGCCGTTGGTGATGAAGAGCAGATCCTGCTCGGTCAGGTCGATGGTCTCCACCTCGCCCTTGTGGTCGACAGTGATGGAGCTTGCCTGCTTCTTGCCCGGCTTGATGTCGAACTTGACGTCGGTGACCTTGGTCTCATAGAAGAACTGGACACCGTGGTCTTTCAGGTAGGTCACCATCGGCAGGATGATGGACTCATACTGGTTGTAACGGGTGAAGCGCAGGGCGGTGAAATCGGGCAGACCGCCGATGTGGTGGATATAACGCTTGATATACAGCTTCATTTCCAATGCGCTGTGCCAGTTCTCGAAAGCGAACATCGTGCGCCAGTAGAGCCAGAAGTTGGAGGAGAAGACCTCATCATCAAAGACGTCGGTGATCTTCTTATCCTGCAGCTGCTCGTCCGGGGTGAAGAACAGCTTCATGATCTCCATCGCGCCCTTATCGGAGATGCCGAATTTACCGTCGGTGTGGGCATCCTGACCCTGCTTCTCGGTCGCACGGCAGAGCGAGTAGTTGGGGTCGGCCTTGTTCAGCCAGTAGTACTCATCCAGAACGCTGGCACCCTCGGTCTCCAGAGACGGGATGGAGCGGAGCAGATCCCACATGACCTCGAAATGGTTGTCCATCTCGCGGCCGCCGCGCATCACATAGCCGATGTCGTACTTGTAGCCGTCGCAGGCACCGCCGGGGATGGGGTCTTTCTCGAAGACATGGATGCGCTCGCCCTTCATCTGTCCATCGCGGACGAGGTAGCAGGCGGCGGTCAGGGCTGCCAGACCGGAACCAATGATATAAGCCGATTTATGGTCGACACCCTCGGGTTTACGGGGATGAGCAAAAGCTTCGTAGTTGCCACTGGAATAATACATACGAATAACCTCCTGAGTCTTAGCTGTTTTTACGGCACAGCGTTTTGTTTTTGCCGTCCGTCGTTTCATTGACCCTAGTATACCCTCAAACGCACCCATCCACAACAAACAAAACACGAGCGGTGTATAAAATTTATACAACCGCCCGTGTTTGCTGGAAATATGAAAAATTTAATAAGTCAACCGCATCTGATGCCAGGCCACATCACCGTGGGTGGAGCCGGAAATGCCCTCATCCACAAAGCCGAACTGCGCATAGAAGCCGATGAGCCGGTCTTTGCAGGTCAGCACGACGCCCTTGCGTCCGACGGCTTTCGCATCTGCCGTCACCTGACGGAGCAGCTCCGACGCACAGCCGCTGTGCTGGGATTCCGGTGCCGTGACGACACTGAAGATCATCTGCCACTCCCCTTCCGGGTCGTGCATCTTGGGGTCATCGTACATTTCATCGGTCAGGTCAGCCTGATTGGTGACAAAACCGTTGACGAAGGCGCAGATCTTTCCATCCCGTTCCAATACCCAGAAGTAATCCGGGTAAACGCTCAGCCGTCCACGGATGCTCTCCTTGGACGCACCTTCTGCCGCCGGGTAACCCGCGGCTTCGATCTCGGCCAGCCGGTCAAGGTCAGCCATGACTGCGTGACGAATCGACATGGTTCTCACCTCTCACTGCTTTGCGGCAGGCGCGACCTCGAAGTCGATTTTGCCGAGGTTGACGTCCGCACGGACGATGGTGATCATCATGCTGTCGCCCAGAGACCAGCTCTTGCCCGAAACGGGGTCGGCCAGACGGACGCCCTCGGTCAGGATGGTGCCGGACGGGGTCAGGCTGGATGCCGGAACAAAGCCCTCGACGCCATTTTCCAGCTCGATGAACAGGCCGCGCTGGGTCACGCCGGAGATGGTACCCTCGTAGCACTCGCCGAGGTGACGGCGCGCATACTCTGCCTTATAGCAGTCCTCTGCCTTACGTTCGATCTGCATTGCAATCACTTCTCGTTCGCTGGACTGCTTGCTTGCCTTCTCCGCGAAATCGGTGTAGCGCAGGATCATGGTCTCCTTGTCGGTACCCTTGAGCATATCGGTCATAATGCGATGGATGGCGAGGTCGGGGTAACGGCGGATGGGGCTGGTGAAGTGGGCATAGTCCTTCAGCACCAGACCATAGTGACCCTTGGGCTTCTCCTCATACAGAGCCTTGGACATGCAGCGGAGCATACCGGTATTGATGATCTGCTCATACGGAGTTCCACGGACACCCTCGAGAATCGCGCTCAGCTCCTTCGGGGTGGGAACCTCTTTTGCAAAGTGGTCGTTGATGCCGCAGGCCTGCAGCAGAGCGTGCAGACGCTCCAGCTTTTCGGCGTTCGGCTCCTCGTGGACACGGTAAACGAAGGGGATCTGCTTGACCCGGGCAAAGTGGGCCGCGCACTGGTTTGCCAGCAGCATGAACTCCTCGATCATGGATTCGCTCTCGCCGGAGGTGCGCTTCTTGACGTCGATGCAGTGGCCGTCCTCGTCGAGGATGAGCTTGACTTCACCGCTCTCGATGTCCATGCAGCCGCGCTCCTTGCGCAGGCGTGCGCGGTGGCCGTACAGCTCCTTCATCGCCGGCAGCTGGTCGAGGACTTCGGCGTACTTGGCCTGAATCTCGGCGTCAGCAGTTCCAGCCAGCAGAGCGTTGATCTCCGAATAAACGCCCTTGACACGGCTGCAGATGACCGACTTGACAAAGCGGTAATCGGTCAGGTTGCCGTCCTTGTCCAGACGCATCAGGCAGGAGAACGCAAGGCGGACTTCCTTCTCGTTCAGGCTGCAGATGCCGTTGGACAGTGCCTTGGGCAGCATCGGAACGACCTGATCTGCGTAGTAAACACTGGTCGCACGGCTGAATGCCTCATTGTCCAGCTCCGTACCGGGTTTGACGTAGTTGGAAACATCCGCAATGTGGACGCCCAGCTCAAAGCCGCCGTCTGTAGTACGGGTCAGGCTGATGGCGTCGTCGATATCCTTGGTCTCCGCGCTGTCGATGGTGAAGATGGGCAGGGCGCGCAGGTCCATGCGGCCCTCCATGTCAGCTTCCGAGATGCTTACATCCTCAAACTTCTTCGCCTCGTCGCGGACTTTCTCCGGGAAACGGGTGTGGATGTCCTTTGCGTAGAGCAGAGCCTTTGCGCAGCGTTTTGCCTCGTCCGAGCTGCCGAACCGCATGGCGACGCCCACACGGTGGTCTTCCTGACGGTTGCCGCGCAGCAGGATCTCAACCGCGACCTTGTCGCCGTCCTTCGCGCCGCCCTCGCAGTCGCGCATCAGCTGCATCGAGATCGCCGGGCAGTCGTCCGGAACAAATTTAAGGCGGCCTTCAATGCGGCGAGCCGTACCGACGAGGTCGTTCTTCTCGGTCAGAATTGCCAGAATTTCACCCTCATCGCTGCCCTCCACACGGGGGTGCGCAAACTTTTCGACCAGAACCTCATCGCCGGGCATTGCGCCACGGGTGAAGCGGCCCGGGATGAAGATATCGCTGGTGCCGTCTTCCAGCATGACGAAGGCGAAGTTCTTGCCCAGCTTGACGACCTTGCACAGCAGAGCCTTGTCCGCGCGGCCGGAGCGGACGGTGAAGAAGACGCCCTGACGCTGGCAGATGACGCCATCGTGGACCAGAGCATCCAACGCTTCCATCACTTTGCGGTCAGAACCACGGTCACCGCCGAACTTGGACTTCAGGTCCTTGACGGTGCAGGGCTGGTTCTGGATCGCGTGTTCAATTTTCTCACGAATTGCCATAAATTTTCTTTCTCCTTGCTTCCATGGCAGCTCCTCCGCCGGGGGCTTGCCTTACCATTTGCGGACACAGTTCCGCACTTCCCTCAAAACAGAAAAACAGCCCCGCTCAAACACGGGGCTGCGGCGTATGCTCAAGCCAGACGACTTGCAAACACGCAGGCCAGGATCGCCACCACGAAGAAGACGATACCGGCAATGCGAGTCACTTTCGCCAGCATCTGATCCGCAGGGGTCAGACGGGCGTTGTTCGCGCCGTAAGCACTGCCGTTGATGGCACCAGAAAGGCCCTGGCCGTGGGTGTGCTGCATCATGGTCAAAACGATGATGACAGCCGAGACGATCAGCAGAACGACGCCGCCGACGATTTCAATAGCAGACATGGATCAAAACGCTCCTTTTATCAAGATCTATTCAGATCAGCATACAAATACAAGGATATAATATCATGCCTGAATCAAAAAAGCAAGTTAAATCCCGGTTTTTCCGCCGGAAATTGCCAACATGCCGCACACCCGGGCAAAAATCGCCGCGCTGGACACCGCCGGGCTGGTCTGGGCGTCCTGCAGTACCACGATGGTATACCGGGGCTTTTCCGCCGGATAAAACCCGGCGAACCAGTAATTTTTCAGCTCTTCCCCATCCGCGAACTGCCCGGTCTGGGCGGTACCGGTCTTGCCGCCTGCGGTGCTGTCCTGCGGCGCGGCCTCCTGTCCGGTTCCCTCGGCGACGACCCCGGCCAGCAGCTGCCGGAGTTGTTCTGCGTTTTTCCGGGAAAGCACCCGTTCACTTTTCCGATGCGACAGGGCATCCAGCTCTTCGCCGGTCGTTTCATCTAATAAGCAATCTAAAATCTGCGTCGTCCTGAAACACCCGTCCGAAGCGATGGTGTTCATCATCCCGGCGATTTGGAGCGGCGTCGCCAGAAGCTCTCCCTGCCCGAAGCAGAAATTCGCAAACTGTCCGCTTGAAGTCAGGCGTTCCACCTTCGGCAGCGTTCCGGCGGCGGTGCTGAAGTTCCCGGTCAGTTCCAGTGCTTTCCCGAAGCCCATCCGCTCCGCCATGTCACGCACCGTCTCCGCGCCCAGCTCCTGACCCAGCCGGATAAAATACCCGTTGCAGCTCTTTTCCAGCGCGGCGGCAAGGTCGACTTCGCCATGCGGAACACCGCCTGCGCACCGGAAGACCTGCCCGTCCACGATGAGATACCCCGGGCAGTCGTAGACAAGGCCGGTCTCCCCTGCTTCCAGCGCGGCCGCCGCCAGCACCGGCTTGAAGACCGACCCCACGGCATAGCTCTGAAATGCCCGGTTTACCAGTGGGCTGTGTTCGGCGTCCAGACTGGCCGAGACGTTCTCCGGGTCAAACCCCGGCACGCTGACGCAGGCGCGGACGCTTGCGCTCGCCGTGTCCAGCACGAGAATACAGCCGGTCGTCATGGTCTGTGCGGCGACCACCTCCGCCGCGCGCTGGATCTCCCGGGAGATCGTCAGCCGGACACCCAACGCGCCGCTGTCCTCCCGGAGAAGCTGCGGCTCACTCCCTGTCCGAAGCTTTCCCTGCGCTGTCACACTGCACTGGATGGTGTCGCCCACTCCTGAACCAGTCAGCAGGTCGTCAAAGGCCGCTTCCAGCCCGGAGACGCCCACGCCGTCGCCGTCACAGTAGCCCAGCAGATGCTCACAAAGCGGTGCCGCCGCATACCGCCGGGCATACGGGTAGCAGTTCACGCCCAGAGCCGAGACGTCGGTGTTCACCTCTATTAAAAAAGGTGTCGTGGCGTTCCGCTTCTGGTAAAGCTTTGCCTGCCCTGCGGCGTCAGCGTATGGGTACAGCCGGGCGTAGCTGTCCGTTCCGGGCAGACAGAGGGCCATCCAGCCGGTTTTTAGACCGGTCAGCAGGTGGCCGTCGCAGTCGTAAAAATTCCCACGCCGTGCCGGGAGTGACAGGGTGACGACGCTCTGCGCCGCCGCACGGGAAGCGTAGGTCTGGTTGGAGCAAAGCCAGAACAGCCGGCACAGTACCACGGCGAACCCCAGCACCACGCCGCCGTAAAGGACAAGCACACGTTTCCCGGACAGAAAAACTCCCCCTTTCCGTCTTAGTATGGACAGAAAGAGGGAGTTGATACAGTTTTTACGAATCGCAGATGGTTTTCACCAGTTCCGCCGCACGGGTGGCATCCTGTGCTGTGGCTGAACCGGCATACCGGGCTTTCAGATAGAGCTGCCGGAGTTCGGCTTCCGTCGCCGGTTCCATGCTCTCGACTCGGCCTGCAATGTCAAGGCTGGTGTCGCTGAGCTGGATGGTGACACCGTGCTTTTCGCAGTAATCGAGATAAGCACGGTACTCCCGGCGAACACGTTCGTTCGGGCTGAGGAAAAAGCCCGGCCAGCGTCGGCGGCTGATGACAGTGGAAGCGCGTTTCAGAACTTCCTCACCGCCGGTTCTGGCCTTGGTTTTGGGGCGGCGCGCGATTTTGTACACCACAAACACCAGCAGAATCACCGCCAGCACGCCCAGAATCACCGCAGCGACCAGTGGCCCGTTGATGGGCGCATCGGCATCGTCGGCCATCTCCTGAAGCTTCGATGCCGAATTGTTGATGATCGTGTTGTTTATATCCTTATGATGCCGCAAGTACATCAGCACCGAGACGATGAGCTCGCCGCCCACATCGAAGAGCCACAGGGCGACTGCCGCAACGCCCTCCATGATTTTTTGCAGAAGCGGCAGCAGTCCGCCAAAATAGACCGTGCCTGCGGCCGAGGCGACGCCATTCATCAACCCTTCCCGGCTGAACAAAAATGCCAGTGCGCACACCGCCGCCAGCAATCCGCCCGTGATGGCGAGGTACTTCGGCGAGGTGTAGACCGCCGGTTCCTGCCGGAGGGTCTGCATCATGAAAATCCGGAGCATCAGCGCGGCGATGCCGATCGGGAGCGAGCCGTACAGAATCGCGCTGTGGTTCCATGCCACGCCCAGCACCAGCGCAAAGGCCAGGTAGAGCTTCCAGAACCACTGGAATTCATCGACCTGCTGCTCCCAGCTCAGGGAAAAGTCTCCCCTTGCCGCCATCCAAATGGTGTACGCCACCATCGGGAGATACACCAGCTTGTCGGCCATCGTTCCGGGCAGGAGCAGACCGGCCAGACTCGCCAGACCGCAGAGAGTCTGCATCGGTTGTCTGCCCTCAAAACGGGAAGCCAGACCAAAACAGACCGACGGCAGAATCAGGCTGAGTATCGTCGGCGCACCGCCAGAACTTGCCGAGAAGTAACCAGCAAAGGCGTAGTAAAACGCGAGGTCTGCGGCCAAGCGCAGGCCGTGAAGAAGCATCATCACGTCTCGCCCACCTCCTTCGGTGTCAGAATCAACGGCTCAATGCCCGGCAGGGGCGGCAGAGCAGCCCGGACCACTTCCGGCTCATTCGTCAGGATGATAATGCTCTGCTGTTCCTGCGGACGCAGATATTTCCCGAAGAAAGCCTCACAGCTCCGGGCAGGCTGTCCGTTGGCACGGCCCAGCATTTCCAGCACCCGGCGGAAATGTTCCGGCCCGTAGCCCTGAGGCACATCCAGCGGAGCGTTCCAGCCGCCGTCCGAAAAAGCGTGATTCATCAGCAGGTCGAAGGACGCATTTACCACAAATTGGTACGCAACAGCCTTGTCTTCCAACATTCGGCAGGCCGTCCGCGCCATCGAGTAGCATTTTTCGACCGCTTCGGCCTGTCCGTCGGCACCATCCGCATGGACAAGGACGAGCACACGGGGTTCGGTCGTATAGTCGAACTTTTTCACCATCAGGCCCCGTCCTCGCGCGCTCTGCTTCCACGAGATGGAGCGCATCGGGTCGCCGCTGGTGTACTCGCGATATCCGGCGGTCAGGATGGGGTCTTCGTAGAGGTAGCGGTTCACCGACAGGCTTCCCAGCACGCCGCCGACGGCCGCTTCCACTTCGGGCATGTCACATTCTTTCGGCGGAACGACCAGCTCATGAAAGCCTCTCTCCTGCCGAATCTGCTCCCTCATGCCGAGAAAGTCGCCGCCCACGAGCCGGAGTGGCTCGAAGACATAACGGCCTCGCTTTTCCAGCAGGACGCCCATCGTGCAGGACGCCTCCTGATGCGGCCAGAGCCACGTCCGGAACTGCACCGTACCGCCTGCGCCGATTTGGTCTTTCTCGAACCGCTTCCGCGCTTCCTCGTCCGGCACGAACTCCGGTTTCAGGTGGAGACGTGCGCCGAGAAAGGGCTTCAGCATCTTGCCGGCGTTCCGCAAAATAATTTCGATTTGTACCGGCTCGCCTGCCTCCACAAGATAGTCCTCGGGCGCAAGCTGGCCCTCGACATCCTCAAGGCTGTGCTTTTCCTGCCAGCGTTCCAGCCCGACGCCTACGGCCAGAAGGAGCAGGACAAAAATCAGAACGGTCATTGCACATTCTCCAGCGGAACCGGGATGGTCTGGAGCAGCTTCTTCATCCGCTGCGCCGACGCTTCCGCGTTCATGCTGCTGCCCAGCGAGAGACGGTGGCAAAGTACCGCCGGAGCCAGCTGCTTGACGTCCTCCGGAATGACGTAATCCCGGCCATGCAGGGCGGCATACGCCTGCGACGCCTGATAGAGTGCCAGCGCGCCACGGGTCGAGACGCCGCTGACGAAACCGCTCTGGGTACGGGTCGCCTCGATGATATCCATCAGGTAATTTTTCACGTCGTCCGAGACTTTCACTTCCCGGTACGCCGCGCGGACATAGGCAGTTTCTTCCGGGGTCACGACCGTCTGCAATTCGCCCAGAATGTTCTGCGTTGCCGGACGCGAAAGGACTTCCATCTCCTGCGCACGGGTCATGTAGCCCAGCGACAGCCGCATGAAAAAGCGGTCCATCTGGGCGTCCGGCAGCGGAAACGTGCCGAAGGATTCCAGCGGATTCTGGGTCGCCAGAACCATAAACGGCTCCGCCAGGCGGCTCGTCACGCCGTCCACGGTGATCTGCTTTTCCTCCATCGCTTCCAGCAGAGCCGACTGGGTGCGCGGCGTGGCACGGTTGATCTCGTCCGCCAGCACAAAGTTCGTGAAGAGTGGGCCGGCTCGGAACTCGAACTCGCCGGTCTTCTGGTTGTAGAAGTTAATGCCGGTCAGGTCGGATGGCAGCAGGTCGGGCGTGAACTGCACCCGTTTGAAGTCGCCGCCCACCGTCCGGGCAAAGGCACGCAGAAGCATCGTCTTGCCGGTGCCGGGCTTGTCCTCCAGCAGGACATGACCTGCGCAGAGGAAGGAGACTAAAATTTTCTCGATGGCGTCGTCCTTGCCCAAGATGACACGCGAGCAGTTCCCGACGACTTTTTCTCTGTAATCCGTAAACTTTTTGATATCCATAGCGTATTCTTTCCGCAGGGCATCTTCCAGCCTGCTGTTTTGGTGAAAAATAGTGTTGCTCTAATGATATCACACTTTTGCCCCGTGTCAAATTTTGCACAAAAAAGAGGCAGAGCCTCCGAAAAGGTTCTGCCTCTAAAAGGATTCAACCGTATGTGGTGGTTAGTACTTCAATCCTTGAATATCCTATCCAGCTCCCTTTCCATTGTTCCTGCCTTGGCAAATTCCAGCGTATCGGCCTGACGGATATGATGTTTGGTAATGGGATCTCACCCGTGGCAGCATCATACCGGGAGGCAAGAAATGGAGCCTCGCCGCAGGTCACTTCCAGCCGCCGGGAGTCTACATATTTCTCCCACTTGTGGGATTTGTCAAAGGGCACCGGCTCCGGAATAGTCTGCCAGCTCTGGGGCAGTTCTTCCGTAAAAAAGTTGTCTGGCGCATCCAGGCCGAACCAGTCGGCATCCAGCGCATTGTTCATCTTGTTGCAGACCCATGCCGGGCTGAACACCTCGCCTTTTTTGCGGGTGCACTCCTGCTGGGTGTCCGCCTGCTTCATCATGCGCGGCAGAATGGCCTCATAGCCCATCTGCTGCAGCTGTGGGATGGTGATCTCGGATTTGTCATCCGCCACACCTCGCAGAGCTTCCGGTGGGTCGGTGGCCCAAATGATGTTGCGTTTTGTGGATTTGTCTTCCAGAAGCAGCGGCAGCACCGCCTGTACCTCTGGCGCGTGAAAGTCGATCAGTCGTTCCAACGGGGTATTCCTCGCTTTGCCTTAGCGTTGCGGCGGAAGTAGTATTTTTGTACTAGTCCTGCCTTATACTAGTATTATACAGCCACTTTTTGCCTTGTCTAGTATTGTGCAGCCACTTTTCGTCAAAAGTAGGAGTGATTCATATACTAGTAGTAAGGAAAGGTGGTCAGGCTATGCTTGGGGAACGATTGGCAGAACTCCGCAAACTGAATGATGATACACAGCAGACCCTTGCGGACAAACTTGGTATTTCCGTTTGGTCTATCCGTGCGTGGGAACAAGGAAAGAGCTACCCCTTCAGCAATGTGCTGCTTGCCATCTGCAAGCTCTACGGCACCTCTGCCGACTACCTGCTGGGTCTGACCGACATCGACCCCTCTGATGAAGCTCGCAAACAACGCCAGACGCTGACTGCCGCCGAACTGGATGAGATGCACAGCTACGAAGAATATCTGTTGTGGAAACGCAAAAAATAAGCCGCCCAGCGAGACCGTAAGGTCGCTGGGCGGCTTATTTTCGCCATTAAGCTTGTTTTTCATCGTTCCCGGACGAAAAAAAACGGCACCCACTTTTCAGCGAGTGCCGATTTTGTTACCCTATCATGCGCTTTGATTCTTGGCGTAAATCCGCTTTTGCACGCTCCGAAAATCAAGCTGCTTTTAAAGTTTTGAGGTATTTAACAGTATGCTTTGGGAAACGCTGCGGCTTAGTACATGCCGCCCATACCGCCCATATCACCAGCAGGTGCAGCCGGTGCCGGGGGTTCCGGCAGGTCAGCGACCAGGCTCTCGGTGGTCAGGACCATCTCAGCGACGGACGCTGCGTTCTCCAGAGCGGAACGGGTGACCTTGGTCGGGTCAACGATGCCAGCGGCGATCATATCGTCGACATAGACCTCATTCTGAGCATCGAAGCCGTAGTTGGGCTTGTTTGCAGAGATGATCTTGTCGATGATGACGCTGCCTTCCAGACCTGCGTTCTTTGCGATCTGGCGCAGAGGAGCTTCCAGAGCCTTCAGGACGATCTTTGCGCCGGTGCGCTCGTCGCCTTCCAGAGTCTCACACAGCTCACGGACAGCCGGAATTGCGTTGATGGGAGCGGTGCCGCCGCCAGCGACGACGCCTTCCTGAACAGCTGCCTTGGTAGCGTTCAGAGCATCCTCGATGCGCAGCTTCTTGTCCTTCATCTCAACTTCGGTAGCAGCACCGACCTTGATGACTGCGACACCGCCGGCCAGCTTTGCCAGACGCTCCTGCAGCTTCTCACGGTCAAAGTCACTGGTAGCGACCTCGATCTGATTGCGGATCTGAGCAACACGGGCAGCGATTGCTTCCTTGTCGCCGAAGCCGCCGACGATGGTGGTGTTCTCCTTGGTGACCTTGACCTGACGAGCGTGGCCCAGCATCTGCAGGGTTGCGTCCTTCAGCTCATAGCCGAGGTCAGAAGAGATGACGGTGCCGCCGGTCAGGGTTGCGATATCCTGCAGCATCTCCTTGCGGCGGTCGCCGAAGCCGGGAGCCTTGACAGCGACAACGGTGAAGGTGCCGCGCAGGCGGTTGACGATCAGGGTGGACAGAGCCTCGCCCTCGATATCCTCAGCAATGATGAGCAGCTTCATGCCGTTCTGGACGACCTGCTCCAGCAGGGGCAGCAGATCCTGAATGACGCTGATCTTCTTATCGGTGATCAGGACAGCAGCGTCGTCGAGGACAGCTTCCATCTTCTCGGTATCGGTGACCATATACGGGGTCAGGTAGCCGCGGTCGAACTGCATACCTTCGACGATCTCGTTGTAGGTCTCAGCCGTGGTCTTGTTCTCCTCGATGGTGATGACGCCATCGGAAGTGACCTTCTCCATCGCCTCAGCGATCAGGCGGCCGATCTCGGGGTCGCCTGCGGAGATGGTGCCGACACGAGCGATATCGTTCGCATCCTTGACCTTCTGGCTGTGTGCCTTGATGGTCTCAACAGCCTTGTTGACAGCCTTGCTCATGCCGCGGCGGATGTCCATCGGGTTTGCACCGGCGGTGACGTTCTTCATGCCCTCAGTGACCATTGCCTGTGCCAGAACGGTAGCAGTGGTGGTGCCGTCGCCTGCTGCATCGTTGGTCTTGGTTGCGACTTCACGAACCAGCTGTGCGCCCATGTTCTCGAACTCGTCCTTCAGCTCGATCTCCTTTGCGATGGTGACACCATCGTTGGTGATGACCGGTGCGCCGAACTTCTTGCTCAGAACAACGTTGCGGCCCTTGGGTCCGAGGGTAATTTTGACGGTATTTGCCAGCGTATCAATACCAGCGCAGAGAGCCTTGCGAGCCTCTTCGCCCTGCTTAATCTGTTTTGCCATAATCCAATCGCTCCTTATAAAAAGCTTAAAAGCTCAAAATTTATTGGTAAAAGGGAAAGTCTCAGTCTTCCACGACTGCCAGGATATCACCCTGACGGACGATGGTGCACTCCTCGCCGTCCACCTTGACTTCGGTGCCGGAGTACTTGCTGGTGAGGACCTTGTCGCCCACCTTGACAGTCATCTTGACTTCCTTGCCATCGACGACACCGCCGGGGCCAACAGCGACGACCTCAGCAACCTGAGGCTTCTCTTTTGCACTGCCGGTCAGGATGATGCCGCTCTTGGTGGTCTCCTCGGCCTCAACAGTCTTGATAACAACGCGGTCTGCAAGAGGAATGATCTTCATAGTTCTTGCCCTCCTATAATAAATTTAATCTAAAACTTTTTCAGCACCCGGGAAGCCTTTCTGCTCGCGCCGGGTTGTTTAGCACTCTTTATTCCTGAGTGCTAAGAGTATTGTACTCATCTTGCCCGTAAAAATCAAGACTTTTTTGCAATTTTCTTTGTTAAGAATTTATGACGCCCAAAAATCGCACCCTGCCACGCAAAAAAGCGGTGTGTTCTTGACAGGACGCGCCGCCTTTTTTATACTTATAGCGCATTGCAAAAACACAGCTGCCGCAGTTTGCGGCAGAACGGAGGATACTTTGACAGACAAAAAGCTGATCTCATCTTTACAAGGGCTGCGGGCAGTCGCATTTTTGAGCGTGGTTCTCTCCCATTGTGGGACGCCGTGGCTGGGGCCGTGGGCGATCACGGTATTCGTCGCGCTGTCCGGTTTTCTGATGACCTGCAACTATTACGACCGCCCGCGCACAGCACCGGGGCTGCGGTCTGCCATGGCCTTTTCTTTGCAAAAAATACGCAAGCTGTACCCACTGCACCTTATTATGATGGCTGCCGCGTTGTTATTTGTGCTGAAGGGGCTTCTGGCGCAGCCCTCTGTCCGTGGGGTGCTTTCCTGTGCGGCGCAGCTTGTGGTGAGCATTTTGCTGCTGCAAACCTGGATTCCGTCCAGCCGTTTCTGGTTCTGCCTGAACGGAGTTGCGTGGTATCTTTCGGTGCAGGCTTTTCTGTATGCCATCTTCCCTCCGCTTCTCGCTGTGCTGAAAAAGGCGGATGCTCGCAGGCTGCGCTGCATTGCTGCCGTAATCTTCTGCGTGCAGTGCCTTTTCTCCCTTGCGGTCTGGAAAGCCGGACTCAGCGGAAAGGTCGCCTTTTACCTGACCTATCTGTGCCCTGTATTCCGGGTGGGAGATTTTACCATCAGCTGCTGTATGGGCTGCCTTTACCACAACTGCAAACAGGAGAGCAAGTTGCCGGGCGGTGCTTTCTCCCTGCTGGAGCTTGCCGCTGTGCTGCTTGTGGGCGGATGCCTGTTTATCGCCGCCAGGCAGGTGGGGGTTCTGGGCGCGGTAGCCTTCCGGTACAATGTGCTGTTCACTCCCTCTGCGGTGCTGCTGGTCTGGCTGCTTGCCGTGGGCAAGGGGGTCATTTCTCGGCTGCTTTCCACAAAGCCGTTTTTGTGGCTGGCCGGGCTGTCCCCTTACGGTTTTCTGATCCATCAGGTGCTGATCCGGTATATGGAGTGGACAGCGGACAAGTTCAGCCTTACGATACATCCTGTGGTCTGGACCCTGACCGTATATTTGCTCACGCTCTGCCTGAGCAGCTTTTACAAGGCACTGGAGCACCGGGTACGGCAGCGGCAGCACCTTGTAAAACAATAAGTAAAACGCAAGGCCGCCACACGGAGCAACGTGCAGCGGCCTTGTTTGGGTCTGATGGTTTTTTACTTCACAGCCGCTTTTTTGGCGGTAAAGCGTTGGTAAGCAGGCTGCGGCAGCAGCACGCAGCCTGCCAGCGGCTGCACCTGTACCGACACCTGCTTGCAGGGTGCGCACTCACCGTCGGCGGTGGCGATGACCGGCCCACGGCCATCGGTCGGGCGGAGCGTCACCTGTTTTGCACGGCGGTAAATAAAGTAGGGCTTTGCCTTCTCGACCAGCTCACCGTTCACAAAGTGCTTGCCGCTTTTATACATACCCAACAGCTTGGCAATCGTGAGCCGTCCAACCTTCCGGATGATGAAGACATCCAGCCAGCCGTCATTGGGCTGAGCTTCCGGTGCCGCCAGAAAGCCGCCGCCATAGGCCCGGCCATTGCAGATGGCGCACATTAAGCAGTCCACTTCCAGCGTTTCTCCGTCGATTTGATATTCCACTTTCCGCCCGATGTGGCCGCAGAGCTGCTCGACGATGGAGAGCAGATAGGACACCTCACCGCCGCAGAACGGGATACGCCGGAACTTCGGGATGCCATACGCCACCTGTGCGTCCAGACCGGCGGCGCAGATGGTCGCCGAAAGGCCGAGGTTGGTCTGCATCAGGTCGATGACGGCCTCGCCGCCTGCAAACTGGGCATCCAAATCAAGGAATTCTTCCCGGGTGCCGTAGGTGCGCAGAAAGTCGTTTCCGCTGCCAAAGGGCAGACAGCCCACCGCCGCGTTTTCAAAACCGTACACGCCGGTCAACGCCTCGTTGAAGGTGCCGTCGCCGCCTGCCGTGAAGACACGCAGCTTCTCCCCTGCTCTCTCTGCGTCCACAGCGGCCGCATGTGCCAGCTCCCGGGCATGGCCTGCAAACTCGGTACAGCGGATGCTCAGGTCTTTTTCCGGCACGCCTGCCCTCGCAGCAGCAGCCTTGATCTTCGGGGTCAGCTCCCCGGTACAATCCGCTTTTCCGGCGGTCGGGTTCAACAAAAACAGATAGCGCATCCTGCTTCCTCCTGTGGACAACTCATTTCTTCTATGATAGTTGAATTCATCCACAAAAGCAAGCGGTTTTTATCCAATGGCCGCCGGTTCGTTCTGGGAGAGGGTCACATTTCCGTCCTCGGTGCAGTCCGCCGTCCAGTGCTGGCCGGTGTGCGCCGTGCCGGAGGCGATTTCGTTCGCCAACGCCTGCTCCACCGCCCGGTCGACCTGACGCCGCAACTCTCTTGCACCGTAGGGCGACATCGCCTTTGCCGCCAATGCAGGCCCGACCCGGGAGGTATGGGTCAGGGTGTAGCCGGTCTTTGCCGCGCGCTCTTCCAGCTGGCAGAGCAACTTTTCGGCAATGAAGCTCAGATTTTCGGTCGTCAGCGGACGGAACACGATGAGTTCATCCAGCCGCCCGATGAGTTCCGGCCGGAACCACTTTTTCGCTTCCTCGATGGCCTGCGCCGACTGCTTTTCAAAGACAGCCTCGGCACCGGCCGCAAAGCCCAGCGGCGCGCTCTGCCCGGCGAGGAACCGTGCGCCCAGATTGGATGTCAGCAGGACGATGGTGTTCCGGAAATCGGCTTTCCGCCCCATCGAGTCGGTCAGCTGGCCGTCTTCCAAAATCTGCAATAGAACATTCTGGATGTCCGGATGCGCTTTTTCAATTTCATCAAACAGCACGACGCTGTACGGCCGGCGGCGGACGGCCTCCGTCAGTTGGCCGCCCTCGTCGTGGCCGAGGTAGCCCGGAGGCGCACCCAACAGCCGGGCCGTCGTGTGTTGCTCCTGATACTCCGACATATCGAACTTGAGCAGGGCCTTTTCACTGCCGAACCAGCTGGACGCCAACGCCTTGGCAAGGGCGGTCTTTCCCACGCCGGTCGGCCCCAGAAACAACATCGCCCCGATGGGTCTGCCCGGCTCGCCCAGCCCGGTACGGCTCCGGCGGATCGCACCGGCGACCGCCGCCACCGCCTTTTGCTGGCCGACGACCTCCTGATTCAGTCGCTCTTCCAGCCGGTCGAGCCGCTCCCGTTCCTTCTCGCCGACCCGTTCCGCCGGAACGCCGCTGGCCTGCGCCACCACATGGGCGATCTCTTCCCGGGTCAGGCTGGGGTTCAGGGTGCCTTCCCGTTCGGCCCGGATGCGCGCCGCCGCACAGGCTTCGTCCACAAGGTCGATGGCTTTATCCGGCAGGCACCGCCCCGGCAGATACCGCACCGACAGTTCCACCGCTTCCCGAAGCGTTTCCTTGGGCAGGCGCACGCCGTGATACCGCTCGTACCGCGGCGCAAGCCCTTCCAGGATCGCCGTCGCCTGCTCGGGCGTGGGTTCCTCGATCTGGACTTTCCCGAATCGGCGTTCCAGCGCGGCGTCCTTCTGGATGTGGGTGCGGAATTCCTGATTCGTCGTTGCCCCGATAAGCTGCAATTCCCCCCGTGCCAGAACGGGTTTCAGGATGCTTGCCGCATCAATAGCACCCTCGGCGGCACCGGCCCCCACGATGGTGTGAAACTCATCCACGAACAGGATCGCACTGCCATCCCGGACCAGCTCTTCGAGCAGATTCTTGAACCGCTCCTCAAAGTCGCCCCGGTACTTGGTTCCGGCGACAAGGCTTGCCATGTCCAGCGCGAGAAGACGCCGCCCCAGCAGCATCCGGGGAACCTTTTTGTTGGCGATGCGCTGGGCCAGCCCTTCCGCCAATGCGGTCTTTCCGACGCCCGGCTCCCCGACCAGACAGGGATTATTTTTCTGGCGGCGGCATAAAATCTCCACCATCCGGTCAAGTTCCTTTTCCCGGCAGAATACCGGGTCGAGCTCCCCATCCACCGCCCGACGTGTCAGGTCACGGCAGTATTTATCGCTGGCCCGGCTTCCGCGCGGCATGGCCGAAGACGCCCTCGGCTGCAACGGCAGGATGAACTGACCGGAAAGCTGACGGCACTCCCGAACGGCATCGGTCAGCGGAATCCCCATCGACGCCAGCAGCACACCGGCCACACAGTCGGCGTCTTCGAGGATGGCGCAGAGCAGATGCTCCGGCTCCGCACGTGGCAGACGAGCGTTTTGCGCCCCGATAAGCGCGTAGTCCATCGCCCGGCGCAGGTCGGGCGCGAAAGCGTTTTTCTCCAGCTTGACAGCCGGGCCGTTCCGGTTTTCGGACACCTGACGCCGCACCTCGAATTCCGAGATGTTCTTTTCGGCCAGAAACTGCGCCGCCGGGCCCTCGCCGGTCTGGAGCATCGCCAGCAGAAGATGACCGGTATCCGCCTTTTTGCACCCCAAGCCGCCTGCCAGCTGAACGGCCTTTTCCAGCAGCTGTCCTGCCTCCCGGGAAAAGCCCTTGTATTTCCCGATCCCGAACGCTTCCCAAATGCTCATTCGTCCTGCTCCTTGCTGTTTTCGTTTTGCATACAGCAGAAGTATAGCCCCAAAGCAGCAGAAAAAATCAGAAGTTTGTGTCGTAGCCCTCTCAGTCAAAGACATTCGCCTTTGACAGCTCTCCCAAAGGGCGAGCCACTGGCGAGTCGGTCAGGTCCGAGCGGAACGAAAAGGGTATCTTCTTCCGAAAAAGCGATAGCCCTGCGGCCTAAGTTCAGAAGCATCTGAACCCAGACAACAGGGCTATCTTGTTTTACCTTATACCGAAACCTTATGCAATTTACGCCAACTGTGCCAATCTGCCAAGGGCTCTCCCTCCGGGAGAGCTGTCTGCGCAGCAGACTGAGAGGGCTATTACATCTCCGCCAAAGCCTTTTTCAGGTTCTGTGCGATCTGGTCGGGGCAGCTGGTCGGACGAGGACCGCAGGTGGTGCCTTCCATCCGGGCGATGGCGTCCTCTGCCTTCATGCCCTTGAGCAGGCGGCTGATGCCCTTCAGGTTGCCGTTGCAGCCGCCGACGACCTCGATGGACTCGATGGTGTGGTCGTCGTTCAGGACGATGTGGGTCTCCTTGGAGCAGGTGCCTTTATTGGGATAGCTGAATACTTTGCTCATAGTTGTGTACTTCCTCTCTCTTTTTCATCGGCCTGACCCGGCCTTTTCGCTGTTATTATACTACAACCTACTGAAAAGGTCAATTTAGGCCCGATGCTTCAGGTGGCCGGGGAGTTTTCTCGCAAATGTCCGGGAAGTGGGGCCCCAACACCGAAGGTGTGGGGCGGAACCGTGGGTTCCGGGCTGTTTGCGAGAAAAGCTCCCCGGCCGCTCCCGTTGCTTATCGTTTCCTCTCCCTCGCCAGCTCCTCAATGCGCGCGATCTGGTCATCCGGGGTGGTACAGGTACCGACGGGGTACGGTCGGGTATGGTTTGCGCCGTGGAAGTCGGTGCCGCCGGTATGGATCAGCCCATACTGTTCACAGAGGGCGATGCACTCGGCCCGATCCTCCGGGCTGTTGCTGGGGTGGTCGACCTCGATGCCGTCGATCATCCCCTCTTTCACCAGCTCCCGGACAAGCGGCATACTCTTGTAGACCGTCGGGTGGGCAAACACGACCACCGCACCGGCCGCTTTCGCCGTTGCCAGAACCTCCTTCACCGGCAGATACTCCGGCGAGTGCAGGACGATGCCGCGCGGATTCCAGCCGAAGAGCTTGTGGTACAGATCGGTGTAGATGCCGTCGCACAGGCCCAGCTGGTGCAACGCCTCCATGATGCCGGTTTTGAACAGCACACCGCTGTCTTTTGCATACTCCAACGCCTGTTCCGTGCGGAACTGCGGATAAATAGCCTCCAGCTCTTTCGCGCTTTGCAGGGCGCACTCATTCCGCCGCTGGCGCATGATGTCGCAGTGGGCTTTCAGCTCCGGGCTTTCCGGGTCGGGCCAGAAGGTCAGCAGATGCACCCGGTGATGCCGCTCGTAGTCGTAGCCGGTCAGCTCGGTGGCCGGGATGAGCTTTACGCCGTCCTGCGTCGGGTGGTCGCAGCAGTATTGGACGCTCAGAAGGGTGTCGTGGTCGGATATCGCCATCGTGTCCAGACCGGCCCGTGCCGCCAGAATGGGCAGGCGGTGGATGGGTACGGAGCCGTCAGAACAGGTCGAATGATTGTGAAGATCGCCGGGCATAGTAAACCTCCTTGGGGAACGGTCACTCCTCCGCTTTCTGCGCGCGGATGTCGTGACCGACAAAGTTGAACGGAACAAACGCGGACAACCGGCTGGAAATCTTCTCGGTGTACCGTTTTTCCAGCATCGAGCCTTCGGTGATGTTGGTCGTCACGATGGTCGGCAGATGCGCACCGAGACGGTTGTTCAGCAGGCTGTAAAACGTGGTGATAAAATAAGGGGTAACGAATTCGGTTCCCAGATCGTCGATGATGAGCAGGTCGGCATTGGTCGCCGTCTGCAGCAGCGTCTCAGCATCCGAACCGGAATCAAACCGGGAAGCCTCGATTTTATTGAAAAAGTCCGGGCTGGACACATAGATGACGTCGTAATCCTTGTTCAGGACGATGCCTGCGATGGCGAGCGCGGCGTGGGTCTTGCCCAGACCAGCATTGCCAATGAGCATCAGGCTCTCACTCTCGGTGGGAACAAAATCCTCCGCATATTCTTTCAGGCCGGACAGCAGCTGACCCATATAAGTACGGACATTGATCCCGGTGCTTGTGTCGATGACGCTGGGATAATAATCCAGTTTCATCGTATCAAAGCTGGAAATCGACAGGCTGGACAGCCCTTCAATTTCCGTCCGGCGAAGCTGCTGCATGACCCGGTGGACACACTGACAGGTGCGGCCATTGACGACACCGGTATCCTGACAGAGTTTGCAGGTAAAGCGCGGCTCCAACGCATCGGTCGGGCGTCCGCTTGCCGCCAGAAGTTCGGCCAGCTTTCGTTTTGCTTCGTTCAGGGCGGCGTTTGCCTCGGTGCGGTCACGACCGGACGCGCCAGCCAGAGCGCACCGGATGCCGCGCACACGCACTTCGTCCTCGGCGTGGCGCAGTGCCGGGATCGCCGCTTCGGCCACCGCACGGGCATCCTCCGCCTGCGCACGGGCGATCTGCCGCCGGGCGGCTACGGTGCGCAGAGCTTCCTGATAGAGTTCATTTTTTGTACGCATAAAGGAACCTCACAAACAGAAAAATCACGGTGTGGATTTCTTTTTCAGGCGATTGAGCGATGCTGCAAGCGACGTGTTCTTGAGGAAATCGTTTCCGCTCGGCGTCTCGCGGTCGACCCGGATATTCCGGCTCGCGCCCTCGCTTGCCACCGGCCCACGGACATCGTGGACGTTCCGCAGACCCTTCGCGTTCCACGTCTTCATGATGCTGTTCCAGTACCACAGGTCGCGCTTCGGCCCGGCCTGCACAGCCACTTCCTGCACCATGGCGTCATCGTAGCCATAGACCTCGTACCAGCGCGCGATGGCCTTGCGTCCGCCAAGCGTCAGCTCGTCCGACTGGATTCCCAGCAGCGAACTGACGTACTTTTCACGCTGGGCGCGAAGAGCCAGAAGTTTGAGGTGTTCGTCAGCCTGTTCGCCCGTCTCGACGCCCTCAGCACGCCAGACTTTCAGCTCGTGGTCGACGGCTCCCATCGTCTTCCGCTTTCCGCTGCCAACGTAGGCTACGCAGAGCATGATGACCTCGGGCGCAAAGCCGTCCTGAATATAAAAGTTTGCCAGCTTTTCCATCTCTCGCTGGGTCAAAGCGTGGCCAAGGCTGTCCTGTGCGCAGCTGATGAGGCTGGCGATCATCGGGTCGGTACGGGATGCCGCCACGATCTCCTGCCATGTCATCGGAGCCGGTGCGCTGGGTTCGTTGCCCGGCGCGGTATTCTCCTCGTAGCGTTCCAGCAACCCTGCACCGGCCCAGAAGGACAGCGCACTCTCCGCCGAAAGCTTGCTGCGGAGCTTCAGGTCAGCGCAGATCTTTTCCGGGTCGGTGATGCCGGTCGCCAGCACATACAAAGCGACACGGACATTGTATTCCTCCGCGACGCCCAGCTTGGAGAAAACCAGCTGCGGCACCGGGATGCTGTCGCCTTTCAATTCTTTTAAACGGTATATCATTCAAATCCTCGATTTTGTGTTATGCGTTCGCTTCTTTTTCCGGGGCAGGCGGCGTCCATGGGTCGCAGTCCAGAATGGACGGGCGGTGCTTCCAGAATTCCGTCTCCTCCTCGTATGTCTCCTTCAGATACTTCGCGACCTCTTCCCTGCCCTCGTCGCTGAGCGGATAGATCTCTTTCCGGCGAAGCTCCGGGTCGGTCATGTCGATGGTCCACGGCCCGGGCCAGACCTCGACCATGAGGATCTCCTCCTCTTTTTCCGCGCCCTCTCCGCCTGCCAGGTCCGGAACCTTCCGCTTTCCCGGCGTCAGCAAATAGCGCATCCCTTCTTCGTTGCCGCTGTAACTGTTTTTGCATTTGAAATAATGCAGCAGAGGAACAAATATCATAAGGCGTCCTTTCGTGGGTATCGTATTCCACTGTTCTCTTCCAAAGCTTCCTCGCTCTGTGTGAATTCAACTTTCTGATGTGTCTATCAGTATACACCAAAACCAGAAAAATTTCAGCAGGGAGTTTTAAAGGGAGCTTATGGAATCGCTACTGTGGAGAATCAGAAGACCAAGTGACAATTATTTATCTTAACAGCGTTTAAAATTGTCTGTTGCCCTGCTTGGCCAAGTGACCCACATTGACCAAGTGAGGTCAGTTGGTCTTTCCGGTGTCTCTTGGTCATATTGAGCAAGTGACTTTTTGCACGTTTTAACGTCACTAAATCATCACTTGGTCAGATAACTTCACCACAGAGGAGATTTTTCCTGCACCCGTTCTGCTTTTTATTACTTACAAATAAAAAATCCACGGCATCCAGCGAAAATTACGCCTTACCGTGGATTTATGGAGCAGGGTACGGGGCTCGAACCCGCCGCCTACTGCTTGGGAAGCAGTCGCTCTACCGGATGAGCTAACCCTGCGAGTGCTTCTTTAGTTTAGCAAAGCAGACGGGTTTTGTCAACTGTTTTTCATCCTCAAATTCAGACTATTTTTGCAAAAGTCCAAATCCAGCTTTCTCGCAGGGCATTTTAACAACGCAGTTTCTCGCCGACCACTCAAAATTCCAACACCGGGCTGACCTCATTTCTGCGCTGGGTCTGCACAACGCAGTCCTTTTCCGGCACGACACCGGCCGCGCCGAGGGTGGTGAAAACGGTCTGCAAGGCCAGCATCGGGGTGTTGTTCTCCTGCGAGAGGTGGCAGAGGGCGAACTTTTTGCAGCCCTCCTGGATCAGCTCAAGCAGCTTTGCCGAACACTCATCGTTGGAGAGGTGGCCCCGGGGCGACTCGATGCGCGCGCGCAGGACATAGGGGTAACGCCCACTGCGGAGCATGTGAAGGTCGTAGTTGCTTTCCAGCGCGACAAGGTCACAGCCGGAAAGGGCTTCATGTACTGCCGTGGTCAGCACGCCGAGGTCGGTGGCGATGGTCATGGTCTTGCTGTCCGGCGTGTGGATGCGGTAGCCCACACAGGGTACGTCGTGGCTGGTCGGGAAGGCCTTGACCCCGAAGGAGCCGATCTCCTCTTCCCTGCCCGGCGTCAGCGGCGTCATGTCGCAGGTGGCCGGAACGACATGGTTTCTCTCGAGGAAATCCAGCGTCTCCTCTGCGCCATAGACCGGCATCGGGTACTTTTTCAGGAAGGTGGACAGGCCCTTCACATGGTCGCTGTGTTCGTGGGTAATAAGGATGCCATCGCAGTTTTCCATCGACAGGTCGAGCGATTTCAGAGCGTTGCCCGTGGTGCGGACGCCTTTTCCCATGTCGATGATGAGATACTTTTCGCCGCAGCGCACCACACTGCTGTTGCCGGACGAACCGGAATAAAGGGATGTAAATTCTGACATAGTTTCTCCAAAAAAGCGGTAGACCTGATGTCGTCAATAAAGAGGACAAGGCCTACCGCTTATCGTATTGTGATTCAACCTGACCGGCCTGCCAATGGCTCTCCCTTTGGGAGAGCTGGCAATGCGTCAGCATTGACTGAGAGGGCTATTACATAGCCTGTTCCAGAGCAACCGGAACACGCTCAACTTTTTTGATATCTGCACCGAGGCCGCGCAGCTTCTCCACGATATCCTCGTAGCCGCGCTCGATGTGGCCGATTTCTTCAATTTCGCTGGTGCCGTCTGCCATCAGAGCGGCGACGACCATCGCAGCACCGGCACGCAGGTCGCTTGCACGGAGAGGAGCCGGAGAAAGCTTCTCGACGCCCTCAAACACGGCGACCTGACCGTCCACCTGAACGCTCGCGCCCATCTTGCGCAGCTCGTCCACATAGCGGAAGCGGTTATCCCAGACGCCCTCGGTGATGGTGCTGGTACCCTTTGCCACGCTGAGCAGAACGCCCATCAGGGGCTGCATATCGGTCGGGAAACCGGGGTGCGGCATGGTGTTGATCTTGGTCGGCAGGATGTCGCCCTTCCGGGTCACACGCACGGCGTCGTCAAACTCTTCTACCTCGGCACCGGCACGGCGGAGCTTTGCGGTGATGGGCTCGAGGTGCTTGGGGGTGACGTTCTTGATGAGGACATCACCGCCGGTGGCCGCAGCCGCCACCATGTAGCTGCCTGCCTCGATCTGGTCGGGAATGATGCTGTAGGTGCAGCCGTGCATCTTCTCGACGCCGCGCACCTTGATGACGTCGGTGCCTGCGCCGCGGACATCCGCACCGCACATATTCAGGAAGTTTGCCAAGTCAACGACATGCGGCTCCTTGGCGCAGTTCTCGAGGATGGTCTGACCCTTTGCCATGACTGCGGAGAGCATACCGTTCATGGTCGCACCGACGCTGACCTTGTCGAAGAAGATGCGTGCGCCGTTCAGTTCGTGCGCACGGACGGTGATCATGCCGTAATCCACGCTGTCCTCTGCGCCCAGCGCGCTGAACGCTTTCAGGTGCTGGTCGATGGGCCGGGGGCCGAGGTTGCATCCGCCGGGCATTGCCACCTGAGCCTTGCCAAAACGGGAGAGCAGCGCGCCGAGGAAGTAGTAGCTCGCGCGCATCTGACGAGACAGGTCATCCGGCACATTGGTGCTGGTGAGATGGGTCGTGTCGATCTCGTAAGTGTTCTTGTTCAGCATCTTGATCTTTGCGCCCAGAACGTTCAGGATCTTGAGGCTGACTGCCACATCGCTGATATTCGGCAGATTTTCAATCACGCAGACATCCGCCGCAAGAATGGTCGCCGGCAGGATACCCACCGCCGCGTTCTTTGCGCCAGAAATCGTCACTTCGCCGTGCAGAGGCTTACCGCCCGTAATAACAAACTTTTCCAATTTTATGATCTCCTTGTCGAAGGTCCGCCCTCACGCCGACCCATAAGGTTTCGCTTTCAAAGTTCAACTTTCTTCCTGTACAAAACAGCCAACGAACCATTAAAATACAGTGAATCTATTATACACTACTTCCTGCAAAAAGCAAAGCCCCAATTGACGCGCAGTGATTATTTTCTGTTTTGCCCAGAAAAATTGCCGATATCCAGTTTTTTTGATTCTTTTTCCAAAAAATTTACAAATATCGGTCCCAGAGAGCCCCGTTTACCACACCTGATCCTCGCTCCGGGTCTCCTTGATCCAGCCCAGCTGGTATGCCCGGACGAGCTGTTTCAGGTCGTGGACACGCTCGCGCAGGGTCTCACCCTCGTCGGTTTCCTCGATCAGGATCCGGTGGTTTTCTGTCTCGAGGATGTTTTTCTGGGAAATGATGTCAATGTTCTCGTTGACGGCTTTCTCGGCACTGACGAAGGGCTGATGCGTCCGGAGCGACATGGTGCGGCTGGAATACACCAGCGTATAGCCTGCGATGCCGGTCTTTTCGTGGTAGGCACGGCAGAAACCGCCGTCGATGACGACCAGACGTCCGCCGCCCTTGATGGGGCTTTCGCCGTTCTTCTCCTGCACCGGAACGTGGCCGTTGACGATGTGGCTGGTGCCGGGCAGACCAAACTCCGCGAGGATACGGCGGCAGGTCGCCTCTTCGTTATACCATGTATAATAGGGGTCTTTGATCTCCTTATGCGTCGCCGGGTCTGCGACATACAGCCGCTCGAAGGTCGTCATGGCACTCCGTCCGAACAGGGGCGAGAGCTTGCCGCACCAGAGATACCACAGGAAGTCCTGTCCGCTCTGGCGTGCCGCGCTGCCCTCAGGCGCAAAATAGCCGCGGCGTGCGCGCTCGTCACAGTAGTCCATCAGGGCGCGTCCGGAATAGGTGTGGCCCTCGAACCGCTCGACTGCAAAGCTGCCCTTCTTGTTCATCGGCACGACGCCGTGATAGAGCAGATTGCCGTTCTCGATGTGGTAGACACTGCCCTTCGCATACAAAAATTCGATGTGCTGCTGTAACTTCTCACTCTGACGGAAGGACTGCACCAGCTTGCGCAGGACGACTTTTTCATCCTCGTTGAGGGCCGCCGGGTCTTTCGGGTCGACGGTCGGGAAGGAGGTGTCGCGCAGCGGATACTCCTTGTCGCCCACCATGACGGTTCCCTTTTTCCAGTCGATGCGGCGGAGGTAATCTCGGCCCTGCATCTTGAAATCCGGGTTCCGGTCGATGACCTGACACTCCATCTTGAGCATCAGGATCGTGACGGCCTTGTG
>CAKTEM010000011.1 GCA_934548045.1 uncultured Faecalibacterium sp. | reverse complement strand
TAAGGGCGTAGGTCGTCTAAACAACGGCGCGAGGGTTCAAATCCCTCCTACTCCGCCAAGAAAAAGCTCGATGATTCTTTGAAATCACCGGGCTTTTTCCATTTTTATCGACAAAATAGCTGTTGCGAAACTCCTTCCGTCATCGCTGACGCGATGCCACCATCCTCCCTCTGTCTCTTCGAGACATCTCCCTCCGGCCGGAGGGAGTCTTTCTCTAGGAGGGAGGCTTTACGGCTTACCGTTACGCTAAGGCCCCATCTCCGAGGGGGCTGGCACAGCGAAGCTGTGACTGGGGGAGTATCTTACAATATAATATTTGTAATGACCCCCAGCACCACCAGATGCACCGGGTAGAACAGGTAAAACGCCCTCTGCGCCCATTTGGGGCAGTAGCCGCGCTCGCCATTATAATGCCAGACCAGCAAAAATGCCGCCGGCGCGGTCAGTTCAAACAGCATCATGACCGAACCGATGATGCACTGCTGTTTCCGGGAGTTCCGGGTCAGGTAGAGCGCGACGATGAGGGCTACGCCGATGGCTCCATAGTCCGTCTGCGCCAGTTCTGCCGCCAGTGCGCAGACCACAGCGGCAAAGCCGCTCTTCCATGTTAAATCACCGTTCTCATCCTGAAAATGCCGCATCGCCGCCATCGCGATGACGCCCAAGGCCAGCGTCCAATATACATTCTGATGCCCCCAGTGGAACGGCGTCCGGAAAAACGCCATATCGAACGGGGTCTCGCTCACCACGCCGAACAGCAGCAGACGTCGGATGTACTTTTTGACATCGTGGGTGTGCAGAAAGCCCTCGACCAGCAGAAAGCAGAAGATCGGGAAGGCCAGCCGCCCGATGGCTCGCAAAACTAAATCAAATCTTGCCAGCCAGACCGAGATGTACACGGCATCCGCATACCGCGCCTCGATGCAGGACGCGCCGATGTGGTCAATGAGCATCGTCACGCAGGCAACGAGCTTGAGTGCTGTGCCGCTGAGTCCGCAGCGGCGTGTGGTCGAACGTGTTTCATTCATAATATCATTCCTTACTTAACAGCGTTAAAAGAGAAACTTCTCCCCTATTTCCATGGGTCTTGCCGCCGAAATCCTGCATAAGATTGCCAAAATCTGCAAAAGCGAAACAGAAATCCAACCAAAAACGCTTGACAGGATGGGGCTGGAATAGTACAATCAAGAAGATAATTGAACTATCTCAAATCAAAGATGAAAATGATTCACAGAATATTGGGCGTCTCCGAACCAGAAAGCGGAGGGAGGCATGGGAGTTTATGACGCTTTTTTCTTATGAGATTTTCGACGCTGTTGCGCGGCAGGGCAGTTTCAACAAAGCCGCACAGCAGCTGCACCTTACGCCTTCGGCCATCAGCCACGCCATCGCTGTTATGGAGACCGAGCTGGGCTTCACCTTATTCAACCGCGGCAAAAACGGCGTCACCATGACGAGTTACGGCGCGTCACTCTATCCGTCCATCCGCGCCGTCCTGAACAGCGACGAGGCGTTGCAGCAGAGCATCGCCCGTCTGAACGGTCTGGAAAAGGGCAAGGTCAAGCTGGGCGCGTTCAACTCGGTCTGCGCCTGCCTGCTGCCGGGTATCCTGAAGAGCTTCATGACGCACTATCCGCAAATCGAAGTCGAGGTCTATCAGGGTACTTATGATGATGTCAAGGAGTGGCTGCGCACCGGTCAGGTCGATATGGCGTTCCTGTCCTCCACCTGCCGGGAAGAGTTCACCCTGACCGAGCTGTTCCGCGAGCCGCTGCTCTGCATCGTGCCGCAGGACTGGCCCACTCCTCCGGGCGGCGTGATGACTCCAGCTTTGATGAACGAGCAGGCCTTTGTTGTCCAGTGCGACGCCACTGACGCCGAGATGCGCCAGTTCCTCAAGAAATACTCCATCGCCACCGAGCGTCGCTGCCACGTCATCGACGACCAGTCCAACATCGCGATGGTCGAAGCCGGCCTTGGCATCTCCATCATGCCCCGGATGCTGCTGCGCAACTGCACGGCGGCAGTCAAAATCTATCCCATCGACCCCGAAGATTACCGCACCGTCGGTCTGGCCGTTCAGCGGCCGACCGCAATGGCTCCGGCCGTCGAGCAGATGTTCCATCACATCATCGACTACTGCAAGCAGAACGTCGAACAGTAAATATTCTATCATGACCCGGCCGGCGTGTACAGCGTTGGCCGGGTTTTCTGTAAAAAAGAATTGTATCTTCGGCGATGATACGGTATACTTAGGTCGAATCAATGCTACTTTCAGGAGGAAGTCCATGCAACTTTTTTCTACTCCGGCAGCGGACGGGTTCCGGATGCCTGCCGAATATGAACCGCACCGTGGGTGCGTGATGATCTGGCCGGTGCGTCCGGGTTCGTGGCCGCACGGCGGCAAGGCCGCACAGCAGACCTTTACACAGGTCGCCCGTGCCATCGCCGAGAGCGAGACGGTCTGGATGCTGGCTTCACCGGCGGACACCGCCGCTGTAGAAGCCGTATTTGCACAGGATGCCAACATTCACGTTCTCCCCATCGAGACGAACGACGCATGGGCGCGCGATGTCGGCCCGACCTGCGCTGTCAACGATAACGGACAGATCCGGGGTGTCGATTGGCAGTTCAACGCATGGGGCGGCACCTACGACGGCCTATACGCCCACTGGGAAAAGGACAACACCGCCGCGCCTGCCATTTGTAACGCCCTCGGGATGGACTATTACGACGCCCAGCATTTCGTGCTGGAGGGCGGTTCCATCCACACCGACGGCGAAGGCACCGTCATCGCCACCGAAGCCTGCCTGCTCAGTCCGGGCCGGAATCCCCAAATGAGCCGGGAGCAAATCGAAGCCCAGCTCAAGCAGTACCTCGGCGCGGAAAAAATCGTCTGGCTGCCGCGCGGCATCTACAACGATGAGACGAACGAACACATTGACAATGTATGCGCTTACGTCGCCCCTGCCGAGGTCGTTCTGGCGTGGACAGACGACGAGACCGACCCTCAGTATCCGCTGAGCAAAGCCAGCCTTGACGCACTGGAAGCCGCCACCGACGCCAAGGGCCGGAAGTTCACCGTCCACAAGCTCCCCATCCCGAAGCATCCGGTCTGCGTGACCGAGGACGAGCTGTCCGGCTACGAGTTTGAGGAAGGCGAGGACACCCGGGAAGCCGGAGAGCGGCTGGCGGCAAGCTACGTCAACTTCTACATCTCCAACGGCGGCATCATCCTGCCCCAGTTCGGCGATGAACACGACGCCGAGGCTGTCCGGATTCTGGGTGAGCTTTTCCCGACCCGGAAGGTCTATCCCATCCCTGCCCGGACGATCCTTGTCGGCGGTGGCAATATCCACTGCGTGACACAACAGATTCCCAAATAAAACTTAACAGGAGTTATTGATACCATGAGAAACATCACCGTTGCTGCGATCCAGATGCAGTGTTCTCCCTCGGTGGAGGAAAATATCGCCAAGGCAGACAAGATGGTGCGTGAAGCCGCCGCGAAGGGCGCAAACGTCATTCTTCTGCCCGAGCTGTTCGAGCGGCCCTATTTCTGTCAGGAGCGTCAGTATGAGTACTATGCCTACGCCACGCCCACCGCAGAAAATCCGGCCGTAAACCACTTCAAGGCCGTCGCCAAGGAGCTGGGCGTCGTTCTGCCCATCAGCTTCTACGAAAAGGCCAACACCCAGCTCTTCAACAGCATCGCCGTGCTGGACGCAGACGGCTCCCTGCTGGGCGTCTACCGCAAGACCCACATCCCGGACGACCACTATTATCAGGAGAAGTTCTACTTCACGCCCGGCGACACCGGTTTCAAGGTCTGGGATACCCGGTTCGGCAAAATCGGCATCGGCATCTGCTGGGATCAGTGGTTCCCGGAGACGGCACGCAGTCTCGCCCTGCTGGGCGCAGAGCTGCTGCTCTATCCCACCGCCATCGGCAGCGAGCCCATCCTTGACTGCGACAGCGCAGGCCACTGGCGGCGTTGTATGCAAGGCCATGCCGGAAGCAATCTTATCCCGGTCGTTGCGGCCAACCGCATCGGTCTGGAGGAAGTGACCCCCTGCGAAGCCAACGGCGGCCAGAAGTCCGCCCTTCGCTTCTACGGCTCGTCCTTCATCGCCGACGAGACGGGTGCCATCGTCGCGGACGGCTCCCGTGACAAGGAGGAAGTCCTGACCGCCACCTTCGACCTCGACGCCGTGGAAGCCAACCGGATGAGTTGGGGCGTCTTCCGTGACCGCCGTCCGGAATGGTACGGCGAGATCACCCGGCAGAGCCGCGGCGTATAACCTTTCAGAATCGGAGGAACCGACTATGAAACGACGGACATTCTGTACGGGAGCGGCGGCTCTGCTCGGCTCCTGCCTGCTGGCCCCTCGGGCTGCGGCGGCAAACAGCACCGTCACCGGACATTCTGTACCGGACGGGAACTATTCGCTGACCTTCCGCACCGAGCTGAGCCAGATGGATATCTGTCACGAATTTTATTACAGTGACTCCTTTTTCACCCACTCCGCCACCGAATACGACCACTCCCTCGCGCTGGCAAGCCTCGGCGTGGCACTTTCCGCCTTCAACACTGCGCCCAGCGACCAGCAATACTGGGTCAACGCCGACGTAGGCCGTCAGAACAATCTGGACGCCGCCTACGAGGAGCTGGGCTTTGCCGACTCCAAGTATTACAACTATGATGTCGATGTGGGCGCACCGCTGGATATCATCGGTTACGGCTTCGCGCGCAAAACGCTTATCCAGAAGAATTCACGCACGACCATCGTCTCGCTGGCTCTGCGCGGCGGCGGATACGGCGGTGAGTGGGTCAGCAACCTGCACGTCGGCGAGGGCAGTCCGCACGCCGGTTTCATCGCGCCCATCGACGGCGTGTTTGAAAATCTCTGCTCCTATCTGGCCCACGCCATGCTCAAAGAGGACCTCGGCACGATCAAACTCTGGCTCGTCGGATACAGTCGTGGCGGCATCGTCGCAAATCTGCTGGCCGCGCGCATCCACAACGAGCTGCCCCAGCTGGCCGAGGAGAATGTTTTCGTCTACACCTTCGCGCCGCCCATTGCGCTGACGGCTGATGACTGCCCCGAATTGCAGCAGGATTTCGACAACAACCATCTTCCCGACGGCAAGTTGAAATCCACATGGGATACCAGCAACATCTTCAACATTGTTTCCAGCGGCGACCTCGTGACCCGGGTGCTGCCGGAGGGCTGGGGATACCACCGGAACGGCAACGACCGGTTCCTCCCCTCGACCAAAAACAAGAAGGAGCTGGCCGACCTGAATACCCTCGGGAAGCAGTTCGGCCCGGTCGAGCTGGACTTCTCCCAACTTGCCACCGCCGAGGACACCACCGCCGTCATCGACTCTCTCCGGAATTATCTTATCACCAAAGAGAACTTCCACGAGAAGTACGAAGAGCCGTTCATGGACATGATCGAATGTGCGTTTCTCCGCTCCGAAGAGGAAGTCACCGAGGGCAAGATTTTGACCGACGAAGAGATCGTCACCCGACTGCGCGGCCTGAGCAACATGGAAAAGTTCTCGTGGTGGGAGGTCATCCGGAACGTCTGGGCGGCATCCACCATCAGCCGTCCGCTGCTGGAGCGGTTCGGCAGCAATGTTCCCGTCCGCATCCAGCAGATCATCATCCCGATGATCGCCGTCGGCCTGTGCTATGGCGTCGAGCTGGACGTCATCAAACTGGTAACGAACTATGTCCTCAGCCTGCTTTCCATCCGTACCGACCCGGACAACGTCCTGCGCGCGGCCTACTGTCATCACGTCGAGAATTACCTCGCCCTGATGGAGTACTACACCCCCGAGGAACACGGGATGCAGCCTTTCACACGGAAATAAAAGAAAAATCCCCCGGAGCCGATGACTCTGGGGGATTCGTTTTGTTATGGATACTGCAAACTGGAAGTTGGCTAATATCACTTTGCGTTCTTATATGAAATCAAAATATGGCTTGGCGCAAACAACATTGATGCGATAATCAACAAAATCGACCGGCTCATAATTCCACTAAACAAGAACAAAACTGAGGGAATAATAGACAGTGCCAATGCTCTGAATACACTGTTGTTCTTAAAGCAAATTATCCATATTGCGCAATATAGCATCACCAATATTGTATCCACAATAAGGTATATGGCAAATGCTTCGTCAGACCACCACCCAAACCATGTTCCGGGAATGTTGATTATCATAAAGCCAAAGCATCCAAACCTTCCTATTTGTTCTGCAACCTCAACAAGCTTATTATTCCATTTGTTTTCAAAACCTTCCTTGTATCTAATTGCAAAAATAATATTTGGTATCATAATGACTGCCATCATTATCAGTCCGAATACATTCAACCAGTCCATATAGTTCTCCACAAATCCCGATTTGTTGAGCCGAGTATACCATACTCCTCGTTGAAGCACAATCCATCACTCCAAATTCGGAATCAATGGAAAAATCCAGATAATTCCGGTGAAGATGAAAAATAAAATCTCAATTGAAACGGGAATCAACTTCTCATGGAATCAGACTGCACGATGGATGCCGAAAAAAGGTTCCACCGTAGAGACAGGCTTCCCGGCAGAGTGTGCCTGCTTGATTCCATAGTTTTTCCGGGCGACAGCTTCTACAAAAGTGCGGTCTTTTTCGGACGCGTTATAATAGTCCACTCCAAATCGCTTACAGGTCATAAGCAGTTCATCCAGCCACGACATCGTTTCGTCCGACATTGGAGAAAAGGAAATATCAACGTCATTGTATTCTTTCATAAAGCCTTCCTCCTTGTTGTTCAGAAAAGGTACGAAGAAAAAATATCTTTCGCCGCTTGGTCTGCAATCATAAAGGTTTTGGGGCCATCAGGATATAGCGAAGCGACTGGCCGCGCACCGAAATCTCGGATGTAATGTTGTTCCAGTTCATCCGTTTTTGCTTCAAAAACAACGACACCATTGCAGTTTGCATCAATGGAAAGCTGGATACCAAATGCAATCATCGCTTTTCCAATTCCTCGATATTTCTTCCGCTTTGTTAGGGTTGGGTTGCTTTCCGGCTGACTTTCGATGTAAGCGATATAAACGGCTACGCTGCCTTCACGAACGCGGTAAGCACCCAAAGCAATGATTTCGCCATCTTCTGTTTTCGCAACGTATTTTTCTTTTTGTGGGTCAAGGATGAAATCTGTATTCCAAACAGTTTGCCAACCGTTCTTTGTGATTTTCAAATCTTCTTTTGCTGCAACATCGACGTCAATGTTGACTGGCTTTCCGGTAGCCGAATCGGTTACATAATATTGTAAAATCATCGTACACACCCTCTTTCAAATCCATTATAACGAAAAAGTGACAAGTTATCAAGAAAAATATCGTTTCACAAACGCGAAATCACCATTTTCCTTTAGCAACTCGCCCACCGACCAAAATGGCAGAAAAAGCAACAGCAAAAAACAAGAGTGTGAGCCAGATTGGACTTAATACCCACAACCAAGGCCACGAAATCAGTCCCGTTGCCTTTAGTACCACAAAAATCAGTGTTAAAACAACGATTGGGTCTTTTCCAGACCGTCCATACCGTTTAGATTTTTTCTCTGTACCCATAACAGCACCTCCATAACTCCCACTTTCTCAAACCGAGTATACCATACTCCCCAATAAAAGAACAGTCTGACACACAAAAATCCCATATCCGCACGGTCAAGGTGCAGGATACGGGATTTTGTTTTATCTTATGGAATCAGCTTTTAGAAATCAGCTCAGCAGCCCTCTTTTTCGGCCAGCTTCCGGCCCATCAGGACACCCATGACGGATGCCATCATCAGGCCGCGCGTCCAGCCGGAAGAGTCACCGAGGCAGTGCAGACCCTGAATATTAGTGTCGAGGTTGTCGTCCATCTTGACCTTGTTGGAGTAGAACTTCAGCTCCGGGCTGTACAGCAGGGTCTCGTTGGCGGCAAAACCGGGAACGACCATGTCCAGCATCTTGATGAACTCGATGATGTTCGTCATAGCACGGTAGGGCATAGCGGCGGTGATATCACCGGCAACGGCGTCTTTCAGGGTCGGCTTGACGTTGGACTGTGCCAGCTCCTTCTGCCAGGTGCGCTTGCCGTCCAGAATATCGCCGTAACGCTGGACCATGATGTGGCCTGCGCCCAGCATGTTCGTCAGCTCGCCGACCTTCTGTGCGTAGGCGATGGGCTGGTTGAACGGCTCGGTGAAGTTGTGGGAGACCAGGATCGCGAGGTTGGTGTTCTCGCTCTTCTTCTCCTTGAAACTGTGGCCGTTGACGACGGCGAGGTCGTTGTCGTAGTTCTCCTGTGCGACAAAGCCGCCGGGGTTCTGGCAGAAAGTGCGGACCTTGTTCTTCCAAGGCTTCGGGTAGCCGATGAGCTTGGACTCATACAGGACTTTGTTGACCTTCTCCATAACTTCGTTGCGGCACTCGACACGGACACCGATGTCAACGGTGCCGGGCTTGTGGGCGATGTGATGCTCGGCGCAGATCTTTTCCAGCCAGTCCGCACCACGGCGGCCGGTGCCGATGACGACTTCATCTGCATAGACCGCACGAGGCTCCTCGTCGCCCTTGCGGATGTAGACGCCCTTGCAGACCTCGTTCTCGAGGATGATGTTCTCGCATTCGGTGGAGAAGAGCATCTCAACGCCGTTATCCGCCAGATAATTCTGGATGGCGAGGTACAGTTCCTGTGCCTTCTCGGTGCCGAGGTGGCGGATGGGGCAGTCGACCAGCTTCAGTCCGGCGTGAATTGCATTTTTACGAATTTCCTTGATATCCTCGCCGGTGTAGATGCCCTCAACATGGGGGTCTGCGCCGAACTCGAGGTAAATTTTGTCGGTGTAGTCGATGAGTTCCTGTGCAAACTCCTCGCCGATGAGGGAGGGCAGGTCGCCGCCGACCTCATAGGACAGGCTCAGCTTGCCATCTGAGAACGCGCCTGCACCGGAGAAACCGGTGGTAATGGCGCAGGTCGGGCGGCAGTTGACGCAGTGGCCCAGCTCTGCCTTCGGGCAGTGACGCTTCTCGACCGGCTTACCTTTTTCGACCAGCAGGATCTTTTTCTTGCTGCCGTGGCGCAAAAGCTCAACGGCGGTAAAAATACCGGCAGGGCCGGCACCCACAATGATCAGATCGTACTTTTCCATCTTCTTTTTATCCTTTGCTCTTTTGATTATTTTATTCTTCGTCGCTGCTCTCCTGCTCGACCGTCGCGCTCTCGTCCACATGGTCGAGTTCGATGGCCGTCGCCTCGGCATCTGTATGAGTGACATCCGGCGCGATGACGCCGTCACCGTTCAGATCCTTGCCGGTAATGGCTTCCAGAACCGACTGGGTCTCGGGATGCAGCTTTATGAACCGCTTGACCGCGATGACCGTATACAGCGCGCTGAGCAGGTTCAGCGCACCCTCGATGATGAGGATGACGCCGATCGCCATGACGAGCGTTTCCATCGTGCCGAAGGGGTTCAGGATCATCACGACGCCCAGCACGATGCTCAGCACTGCCAGCAGCAGGAAGCCTTTCCAGCTGTCGTAATTGCACCGGCGGAGTTCCAGCGCGTTCTGGATGCGGCCCAGACTGTCAAAGATGACGAACAGGCCGAACACGATGGGCAGGATACGCACCACGATGTCGCTGCGGATGATGAGGAACGCGCCCAGACCCAGACAGACCAGACCTGAGATGAGGGTGAGCTGACTCTGGAAAATGCCGCGTTCCACGGCGAAATACCGCACCAGCTGGACGACAGCACAGGCCAGTACCACCGCACCCAGCGCGTAACAGACCACGTTGAGAGCCGTACCCGGCACCATCAGCAGAAAAATGCCGAGGGCGAGGTAGAGGACGCTCATCAGAATCAGATTCCATTTCAGCTTTTTACCCATAGAGTTCACGTTCCTTTCGTCTTGCGGCTCCTTACTGAGCAGGCTACTCGTAGAGCGGAGCGATGACTTTTTTATTGATACGCGCCATGAACACGAGGCTCAGCGTCAGGCTGACGACCTCCGCGATCAAAAACGCCCACCATACCATGTTGACATTGCCGGTCTTGCTCAGCAGCCATGCCGCCGGGATGAGAACCACCAGCTGACGGCAGACCGAGACGATGAGGCTGAACAGGCCGTTGCCCAACGCCTGAAAGACCGACGAGAGAATGATGCCCACACCTGCCAGCAGGAAATGCGGACAGATGATGCGCAGGGCCGGGATGCCGATGGCAAGCATGGCATCGCTGGCCGCGAAGATGCCCAGAACCTTGTCCGGCATGAACTGGAAGATACAGAAGCCAATGAGCATGATACACTCGGCGTAGAACGCCGCCAGCTTGATGGTCTTCTTCACGCGGTCAGGGTTCCGTGCGCCGTAGTTGTAACTGATGATCGGAACCATGCCGTTGTTCATGCCGAAAATGGGCATGAAGACGAAGCTCTGGAGCTTGAAGTAGACGCCGAAGACTGCAACCGCCGTCGCCGAGAAGGTCATCAAAATCTGGTTCATGAAGAAGGTCATGACACTGCCGACGCACTGCATCGCGATGCTGGGCAGGCCGACGACATAGATGCGCTGGATGGCCTTCGCGCTCGGGCGGAAGCCCTTGAAGTTGATTTGAATGTCCGGGTTCTTCTTCAGGTTGAAGAAAATTGCCATCCCTGCGCCGCAGAACTGGCCGATGACGGTCGCGACAGCGGCACCGGTGGTGCCGGACAGAGCCTCGCCGCAGTATCCGAAGATGAAAATGGGGTCGAGGACGATGTTCACGACCGCACCTGTCAGCTGGCTGATCATGCTGAGGTTGGTGCGTCCGGTCGCCGCCAGAAGCTTTTCACTCATGGTCTGCAAGAACAGGCCGAGGCTGAACACGCTGCACACGGTCAGATACCGGATGCCCTGCTCCGCGATCTCCACATCACTGGTCTGCGCATAAAAATAGGGTTTCATGCAGGTCAGGCCGATGATGAAGAAGACGGCGAAGCTGCACAGGGCGAGGAAGATGCCGTTTTCGGCGGTCTTGTTCGCCCGTTCCTGATTCTTCTCGCCGAGGCTCTTGGACAGCAGGGCATTGACGCCCACGCCGGTACCGACGCCCACTGCGATCATGACGTTCTGTAGCGAGAACGCCAGCGAGACGGCGGTCAGCGCATTTTCGCTCACATGGGAGACGAAGACCGAGTCCACGACATTGTACAATGCCTGCACCAGCATCGAGACCATCATCGGAACGCTCAGCTTGATGAGCAGCGGATTGATGTCCATTGTTCCCATGATGTTCTCACGGGCAGGCTGTTGGGTTTGGGGCTGCTTAGTTTCCACGATTTCTCCTTTTTGTTTTGCTTTGCTGTTGAATACTCTCTTTTTGTATGCCCAAAACGTGGGCAGAGCGCGAACGCACCCTACCCACGAAGCACCGTTGTTTTTGACCCTCCTGCCGGGTGACCGTTACTCGTCCAGAGTCTTCTCCTTGGCAGCGACTGCGTCAAGGATCATCTTCACGCAGGTCTCACGGCCAAGAGCCGCATTGATCGCCAGATCATAGTTGTGCGCGTCACCCCAGCGGTTCTGGGTGTAGTAGTTGTAGTAGGCAGCGCGGTTGCGGTCAGTCTTCTCGATCTCTTCCTTGATGCCCTTTTCATCCTTTGCCTTGACCAGAGGGTCGGTCTTTGCCAGCTCACGCCGCCACTCGACCGGTGCGTAGATGAAGACGCGCAGGACGTTCTTGCGCTCGCGCAGCACATAGTCACCGCAGCGGCCCAGAATGACGCAGGGGCCTTCGTCCGCCAGTTGCTTGATGATGCGGCTCTGCAGAATGAACACCTGATCGCCCAGCGGCAGCTCATTGCCCATCGTGTACAGGCTGTACAGCAGGCTGTGGGTATGGCGCTTCTCGCTGGCAGCGACTGCCTCTTCCGACAGCCCGGAGTGCTTGGCTGCCATAGTGATCAGCTCTTTGTCGTACATCTTCAGACCCAGTGCATTCGCCACATCTTCTGCGATGTAGTTGCCGCCGGTGCAGTACTCTCGGCCAATCGTGATGATCGTTTTTGCCATAATGTGTCCCTCCTATGTGAATGTATTTATCCCGAAAAGTCACGGGCTCTGCTGCGCTGGGGCAGCTGGCCCGGTGCTTTGGTGAACAACAGGTTCCGCCGGGGTGGGCGGCGGTACGGGCAGCCGGACTTCGGCCACGCGCATACTTCCGGTCTGGTCGACCGCATAGACGCTCTGGCGTCCGCCGACGGCCAGCTGTTCCGGCGTGAACTGGATGCCGCCGTCCTCTGTCCGGCGCATCCGCTGGAACGTCCGGTGTGCGGTCGTGGCATGGGCCACGCCGTCGTGCGGACTGCCTGCGATCCAGCCAGAAAAGCTCTCCGGCAGTGGGTCGCGCTGTCCGCGCCGTGCAAAGTAATATTCGCCGGCCTCTTTGCCCTTTTCCAGCTCGCAGAGGATGCGTCTGGGGCGGTCGGCCTCGATATCCCGGGGCTTCTGCCGCAGGGCGATCGCCCGACCGGTGAAGTACCGGAGAAAATCCGTCAGTGCCATGGTGCAGTTCACGGCTCCGTCGCCGTCGGCGGTGGGGTCGTTGAGCAGGACATAGTCCGCATGGACGGCGTCATCGTGGCCGAAGCCCCGAAGCCCCATCCAGACCCCGACCGGGTCACGCTGGCCCCGGATGCGGCGTTCGACCCGGACAGCCACCGAACAGCCGTCGTGGATCTGAAGTCGGAGGTCTTTCAGATCCATCCATGCCTGCCAGCAGGGATAGCCGCAGCAGCCTGCGGCAGCGGCCGCAAACGCCGCATTGCCCGTGCTGCTGGTGGCGTTGTCCTCCATGACGTAGGCCACCTCTTCGGGCAGGATATCCTCGCCCCAGCGGTTCATCAGAGACGCCATGACGAGCGGCAGGTCCATCTCCCGGCCAAAGGTCGGGTCGTGGGCGTTCAGGCAGTATTCCGGCAGGTAGAGCCGCCGGTTGAGTGGATGGCCCCCCTGCTTTTCCCATGTGAGAGGCCGCGCTGCCGCCGCCAGAAGCCGGATGGCAGGCGTCGCCTTGTCGTCGTTGGTCGAAAGGTTGACCTGCAGCTGGATGCCCGTACCGCCGCCCGGTGCTGCCACCGTGACCGTATCACCCATCAGGAAGACCATTCCGTCCTCGCTCTGGGTGTTGACGCTGCACCGCGGATAATCCGGAGCCCACTTGCCGAAGCTCATCCAGCCCGTCCAGCTGTTCCCAGCATAGACCCGGCACCGGACCTCGACAAGGGTGTTGTGGGGCGCGTGGGCGTTCCAGCTCACGTTCAGATTGCAAAAGGCAGGCATCGCGAACTCCGGCGTCGTATAGCTGCCGTAGGGCAGATACCGCCCTGCCGCGCTGTCCAGCACCAGACTGCCGCTTTCCAGCGCGACATTATCCAGCTGTCCCCGGGAGAACGTCTCCGTTCCCTGAAGCACCAGATTGTTCCGCTGTTCCATCACACGCTCTCCTTTTTACTGCTTACTGCGAGTCGTCGCCGTATTCTTTGCGGAGCTCCTCTTCCAGCTCGGCGTCACGGAGTTTCTGGATGTTCTCCTCAATGTGGAAGACCCGGTCCAGATCCCCGTAGACGATCTGCATTGTGACTTCACAGGAGAACCAGAAGCCGAAGACCAGCATCAGCAGCAGGCCCAGCGGCATACAGAGGATGACGATGCCCCAGAAGACGATCGTCACCAGCGAGGCCGCCAGCGCATGGGGCAGGAAGGCGATCATGCAGTTGACGCTGTTTTTCAGGGTCTGGAACAGCGGCTGGTCGAGCAGAACGATCTGGGGCCACATGTACGAGAACAGCATGTGGAACAGCACCAGATTCAGCACCGTTGCGACCCACATGCCGACGCCGACATTGGTGCCGTGATACAGCATGTTGAAGCAGAAGTACACGAGGAAGATCTGCACCGTGACGATAACACAGTACAGGATGCCCGGCACGACGCTGGCCTTGAAGTTCCGCTTGAACGCCTTGCGGTAGGTCGTCCACCAGTAACCGGCCTCGTCACGCAGGGCGCGCAGGACGGTGTCGTACATGCCAGCCAGCACCGGGCCGGCCAGAATACCGCCGACCGCCGCGCTGATGACCATGACCGGCAGGCTGTTCATCAGAAAGCCGATGTAGACCAGACAGATAATCGGCACGAAGCCCAGACAGGTCAGCAGGTTCGCGAGGAACATGCTGCTCATGTCGCGGCCGACCAGCTCGAAAAAGCGGCCTACGCCGGTCTTGCGCGGCGCGTCCTTTTCAACGCCCGGGCCGGATTTGAAATCATTCGCAGAAGGAAATAAGCTCATGGGGTATTAAAACCTCTCTCCATTGTTACCGACAGCCCATTCCAGCCTTTCGGGCGGTTTCCCGAAAGAAACGCAATAGTGCTGTCTTTCTGGTTATAACTATACCCGGATTTTGTGAATTTTGCAAGCCGCAAAGCCCTCTAAATGTAAAAAAAGTATTTTTTCTCCCCTTTTTCCAGAAAGTGTGTTACAATAAACTCGGCTTTTTCAAGCCAGAAGGGGGAAACAACTCGTGAATATCTTTCGCACCATTGCGATGTTCATCTACCTGTTCGGTTATATGATCGTCCATTACGGTGTGCTTCGCCGCGCCGAGCGCGCGCTGGCCGCAGGCGACACCGAGACGGTCGAGCAGATCGTCCGCAAACACATTCCGCACTGGAGCCGTCAGATCTTGAAAATCACCGGCGTCCAGCTGACCGTCACTGGTCTGGAAAACATCCCGAAGGACACCGCCTGCGTCTTTGTCGGCAACCACCGCAGCTACTACGACATTCCTCTGCTGCTGGCAAGCCTCGATGCGCCCCATGGCATCCTCGCCAAGGATGAGCTGGAGAAAATTCCGCTCCTCAACCGCTGGATGAAGCTTCTGGGCTGCGTGTTCGTCCAGCGTGACGACGTGCGCGCCTCTGTCCGCGCCCTGAACGACGCGACTGCCATCGTCCAGAGCGGCAAGAGCTTTGTCATCTTCCCGGAAGGCACCCGTTACAAGGGCGAAGAGGGCGGTGCCGGTGAGTTCAAGAACGGCGCGTTCCGCATCGCCATCAAGACCGGCGCACCGGTCGTTCCGGTCGCCATCTCGGGCGCACGGGCTTTATTTGAGAACCACGGCAACCTCTGCTCTCCCGGCGCAGTCCATATCAAAATCCTGCCGCCCATCCAGACTGCCGGCATGAGCAAGGCCGAACAGAAACAGCTGCCGGACGCCGTCCGTCAGACCATTCTCGCACAACTTTAATTTTGAGAGGAAACGAACCACATGGCAAGTTATCGTTACGAGCGTGACATCGACCCGAAAGACCTCAAGCCCCGGCGCGAAAAGGAATACACCCGAAAGGAACGCTGGATGAACTGGTGGGATTACAACCTCAAGTGGGTCATCGTCATCGGCATTGCCGTTGCGTTCGTGGGCTACTCCTTCATCGGACAGTATTTCTTCACCACCAAGGCGGACTACAACGTGGCGGTGGTCGCACCCTATTATCTGCCCGAGGACACCGTGAACGCCCTTCAGACTGAGCTTGCCAAGTACGGCGAAGACCTGAACGGCGACGGAAAGGTCGTCGTCACCCTGAACGTCTACACGCTGGACTACTCCTCGGGGGATACCGAGACGGAGAGTGCCGCTTACCTGACGATGGCCGGCACGACCAAACTCGCCACCGACGTGCAGGGCGGTCTAAGCTCTATTTTCCTGCTGTATGACCCGGACGGCTTCGAGGAAAGCACCGGCACCCTCCGCTATCTGGACGGCACCCTGCCTGAATCGGGCAGTGACGACGACTGGTGGAACATGGTCTACAAGTGGACGGACTGCCCGGTGCTGACCGGCCTTGACCTCGGCGACTACAACCCCGACACCACCCACGCACAGGGCGGCAACAGTCAGGAGTACATGTCGCAGTTCTATGTCGGTATGCGCGGCGCATGGAACTCCGGCACCGCCGACAACATCGCAGGCGGTGAGGAACTCTGGCAGGCTCTGACCGCCGGTGCAGTCTCCACCGCCAGCGCAGAGGACTGATGCCATGCGGTTCTACAATCGTTCCGGCCTGTCGGTGCGGCGGTTCATCTTCGACCGCCCGGAAGCTCCCGAGCCCCCGGCTCCGGTGAAAGAGCCTTCTGCGCCGCTCAAAGCCGCCGACCTCGATAATCCCTATTCCCGTTACTACGGCAAGCCCCGTACCCGGGAAGAGCTGGTGAAGAATCGAAGCAAAACTTGAGAAAAGCGTCCGAAACGCCGCATCTGCGGTGTTCCGGACGCTTTTTGTCTGCCTTCATAATACTTTTATTTGTTTTACCACCCTCGCATTTGAAATTTTCTCCCCTTTGAAAGGGCCGGTGCATTGTTGTTTATCCATCCGGGTTATGGTATACTAATCAAGTATCAGCCAACCACAACGCGAAAGGATGTGGAACCTATGAACGCTCTGGAACAAGCCCGTGTCGAGATCGACGCGGTAGACGCACAGCTCGCCGCCCTGTTTGAGCGGCGGATGGCTGCGGTACTCAGCGTTGCACAATACAAGCAGGCGCACGGCCTGCCGATCTTCGACGCCTCCCGGGAGGTGATCGTGCTGGAGAAATCCGCCGCGCGGATCCAGAACCCTGTCCTGCGCCCCTACTATAAAGACCACGTCCAGCACATGATGGACGTCGCCAAGCAGTACGAAGCCGAAGTGCTGGGGCAGAACCGCGCCGCCTATCAGGGCGTAGAGGGTGCGTTTGCACATATCGCACTGAAAGCTCTCTTCCCTCACGCCGAGGCCGTCAGCTATCCGACATGGGATGAGGTCTTCAACGCCGTGGCGAACGGCGACGCCGCCCACGGTGTGGTGCCGTTTGAGAACAGCCATGCCGGAGATGTCTCCGCCGTGCTGGATCTCTGCTACAACCACCCGGAGCTTTGGGTCGTGGACGTCTATGACCTGCCCATCTCCCAGAATCTGCTCGTCCTGCCCGGCACCCAGCTGAGCGAGATCAAGAGCGTTTACAGCCACCAGCAGGCCATCGCCCAGAGCGAGACCTTCCTGAAGCAGTTCCACCTCCCGGCGACTGCCATGCCGAACACCGCCATGGCCGCGAAGTTCGTTGCGGAGAGCGGCGACAAGAGCAAGGCCGCCATCGCCAGCGTCGAGACCGCTGCCCTCTACGGATTGGAAGTCCTTGTGCCGAGCATCAACACCGACGGCGACAACACGACCCGGTTCATCGTCCTGAGCCGGGAAAAGCCCACAGTCGGCAACCGGTTTTCTCTGCTGTTCACGGTGGACAACAAGCCCGGCAAGCTGGGCGAGGTCATCCAGCTGATCGGCGCGAGCGGCTTCAACATGGAGTCCATCAAGAGCCGCCCGATGCCGCACGTTCCTTTTGAATATTATTTTTACGTCGAACTGGTGGGAGACCCCACCCGTGACGAGACTGCCGCGCTGCTGCACGAACTGGACCGGATCTGCCGCACGGTACGGCTGTTAGGAGTGTACACAAAATGAGTGAATTTATCGGTACCAAGCTCACCATGAACCTCGGTGTGCGAAGCTATGACATCATCCTGAAACGCGGCGCACTGGAAAATCTCTATCAGTTCGCCCGGCTCGACCGCCGTGTTGCCGTCGTGACCGACACCGGCGTACCGATCGAGTACGCCCAAAAAGTCGCCGACCAGTGCCGTGACGCGAAGATCATCACGGTGCCGCAGGGCGAGGCCAGCAAGAGCTTCAAAATCCTCGAGACCGTCCTCCGCCAGATGCTCGACTTCAACATGGGCCGCGGCGACCTTGTCATTGCAGTCGGCGGCGGCGTAGTCGGCGATTTAGCCGGTTTTGCCGCTTCGATCTACATGCGCGGCATCGACTTCATCAACTGCCCGACCACGACCCTGTCCATGATCGACTCGTCCATCGGCGGCAAGACCGCTGTCGACCTCGGCGAGACCAAGAACATCGCAGGCTCCTTCTGGCAGCCGAAGCTCGTCATCGTCGACCCCGACACCCTGTCCACCCTGCCGCGCCGCCACTACATCAACGGTCTGGCCGAGGCGGTCAAGGCCAGCCTGCTGGCTGACCCGGAACTCTTCGCCATCTTCGAGAACGGCGATGTGGATGCCCAGATCGGCGAAATCATCTATCGCAGCCTGAAATTCAAGAAGAACATCGTCGAGCAGGACGAGACCGAACACGGGATGAGAAAGGCCCTCAACTTCGGCCACACCATCGGCCACGGCATCGAGGCCGTCAAGGGCATCAAGGGCCGCCGCACGGTCGGCCTGTTCCACGGCGAGTGTGTCGCGCTGGGGATGCTGCCGATGATCGAGTCGAAAGCATTGCAGAAGCGCGTTCGTGCCGTTTACCGCCGTTTGGGTCTGCCGACCCGTACCACCTACGACAAGGAAAAGGTGCTGGCTGAGATGCTCCACGACAAAAAGGCGCAGGGCAACCAGATCACCATCATCAAGGTTCCCGGTCTGGGCTGCTGGCGTGCTGAGACCATCCCCGTCGAGGGTCTGCGTCCGCTGCTGGGCATGGAGGAGTAAGCTGTCATGAAAAACACCTTTGGCAGCTCCCTTGCCCTGACCATCTTCGGCGAGAGCCACGGCAAGGCCATCGGCGCGGTGCTGGACGGCATGGCCGCCGGTGTGCCGGTGGATGAGACGCTTCTCGCCGCCTGCATGGACAAACGCCGTGCGCGCGGCGACGGCCTGTCCACGGCCCGGGTCGAGGCGGACAACGTCCAGTTCCTGTCCGGCGTCCTGAACGGCCTTACGACCGGAACTTCCATCGCTTTGATGATCGAGAACCAGAACACGCGCAGCGGCGACTACGCCAAGACTGCTGACCTGCTCCGGCCCGGCCACGCCGATTATACGGCATACGCCAAATACCACGGCTATCAGGACGCGCGCGGCGGTGGTCATTTCTCTGGCCGCATCACAGCCGCACTGGTGGCCGGTGGCTCCATCGTCCTGGGAGCCTTGAACCGGGCTGGCATCGACATCTCGACCCACATCGCAAGGTGTGCCGGACTCTCTGATACGCCCTTTGCCCTCAACGACCCGGACACCCTCGCGGCACAGGTAGAATCTCTCCTGAACAAGGCGGAGGGCTTCGCCCTGCTGGATACCTCGGTGGAAGAGCCGATGAAAGCCGCCATCCGTGCCGCCGGTGCGGACGGCGACAGCGTGGGCGGCATCCTCGAGACCGCTATCCTCGGCCTGCCGACCGGTGTGGGCGAACCCTATTTTGACAGTGTGGAGAGTGTTCTCTCCCATGCGGCGTTCTCCATCCCGGCCGTGAAGGGCATCGAGTTTGGCACCGGCTTCGGTTTCGCCGACCTGCGCGGCTCCGAGGCAAACGACGCCTTCCGGATGGACCCGACCGGCCACATCGTCACCGAGACCAACCACAACGCAGGCGTCAACGGCGGCATCTCGAACGGGATGCCGGTGGTCTTCCGTACCGCCGTCAAGCCGACACCCAGCATCTATAAACAGCAGGACACCGTGGACTACATCGCACACAAAAACGCGGAGCTGTCCATTCAGGGCCGCCACGACCCCTGCATCGTACCTCGCGCGGCCATCGTCCAGACCTGCGCCGCCGCCCTTGCCATCGGCGACCTGCTGACCCAGAAATACGGCATGGCGTGGATGGAACATCCCACCAGCTTCCGGAAGGAGGAGGACTGAATGGAATACGGACTCATCGGCTCGAAACTGGGCCATTCCTACTCCAAGACCATCCACGAGATGCTCTGCGGCTATCACTATGACCTCTGCCCCCTCCCGACCGAGGAGGATGCCCGAGCGTTCCTGAAACGACGGGCGTTCAAGGCCATCAACGTGACCATCCCCTACAAGAAACTCGTGATGGAGTATTGTTCCTACATCGACCCCCGTGCAAAGGCCATCGGTGCCGTGAACACGGTCGTCAACAAAAATGGTCTGCTCTACGGCTATAACACCGATTACATGGGCTTTGCCCACCTGTGCGAGGCGCACGGCGTTGATTTTACCGGCAAGACGGTTCTTATCCTCGGCACCGGCGGCACCCACAACACGACCAGTGCTGTCGCCCGTGATAAAGGCGCGGCAAAAATTCTGACCGTCAGCCGCCATCCCGACCCGGAAAAGGGCGAGCTTTCCTATCAGGAGGCCGTTTCTTCGGGCGCACAAATCGTCATCAATACCACCCCGGCAGGCATGTACCCGAATGTTGGTGTCTGCAACCTCGATGTTGCCGCTATGCCCGGGCTGGAAGCAGTTCTGGACGTCGTGTACAACCCCGACAAAACCGAACTCATCCTCTGCGCCGAGGAAGCCGGTGTTCCGGTGGCCGTCGGCGGCTTGGAGATGCTGGTCGCGCAGGCGGTCTATGCGGCGGAATACTTCCTCAGCCGGAAGTTCCCGGACGCACCGGCTGAAATCAACCAAATCACCAATACCCTCCGCCGGGATACCCTGAACATCGCCCTTATCGGGATGCCCTCTTCCGGCAAGACGACCATTGGCCGCGCCCTCGCCAAAGAGCTGGGCAAGACCTTCATTGACCTCGATGAAGAGATCGTCAAGGCCAACGGCAAGAGCATCCCCGACATCTTCGCCGAGGAAGGCGAGGACGGGTTCCGCAAAAAAGAGACTGAACAGGTCGAACGCTTCTCGAAAGAGGGTCATCAGCTGCTGTCCTGCGGCGGCGGCGTCATCAAGCGGCCGGAAAACCTGCGCGCTCTGCGGCAGAACGGCGTCATCCTCTTCCTCGACCGGCCGTTGGAATCGCTGGTCGTGGGCGGTGGACGTCCGCTTTCTTCCAGCACCGATGCACTCCGCGCAATGGAAGCCGAACGCCGTCCGCTCTACCTCGCAGCAGCAGATGCTGTTGTTCCCAATCAAACCACCGTCGCGGACGCAGTGAACGCGGCAATGGAGGCTCTGGATGAAATTTTTAGTCATTAACGGCCCCAACCTCAACCTGACCCAGTTCTCGGAACCGGGTGTTGCCGGAACCATCGACTACAACGGCCTGCTGGACTACCTCGAAGCCTGCTGCAACCAGATGGAGATCGAGGTCGAATTCTTCCAGTCCAACCACGAGGGCGACATCATCGACGAGATCCAGTCTGCCGCCGGCCGTGCCGACGGCATCATCATCAACCCGGGCGGATACGCCCATTACAGTGTCGCCATTCTGGACGCACTCCGGGTCTGCGGCCTGCCGGCCGTGGAAGTGATGCTCAACGAGCCGAACGAGCGCGAACCGTTCCGCCAGACCGACATCGTATCCTTTGGCTGTCAGGGCCATTTTATCGGCGAGGGCATCAGCGGCTATCTGCACGCCGCGGCCTATCTCGCCCAGCTGCTCCGTCTGGATGGCAGCTCTCATGCGCACATCGTACAATAAAATAAACCTCTCCGTCATCGCTTACGCGATGCCACCTCTCCTATTGAGGAGAGGCCTTGGCAAAATTGGGAACTTTCTTTTTCTGCCAAAGGTTCCCCATCAGGGGGCTGTCTGCGGAGCAGACTGAGAGGTTGACACAAAGAGGAAGGAACCAAAACCATGATCATCTCCACCAAAAAAGGCACTCCGAAAGAAGAACTCGAAAAGATCGTTGACCGGTTCGAGAAGCAGGGTCTGGACGTGACCCTCATCACCGGTAAAGATTACAACGTCTTCGGTCTGGTCGGCGACACCACCAAGATCGACGAGCGCGACGTCCTCGCGAACCCCTGGATCGACAACGTGACCCGTGTCTCCGCACCTTACAAGCGTGCGAACCGCCTGTTCCACCCGGCAGATTCCGTCATCGACTGCGGCGGCGTGAAGATCGGCAGTAAGGAAAAGATCGCGGTCATGGCCGGCCCCTGCAGCATCGAAGGCGAAGAGCAGGCTCTGCGCATCGCACAGGGCGTCAAGGCTGGCGGCGCGACCCTGTTCCGCGGCGGTGCCTACAAGCCCCGTACCTCTCCCTACTCCTTTCAGGGCCTTGAGACCGAGGGCATCCTCGACATGGTAAAGGCACGCGAAGCGACCGGTATGCCCATCGTCTCCGAACTGATGAGCGAAGACCGCATCCCCGAGTTCGAGGAGTACGTCGATGTCGTCCAGATCGGCGCACGCAACATGCAGAACTTCCAGCTGCTGAAGGCAGTCGGCAAGATGCACAAGCCCGTCCTGCTCAAGCGCGGCCTCTGCAACACCATCGAGGAGTGGATCATGAGTGCCGAGTACATCATGGCCGGCGGCAACGAGCAGGTCATCCTTTGCGAGCGCGGCATTCGCACCTTCGAGAAGTATACCCGTAACACCCTCGACCTCTCCGCAGTGCCTATCATCCACGAGAAGACCCACCTGCCCGTCATCGTTGACCCCAGCCACGCCACCGGCAAGGCAAACCTCGTCGAGCCGATGATGATCGCCGCTGTCGCCGCTGGTGCAGACGGCCTCGAGGTCGAGGTCCACTATGACCCCCGTCACGCATGGAGCGACGGCGCACAGTGCCTGACCCCGGATGCCTTTGCGCAGGCCATGGCAAAGTGCCGTCAGGTCGCTTGGGCGATTGGCCGGGAGATGTAATAGCCCTCTCAGTCTCGCTTTGCTCGCCAGCTCGTCCTCCCTCTGTCGCTTTGCGACATCTCCCTCCGACCGGAGGGAGTCTATCAAAGGGAGAGCCTTTGGCAAGCCGGACAATTTTGATAATATCGCCTTCGGCTCCTATATGCACTGCGCCTTGTGTCCGAGGGCAGAAAGTTCTATTATGCAAGTAACAATTTCTTCTAAAGCCGGCCTGAACGGCACCGTCACTGCGCCGCCGAGCAAGAGCATGGCCCACCGGGCTGTCCTCTGTGCGGCCCTCGCGAAGGGCATTTCCCACATCGAAAATCTCGAGTTCAGCAAAGACATCTCGGCGACCCTTTCCGCCGCCGGGCAGCTTTGCGCCGACGTCGAGACCGGTGCCGATAATGCTACCATCGAGGGTCTGGGTTCGTTCCGGCCCGTTACGGAACCGGTCGACTGCTGCGAAAGCGGCAGCACCCTGCGGTTCCTCATTCCGCTGGCAAGTATCACCGGACAGGCCGTCACTTTTGTCGGCCATGGCCGGTTGATGGAGCGTCCGCAGTCGGTCTACAAGACCCTCTACCGAGAACAGAATCTCCGGTTCGAGCAGACGACCTCCAACCTGACTGTTGAGGGCGCGCTCAAGCCCGGCGATTTCACGCTGGCAGGCAACGTTTCCAGCCAGTTCATCAGCGGCCTGCTGTTCGCTCTGCCGCTTTTGCCCGGCGACAGCACCCTGCATCTGCTTCCGCCCGTCGAGAGCCGGAGCTACATTGAGATGACCCGGAGCGTCCAGAAGACCTTCGGCGTCGAGAGCCGCTGGTCAGACGACGTCACTCTCTTCATTCCCGGCAATCAGAGCTATTCCGCCTGTGATTACACCGTCGAGGGCGATTACAGTCAGGCGGCATTTCTGGCCGTTCTGGGAGCTGTCTGCGGCGGTGTGACCATCTCCGGTCTCGCCGCTGAGACGTTGCAGGGCGATGCCGTCATCCTCGATATCCTCCGCCGGTGCGGCGCAAAGTTCCGCAATACCGAAAAGGGCATCGTATTTGAAAAGGCACCGCTTCACGGGGTCGACATCGACCTTGCCGACTGCCCGGACCTCGGCCCTGTCCTGATGATCCTCGGCCTGCTCTGCGAAGGGCAGACCGTCATCCGGAACGCCGAGCGTCTCCGCATCAAGGAGAGTGACCGCATCGCCGCGATGGAAACTGAACTGCGTGCCTGCGGCGGCGTCCTCTCGAGCGAGGGCGGCACCATCACCATCGAGGGCTGTGCAGACAAGCTGCACGAGCCTGCCGCGCCGCTGTCCGGCCACAACGACCACCGTGTTGTCATGAGCCTGACTGTGCTTGCCCTGTCCGCCGGGCTGCGGCTGAGCATCGACGGTGCCGAGGCCATCGAAAAGAGCTGGCCCCATTTCTTTGAAGCCATCAAGCCTTTGGGCGTGGAGGTAAACTATGCTGGATAAATCCAAACGCTATCTCATTGTCGGTCTGGGTCTGCTGGGTGGCAAATACGCGCTGGAGCTGACGAAAGCCGGTTTTCTTGTGGACGGCATCAACCGCAGCGAAGGTCACCTGCAATACGCCCTCGACCACGGCTACATCCGCAGCGGCAAGACCCACGATTTTGAGGACTTGGTGAGTCAGGCCGACCACATCATCTTTGGCCTGTACCCCACCGCCCTCATCGAGTGGTTCAAGACTTACGGCCACCTCATCAAACCCGGCTGCGTCTTTACCGATGTCTCGGGCGTCAAGACCGGCCTTGTGGAGCCGGTGCAGAACATGTGTCCGGAAGGGGTCGAGTTCATCGCCAGCCACCCGATGGCCGGCCGTGAGACTTCCAGTGTCGAACACGCCGCTGAGGTGAACTTCGCACCGGCGAACTTCATCATCACCCCGACCGAGAAGAACACTCCGGAAGCCATCGAGTGGGCAAAAGAGCTGGCCGAGGTGCTGGGCTTCAAGCACATCTGCACCCTGACCGTGCAGGAGCATGACAAGATGATCGGCTATGTCAGCCAGCTCTGCCATGCCATCGCCGTCAGCCTGATGTGTGCCAACGACAACACTTCGCTCTGCGAGTATACCGGCGACTCTTTCCGTGACCTGACCCGTATCGCGCGCATCAACGATAAGATGTGGGCCGAGCTGTTCCTCTGGAACAAGGAGAACCTGATCTCCGAGATCGACCAGTTTGACGCAGCCCTTGACGCTCTGCGGAACGCGCTCGTCGCCGACGACCGCGACAAGCTGGAAGAGATGTTCCGCCTTTCGACCCAGCGGCGCGCCGCGTTCGATAAAAAGCTGCCCTGACCCTCTCACTCTGCCGCGCCCTGTGATCGAGGGCAAGTTTTGATGTATGACGAGGTGCCTTATGCCGAAACAGGAAGGACAGAAGTCCAAGCTTTTAGCTCTGCTGCATATTTTCGAGCAGCAGACCGATGAAAACCACTTGCTGAATGTTCCACAGCTGGTGCAGCTGTTGGAACAGCAGGGCATCCTGTGCGAGCGCAAAAGCGTGTACAGCGACATCGAAGCCCTGAACAATCTGGGCTATGACATCCAGCTGCGGCGCGGACGAAACGGCGGCTACTGGATGGCAAGCCGCACCTTTGACCTCGCGGAACTGAAGCTTCTGGTCGACGCCGTCCAGTCCAGCCGGGTCATCTCGAAATCGACCAGCGACAAACTCATCTCCAAGCTGGAAGGGCTGACCTCCCGTTACGAGGGCGGCCAGCTTCAGCGTCAGGTCTACGTTGACGGACGCCCCAAAAGTACCGTCCGCACCCTGCCCTACACCGTCGACGCGCTGTTTTCGGCCATCAACTCGGGCCGGATGGTGCAGTTTCGCTACAAAAAGAAGGGCCATCCCGACCTGCGCACCATCAGCCCGTGGCAGATGGCATGGGAGAACGGCTGTTATTACCTCATCGCCTATCAGGACGAAAAGCAGCCCTTCGGCATCCGGCATTACCGGGTCGACCGGATGGCCGGCGTGAAAGTCCTCGACGAGCCGCGCCGCGGCAAAGAGCAGTTCGCCGACCTTGACCTGCCGACTTACTTAAAAAAGCATTTCAACATGTACGGCGGCCCGGAACACCAAGTGACCCTACGCTGCACCGCCGACCTCGAACAGGCCATGCGCGAGCGGTTCGGCTCCACGCCCATCTTCCTGACCGAGGAGAGCGGTGAACATTTCCATTTTGATGTTCCTATCTGCGTCAGCGATCAGTTCTATGGCTGGGTCTGCGGCTTTGGCGGCAAGGTCGAAGTCACCGCTCCTGCCGATGTTCGGAATGACCTCCGTGAAATGACCCAAAGGATCAGCGAGGCACATCAGTAACCAACAAAAAATGGACAGCAACTGCTGTCCATTTTTTGTTATTCCGTTTATTTACTCCTCAAACTCCAGATCACTCGCCAGAATGAGATCCAGCTCCGCGGCTGGTTCGGCGATAAGGCGGCGGCTTTGGTTGAAGATGGCCTTTTCGAGGGTATTCCGGGCCAGGCGGCCATTTCCGGCGGTGCGGCTGTCGAGGGCCTGACGGCGTTTATAGTAGCCCAGCAACGGGAAGGTGCAGTTCTCGGCAAGGCGGTAGCCCTTGCTTTTGGCGAGGACGGCCGTGATATCCAGCAGCTCGTCGGCGGTGTAATCCGGGAACTCGATCTTATTCGGGAACCGGCTCGCAAGGCCGCTGTTGGCGGTCAGGAAAGCCTCCATCTCCTTGGTGTAGCCTGCAAGGATGACGACCAGCTCATCCCGGTGGTCTTCCATCCCCTTCACAAGGGTGTCGATGGCTTCCAGCCCGAAGCTGTCCTGCTCTCCACGATACAGGCTGTACGCCTCGTCGATGAAGAGGACGCCGCCCAGTGCGCTCTCGATGACGCTGTTCGTCAACGGAGCCGTATGGCCGGTGTAACGGCCCACAAGGTCGCCGCGGCTGACCTCGATGAGCTGGCCGCCCTTGAGCGCGCCGATGGCTTTCAGGTACTTTGCCACCAAACGAGCGATGGTCGTCTTGCCGGTGCCGGGGTTGCCAGTGAAGATCATGTGCATGGACAGGCTGGCGGTCTTGAAACCTGCCGCCGCACGCCGCTGCTGCACCTGAATGTTATCGGCCAGACCGAACACATACTCCTTGACCGGCGCAAGGCCGACGAGGTCGTTCAATTCCGCCTTGATTTCCTCGACCGCACCGGTATATTCCGCCGGGAGCAGGTCAAAGAGCTTCTGCGGTTCGCCGTCGTTGAGCTGGAAGTCAATGCCGTCCGTCCGGGCGGTCAGCTTGACGGTGCCGGACAACTTTTTGTCGGTCTGCAGGCAGTATTCGCTTAGTGCACGGAAAATCCTGTCACAGCAGGCCGCAAGCCCGGCCGCGCCCTTTTTCGGGGTGCATTGCGCGGCGACGTAATCCCGGACATCCGCACCTGCCGAAAGGGTCAGGCCGAGACGGGTGCTGACCTTCTGCGCCAGCGCATTGAGCTGCTGCGCCGCCAATGCCGCCAGATCCTCCCGGGCGAAGGCTTTTGTCTCGCAGACATCGCCCAGTGCCGAGACGAAGGGCGCACCGAACTTATCCGCCAGTGCATCCCGGCCCTTGTTCGAGAAGAAGATCAGGTATTTGCCCTGTGGGTCGATGCGGCTGACTGCGCCGGGCGCAAGGGCGGTTCCTGCATCGACAAGGATTCCCTCTTTGTTGACGAGATACCGGCTGGACAGGGGCGCACTTCCCTTGACCGCCAGATCGGACAGCGTTTTCAGGAAGGCCGGATAGCAGCTCTCATAATGCTCGAAGACGATGATTTCGCCGGGTGCGTGGAGAGCCGCGTAAAGGTCCTGTAAAAAGAGCTTTTCCGCGCTGGAATTGGGGTATAATGCCAAATCGAGGACAGCAATCTTATCGTTCTGGAGCAGGCCGCGTACCGCCATGCAGCGCGCTGTCTCTTCCAGCGTGAAATGTCGTCCGGTGCCGCTGCCGCCGGTGACGAGAATCACATTCCGTGCCGCCGGGCGTTCGGTTCCCAGCACAAAGGGGCGGCGCATGGCACGCACCACGCTGTCCACAAAGGCATCCTGCCCCAGAACCGACTTTTTGACCTCATCGGCCAGACCCTCAAAACTGCCGAGGTGTTCCGTTTTGACCTCGGTGGTTCCCCGTGCCAGCAGGCCGTCGTCCTCCATATCCCGGAGGAGTTGGCGGCTGTCCTCGAGGGCAGACTGCGCCACCGTATCCTGCTTTTTCAGGGCGGCGTTCTGCTGTTTGAGCATCTCATCCAGCCGCTTCTGCTGTTCCAGCAGGGCCGCGTTCAGGTCGGGCAGACCGCCAGACGGTGCCGTTCTGGATGCTTCCTCGTCCGCCTTCGGGGTGCCAGGCGTGAATTTGAGCTTTCCGCCTGCGCCGAACACGCCGTTCATCAGATTTTCCCAGTCGTTCGTGTATCCCATAGCCGCCTCCGTAACTGCGTTTTTTCTCAGTATAGTGTACTTAGAGAAAATTTGCAAGAAAAGCCTTGAAAATATCCCGTATGGCATGTACACTATTCACAGAATGAACTATACAAGTATTGGTTTTTGATAAGAAGGATGAAGTCAGAATGAAAACTCCTGCGGAGTGGAAGGCTTATTTTGAGAGTGAAGCCTTCGCGCAGCAAACCACCTATAACGGCCCACTTGGCCCGGAATACACCCCGGCCGGGACCCATCTCCGGCTCTGGGCTCCGACGGCACAGCAGGTCACGGTCGCTCTCTACCGCCGGGGCGATGGCGGCGTCTGCATCGGCTCGCTTCCGCTCGAAAAGCAGGGGCAGGGCGTGTGGTCGGTCTATCTGCCCGGCGACCAGCATTGTCATTACTACACGTTCACCGTCCATGCAGACGGCAAGGTGTTCGAGACGGGCGACCCCTACGCAAAGGCGGCCGGTGTCAACGGCACCCGGAGCATGATCGTCGATTTTGCCCGGGTCGACCCACAGGGCTGGGCGCAGGATGCCCGGCCAGACATTGCCCCTGCCCGGCGTTCCATCTGGGAGATTTCCGTCCGGGATTTCTCGCAGGACCCGGCCAGCGGCGTTCATCCGGCGTGGCGCGGAAAATATCTCGCTTTCACTCAGAAAGGCACGACCCTGAACTCGGACGGCATCCATCCCACCTGCATGAACTATCTGCGGCGGCTGGGCGTCGGATACGTCCAGCTGATGCCGATTTTTGATTTCGGCAGCGTGGACGAGAGCAAACCTCTGACCCGGCAGTACAACTGGGGCTATGACCCGACCAACTACAACGTTCCGGAGGGCAGCTATTCCACCGACCCGACGCGCGGCGAAGTCCGGCTCCGGGAGTGCAAGCAGATGATCGCCGCTCTCCATGCCGCCGGGTTCGGCGTCGTGATGGACGTCGTGTACAACCACATGTACCGCTCTGAAAACGTCCTGAATCACACGGTTCCCTACTACTTTTTCCGCCAGAACGACGACGGCACCTTCTCCAACGGCAGCGGCTGCGGCAACGAGTTCGCCAGCGAGCGGCCGATGGCCCGGCGGTATCTCATCGACTCGGTGCTTTACTGGGCGAAGGAATACCACATCGACGGCTTCCGGTTCGATCTGATGGGCCTGTACGATGTCGAGACGATGAACCTTCTCCGCGCTGAGCTGGACAAGCTGCCCAATGGTCGGAGCATCCTGATGTACGGCGAGCCGTGGCAGGGCGGAGGAAGCGGACTGCGCCGGTACGAGGCCAACAAGAACAACTTCGCCATGCTGAACGACCGCATCGGCATCTTCTGTGACAACACCCGTGATGCCATCAAGGGCGGCTGTTTCGACGCCCGGGAGCCGGGCTATGTCGAGGGCAAACCCGGTTCGTTCTGGGATATCGGCGGCGCGGTGGCCGCATGGTGCCGGAGCAGTACCCTGCCGCCCCACAAGCCCAATCAGATCGTGACCTACGTTTCCGCACACGACAACTTCACCCTCTGGGATAAGCTGCTTCTGGTGCGGTACAGGAAACCGGAGTTTGCCGCTGTGGACTCGGTCGCACTAGCACAGAACCGGCTGGCGGCCGGCATCGTCCTGACGAGCATGGGCCTTCCGTTCTGGCAGGCCGGCGAGGAATTCGCGCGCACCAAAAAAGGACAGGGGAACAGCTACCGCTCTTCTCCTGCCCTCAACCGGCTGGACTGGAAGCGCGCCGAGCAGTTCCACAGCCTTGTGGACTATTACCGCGGCCTCATCGGGCTTCGGACGACCTTCCCACGGCTGAGCGCATCGGACTCCGCCAGCCCGGAGGCCATCCAGTTCTTCTCCCTGCAACAGCCGCTGGTAGGCTGGTCGCTGGCCGCTGCGCCCAGTGACGGCAGCTGGTGGCGCGCACTCTGCGTCTTCTACAACCCGACGGACAAAAATCAGACCGTCGCCCTGCCGCGCGGACACTGGAAACTGCTCAGCGACGGCATCTCATCGAGTCTCTGGCGCGGCAAGAGCCAGATCTTGCAGGGGCAGGCAAATCTTCTGCCGTACAGCGCGACCGTGTTTGGACTGATTTAGTCCTCTCAGTCTGCTTCGCAGACAGCTCTCCCAGTGTGAGAGTCATTGGCATGTCGGTTCACTCCTGCCTCGATTTGCAGCTGGTGGGCCTTGCGCTCGAATTTTAGTTATATACACAAGAGGGTCGGCCACAGCGTGAAACTGTGACCGGCCCTCTTTGTCAAACAAGAAGAAAGGAACTTCAAGTGATGATATCAAATTAGCCCTGCGGCTGCTGCTCCTGCAGAGAAGGAACCTGCTGTTGCTGCTGTTCCTGCTGGGTGGTCGTGGAGCTGTTGGTGGAAGCAGTCTTCTCGCCCAGCGTCAGGCTGACCGTCTGCATCTGGCCGTCACGCGCGACGGTGATGGACAGGGTGTCGCCTGCGGAGTGGTTCTGGATGATGGTGCCGAGGTCGTCTTTCTGTGCGACTTCCGAGCCATCCACGCTGACGATGCGATCGCCGGCCTTCAGGCCAGCCTTATCGGCCGGGCCGCCCTGCACGACATCCACAACGTAGACGCCGTAAGCGTTCACGCCCAGCTGTGCGGCAGTCTGTGCATCGGTAACTGCGATATAGGTAATGCCCATGTACGGACGACCGGTGACGTAGCCGTTCTCCAGCAGATCCTGTGCCACCTTGATGGCGTCATTGATGGGGATCGCGAAGCCCAGACCCTCAGCATCCGAACTCGAGGACTTTGCGTTGACAATGCCGATCAGCTCACCGTTCATGTCGAACAGGCCGCCGCCGGAGTTGCCGGGGCTGACGGAAGCATCCATCTGGATCAGCGACATGGTGTTGGTGGAGTTGGTACCCTGAATGGTAACACTGCGGTTCAGTGCGCTGACGATGCCGCTGGTGACGGTGCCGCCCAGCTCACCCAGCGGATTGCCGACGGCCAGAACGTTCTCGCCGACGGCCAGAGAATCGCTGTCGCCGATGGTGGCAGGGGTCAGGCCGGTCGCATCGATCTTGATGACTGCGACATCGCTGGTGGAATCCTCGCCGACGATGGTTGCGGTGTAGTCCTGATCCCCGATGGTGACGGTGATGTTAGAAGCACCGGTCACAACGTGGTCGCAGGTCAGGATGTAGCCATCCGAGCTGATGATGACGCCGCTGCCGGCACCTGACTCGACCTGACTCTGGCCGTACCACGACCACTGGGAGTAAACGACCTGCTCGGTGGTGATGACGACGACGCTCGGGCTGACCATCTCAGCGACCTGTGCGGTCGTCATGCCGCTGGACAGGCTGGTGCCTGCGGTGGAGCCGGTGCTGTCACCGGTGGACGAACGCTCGACCTGCTGGATGACGACCTTGTTGCCGACATTGCCGAACCGTGCGCCCACAAAGCCGCCTGCGAAGCCCATCGCCGCGGCAAGCACCAGAGCGATGGCACTCTTGACGATCTTACTGTTGTTTGCCTTGCGGTGCTTCTTTTCCGGCCGAGCAGGCTCTGCCGATTCCACAGGATGCTCCGGGGGAGGCGTTGCGCCGCCGTTACCGGTGGGCTCTGCGTTTTCCGGCTCCGGCTGGCAGAAGTTGTTGTCCGGTTCGCCGTAGCTTGCGGCAGTGTTTGCTGTGTTCATGCCGCTGCTGCCGACATTGGGATAGCCGGTGTCACCGGCCTGCTTATTTTCAGAGGAATAATCGTATTCCCATTTGTTCTCATTGTCCATACTGGTTACATCCTTTCTCAAAAAGGCTTCGTTCAGGGGAGGTGGTTCTCCGCTTCTCTTGAGCTGTCATTATTGTATCTGCTAATTGTGAAAATCAATCGCTGACCCAGTGAAGAATATGTGAAATAAGGTCGTACTTTGAAGGTTGACAGATGCACCTCTTCCTCGTATTCTAAAGAAAAGTGTGATGGAGGTGTTTTCATGAATCTGCTTGAAATTCCGGGCGGTTTTGCCCTATACAAAGAGAAAGTTCAAATCGGCCAATGCCTGCTGAAACCGGCGGCAAAAGGCGCGGAAATTACTGCGTTCTGCATCCTTCCCCAATGGCGGCGGAAGGGCTACGGCTCCTATCTTTTAAAGGAAGTTCTCCGGAAATTCGGCGGATACGACCGGGAGATGGCGACCGTCTTTTCTGCCTCGATGCCGCAGGAGCCGGAAGAACTTGCGTTTTGGTGCAAATTCGGCTTTTCGCCCGAGGGTGAGCGGCTCTTTCGCCGCCGGACGCCTGACCTGACCGCCGTGAAATTCGTGCAGGATTTTCTTTCCTCCCGGCTGATATCACCGCATCTTTGCGTAGATGCCACCTGCGGCAACGGCGGTGACACGGCCTTTCTCTGCCAGCTGTCCGAAAACGTCCGGGTTCTGGGCTTTGACATCCAGCCCGAAGCCATCGTCTCGACCCATGCCCATCTCGAAAAACTGGGCTTTGCCGACCGTGCCGAGCTGCACTGCGACAGCCACGCGAACCTGCTGAACTATCTCGAGCCGGGTTCTGCCGATGCCGTGATGTTCAACTTCGGGTGGCTGCCCGGTGCCGACCACAGCGTATTTTCCACGGCAGACAGCAGCATCCCGGCCCTCGAAGCTGCTCTGACCGCCCTGCGGCCCGGCGGCGTGCTGAGTGCCATCCTGTACAGTGGGCGTGTCATCGGCACGGACGAGAAGCAGAGCATCCTCGGCTGGCTCCGCGCTCTTCCGCTGACAGAATTCACCGTTCTTGTGTGCGATTTCGCCAACTGGGCGGATACGGCCCCTCTGCCCTGCCTTGTTCTTAAAAAATGACAAAAAGTCTTGCATCCATGTGTATTTTCTGTTAGAATAAGGGTTGTGTGTATTTTATGCTTTTACAGGAGATCTCCGATGTAAAACATCCATAAATCGTTTGCTATTCATTCTTTGTCCGGCTTTGGGCCGGGCAGTTCAAGCAGGAGAAGCTATTTTATGACAAATCGCGAAGAAATCGAGCGTCGCCGGACGTTTGCGATCATCAGCCATCCGGACGCCGGTAAAACGACCCTGACCGAAAAACTGCTGCTGTACGGTGGAGCCATCAATCAGGCTGGTTCCGTCAAGGGCAAGCAGAGCGCGAAGCACGCCGTGTCCGACTGGATGGACATCGAGAAGCAGCGCGGTATCTCTGTCACCTCTTCGGTGTTACAGTTTAACTATGCAGGCAAGTGCGTGAATATTCTGGATACTCCGGGCCATCAGGACTTCTCGGAGGACACCTATCGTACCCTGATGGCGGCCGATTCCGCCGTCATGGTCATCGACGCTGCAAAGGGCGTTGAGGCGCAGACCATCAAGCTGTTCAAGGTCTGCACCCTGCGCCACATCCCCATCTTCACCTTCATCAACAAGATGGACCGTGAAGCCCGTGACCCCTTCGAGCTGATGGAGAACATCGAGGAGATCCTTGGCATCAAGACCTACCCGATGAACTGGCCCATTGGCTGCGGCAAGGAGTTCAAGGGCGTGTTCGACCGCAACACCCGGAAAGTTCTTGCCTTCTCCAGCGACGGCCGCGCAAACGGCGTCAAGAAGGTCGAGGAGACCGAGGCTGAGCTGGGCGATCCGGCACTGGACGAACTGCTGACCCCCTATCTGCATCAGCAGCTGGTGGACGAGATCGAGCTGCTGGACGGTGCCGCCGAGGAATTCGACCTCGACAAGGTGCTGCGCGGCGAACTCAGCCCCGTCTTCTTCGGTTCGGCTCTGACCAACTTCGGCGTTGAACCCTTCCTCGAGAACTTCCTCCGTCTGACCCCGACTCCGCTGGCCCGTGTGGACAGCCTGACCGGTGAGCCGGTCGACCCCTGCCGTGACGAGTTCTCGGCCTTCATCTTCAAAATTCAGGCCAACATGAACAAGGCACACCGTGACCGCATCGCGTTCATGCGCATCTGCTCCGGCAAGTTCGAGCGCGGCATGGATGCGTTCCATGTGCAGGAAGGCAAGAACATCAAGCTTGCCACCGGCACCCAGCTGATGGCGCAGGATCGCGCCATCGTTGACGAGGCATACGCAGGCGATATCATCGGCCTGTTCGACCCGGGTATCTTCTCCATCGGCGACACGCTCTGCACCGGCAAGAAAAAGGTCGAGTTCGCCGGTATCCCCACCTTCTCTCCCGAGCATTTTGCCCGTATCGAGCAGAAGGACACCATGAAGCGCAAGCAGTTCGTGAAGGGCATGGAGCAGATCGCGCAGGAAGGTGCGATCCAGATCTTCCGCGAAGTCGGCGGCGGCATGGAAGAAGTCGTTGTCGGCGTTGTCGGCGTCCTGCAGCTGGAAGTGCTGGAGTACCGTCTGAACACCGAGTACAACGTCGAGATCCGGATGCAGCAGCTCCCCTTCGAGCAGCTGCGCTGGGTCAAGAATGACCCCGACACCTACAACCTGCGTGACCTCGACCTCACCAGCGACACCAAGGCCGTCGAGGACATGAAGGGCAACCGTCTGCTCCTGTTCACCTCCGATTGGGCAGTGCGTTGGGCAGAGACCCACAATGATGAATTAAAGCTGAGTGAGTTTGGCAATATTTAAAACAGAACCAGGCTCTCTGCGGTGACTTTTCCATTTTGATAGAGAGAGCTGCGGTTCAGGCAATCCCTGCACCGCAGTTCTTTTCTATATAGATAAGAAGCATCCAACAAAATATGCAAAGCTCCTGTATCGCAAAAAAGGCTCCTTTTCCGAGGGAGCCGTCACGGCAAAGCCGTGTCTGAGGGAGTTTGCAAAGAGGGTAAATTATGAATCAGAAAATCAATATCGGCAAGAGCGGCCTGTCCGCACCTTTCCTTGGTCTTGGCACATGGGCCATCGGCGGCGGCAGCTGGTGGGGCGACAACGATGACGCCCTGTCGGTCAAAGCCATCGAGACCGCTGTCGAGCAGGGCATCGTCTGGGTCGATACCGCGCCCATCTACGGCCTGTACCACAGCGAAAAGGTCGTGGGCGAAGCACTCCGCCACATCGACCGGAACAAGATCATCCTGTCCACCAAGTGCGGCCTCGAGTGGCGGCACGAGACGCCGGTCATCCACAAAGTCGTGGACGGCGTGACGGTCTACCGCGACCTATCCGCAAAGAGCATCATCGAGGACGTCGAGGAGAGCCTGAAGCGGCTTGGCACCGACCATCTGGACGTTCTTTACACCCATTGGCAGAGTCCGGACTTTGACCTTTATCCGCTGGAAGAGACGGTCGAGGCCATGATGAAGCTGAAAGAGCAGGGCAAGATCCGCGCCATCGGTGCGTCCAACGTCAATGCCGACATCATCCGCGGCTACTGCAAGTACGGCCAGCTGGACGTCATTCAGGAAAAGTACAGCCTGCTGACCCGTCGGGTCGAAAAGCAGCTGCTGCCGACCTGTAAGGAGCTGGGCGTATCCATTCAGGCATATTCGCCGCTGGAGCAGGGCCTGCTGACCGGCAAGGTCACGATGCAGACGACCTATCCCGATGGCAGCACGCGGAACTCAAACCCCAGCTTCCAGCTCAGCCGCCGCGCACAGGCGATTGCAATGCTGAACGGCTGGAAAGACTTGACCGAGAAGTATCACTGCACCACCGCACAGCTCGTCATCGCGCTGACGGCCAAGATGATCCCGGGCCTGCACGTCCTCTGCGGCGCACGCACCCCCGAGCAGGTCATGGACAACGCCGGCGCACTCAACCTCAAGCTCGACGGTGCCGATGCCGTCCGCATGAAGTGGGATGTTGACTCGATCTCCTAAAATTTAATTTCTAAGATAAGCGCAACAGGAGCGGACACCGCAGGGTGTCCGCTCCTGTTGCTTTATGCTGTGATATTATGAGGATAGCTCTTCCAATTTCTGCTGGATCTTCGCTTTTGCGCGGTAGTAAGTCACTCTCGCCCAGCTGGCATTATGGCCGAAGATCATGCCGATATTCTCAAATGACAGCTCGCCAAACACCCGGAGGTTGAACACCTCTTTATAGGGTTCATCCAGCTGATGCAGGCACTGATGCACCGTAAAAGCGGCGTCTTTATCGACCAGCAGTTCGAGGATATCCGGCGTCTCCGCCGCAGGCTGGCCGGTTTCTTCATCCAGCGGTGTCTCGTGGTTTTTGCGGCAGTAGGAGTAGTAGCAGTTTCGGGCCACCGTGAACAGCCACGCCCGGACGTCCTTTTGTCCGTCGAAGTTTTTCAGGCCATCCAGTGCCTTGAAAAACGTCTCCTGTGTCAGCTCCTCGGACAGCGATTCGGAATGAGTCAGGCCGCACAGGAACAGCAGAACATCTTTGAAATAGAGCCGATATACGGTTTCGATGTCCATAACTCAACCTCTGGAAAACTGTCCATCCAATTGTTCTTCCGAACCGTAGATATACCGGACATCTCCGTTGCGATCTTGCGTGATATAACGATAGACCTGCTGACCCTGCCGATAATACACCGTATCGTCTGCACACTCTACCTCCAACACCTGCGTGTTAGAAACTGCAATGCAGTTCGTCGTTTCAGTATCCTGTGCAAAAAATCTGCTTACAAGGGGTTCAAGAAAGGCATGAAATCTCGGATACGCCAAACGCACTAATCGAACCGAAATAACCTCATTTCCCCAGCTGAATGTATCGATCAACTGAATCGAGACATTTTTTCCCTGCACTTCCAGATTGCAGAGGTTTGCCTCGTTTTTCTTTGTGTTATACGTCCATATCTTTGCTTCTTCCACGCTCACAAGGGTCTGTGCAGTATAAAGCTTTGCCGACCCTGCAACAATACAGACCACTGCCAATACCGCCGCGATTATTGCGCAAATCTTCCGCTGCCGAATACTTTTCTTGATTTTTTCCAGTGGCTTTGCCGGCACCTCTTCCGGTTTGACGGGAACCGGCCGCTGCATCTGTTCCAGCTCTTTCCGGCAGTCCGGACACTCGTTCAGATGCTCCTCCACCAGCGCGTTGCTGGCGTCGCTCGTCACATGGTCCGCATAGAGCGGAAGCAGGTCACGGATGATATCACAACTCGTTTTCATTTGTACGACCTCCCTTTTTCTCTGGTTTTCACCTCAATAACGCACAAAGGGAGAAAACGTTACAGTTTTTTTCAAAAATCAGCTGTTTTCTTTCCAGAACAGTCCGCCGCTGGACTGGAACAGAAGAGTGGGGTTGATGCTCTTGCTGCCGAGTTTGAAATCCATCGTCAGTTCTTCGCCCAGAACACCGACTGCCTGCCCACGCTCCACGGTCTGACCCTCGCTGACCGAAAGGGTCTGGATGCCGTACAGGTAGCTTCGCAGGCCGCAGCCGTGGTCGATGACGACGGTGTTGCCGGTCAGGGCGAGGTTCCGTGCCAGCACGACCACGCCGTTCGCCGGTGCGCGGACAGGTTCGCCCGGAATGGTATAAAGCTTGGTGGAGTTCGATTTATTCCCCTGTTTGCCGTTGACGACCTTGACCTGACCGAAGCCCACCAGCGTCATGGAGTTCTCCGCCGGGCTGACAAAGCCGCCAGACCAGAGCTTTTCCCGTGCAGGCTGCTCATAGAGCGGCCAGACAGCGTTCCGGAATTCCGTATTTGCGGCGTCGGAGACATTCGCTTCCGGGTCGGTATCCACCATGCCAAAATCCTTCGGGATGACCGTAATCGTCCGGTTCTGGGGTTCACCGTTGACTGTGATGATGACTTCGTGGCCGCCTGCCGAGGCGTTGTATGCCGCCGGGAGATAGGCGCGCCAGCCGCTCGTGCTGCGGACACACTGGACACTGCCGAGGTCGGTCTCAATGGTCGGTGCCGTGTCGCCGGTCATGCCGCTGATGGCAACGCCGATGACGCCGCCCTGCTCGACCCGTTCCGCCGAAAGCTCGATGTCAGCGCTGGCCTGCAGAGTAAACCGGAAGCTGAAACTGTACCATCCGGTCGGCTTTGCCGGGTGTTCCAGGCCAAGGTTCCGCCGGAGTTCGCCGTTTTTGCCGCCCTCAAACTGAGTGATGGTTCCGTCTGCCGGCACACGCCAGATCGTCAATTGTGCCTTATAACCGCCGTTGGACGGGTAAAGGAAGCTCTCGTAATCAGTCGCAGTACCGTTAAAGACAACGTTTCCGGCATCGTCCTGAATCACCAGTGAGGTATACCCCACCCAGTCCGGGAAACTCAGAGCCGGGTGCGCATCGTAGATGACGCCGATTTTCTGGACATTGAGGGTATCCGCTTTGGTGAACACTTTATCCAGCTGACCGCCCAGCAGCGGAACCTGCCAGCAGTAGCCGTTCACTTCCAGCCCTGTCTCGCCGAAATGGGTCTCGGACGCCGGCATCGAGCCTTCGGTCTTGAACGCATAGCTCACGCCCATGGCGGCGGCCAGCATCACCACGACGCCGACCGCGACGCCCACGAGCCACAACAAAAATCGTTTCATCTATGTACACTCCCCATAAGCAAAAAGGCGCACCGACAAAGCCTGTAAAACAGACTGCCGGTGCGCCCGATGATTCTTTGTTTTTACGTTTCTTCCGCGTTATTCTGCGGCATCCTCAGCAGGCGCAGCATCCTCAGCCGGAGCGGCCTCCTCGGTGGTGACGGCATCGTCCTCACCGAACAGCAGACGCTCGTACTCGTCCAGCTCTTTCTCACGGCGGCGCAGATACACTGCAACAGCGGCCAGCGCACCAGCAACAGCGGCCAGGGTGGTGATGACAGCAATCAAATAGGACTTCTTCATAGGTTCAGCACACTCCTTTTTTCGGTCAAAACGATGTTTCAGCTTGTTTTTCCAGCGAGTGACTCGCAGCATCAGCTCGAGCAGTTTCCACAATGCAGAAAGCATGTGAAGCGAGAGTTTTACCAGAAAGATCATCCGCAGCATCCTCCGTATCGTATCGCCTTATGCGCTTATTATACCCGTTGAACGAAAAAAATACAAGCTTGTTTTACAAACCCAGCCGCTTTTTATAACTTTTGAAAGCTCCGGGCAGAGTGTATTCGGCTTTCAGTTGTTCCCGGCTGGCCCAGACGGTTCCTTCCGGTGCTTTCTGGGGCATGACCTCGACCGCAAAGCCGGACATCCGCCATTCGATGTGGCTGAAAATATGCTTTGCTGCCGGGAGCAGCTCGATTTTTATCTCATCGCAGGCAAGACCCATCTCTTTGAGCCGGGTTTGCAGCTGCTCAGTGGTCAGCGTCTCACCCTCCCAGAGGACAGGTTCCCACAGACCGGCCAGCAGGCCTTTTTCCGGACGCTGGCGGATGAGAAGATTTCCTTCGCTCTCGATGAGTGCCACCGTCACTGGCTCGATGCGCCGGGCCTTCGGTTTGGCCTTCTGGGGCAGATTCAGGGCGGTTCCGGCCAGCCTTGCCTGACAGAGATTTTTCAGCGGACACTCTTCGCAGAGTGGTGCGCCGTTCGGCACGCAGACCAGCGCGCCCAGTTCCATCAACGCCTGATTGTAATCGCCGGACTTCTCCGGCGGCTGATGCTCCATGACCCGGACGGTAAAAGCTTTTTTGACTGCCGGGTCAGTGATGAGACGGTCGTCGTTGTACAAGCGTGAAAAGACGCGCAGCACATTGCCGTCCACCGCCGGGACCGGCAGGTTGAAGCTGATGGACGCGATGGCCCCGGCCGTATAATCCCCGATACCGGGCAGAGCGCGGAGGGCGTCATAATCGGCCGGGAGCTGTCCACCGTAGTTCTCACAGACCAGTTTCGCCGCCTTTTGGAGGTTCCGCACCCGGCTGTAATAGCCCAGACCCTCCCAGAGCTTGTGCAGCTTTTCCCCGTCGCAGGCCGCCAGTGCCGGGATGTCCGGCAGGTCGGCGAGGAACCGCTCGTAGTAGGGCAACGCCGCCGAGACCCGGGTCTGCTGCAGCATGATCTCGCTCAGCCAGACATGATAGGGGCTTGGGTCGGTGCGAAAGGGTAGGATGCGCTGGTTTTTGTAAAACCAGTCCAGCAGGGCAGGCGCGATGTTTTCCACAAAGAATTACCTCGTTGTTGAAAAAGAGACTGCTGCGAAACTCCTTCCGTCATCGCTGACGCGATGCCACCCATCCACCCTCTGTCTCTTCGAGACATCTCCCTCCGGCCGGAGGGAGTCTTTCTCAATGAGGGAGGCTTTTACAGCTTACTGCTAGGCCAAGGCCCCATCTTTGAGGGGGCTGGCACAGCGGAGCTGTGACTGGGGGAGTATTCCACAACAGCCTCTTAAAATTTTTTAGAAACCGTAAGCAGTACGGGGGAACGGCAGGACATCACGGATGTTCTGGATGCCCGTGAGGTACATGATCATGCGCTCGAAGCCAAGGCCGTAGCCTGCATGCTCCACGCCGCCGAACTTGCGCAGGTTGAGATACCAGTCGTAGCTGGACTTGTCCAGACCCAGCTCGTCCATACGGGTCACCAGCTTGTCGTAATCCTCTTCACGCTGGCTGCCGCCGATCAGCTCGCCGATGCCGGGAACCAGCATATCTGCTGCGGCGACGGTCTTGCCATCCGGATTCTGCTTCATGTAGAAGCTCTTGATCTCCTTCGGATAATCGGTAACGAAGACCGGCTTCTTGAAGACGACCTCGGTCAGGTAACGCTCATGCTCGGTCTGGATGTCAACGCCCCACTCGACCGGGAACTGGAACTTCTTGTTGTTCTTCTTCAGAATCTCGATGGCGTCGGTGTAGGTGATGCGGCCGAACTCGCTGTTTGCGACCAGCTCCAGACGCTCGATCAGGCCCTTGTCGATGAACTTGTTGAAGAAGTCCATCTCATCCGGGCAGTTGTCCAGAACGTAGCGGATGACGTATTTCGTCATGGCCTCGGCGGTGTCCATGTAGCCGTTCAGGTCGCAGAAAGCCATCTCCGGCTCGATCATCCAGAACTCAGCTGCGTGACGGGTGGTGAAGCTCTTCTCGGCGCGGAAGGTCGGACCAAAGGTGTAGACCTTGCCGAATGCCATGGCCATGGCCTCAGCTTCCAGCTGGCCGGAAACAGTCAGGTTGACCGGCTTCTCGAAGAAGTCCTTGGTATAGTCGACTGTGCCGTCCTCGTTCTTGGGAACGTTCTCGAGGTCGAGGGTGGTCACGCGGAACATCTCGCCTGCGCCCTCACAGTCGGATGCGGTCAGCAGCGGAGAATGTGCGTAGACGAAGCCGTTCTCCTGAAAGAACTTGTGGATGGCGTAAGCGGCAACACTGCGGACACGGAAGGCCGCGTTGAAGGTGTTGGTTCGCGGACGCAGGGTCGGCATGGTGCGCAGATACTCCATGCTCATCTTCTTTTTCTGCAGCGGATACTCGTCCGCCGGGCAGTCGCCCAGAATTTCAACGCTGTCGGCGTTCAGCTCAAAGGGCTGCTTTGCCTGCGGCGTCAGGACGATGCGGCCCACAACGCGCAGGCTGCTGTACAGGCCGGTGTGGACGACCTGCTCATAGTTTTCCAGCTTGCCGGCTTCCAGAACGACCTGCAGGGTCTTGAAGCAGCCGCCGTCGGACAGCGCGATGAAGCCGATGTTCTTGGAATCACGGATGTTCTTTGCCCAGCCGCAGACCGTGACAACGGTGCCGTCGGCCGGAGTGTTCTTGTACAGCGAAACGATCTCGGTACGTTCCATGGGAAATCTCCTCCGAATCTAAAAATAAAAAGACAGCTTTTGCCCTGAAAGTTCAGGGCGAACAAGCTGTCTTGTAATGTCCGCGGTGCCACCTGAATTACCGGGAGATGCCCCGGTCGCTCGCGTACTCATGAGAAAACTCAGAAGTACCGTCCTCATAACGCTGGACATGCGGCGCACCTACTGGCAGCGAAAACGCTGTGGTTCAGCTTGCAGCTCCCGGGTGTTCGTTCACGCACCATCCGCGCGCGGCTCTCAGCTCTGCCGCCCTCTCTGTGGCTTCCTGTGTGCGCTACTTTTCCCGATCTTCACTTTTCAGTTCTTTAAAAATAGCACAAGTAAAATGGTTTGTCAATCTATGATTTCAACGCCTCCACCAGCCCCTGCGCGGCGAGCTGACCGGCATAGAGGGCTTCATTCAGGTTATTGCCATGGCCGCCGATCTCGATGAGGAGGCTGCCGGTCGTCAGGTCCTGATTATAAAAGCGGTAGCTCAGCAGGACGGAACGGGTAAAACCCGGGTACATTCCCTCCATTGCCGTTTCCCACGCGGCGGCAAAACGGAGATTCTGCCGCCAGTTCGGGAGCTTGACCGTCGTGCCGTTATCACTGCCACAGATGATCATCACCTGCGCGGCCTGACGGCCGTTGACAGTGCAGACCGGTGCCATCCGGGAGCCACTTTCCGTCTCGATGGCGTCACGGTGGACATCCAGAACGATCTTGATGCTGGGATACTGCGCCAGATATTGCTGGACGACCGCCCGGCTGTTGGAATAGCTGCCGGTGTAGCTCGGGTAATCGTTCAGCGTTTCATCATGGAGAGTGTTCAGCCCGGCAGCGTTGAGGGTATCCGCCATGACCCGGCCCACGGCGCACATATTGATGTTCCGGTCGGTACTTCGGGAACCGTCGTCCTGCGAGAACCACAGCCCGGCGGACAGGCGGTAATCTTCGGTGGCATGGGTGTGCATGATGAGGATCTGCGGCTCTGGGCTGTTCCATTCCACCGCAAACGGCAGCGGATTTTCGATTTCTGCCGCGACTTCCGACGCTGAAACTCTCGTATTATTTTTGATGCTTCCCGTGCCGCAGGCGATGAATTTCTCGCCGCTGCCCTGTGGATAGTTTTTCTCGATGACCGTTCCAGCGTTCTCGGGTTTTGCGGAATCATCCTGCAAGGCAACCAGATAGTTTTCGATGCCATCTATATTATTTACCGTGGATTCTGCCGCTGGTTCGGACTCTGCGAATGGCTCACTCGTGGCTTCGGATGCAGGTTCTTCCACCTGTGAGACCGCATTTTTCATCGACTTCCGGCTCAGGGAGAGAGCGGTCTGCGCCGCCGGGAGAGGGCCTGCAATGATAGCCGCCAACGCCAGCACCACGCCGTGCGCAAAGAAGGTCAGCACCAGCAGCAAACCTGCCGCTGCCAGAAGTGGGAAAGCTCGTCCTTGTCCACTTTCCGGCGGTTCCCAGTCACGGCGCATGGCGTTTCCTCCTCTCCTGTGAGCCTTGTCACATCCTATGCGCCGATTTTGGATTTCAGAATCACCCGGCCAGCCAGCAGAGCTGTGCAATGCTCAGCCGGGGCTGCAACGCCCGGTTGATGGCCGCACCCAGCAGGGCGGCTCCGTGGGCAATCACGCTGTCCAGCTCCCGGGGCGTCACGACGAGGTCTTTTCCTTCTTCGGACTCCATCAGGGTGGGGATGCCTGCCGCAATGACCGGAACGCCCAGCCCTGCCGCATCGAGATGCTTGGTGCTGTCGGGCTGTGCCGGGCAGAGGCCGGTATCCGAAAACTGCATCGTCCGGCCCAGACGCTCCGGCTCCATCGAGCAGAGACTGTCCACACAAATCAGTGCCACCGGGTGCAGCTCTTTCACCAATGCACCGGCCAGCTGCCGCAGGGTCAGGCCGGTCGCCGCAGACACTCCCGGCGAGACCGCCGCCACCGGCCGGATGCCCGGCACCGGGATGCGCTTGACCCTCATCGTGACAAAAATCTTCTGCACCGTGCGAGGGCCGAGAGCGTCCGCTGTGACCCGGCGGTTCCCGACGCCCAGCACCAGCACCGGGCCTTCGGGTGGGAGAAGGCTTCGCAGCTCCGACGCTGCCAGCTCGATGACCGCATCATCCCGTTCGTCCAGAACGCTTACGCTCGGTGTTTCCAGCGTGACATACCGTCCTCGCGGACGCTCGAGGTCATCCCGGGAGATCTCCACCCGGGTCACCGTGACGCTCCCCTGCCGGGAAACGCCCATCCGGACGCCTGCCGCCGTCGCCGTCCGTGCGGCGGTGTACAGCTCGTCCGCCATATCTGTATATCGCATTTTGCCGCTCCTTTTTCTGTTTTCGGGCTTTGAGACGTCTTGATTATGGGAATTTTAAAACTTTTTGAAACAAAAATCGAAAAAACGCTTGCGTTGGTACGGTAAATATGGTATCATAAGGTGCGCTGTTATAGGTAGCCAAGGAGGTGGAACGAATGCCTAACATCAAATCTCAGAAGGACCGCGTCGTGCAGGCTGCAGCTGAGCAGGCTCACAACAAGGCCATTAAGACCAACCTGAAAACAGTCGTCAAGAAGGCAGACGCTGCCATCGATGCGAATGCCGCTGACAAGGACGCAACCGTCCTGGCTGCTGTTTCCGCGATCGACAAGGCTCGCGCTAAGGGTGTCATCAAGAAGAACACCGCTTCTCGCAAGATCAGCCGTATGGCCAAGCGTGCTAACAAGAACGCTTGATCTGATTCCTGATCGCGTATTCGATTGACGAACAAAACCCCTGTACCGGCAACGGTACGGGGGTTTTTGTCATCTGTACGCCGCTTGACAACCCGGCAAAAGCCGTTACAATAGAACTACCGATACTCCCACCCGTATGGAGGTTTGAAAACCATGAAGCAATGTATGGACGCCGACAACCTGCACCGTCGGCTGAAAAAGATCATCGGTCAGGTACAGGCCATCGACCGGATGATCGACGAGGACGTTCCCTGCGAGGACATCCTTTCCCAGATCAACGCGGCAAAATCCGCCCTGCACAAGTGCGGCCAGATCGTGCTGGAAGGCCATATCCAGCACTGTGTCCGCGATGGACTGGAACACGGCGACGCCGACAAGACCATTCAGGACTTTACCAAAGCCGTCGAGCGGTTCGCCAATATGGGCTGAATCAATCTTTTAAGAGACTGTTACGAAACTCCTTCCGTCATCGCTAATGCGATGCCACCCATCCACCCTCTGTCTCTTCGAGACATCTCCCTCCGGCCGGAGGGAGTCTTTCTCAATGAGGGAGGCTTTTACAGCTTACTGCTAGGCCAAGGCCCCATCTTTGAGGGGGCTGGCACAGCGAAGCTGTGACTGGGGGAGTATTTCGCAACAGTCTCTTTTTTCTTTTTCTTCTTGACAACCTATACCCCTATTGGTATAATACAGCCAAATGATAAGCCCATACCCCTATAAGTATGTCAAGGAGGAATCGAGAGGATATGAAACGCCTTTGTGAAAAGCTGGAACAGTTGATGGAACTTGGCGGCACGAAAAAGGACATCACTCTGCTGGTAATTTCCGGCATCGCGCTGGTTCTCAGCCTGCTGGGTGTCCAGCCGCTGCCCTTTAACATCTCATGGGTCGCCATCATCCTGTGCGGCGTACCCATCATTCTGGAAGCTTTTATCGGCCTTGTGACGGCGTTCGACATCAAAGCGGACGTTCTGGTGTCGCTGGCACTGATCGCGTCGGTATTCATCGGCGAGGACTTTGCGGCTGGTGAGGTCGCTTTCATCATGCAGCTGGGCGGCCTACTGGAAGAGCTGACCGTCGCCAAAGCCCGGGCCGGCATCGAAAAGCTGGTACATCTGACGCCGCAGACGGCTCGCATCCTGAAAAATGGCACAGAGACCATTGTTCCGGCCGAACAGGTTCAAGTTGGCGACATGCTCCGTGTCCTGCCCGGTGAGACGATCCCCGTCGACGGCATCATCACGGCAGGTCAGACCTCCATCAATCAGGCCGTCATGACCGGCGAATCCCTGCCGGTGGACAAAACCGTCGGCGACGAGGTTTCCAGCGGCACGGTCAACCAGTTCGGAGCCTTTGAGATGACCGCTTCCAAGGTCGGCGAGGACAGCTCCATCCAACGGATGATCCGGCTGGTGCAGTCCGCCGACGCAGGCAAGGCGAAGATCGTCGGTCTGGCCGACCGCTGGGCGACCTGGATCGTCGTCATTGCGCTGACTGCCGCCGCTATCACCTGGGCGGTGACAGGTCAAATCATCCGCGCCGTCACGATTTTGGTCGTCTTCTGCCCCTGCGCGCTGGTTCTGGCAACACCGACCGCCATCATGGCCGCCATCGGCAACGCCACCAAGCACGGTTTCCTTGTCCGGGAGGGCGACGCCCTCGAGCGTCTGGCACAGGTCAAGGTCATTGCCTTCGACAAGACCGGCACCCTGACCTACGGCACGCCGGAAGTCGTGGCCTGCAAGAGCCTGCTGTCCTCGCTCAGCGACACAGAGCTTTACCGTCTGGCGGCATCGGCAGAGCAGTTTTCGGAACATCCGCTGGGCAAAGCCATCGTCACCTGCTGCAAAAAGCAGGGCGAGGCCCTTTCTTCTGCGGCTGATTTCGCAATGATCCCCGGACGCGGCGTTTCGGCCTCGGTGGATGGACACCACATCCTCGCTGGCAATGCTGAACTTCTGACCGAACACGATGTTGCATTTTCTGCTCCTGCTGTCGCAGAACGCTATCTTGCGCAAGGCTCCACGGTCACTTACGTCACCATCGACGGCGTGTTTGCCGGTTTCATCGCCCTGTCCGATACCCTGCGTGAAGAAAGCGCGCCCATGATAGACGCTCTATCGGAGCTTTCCGTCCGGCCCGTTCTGCTGACCGGCGACCACGAAAACGCCGCCCGTGCCATCGCCGGGAAGCTCCACATCTCCGATGTCCGGTTCAACTGCCTGCCGCAGGATAAGCTGACCGCTATCGACCAGTTCCAGACTAGCGGCGAGCAGGTCTGCATGATCGGCGACGGCATCAACGACGCACCGGCTCTGAAAAAGGCCGAAGTCGGCATTGCGATGGGTGCAGTTGGCAGTGATATCGCGGTGGATGCCGCCGACATTGCCCTTGTGGACGACGAGGTGAAGGAACTGCCCCACCTCATCGCCCTGTCCAAGCGGATGATGACGACCATCCACCTGAACCTGACCTTCTCCATGACCCTGAACTTTGTCGCCATCGTGCTGGCCATCACCGGCATCCTGAACCCGGTCGTCGGCGCGCTTGTCCATAATGCTGGTTCCGTTCTTGTCATCATCAACTCTGCCTTACTTTTGAATTGGAGAAAAAAATGATGGGCTAAATCTCAGTTCTGGTCGTGGCTTTTCCCGATCCATGAGCAAATGACACCGCAGACCAAGCTGGACGTAACACCAGCTGCCGCCGCAGTCAGGCCGCCGGTCAGGATGCCGATGGCTCCTTCCTCAGAGATGGCAGTGCGGACACCCTTTGCCAGCAGATGCCCGAAGCCCAGAAGCGGAACGGTGGCTCCGCACCCGGCGAACTCAGTCAGCGGCGCGTACCAGCCCAGAGCGGACAGCACCACACCTGCAACAACATATCCGGTCAGGATACGGGCAGGAGTCAGGCCGGTCAGGTCGATGAGGAGCTGGCCGATGACGCAAATCAGTCCGCCGATCACGAACGCCCAGAAATAATTCATCTTCTATCCCCCGTTTTTCAGCATCCCGGTGCGCGCAGCTCGACTAAATGCGCAATGGCCGGGATGCTTTCTTTTTGCAGAAAGGTCGTCTGGCTCATCAAGGCACCTGTGGCGATGAACAGCACCCGTTTCAGGCTCCCACGGCTCAGCCGTGGCAGGATGTGGCCGCAAAGCACCGCCGCGCTGCATCCCGGACCGGAACCGCCGCTCTTGACGGTCTGTTCTCCGGCATCGTAGAGCAGACAGCCGCAGTCCTGATGGTTCTTCATCACGATGCCCTCGGCGGTCAGCAGTTCCCGGAACAAGCGGCTCCCGACCTGCCCGAGGTCGCCGGTATAGATGGCGTCGAAATCCTTCGGTTCGGTGCCGGTATCGTTCAGGTAGTGGAGCAGGGTCGAGGCTGCGGCCGGTGCCATCGCCGCGCCCATGTTGTTGATGTCCTTGATTTGATAATCCTGCACCCGGCCAAAGGTCACGGCGTGGATGCCTACGCCCTCCCCGGTCGGACGGAGCAGGCAGGCACCGGCAGCAGTTGCCGTCCACTGAGCTGTGGGCGTTCGGACCGCTCCATAACTGAGCGGTGTCCGGAACTGACGCTCCGCTGCGCAGAAGTGGCTGGACGTCATGGCAAGCAGACCGTCGGCAAGACCTGCACTGCACAGGCAGGCTCCCAGACCCAGCGTTTCGGCCATCGTACTGCACGCCCCGAACACCCCGGCAAAGGGGATGCCCAGCTCGCGCAGAGCGTAATTCGAGGCCGTACACTGCGCCTGTAAATCGCCTGCGAGGGCAAGGCTGATTTGTTTTTCGGTGGTGTGGGCCTTTTTCAGGCAGAGCTTTGCCGCCCGGACGAGCAGCTGCGTTTCGGCGGCTTCCCAGCTGGCCTGCCCCAGAAGATTGTCCGGGTTCAGCTCGTCAAAACCGGCGGCAAGGGGGCCTTCGCCCTCCTTTTTTCCGCCTACGGCCGCGCAGGACGCAATGATCGGCGGAGCCGTAAAACAGAGGGTGTCTCCGTGCCGTGTCGCCATCGCAAATTTCCCCCTTTCAGGGCTGTTTTTCTTCGGATTTTGTGCTATACTATTCTTTCGCCGGGATGCCGCAATTTTTTCGCGGTCTCTCTCGTATTGTAGATAAGGACCGGGTTTCGGCGGTCAGACGGCGGCGGCTCCGGTCAGCCAGTAGATGCACCCGTAGACCACCGCCGCCAGCGTGCCGTAAACGATGACTGGCCCGGCGATGGTAAACATCTTCGCGCCGGTGCCAAGCACCCGGCCCTCGGCTTTGAACTCGATCGCCGCGCTGACGACGGCGTTCGCAAAGCCGGTGATGGGTACCAGAGAACCGGCTCCGGCGCGTGCCGCCAGTTTCTGATACAGGCCGAGGGTCGTTAAAATCGCCGAGAGTGCGATCAGCGTACAGCTTGTCAGTGTTCCGGCCAATTCCAAATCAAGGCCTTTCGTCAGATACCACTGCCGGAGAGCTTCTCCCAGCAGACAGATGCCGCCGCCCACGCAGAACGCCCAAAGGCAGTCTTTTCCCAGCGGAGAGTTCGGCCCGGCCCGTTTGACCCGGCGCGCATATTCCTGTGCCGATAGTTTCATCCCATTCGCCTCCGGGAACAGTTTTCCCGTTCGGGGCTGTCATTATGCAAAAGGAGTTTTGTATGAACCAATCCTATCATCCCCGGCGGAAGCTGACCCGGGCAGAGATCCACCGTCGCCGCCGGAACCGTGCCATCCGGCGCATCACCGGGCTTGTCCTCGTGGTTTGCGTCGTGGTCGGCATCGTCTCGTTCCTGCTCACCCGTCACAACAGCGTTCCGAGCGCGTCGGCGGCTTCGTCCACGGATGTTCCGGCCAGCTCCACCACACCGGCGGCAAACACCGCCGCTTCCAGCGTTGCGGCATCCGAATCGGAAAACACCGCGCCGACCAATGCTCTGGGTCTGACCGCCGCCGAGGCACAGGCCATCCTGAACGACCCGTTGATGATTTTAGTCAACCACACGAACAAAATGCCGGACAACTACACCTTCGACACCAAGGAGTGCGGTTCCTCTACCGCTGTGAACAAGACCCTGCAGACCGTGGCCTGTGACGCGTTCCTTGAGATGCAGAAAGCTGCCGCAGCCGACGGCGTGACCGTCTGGATGCAAAGCGGCTACCGCAGTGTCAAATATCAGACGAATCTTTACGAGAAAAAGACCCAATACTATCGGGACCAGGGCTATGACGAGGCCACCGCGAAGGAAAAGGCGGCTGCCATCGTCAATCCGCCGGGCTACTCCGAACACAACTGCGGCCTTGCCGCCGACCTGAACAGCCCGGAACACACCGGTCTGGACGAGGGCTTTGAGAACACCGCCGCGTTCCGCTGGCTCTGCGAACACGCCGGGGAGTACGGCTTCATTCTGCGGTATCCGAAGGGTGCCGAGGACAAAACCGAGATCACCTACGAGCCGTGGCACTGGCGGTATGTCGGCACCGAAAACGCCGCCCGGATCAACGCAAGCGGTCTCTGTTTTGAGGACTACATCGCGGCTGTGCAGGTCATCGCCGCTGAGGGCTGAAAAACAGGGTGAAGAAACCGTAAAAAATTTTCGGTTCGTTTGCATTTCTATCCATGTTATGATAAGATAACTGTGATCTGCCGTTTCGTTTTGCATGGGATTTTCCCACAGAATGGCAGGCCAGTTTTGAAAACACAAAAGAAGGAATATTTCATGATGAATCGTTCTAAACTGTTTGCTGCGGCTGCTGCCGCCGCTTTGAGCTGCGCACTGCTGGCAAGCTGCGGCTCTTCCTCTTCCAGCACCTCTTCGCAGGCCGCTTCCTCCGAGGTTCCGTCCTCCTCTTCGGTGGCGTCCGTCTCGAGCGTCCTGCCCGACGACAGCACCAACGGCTCGGATGAGCTGGAAGATGTCGTGAACACCCTGCTCGAGTCCAACCCCATCTCCAACCAGTTCGAGATCGCGGCGATGAACATCGAGTACGATTTCGGCCTGAAAGCTGAGGACGTCACCAGCTACAAGGGCATCAAGAGCAACGACAACGGCGATGCCGGTCTGGTCCTCGTCATCCAGCCTGCTGAGGGCAAGGCACAGGATGTCGTCGATGCCCTGACGACCTACAAGGAAGATCAGGTCGCTTTCTACGGCAACTATTCCGAGTTCGCACAGGCTCAGTCCAACGTCGAGAACGCGATTATCTCCAGCAACAACGACCTCGTTGTGATGGTCATCGCTTCCAACGAGTGCAGCGCAGACCTGACCAAGGCGGTCGATAGCGTTATCAATAAGTAAATTTTTTAGTAGGCCGATGCCCTCCGGCATCGGCCTACTTTGTCATTTATTCTCACGAAGGGAGGCTGACGCTTTGGTTTTCAGTACCATCTTATTCCTGTTCCGCTTTTTACCCATTACGCTGGCCTTATACTATCTCGCGCCTGCCAAGCTGAAGAATACCGTCCTGTTCCTGTGCAGTCTGGTCTTTTACTGCTGGGGCGAAGTCCGGTTTTTCCCGGTCATGGTGGCCCTCATCCTCATCAACTACACCTGCGGCCTTGCCATCGAGCATTTCGATGCAAAACCAGCTGTCCGCAAGGTATTTCTGCTCATCGCGCTGGTCGGCAGTCTGGGGATGCTGTTCTATTTTAAATATGCGAATTTTGTCCTTTCCAGTCTGAACAGCCTGCTGGGAACCAGTTTCGCCATGATACAGGGCATCAGCGTTCTGCCGCTGGGCATCAGCTTCTACACCTTCCAGACGCTTTCCTACTCCATCGACGTCTACCGCCGGGATGTGAAAGCCGAGCGGAACATCATTGACTTTGGTGCCTACGTCGTCATGTTCCCTCAGCTCATTGCCGGCCCCATCGTCAAGTACCGGGATGTCTCGGCGCAGCTGCATGTCTACAAGAACCGCTATTCCCTCCAGCAGATCGAGGATGGCATGACCCTGTTCACGTTCGGTCTGGCGAAAAAAGTCCTGCTGGCCGACGCCATCGGCGCGCTCTGGACGGACATCATCGGCATCGCCGACAGCCCTTCCACGACCTTTGTCGGCCTTGCGAACGCATCCACGCCGCTGGTCTGGCTGGGCGTCATCGCCTACTCGCTCCAGCTCTATTTTGACTTTTCCGGTTACTCCATGATGGGCATCGGCATGGGCAAGATGCTGGGCTTTGATTTTCCGCAGAACTTCAATTACCCGTATATCTCCTCGTCCATCACCGAGTTCTGGCGTCGCTGGCACATGACCCTCTCCGGCTGGTTCCGGGAATACGTTTATATCCCACTGGGCGGCAACCGCAAGGGCCTGAAGCGGCAGATTTTGAACCTTTTCATCGTCGAGCTGTTGACCGGCATCTGGCACGGCGCGAACTGGAACTTCATCTGCTGGGGCCTGTACTACTTTGTACTGCTGGCGATTGAAAAGCTCTTCCTCCTGCCCTACCTGAAAAAGGGCAAGGTCTGGCCGCACATCTACACCATGTTCCTCGTCGTGGTCGGCTGGGCGATGTTCGTCAGCAACGATGCCGGTGTCGAGTTCGGGCTGCTGTTCCAGAAGCTCTTTCTCCCGTCCGGCGGTGTCTCGCCGCTCTATTTTCTGCGCAACTACGGCGTTCTGCTGGTGGTTTCGGTCATCTGCTGCACGCCACTCATTGAGAAGTTCTGGAACCTGCTCCGCCGCCGCACCGTGACCCGGGTCGCGACGATTCTGCTGCTCCTCGTCGTCTCGACGGCCTATGTGGTCGGCAGCACCAACAGCCCGTTCCTCTACTTCAATTTCTAAGGAGGGAGAACCATGGATCAGAAAAAACTCTCTTCTCTCAAACAGTATCCCGTCCTGCTGGCGTTCAGCCTGTTCTTTGTCGGGCTGTTCGTCTTCGACCTCGTGACGCCCGACCGGGCATACAGCGAACTGGAAAATACCAACCTCACCCAGCGGCCCACCCTTTCCAGCGTGTCCGCCGCCGGGCTGAATAACTACTTCACCTCTTACACCAAGTACGTCAAGGATCAGGTGTTTGGCCGCGACCAGTGGATCAGCCTGCAAAGCATGGTCGAGACGACCCTGTTCCAGAAGGAGCAGAGCGGCGGTATCCTGCTGGGAAAGCAGCACATGATGTTCCCTCGCACCTACGGCCTCGTTTCCAGCGAGACGCGCACCTTGCCCAAGAACACCGCCGCGCTGACCTCGCTCTGCCAGCGGTACCCGGATAAGGTCAATGTGATGCTCGTTCCGGCGGCGTCCGCTATCTACCCCGAAAACGTGCCTGTAAACGCTCCTCTCCTCGATGAGGACAAGTATCTCGATTCCCTTTCTGAGAGCGTACAGGCCGCCGGAGGCCGGTTTGTGGACGTGCGAGAGGTTCTATCTGAACACAAGGACGAATATCTCTATTACCGCACCGACCACCATTGGACGACGCTGGGTGCCTACTACGCTTACACCCAGCTCTGCGACGCTCTGCACCTGACGCCCTTTGACCGTGACGCCCACACTGCCGTGACGGTAGACGATTTCTACGGCACCCATTACTCCAAGGCCCGGACGTGGAACGCCGTGCCGGATACCATCACCTACTATGAGTTGAGCAATCCGCTGACGGTTTATAATGTCACCGGCGCAGGCCAGCCCACCGACGGCCAGACGACCGGCCTGTACGACACCGACAAGCTCAGCGTCTACGACAAGTACGCGATGTTCATCCACGGAAACAACGGCCTGAGCCGCATCAAGGGCGACGGCACCGGCAAAATTCTGGTCATCAAGGACAGCTTTGCCAACAGCTTTGTGCCGTATCTGACCGCGAACTACGCCGACATCGACATTGTGGACTTCCGGAACTACAACTACGGTCTGGACAAGCTCATCGAGGACAATGGCTATGATTCCATCCTTGTGCTGTACAGCTTCGACAGTTTCAAGAGTGACCCATACCTCTACCGTGTCGGCGTGGCAGGCTGACCCATCATCCCGGTGTATTTGCTGAATTATTGCAGACTATTTTCACAAATATTTCTCCCGTTTTTCATACTGTTTACCAGTTTTTCGGATTTTTGTTTCAGACTACTTGCTAAAAAGCACAGATTGTAGTAAAATGATTTATACAGAAGGAGTAACGAATCTATGACTCAGAATTTGAATTTTCCTGCTCGTTATGCTTCTCTCACCGACGAAGAAATGACCTATACCGAAGGCGGCTCCCTCAGTGCATGGACTTTCCTTCAGGGTACTGCAACCGTCGTTGGTGCGCTTGTTTTGGGTTCCAGCTTTATCTGGGGCGTCTCGCAGGCGAAAAACTGGCTGAATGACCCCAAGAACCACAAGGGAAACATCTTTGATACGGTCAGCCGCGCAATGGATGACATCCACAAAGACATGAGCGAGTCTCCTGCAAACTTCCTGCGTGATTCTGTCGCCATCGCAACGATGGTAACGGTCGTGGCGATTCCGGTCAGTATGGCGATCTCCTTCGCAAGATCGCATGTTTATTGATTGACTAAAACAGTGCCTCTGACACTGTTTGGGAATTATTGCTTACAAAGGAGTATTATTATGGAAAAGAAAATGATGATGCCCGCGAACTATAACGTCATGTCTGAAGAAGAAATGACCTACACCGAGGGCGGTAGCGTTATTTCTTTGGCCGTCAGCGTCGCTGCTACCGGTATCTCCATCTACAATGAGATCTGGGCTGCAAAGAACATCAAGAGCTTTGTCAATGCCCACAAGGGTGACAGTGCTTCCGGTTTCATCAACGCTGCTGTCAATGACTTCTCCGATTACATCAGCAAGGACGTCAAGAGCCTGGTGATCGGTGTTTATTCTGCACTGAATCAGGGCTTCTGGTGGCCTGTTACCGGCATCTACTGCCTGCTTGCATAATCAGTCAGTAATTTAGCCCGGAGAACTCCAAAGAGCAATTAAGAGGAGGGCCTTCCCAATCGGGAAGGCTCTCCTTCTTTTTGTTTTATTCTTTATTTTCTTCCGGGATGCCGTAGAATCCGCAGCCGTGTTTGCCGTTTTCCTTGATGTGGTAAAGGGCTTTGTCGGCATCCGTGAAGATGCTCGGGCCGGGATTCTCACGCTCGGTAAAGGCAACGCCAACGCTGAGCGAGACGGCAGGCAAACCGTCGGTCGGCTCGGAAAGCTCTTTGTTGACCGCTGTGATCTTATCCACAATGGTATATTTCAGGCTGGGATTCATCTCGACCATGATGATGGCGAACTCGTCGCCGCCGATGCGGCATACATAGTCGATGCTTCGGAAAGAAGAGATTTTTTGGAGTTCGGAAAACTTCTAAAACATACAAAACCGCCCCGGCTTCCTATTACGGAAACCGGGGCGGTCATCAAAGTTACAGCGTGATTTTATTGTATTCAGGCAGCCTTATGCAGCTTCGACTGGATCCATGCACAGACCTTATATTTGTTCTGAAGCTTGTTGAACATCTTGACGGTCTGGGTGTGGACTTTTTCGCTCATGGCGTTGCTTGCGGTGGTTGCAGCGGCCTGCTTTGCTTCCAGAGTGTCAGCAGCGGCAACAGCGGCCTTCATATCTGCATAATCGGACATGATTTCCTGCTGGAGAGAAGCATAGTTTGCCTTAACGCTTGCCTTGTCCTTCTCGGAGACATCGCCATAGGTCAGCAGGTTGGAGAGTGCATCCCTTGCGCCGTAGAAGGAATCCGTCCAGTTTTCCGGATAGGTGTAGTATTTGCCCTTCTGGTCCTTGTACCAGACGCCCTTGGTCGGTTGCTCATCGGAGCGAGTGACCGTACCCGGAGAAACTTTGTAGCAATCAGCCGTGTCGGTCGTCAGCATCGGATAGTACGGAACGAACACATTGTACACGTTATCGTCAAAAGCAGTCCACTCGACGATGGCGGTGTTCAGGTCGCCAGTAGAGCTGACCTGGAACAGGTGAGTCTCGATGTTGTTGGTCTTGGCGATCGGCTCAGTCTTAAAGAAGTTAAGTGCATCTTCGACGGAGAACTTCTTGGTCAGCTTGATATTGGAGTACACCGGAACGATATCGCCGTTCTCGTTGATGTTGCTCATTGCGAAATCTTTCTCGGTGTAGTTGTCTTCGGTAAAGGTATCGGTGCCGTTCAGGTAGTTCAGACCAGCAGCCATACGAGGAGAGGTGCTGTCGCCGTTGTAGGAAGCGTTCAGGTCGATGACGTTGGCCTCTGCATCACCCACAAAAGTACCTGCTTCCTGCGCGACAGAGATCACATTTGCGGAAGCGATGACGTTATCGGTATCATCGAGGTCGATTTTACCGATCGCCGCGATATTCGGCTGCATAAACACAACGTTGGAAGAAAGCTTGAGCGCAATGTAAGCATGACCGGTCAGGTTCTCCACGAACCAAGTCTCGTTCTGATCTGCGATGAACACACCGGAACCACCGGCTGCGCCTGCGTTATCGTAGATGGAAGCCAGAATCTCGACGCCCTCACGCGCGGTGGATGCCTCGCTGAGCAGGACGGTCGTAATCTCGGCTTCTTCAATGCCGTCGTCCACATACGGGTCGACCGCAAGCACATCCTTCATGCCATACAGCGACTCCGTCGCGGAAACCATAACGCCCTTTTCGTTGGTGCCGGCTTCCTCATACGGGGTGTGGTCGTGCGTATCGTCGCAGTCCGGGCAGACACCCAGACCGTTGTCATCACGGCGTGCGGTATAGCGGTAGCTGTCGTGGGTGAAGGTGTACGTAAAGCCATAGCAGCCGTCGTAAACCTCACCGGCGGTGTGTTTTCCGGCCGGGCTGACGCAGAACAGCTTATTATAATCGTTGGTTCCCAGATCCTCGATGCGGCCGAACATCGTCGTTCCGTCCTCAGTGAGGTCGCTGCCGACGTACAGAGCCGTACATGCAAAAGCGGAAGGAACCACGGCGAGCATCAGCGCAATGGTGCTGACCGCCGCCGCAATCTTTTTAAGTGACATAGAGTTGAATCCCCCTTTATTAGTCTCCTGTCTCTTTTCGACAAAGAGAATCATACACCTTTTTCACACAAATTGCAAGCATATATGCGAATTTTCTCGGTGTTTATTCGTTGTTTTTGAAATTTTATGCGTATTTCACGACTTCACGGGAGATTTTTATGCTTTCACTATTGCATATTTTCTTTCGCGCCTTTTTCTTCACGCAAAAACCGCCCCGGCTTCCTGTTACAGAAACCGGGGCGGTTCAGTATTGCTTAATTAAGCTTTACTCTTTGTGCATCAGCACCTCACGCAATTACTTGCGAGGGTTCTTGATAGCAGCCTGAGCAGCGGCCAGACGTGCGATAGGCACACGGAAGGGAGAGCAGCTGACGTAGTCCAGACCAACATTGTGGCAGAACTCGACGCTGGAGGGATCGCCGCCATGCTCGCCGCAGATGCCCAGACCCAGGTCGGGGCGAGTCTCACGGCCATCGTGAGCAGCCATCTTGATCAGCTTGCCAACACCGACCTGATCGAGGTGCTGGAACGGATCGCTCTCGTAGATCTTGTTCTCATAGTATGCGCCCAGGAACTTCGCAGCATCATCACGGCTGAAGCCGAAGGTCATCTGGGTCAGGTCGTTGGTGCCAAAGCTGAAGAACTCAGCTTCCTTAGCGATATCGCCAGCGGTCAGAGCTGCACGAGGAATCTCGATCATGGTACCGACCTGATACTTCATGTCGACGCCAGCCTCAGCGATCAGCTTGTCAGCAGTTGCAACGACGACGTCCTTGACAAACTTCAGTTCCTTGACCTCGCCTACGAGAGGGATCATGATGTGCGGAGTGATCATCTTGCCGGTCTCAGCAGAAACCTTCAGAGCAGCCTTGATGACTGCATTGGTCTGCATCTCTGCGATCTCCGGATAAGTGACAGCCAGACGGCAGCCACGGTGACCCATCATCGGGTTGAACTCGTGCAGGCTGACAACAACGTTAGTCAGCTCTTCAGCGGTCATGCCCATATCCTTTGCCAGAGCTGCAATGTCCTCAGCCTTGGTGGGCAGGAACTCGTGCAGAGGCGGATCCAGATAACGGATGGTCATCGGGCGGTCACCCATGATGCGGTACATCGCGGTGAAGTCTGCCTCCTGGAACGGCTCGACCTTTGCCAGAGCGACCTTGCGCTCCTCAACGGTACGTGCGCAGATCATCTCACGGACAGCAGCGATACGGTCTTCTGCGAAGAACATATGCTCGGTACGGCACAGGCCGATGCCCTCAGCACCCAGGTCAACTGCCTGCTGTGCGTCACGGGGGTTATCCGCATTGGTCATGACCAGCAACTGACGAGCAGCGTCTGCCCAGCCCATGAAGCGGTTGAAGTTCTTGTTGCCGGTAGCGGCGACAGTTGCGACCTGCTCGCCGTAGATGTTACCGGTAGAACCGTCGATGGAGATCCAGTCGCCGCCAACGAACTTGTGGCCGTTGATCTCGAAGGTCTTAGCCTCTTCGTCGATCTTAACGTCGTTGTCGTTGCCGCAGCCGGAGACACAGCAGGTACCCATACCACGAGCAACAACAGCTGCGTGGCTGGTCATGCCGCCGCGGACGGTCAGGATGCCCTGAGAAACCTGCATACCGACGATATCTTCGGGAGAGGTCTCCAGACGAACCAGAACGACCTTCTTCATCTCGCCGGACTTGACCTTCTCCTCTGCCTCTTCAGCAGTGAAGACGATCTGGCCGCAGGCAGAACCAGGAGAAGCTGCCAGACCCTTGCCGACGACCTCAGCTGCCTTCAGAGCAGCAGCGTCGAACTGGGGATGCAGCAGGGTATCCAGCTGCTTGGGCTCAACGCGCAGGACAGCCTCCTGCTCGGTGATCATGCCCTCGTCGACCAGGTCACATGCGATCTGCAGAGCAGCCTGAGCGGTACGCTTGCCGTTACGGGTCTGCAGCATATACAGATGGCCGTCCTCGATGGTGAACTCCATATCCTGCATATCACGGAAGTAGTTCTCCAGACGGGTTGCGATCTCAACGAACTGATCGTAGACCTCAGGCATCTGCTCGTGCAGGTGGCTGATGGGAGAAGGAGTACGGACACCAGCAACGACGTCCTCGCCCTGAGCGTTGATCAGGTACTCGCCCATCAGCTTCTTTGCGCCGGTAGCCGGGTCACGGGTAAATGCAACGCCGGTGCCGGAACGGTCGCCGGAGTTACCGAATGCCATCTGCTGAACGTTGACAGCAGTGCCCCACTCGTAGGGGATCTCGTTCATCTTACGATAAACGTTTGCACGGGGGTTATCCCAGCTGCGGAAGACTGCCTTGACAGCCTCGATCAGCTGATCGCGAGGATCCTGGGGGAACGGCTTGCCCTCGTTGTCCTCATAGATCTTCTTGAAGATGCCGACCAGTTCCTTCAGGTCGTCAGCAGTCAGGTCAACGTCGTTCTTGACGCCCTTTGCTTCCTTCATCTTGTCGATCTCGACCTCGAACAGGCTCTTCGGGACCATCATGACGACGTCCGCGAACATCTGAACGAAGCGGCGATAGCAGTCATAAGCGAAACGGGGGTTGTTGGTCTTCTTTGCCAGACCCTCAACAGCCTCGTCGTTCAGGCCCAGGTTCAGGATGGTGTCCATCATGCCAGGCATGGACTGACGCGCGCCGGAACGGACGGAGACCAGCAGCGGATTCTCGTTGTCGCCGAAAGTCTTGCCGGTGATCTTCTCCAGACCCTTGACATGCTCAAAGATGTCAGCAGTGATCTCGTCATTGATCTGACGGCCATCTGTGTAGTACTGCGTGCAGGCCTCGGTGGTAATGGTAAAGCCCTGCGGAACCGGCATGCCGGCTGCAGTCATCTCTGCCAGACCTGCGCCCTTGCCGCCCAGGATATTCTTCATGGTGGTCTTGTCGCCACCGAAGGCTTCGTTGCCCTCGCTGAAGTAGTACAGATACTTTTTGCTCATGCGTTGTTTACCTCCCAATTTTGGCCTCCGGTCTTTGCACCGGCGGTCTCATCGTTCGCTCCGTTTCCAGACACGATGAACATTTGTGATGTGAATGCTCAATTATTATACCAGAAAATCCCTTGTTTGCCACCGGGCAAAATACCGAATTTGTTTGATAAATTTTGTGCAATCCCTTGCATTTTACTAAGTTTTTCGGTAATATAAAATGGGAAAGATTTGGAGAGGTTTTTCATTTTTTGACGTAAATCTCGCCAAACTTGGATACAACTATCTATCCAATAAATTTGTTGCATCGCTTTTCTGGCTCTGTTTGTCCGGCCTAGATATGACCAGATTGCCACAGGCGATCTCAGAGGAGGCAATTTTTATGGATCCGAAACTGACTGCCGCACGCGCCCTGCTGGACGCGGCAGAAGCAAAACGCGAAGAAATCCTGCTGCGCCATATTGCAAATGGCGTTATCATTGAGAGCCGTACCGTTGAAATCGGCGAAGATGTCATCATCGCTCCGGGTGCAAAGATCCTGTCCGGCACCATCCTGCGCGGCAAGACCGTCATCGGTGCAGGCTGTGTCATCGGCCCGAACAGTCTCATTGAGGACAGCACCATCGACGAAGGCACCACCGTCAACGCAAGCCAGGTCTACGGCTCACACCTCGGCGCACACAACAACATCGGCCCCTTCACCCACGTCCGGGTCAACACCGTCACCGATTACGGTGTACATCTAGGTGCCTACGTTGAGACCAAGAATTCCAACTTCGCACGCGGCAACACGGTCAGCCACCTGACCTACATCGGCGACAGCGATGTTGGCAAGTACTGCAACTTCGGCTGCGGCACAGTCACCTGCAACTACGACGGCAAGAACAAGTTCCGCACCACCATCGGCGACTACTGCTTCATCGGCTGCAACACCAATCTTGTCGCGCCGGTCAAGGTCGGCGACGGTGCCTACACCGCCGCAGGCAGCACCATCACCAAGGACGTTCCGGCCGCCGCACTGGGCATCGCCCGGGAACGTCAGACCAACCTCGAGGGCTGGGCTGAGCCGAAGATGGAAGCTTACATCGCCAAAAAGAAGAAACTGGAAGACGAACAGGGCAAGTAATTTTTGATAGATCTGGGGCTGTTGCAGAACTCCTTCCGTCATCGCAAGCTGCAAAAGGCTCCCTCTTCGAGGGGGCTGGCACAGCGAAGCTGTGACTGGGGGAGTATCCTGCAACGGCCCCTTTTTTCCGCCGGGCGAGGTTTTTCGCTTAAAATGTATATCTTTTTGCGCGCACGCATGTTATAATAAACACTTGCGATAATAAAGCTGATAAAAACATAACAGAAAAGGCAATTGGAAACTATGAATACAAATGACATCTGGCTCATTGCCGGTCTGGGCAATCCGGAGCCGAAATACGACGGCACCCGTCACAACGCAGGCTTTGCCGCACTGGACGCTCTGGCCGACAAGTGGAACATCTCGGTCAGCAAATCGAAATTTCAGGGTCTCTGGGGGCAGGGCGAAGTGGACGGCCACAAGGTCGTCCTGCTCAAGCCGCTGACCTACATGAACCTTTCGGGTGACTCCATCGCACCGCTGGCCGGGTTCTTTAAAATCCCGGCAGATCATGTGATCGTCCTCTGCGACGACATCACCCAGAACCCCGGCAAACTCCGCATCCGACCCTCCGGCTCGGCAGGCGGACACAACGGTCTAAAGAGCATCATTGCCCGGCTGGGCGGTGAGAATTTCCCCCGTATCCGGATCGGCGTCGGCGCAAAGCCCCGTCCGGACTACGACCTCGCCGACTGGGTGCTGGGCAAATTCCCGGTCGAGGACATGAAGGCCATCACCGACCGCTATTCTGATATCGAAGCCGCCGCAAAGGTCATCATGGATGGCAAGCTCGGCATGGCACAGAGCAAATATAACGGGTAAGCACAGTAGGGGGTTCCGGTCATTCCCTCGCAAGTGAAACGGTGCTTCCAGCCCCCGCCCCAACGCTGACGCGCCGGGGCCCCACCCCCGGACACTTGCTCGGGAACAACCGGAACCCCTTTCAACTGCGCATTTATTCCCACTGATTTTACGATAAAGGAGGGTCATCGTGTACGAAGCACTGCTGAAAAATACGCCGGAATACCAGAAAGTATCCGCCAGCCTTTCCACGCCGGGGCCTGCCGCGCTGTTCGGACTGCCGCCAGCTGGCCGCGCGCTGTTGTATGCCGCCCTGCAAAAGGACACCGGGCGCGTCCTCTGCATCGTGACACCCGGCGAAGCGGAAGCGACCCACTTTGCCGACGACCTGAAAGCCCTCGGCCTGTCGGCGGCGGTCTTTCCGCCCCGGGATTTCATGCTCCGCCCGGTCGAGGGTGCAGGCCGTGAATACGAATACCGGCGTCTGTCGGTGCTGGGCGGTCTGGCAGGAGGACGAATCCAAGCCGTCTGCGTTCCTGCCGAAGCCCTGCTCCAGTACACCGTGCCGCAGGATGAGTTCCGCAAGAACACCCTGACCCTGAAGCCCGGCATGGTCTACAACCGGGAATCGCTGGTCTCCCGGCTCTTTGCCGCCGGGTATGTCCGGCGCAGTCAGGTCGACGGCCCGGGCCAGTTCAGCGTCCGGGGTGATATCGTGGATATCTACGCCCCCGACATGAAACAGCCGGCCCGTGTTGAATACTGGGATGACGAGATCGACTCGCTGTCCTCTTTCGACCTGCTGACCCAGCGGCGAGACGGCGCGCTCGAGAAAATTTATCTTTCTCCGGCCCGTGAAGTCCTGTTCGGCGATACCGTCGAGACAGCCGAGGCTCTGCGTGCCGCGCAGAAGAAAGCCCGTGGCAAGCGGCGTGACGCCCTCGAAAAGGCGATGGAAGCCGACCTGTCGCAGCTGGATTCCGGGCTGATGCCGGAGGCGATGGACAAGTACTACGGCCTGCGCTATCCCCAGCCTGCAACTCTGCTCGACCATCTGACCGACCCGGTCTTTATCCTCGATGAGGTCGGCGGCATCCGCGACGCACAGAAAGCGACTGAGTTCCGCCGCAGCGAGGAGCTGACCGGTCTGCTGGAAGAGGGGGTCCTCTGCCCGGGTCTGGACGTACTGTACCAGACGATGGAGGATCTCGTCATTGACGCCGGAAAGTACAGCACCCTGCTGTGCGAGAACTTCCTGCGCGGCATGAACGAGTTCAAGCTGAAAGACCTCATCAACGCCGAAGCGTTCGCGGCTCCCAACTGGGGCGGCGACCTTGCTTCCTTGCAAGAAGACCTCGACCCTCTCGTGGCGCAGGGCTATGCGGTCGCGCTCTTTGCCGGTACGCCGAAAGGTGCCGCCGCACTGACCCGTGACCTCGCAGACAAGGGATATGCCGTCAGCATGAGCCGGGACGTCCGGCCGACGAAAGGCCTGGTGCAGATTTTACCCGGCCACCTGACCGCAGGCTGTACTTTCCCGTTCGCCCATGTGGCCGTCCTCTCGTCACGGCGTCACGGTCTGGACGAAGCCGCCGAATCCAAGAAGAAAAAGAAGAACAAAAACGTCCTGTCCAGTCTTTCGGACATCAAGCCCGGCGATTACGTTGTTCACCAGAGCCACGGCATCGGCATGTACGCTGGTATCCAGCGTCTGGAAGTGCAGGGAGCCACCAAGGACTACCTGAAAATCCAATACTCCGGCTCGGACGTCCTGTACGTTCCGGTCACTCAGCTCGACCTGCTCAGCCGGTACACCGCGCCCGGTGACGAGGAAAAGGTCAAGCTGGCAAAGCTGGGCGGTGCGGAATGGCAGCGCACCCGTGCCAAGGTCAAAAAGGCCACCGAAGAGATGGCGCAGGAACTCATCGAGCTGTATGCGCGCCGTCGGCAGGCGAAGGGCTACGCTTTTCCGCCGGACGGCGACTGGCAGAGCGATTTTGAGACCCGGTTCGAGTACGACGAGACCGACGACCAGCTCAACGCCACATCGGAAATCAAAAAGGACATGGAAAAGCCCTGGCCGATGGATCGCCTGCTCTGCGGCGATGTCGGTGTCGGCAAGACCGAAGTCGCCCTCCGTGCCGCGTTCAAGTGCGTCATGGGCGGCAAGCAGTGCGCCATCCTTGCCCCGACGACCCTGCTGGCATGGCAGCATTACAACACCATCCTCTCCCGTATGGAGGCTTTCCCCGTCCGCTGTGAGATGATGTCGCGCTTCCGCACTGCCAAGCAGCAGAAGGAGACCCTGCGCGGCTTGCAGGCCGGAAGTGTGGATATCGTTGTCGGCACCCACCGCCTGCTCTCCAAAGACGTCCGCTTCCACGACCTCGGCCTTGTCATCATCGACGAGGAGCAGCGGTTCGGCGTCAAGCACAAAGAAAAACTCAAAGAGAACTTCATCGGGGTGGACATGCTGACCCTCTCGGCAACGCCCATTCCCCGTACCCTGAACATGGCGATGAGCGGTATCCGCGACCTGTCCACCATCGAGCAGCCGCCCTTCGAGCGTCAACCGGTCGAGACGTTCGTTCTCGAATACAACGACGTTATCCTCGCCGAGGCCATGAAGAAAGAGCTGGCTCGTGGCGGTCAGGTCTACTACCTGCACAACCGGGTGGACAACATCGAGTCCACCGCCGCCCACGTCAGCCAGATGGTTCCGGGCGCACGGGTCGGCATCGCCCACGGCAAGATGACCGAAGAGGAGCTGAACCCGGTCTGGCAGCACCTTCTGAACGGCGAGATCGACATTCTGGTCTGCACGACCCTCATCGAAACCGGCATCGACGTCCGGAACTGCAACACCCTCATCATCGAAGATGCCGACCGGATGGGTCTGGCGCAGCTGTACCAGATCCGGGGCCGTGTCGGACGGAGCGGACGCAAGGCCTATGCTTACTTCACCTTCCGGCGTGACAAGACCCTCTCCGACATTGCGCAGAAGCGTCTGTCCGCCATCCGGGAGTTCACGGCGTTTGGTTCCGGCTTCCGCATTGCCATGCGCGACTTACAGATCCGCGGCGCAGGCAGTCTGTTGGGCCACAGCCAGCACGGACACATGGAAGCCGTCGGCTACGACCTCTATGTGAAGATGCTGAATCAGGCCATCGCCCGTGCCAAGGGCGAGCCCGTCCAGCGCGACAAGAGCGAATGTCTTGTTGACCTGCGTGTGGATGCCTTTATCCCCGAAAAGTATATCGCGGACGGCCCGGGCCGCATCGAAGCCTATAAGCGAATCGCGGCCATCCAGACACCCGAGGATGCCGCCGATGTTCTGGACGAACTCATCGACCGCTACGGCGATCCGCCGCCGTCGGTCAGCGACCTTGTCAACGTCTCCCTCGTCCGCGTGCAGGCCGCCGAGGTCGGCGTGTACGAGGTCACCCAGAAGAAGGACACCATCCTGCTTCAGGTCGAAACGCTGGACCTTGGCATGATCCGGGGGCTGCTGGTCGCGTTCAATGGCCGTGTGACCGCCGGGACCGGCACAAAGCCCTACCTGTCCGTCACCCTCCAAACCAACGAAAAACCGCTTGAGCTGCTGCAAAGCATCCTCAAAGCGATGGCTGAGATCCAGGCGAAGCCTGCCTCTCCCAAAAAATAACATCATAGGAGTACCAACATGAAAAAAAGAATCCTCGCGCTGCTCTGCGCACTGGCACTGACCGTCGGTCTGGCCGGCTGTGTCATCTCCACGCCCGATACCGTCGGCACCATCGGCGACTGTGAGATCACCTCCGGCCTGTACCTGCTGGCACAGTTCGACGCTTACCAGAAAGCCGCCGACCTCGCTTCCAGCGAGCAGGACGCTTCCAAGGTCAAGTCCTTCCTGAAAGAGACCATCACGGTCGATGCCGACACCGAAGAGACCGCCGTCGTCAGCGATTACGTTGCCGAGCAGACCCTCAAGAACCTTGAGACCTATGCCGCCATCGAGACCCGTTACGACGAGCTGGGCGGCCAGCTGACCGAGGCCGAGGAAGCACAGGCCGACAGCTACGCCGAGCAGCTGATGGACCAGTACGGCGACACCTACAAGGCCAACGGCATCGGCCTCGAGACCATCAAGCGGTTCGAGCGCATCCTGCTCAAGAGCAATGCCCTGATGAACATGGTCTACGGCGCAGACGGCGAGACCCCGGTCTCGGATTCTGAGCTGACCGATTACATCGAGAACGACCTGTACTACATCAACTACGTCGCTATTCCGCTCTATAACACCACCTCTTACGCTTTTGCGGACGACAGCCAGAAAGCCCTGATGCTCGAGCTGGCACAGGGTGCGGCTGACAGCTACAACACCACCCGTCCGGCCACTGCCGCCGCCCAGCAGAGCGCGTTCCAGTCCGCTGTGACCGCAGTCCTGCCCGACATCTACGATGTCACCGCCACCACCGATGACCCGGCTGACGCAAACTTCTCGACCAGCCTGCTGTCTGACAGTGACCTCGACACCTCTTTCACTGTGGATGATTCCGCTGATACCATCCGAAATCTGAAGGTCGGCGAAGCTGCCGCCGTGCAGTATTCGACCCTCGCCATGATGATGGCTGTCCGCCTTGACCCCCTCCAGATGTCCTCTCTGGATGCCCTCCGCTCTCAGGCTCTGGTCGATATGAAGTCCTCCGAGCTGCAGGATTCTCTGGCTGAGTACGGCGCATCCCTCACTCATAGCCTCGATTCCTCCGCAATGAATAAGCTCCCTGCAAAAAAAATCGTCAATAACAGCACCAATAGCTGATTTTTGCAGACAAAATAACACCGCCGCCCGATTTTATGCCGGGCGGCGGTGTTATTTTGTCTGATGTTATTTTTCCCCTATCACCATCGCGAACTCGGCGGCGAGAGCGGCATTGGTGCTGCGGATGGCGGTGGGGTCGGGTTTGAGTTCGGTGCGGTCATAGGTGAACAGGCCGTTGACCTCATCCTCCACATCGGTGAGCTGGGTATAGACCAGTGCCGAAAGGCCGTTTTTGAGCTGGGGAAGCACGGTTTCCAGCTGCAATTTCTTGTACTTGCTGGTCAGGTCATGGCGGTCTTTTGCCGTGCCGTAACCGTAGGTCTTGTTGGGCGGTTCATGGCCGGGCATCGGCCACGCAACGCCGCCGTACTCGGTGAGGGCGACCGTCCGCACACCGGGCTTGACCCGGAGCGGATAGAAGTAATTGTGCCGGGAGTCCACGTCGCCGCCCTTCTGGTCGAACCAGCCGCTTGCTTCGTCCACAAGGCGGCTTGGGTCGAGGGCGAGCAGCTTTTTTGTCGCGGCTGCGGCATCAAACTGACCCCAACCCTCATTGAACGGCACCCAGCAGCCCACGCAGGGATGGCGCCGCAGAGCCTCTACCGTAGCTTCCAGCTCTTTGTAATATTCATTCCGGCTGGTCTCGCTGGAACGGCTCAGAAGGCCCCGGAGCGGCTTTTTGTCGGGTGTGTGGCGGAGCAGCGGCTGCAGGGCGTTCGTCAGATAGGTGACATACCACATCTTGTAGGGCGCACCGCCGTTGACAATGTCCTGCCAGACGATGATGCCCAGTTTGTCGCAGTGGTAATACCACCGCTGCGGTTCGATTTTCGCATGTTTGCGCAAGAGGTTGAAACCCAGCTCTTTCACCCGTTCCAGCTCGTGCAGGACAGCGGCATCCGACGGCGGCGTATACAGGCCGTCCGGCCAGTAGCCCTGGTCGAGCAGGCCGTTCAGCAGGATGGGTTTGTCGTTCAAGCAGAAGTGCATGATCCCCTTTGCGTCCGCTTCACAGCTCCATTTCCGCATCGCAAAATAGCTGTGTACCATGTCCTCACCGACTTTCAGGGTCAGGTCGTACAGGAACGGGCTGTCCGGGCTCCACGGCTGGAAATCCTGGTCCATGATAAGAAAGCTCATGGTTCCGCCGCAGCCGTCTGGGTCGACACTGTCGGCGTTGAATTCCTCCGCAATGCAGACGCCGCCTGCACGCACCACACCCCAGACGGCTTCCATGTCGCTGGGCTTTGCGGTGCGAATTTTTACCGTGACTCGTCTTTCATCGTAGTCAGGCTGGATATCCAGAGAAGTGATGTAATTTTCCGGCACCCGTTCCATCCAGACGGTCTGCCAGATGCCGCTTTGCGCCGGGTAGAACATGCCGCCGGGTTTCAATGTCTGTTTGCCTCGTGCCTGTGTGCCGTTCCCGGTCGGGTCCTGCACCGCGACCCAGAGACTGTTTCTTCCAGTGTCACTCAGGTAATCGGTGATATCCAGCGTGAACGGCCAGTAGCCGCCGCGGTGTCCGCCGACAAGATGGCCGTTGACCTCCACCGCACAGGCATAGTCCACCGCGCCAAAATGGAGCAGAACGCGCCCGACGGTTCCAGTCGGCGGCTGGAACATCCGGTGATAGTGGAGCCACTCGCCGGGCTGGAGCGTCCGGCTGACACCCGACGCCTTGGATTCCGGCGAGTAGGGAACGGTGATGGTTCCATCCCACTGTTCCGGATATTTCGCCGCTTTTGTGATGGCATACTGCCACGGGCCGTTGAGGTTTTCAAAGCTGTCGCGGCGCATGGCCGGACGGGGATATTCCGGAAGCGGATGGTTCATCGCTGTGCCTCCTATCTCTTGAACTCCTTCCGTCATCGCTATCGCGATGCCACCTCCCTCAACGAGGGAGTTATTTATACGCTGCCGCCAGCTTCTCCAATGCAGGCAGGCTGCGCTCGACCTTTTCGGTGTCGATGCAGTAGGCCAGACGGACATAGCCCTTGACGCCGAAGGTATCGCTCGGCACCAGCAGCAGATCAAATTCCCGGGCCTTCATGCAGAAGGTGTTTGCGTCCTCTTCGAGGGCTTTCGGGAAAATATAGAAAGTACCGCCGGGCCGCTCGACCTCAAAGCCGAGGGCGGTCAGCTTGTCGTACAGCAGGTTCATATTTTTCTCGTAAACCGACAGGTCGCTCGTCACGTCGAGGCAGCGGCCGACGGCGCGCTGGATGATGCTCGGAGGGCAGTTGTGGCCGGTGAAACGGGAGATCTGCGACATCATATCCACCAGCACATCCTCGCCCTCACAGCCCGGGCGGACAGCCACATAGCCCAGACGCTCACCGGGCAGGCTCAGGCTCTTGGAGAAGGAGAAGCAGGTCAGGGTGTGGAGATAGAATTCCGCCGGGTAGGGAACCTTTTTGCCATCGAACGCGATATCCCGGTAGGGTTCATCGCTGACAAGGAAGATGTTGTGACCGAACTCCTTGCTCTTTGCGGTTAGAATCTCCGCCATCCGGGTGAGCATCTCAGCCGAGTAGACCACGCCGGTGGGGTTATTGGGCGTATTGATGAGGACGCAGGTGACGTTTGGGGTCAGCATCTCTTCAAAGGCGTCCAGATTGGGCTGGAACGCCGGTGCCTGCGGCGGAACCACTTTCAGCACTGCGCCGGTGCCTGCCACATAGGGGCCGTATTCCGGGAAGTAGGGCGCAAAGGTCAGCACCTCATCGCCGGGTTTCGTCACGGCACGGATGGCGTGGGAAATTGCGCCGGCCGCACCGGTGGTCGGGAAGATGTGCTTCTGCTCATAGGGCAGGCCGAAGGTCTTAGTCAGATGCGCGGCAACAGCGGTGCGGAAGCCCGGGTCGCCCTGACTGGGGCAATAGCCGTGCAGGTCGACGGGGTCGCCGTTCTGCAGCAGATCTTCCATCGCGTTGGTGAACTCCGCCGGGCAGGGAACACTGGGGTTGCCCAGCGAGTAATCGAACACATTTTCATAGCCAATTTCGGCGGCACGCTGTTTGCCATACATGAAGGTCTCTCGGATAACGCTCTTGTTGTTGAGCATGGCGCGGTAAGTTTCGTTCAGCATAGTTACTTCCCCCAAAATCTATTTTCCAAGCGGAGCGGACGCATAACTCTGCTCCACTTTCACGATACAACTGTATTTCGGGTCCTGTTCGGTGACGAATTTGCACATTTCCGCCAGCATCTGGTCTTTGTCTCCGGCATAGCCTGCCGGGAACGCCAAATCGAACAGAACATTGGTATGGGTATCGCCCGGCACGATGCGCAGGTCATGGACCGAGAGCTGTGGGTCAAGCTGACGGGCTTTTTCGTTCAGGCGGCTGCGCAGGACGCCCACCTCGGCATCCGCTGTCACGATGGGGTCATAGTGGATGGTGACCTGTAAATTGTCATTTTTCAGGAAATCGTTCTCGATGTTGTCGATGACGTCATGCGCCGCCAGCGGGTCGGATTCCGCCGGGAACTCGATGTGCAGCGACGCAAACTGATGGCCCGGGCCGTAGTCGTGGACCATCAAATCGTGGACCCCCAGAACGCCCGGGTAGCTCATGACTTTTCGCTCGATATGCTCCACCAGCTCCGGCGAAGGGCTTTCGCCCAGCAGAGGGCTGAGGGTGTCCATCACGAGGCCCCAGCCCGACCAGAGGATGAACCCGGCCACACCAAGGCCCATCAGGCCATCCAGTCTCGCCCAGCCGGTCACACTGCACAGGATGGTCGCCACCAGAACGGCACCGGTCGTCAGAACATCGTTCCGGCTGTCGGCGGCGGTCGCCATCAGCGTTTCAGAGCCGATGGTCTGGCCAATTTTTCGGTTGAAGCCGCTCATCCAGAGCTTGACGAGGATGGACGCCGCCAGCACGCCGATGCTCAGCCAGTTGAAGGTCACTTCGGTCGGGTGAAGAACTTTGACGGCAGATTCCTTGAGCAGGGAAAAGCCGATGCCCAGAATCGTCACGCTGACGACCAGACCGGCCAGATATTCATACCGGGCGTGGCCGTAGGGGTGCTTTTCGTCTGGAGCCTTAGATGCCAGCCGAAAGCCAATTAAGCTGACAACATTGGACGAGGCATCCGAAAGGTTGTTCAGTGCGTCGGCCAGAATCGCAATGGAGCCGAAGAGGGTACCCACGGTCAGCTTGCCGAGGCAGAGCAGAAGGTTGCAGGCCATGCCGACCACGCTTGCCAGATTGCCGTAAGCGGTGCGGACGGCCGGGTCTTTGACCTCGCTGGAATTTTTGATGAAGTGTCGTATCAGGAACTGTGTCATGCCGGTTCCTCCTTATCCGGGCGGAGATGTGATTTCAGTATAGCATCTCGCTTTATGGTTTTAAAGTGTTTTTTCAAATTTCAGGTGTACAAAACCCCCGGTGAAAGAGTTTTCTCTCACCGGGGGTCTGGAACTTTTTCGGTTTTCTCAGCCTGAAACCGCTGAGACGTTCTTATCCGAGGGCTTGCTCAGGTCGACGCTGCGGATGATTTTACGAACCGGCAGAATGCTCTTTGCGTTCATGGACAGCTCATCGACGCCCATCCGCAGGAAGGTCTCGGTCAGGGCAGTATCTGCGCCAAGCTCGCCGCAGATGCCGACCCAAATGCCGTGGCGGTGGCCTGCGTCGATGGTCATCTGGATCTCACGCAGAACAGCCGGATGGTGCGGATTGAAGAACGGCTCCAGCTTTGCGTTCTGGCGGTCCAGAGCGCAGGTGTACTGGGTCAGGTCGTTGGTGCCGATGGAGAAGAAATCGCACTCCGCAGCCAGATTGTCCGCGATCATGACAGCTGCCGGGGTCTCGATCATGGTGCCAACCTCGATCTTCTCATCGAACTTCACGCCCTCAGCGCGCAGTTCCTGACGGCACTCTTCCAGCGTTGCCTTTGCATCCTGCAGCTCGCGCAGGCTGGTGATCATCGGGAACATGATACTCATGTTGCCGTAAGCGGAAGCACGGAGCAGAGCGCGGAGCTGGGTCTTGAAGAAGTCCTTCCGGGTCAGGCAGATGCGGATGGCGCGATAACCCAGAGCCGGGTTCTCCTCGTGGTCGAGCTTCATGTAGTCGACGGTCTTATCTGCGCCGATGTCGCAGGTACGAACGACGACCTTCTTGGGTGCCAAACTCTCGAGGATCTGCTTGTATGCCTCGAACTGATACTCCTCAGTCGGGAAGTCCTTGCAGTTCAGGTAGACGAATTCGGTGCGGAACAGGCCGACGCCGCCGGCATCGTTCTGCTGGACAGCACCCACGTCGTTCATGCCTCCGATGTTGGCGAAGACGTTGATGGTCTTGCCGTCAAGGGTGGTGTTGGTCTTGCCCTTCAGTTCCTGCAGCAGGGCCTGCTTCTTCTGGTCTTCCTGCTGACGCTTCTTCAGACTCTTGAGCAGGTCGGGGGTCGGGTCGACATAAACACAGGCGTTGTAGCCGTCGACGACTGCCATCTTGCCATCCCAATCAGCCTGAATGTCCTTGCACTGGATCAGGGCAGGGATGTTCATGCTGCGTGCCAGAATGGCGGTGTGGCTGTTGGAGCTGCCCTCACGGGTGATAAAGCCCAGCAGCAGGCTCTTGTCCATGCGGACGGTCTCAGAGGGTGCCAGATCCTCGGCGACGAGGATGCTCGGCTCGGTACCCTGCAGGCTGGCGTTATCGACGCCCTGCAGGATGTCCAGCATAGCCTGCGCAATGTCGATGACGTCCGCACTGCGTGCCTGCAGATACGGGTCATCCATGGCCGCGAAAACAGCCGCCTGATTGTCGCCAGCGGTCTTGATGGCGTACTCTGCGCACTTCTTCTGTCCGTTGATGATCTCCTTGATGGCGTCCACAAAGTCGTCATCGTCCAGCATCATCGCATGGATATTGAACACCTCGGCGATGTCCTCGCCAGCTTCGGCCAGAGCTTTCTCGTACAGAGCGGTCTGCTGGTCGATGGCCTTCTCGCGTGCTTCCTCAAAACGGGCGACCTCTGCCGCGCTGTCCGGGAACTCTGCTGCCGAGATGGTGGTATCTTTTTTCTTGTAGATCTTCAGTTTGCCAATCGCGATTCCGTTCAGAATACTTTTACCGGTGCCTACCTGCATCGCAAATTCTCCTTCTCATCTTGAATTAAAAAAGTCCTCGCAGGTCAGTTTCCCCACGAGGACTTCGCTTCACGTTAATCTCGCGGATCAGACGTTCTCGCTCAGGAACTTCTGGATCGCCTCAGCTGCTGCTGCTTCGTCGTCACCCTCGACCTTGATGGTGATGGTGTCGCCCTGCTTGACGCCCATGCCCATCAGAGCCATCAGCTTGCGCAGGTCGCAGGTCTTGCCCTCTTTCTCGAGGGTAGCGGTGCTTGCAAAGCCCTTAGCGACCTTGACGAGCAGACCTGCCGGACGAGCATGGATGCCGCAGGCATCCTTAACGGTATACTGGAATTCCTTCATGATCATTTTCTCCTTACTTCATCCCTTGCCGGGTGGTCTGTGCCGCTCCGGCCGCGACTGCAAAATTTTTTGCCGCTGGATGTACTACTATTATTATAAACCCGTTCGGAGAATTTTTCACCGTTTCATATTGCCGATTTTTTAACGATTTTTTTGTTACAATTGAACATAATTATACAGCAAAAATGCAAAGAGTACACATTTTTTCGAGGTTGATATTATTTTTCGTCCAAACTGACGGTTGGTCAGTAGGATACAACATAACATCCCTGCGTGATTTTTTCACTCGACCGGATAGCCCTCGGCGTCCAGCGGCAGGTCGGTGTACTGGGCATCCTGCTGCGGCATCGTCTCCGGTTCGCCGGAAGTCTGCTGGCTCTGGCCCTCGGCTCCCAGCTCTCCGTCGTGACGCTCGCCCCAATCTCCGCTGAAATCTTCACCGGAGGTCTCCTGCGCCTGTTCGGACGCGCTCAGCTCCTCGTCATGGCGTTCGCCCCAGTCGCCGCTGTAATCCTCGCCCGAGACTTCCTGTGCCTGCTCCTGCTGCGCCATCGCGGTCTGGGCATCTTTCAGGCCGGTGACGACGCCGGAGGGCTTTTCGAGCAGATACGCGCCGACTGCTTTTTTCCGGTAGACGAGCAGCACGCCATAGCTGCTGGCCTCGCCCTTGCTGGCCGCCGGGATGAGCGCGGTCCATTTCTCGACGGTCTTGCCCTTGTAGCGCGTCAGATCCATTCCGCTCTGCTGGATGACCCCATTGAACGCCGAGAAACTGTCATCCCACTTCCGGGGGATCTTCACTTTATCGGCGGTGATGGTCGCGCCATCCACATCAAGGCCGTAGCCGGTGAACCAAGTCTGGATATCCTGCGCGCTCTCGATCTTGTTCACACTGGCCGATGCCGGTGCCGTCCGGGTGCTGATGTACCGCCCCAGTACCGCGCTGAACACCACCAGCGCGCAGCAGGCCACGCCCAGCCCGAACTTTTTCAGGCTCGTCTGATTCAATGTTACCACAAACATAGACCCATGCCTCCCACCCAAAGTTTGATTTCTCTGGAGAAAGTATATGACTCTCTTCACCGGATTATGTCGCTGCTTTCAACAGCGAGGCCCGGCATTTTATGGTTTACGCTTTCAGCTGACCGGCCTGCCAATGGCTCTCCCTTTGGGAGAGCTGGCGCAAATGCGCCTGAGAGGGCGATGCGCAGAAAACATCCCGTACCGGAGCAGTTCCGGCACGGGATGTTCGGGAGCGATATCAGGTGATTTCGCCTGCGGTGCCGTTTTCCGCACGCTGGCAGAAAACGACGATCCGGGTCTTGCCGCCGTAGGTGCAGGTGTACAGGGTCAGCGCATAGCCGCTGGCTTTCACCTCGTCCACGTCGGTCGGTTTCAGAACATCCGTCTTCGTGACCGTGTAGTGGTTCTCCACTCCCTCCATGTCGGTAAACTCCACACTGTCTCCCACCGACAAGCTCCCCAACTTCCCGAAATGCGACTCGTAATTGTGCGCAGCAATTACCAAATCATCCGTCCGGGAAGAACCGGAGGCCCGGCAGGGCGAGAGTTTCAGCTTTGGATAGCTCCAGTTGCTCATGACCGGGAGCCGGAGGTCAAGCGATGGGATGGACAGCACGCCGATATATTCATAGCCGTCCAGCAGGGTCACCGGAAGTTCCGAGCTTTGCGGCTCTTCGCTGTCCGGGTCTGCTGTATCCGAGGGCGTTTCGGCGGTGCTGAGTTCCATCACTTTCTCTTCCAGCTCCTGCACGGCAGCCTGCGCTTCGGCTCCGGCGTGAGCGTCCTCACGCCGATTGTACCCGAAGACGCTCAACGCTGCCAGCAGCAGGAGAACGCCTGCGATCACGCAGAGTTTCCCGAGGGAGTTACGCATTTTCGTCCTTTCTCTTTTCACGCCGCGTCAAAAGGATACCAAATCCAACGAGGGCTGCACCACATCCGGCCAATACCGGCACCGGCCAGTTGTTCTGTCCGGTCTGTATCAGGGTCTCTTTCGGCGGCTGCTCCTGCTCCGGGGGAACGGGTTCCTCCGGGATCTGGGTCGGCTCCGGTTCCTCGGGCTGCGGTGTTGTCGGGATCTCCGGTTCCGGCGTCACCGACGTAACGGGAGTCACTGGGGTCACAGGAGTGACCGGCGTAATATCGTCGTCCGTGGGCGGCTGATAGGGCGGAATGTATGGGGCGTTCCCGTAGCGGTTCGTAAAGCAGATCTCGCTCTGCTTCTGGTCTGCCGGCATCTCCGGCGAGGTAAACGCCATCACATCGGTGCGCAGGGTATCGCCGTCGTTGACGACCTGGACCTTGATATAGTACACCGTATCGTCATAGTCCGCGTTCGCTTTGCTGCCGTGGACCTGTTTTACAGTGTAGTAGTAATAACCCGGGTGGGTGAAGGTAATTTCCGGAAAATATGCCGTGACGGGTTCCCGGCCGTGATTGGCGGCAAGGATCACCACGGTATCACCTTGGGCGACGTCCTCCGGCATGGGCTCGTCGTCCTGCGCGGTGAGTTCCAGCTGAAACGTCTCGGCAGGGATGGATGTACCGGTACACCGTACCTCAACGCCCAACCTCAGGGTCACGGCATAACCAGCCGCAAAACCGGCAGGCAGACAGACGCTCAGACAGAGAGCCGCCATCAGCAACGCTGCCGCGAATCTTCGGAACTTCATTTCATCCCCTCCTTTACGCTTCCAGCACGGATGGCTTCATCCATGCCAGAAGAATGGTTCGTGCATCGGTAAATTCTGCCGAGCAGGTGGACATCGCCAGAAGCTGGGTTCCGCCGTCCTCCCGGAACTTTCGGTCAGTCTCTTCGCTCCAGTTCAGGGCGTTCGACTGCGCAAAGTCCAGCAGGCCGTTCAGGTTCTGATTCCATTGTTGGGTCTCGAAGATGGCCTCTTCGGACGCCGGAACCAGCAGACAGGCGATGGTTTCGAGCTGGTAGGTACGGTCGGGCAAAATCAGGGTGCCGGTCGTATTCTCGCCAAAGAACGTCTCATCCTTGTACAGGTCGAGGTCGCCGAACATCCTGCTGTTTTCCATGTGGTGACCGTACAGCAGGGAATAGGGGTCACGGAAGCCGCCGTCGCAGTCCGAATCCAGAAAGATGCTTCCTGCGAGGGCAAACTCTCCATAGACATCGGTGTTGATATAGCTGAAATTCGTCTCACCCTGCAAAACAGGGTAGTCGATGGCGGTTCCGTCCAGCGTCAGCCATCCCCGGACATCCGGGTTAATGGCCAACAGCTCTTCAAAGGACGCGCCATTGTCGGCATCTGCGGCTGGTTTGAACGGGAGAAGCTCCGACTGTACGTCGTCCACCGCCGCGTAGATTTGAGCGTTATCCCACAACGCGTATGCGGAATAGGCTCCTGCTGTGATAAGGCAGAGAACAACGACCGCGCTGACGAGAAAGTCGGCTGCTCTCAGTACCATCCGCTGCCAGTTGATACAGCCCACCTCCTATCGCTTCAAGGCTTTTCTGAGCAGATGCGTGCTATAAAACATCGGGATATCGGAGAAACTCAGTCCTCGGTGTGGCGGCGTTTCTGGATGAACAGGACAGCCGAACCAGTCATGACGACGCTCAGCAGGACAAAGTACGGAGCATTGTCGAGGATGACACCGGTATCAGGCACACCGTTGTGTTTGTTGACGTAATCAATATCCTTATCCGCCGTGATGGTGCCGGTCGTGGTCGTGCCGTCTTCGCCGTCCGCTGTGGTACTCCACTCGGAATCGGAGAAGTCCTCGGTCACGGTGTAAGTAACGCCCTTGGGAAGGTTGTCGATGGTAAAGGTATCGCCGTGCTTCAGGGGGACGGTATGCACGGTGCTGCCGTCGATTGCCCAGACATACGAGATGCCATTGATGGTGACAGTTGCGCCGTAGTAATCATCCGCGTTCTTGCCGGCTTCCGGCGTAAAGACGATGTTGAAGGTGAAGCTCTCGTTCCGGTCAGCGAACCGCCCCCGGACTTCCTTGCTCAGGTCAATGTTGAACACGTTGTCACGGTCGCAGTCGTCCTTGCCGTACTTGTTCTCGAAGGCGTCGCCGCCGGAGATCTTCTCACCCAGCTCTCCGTCCTTTCCCATCTCGTACAAGGCAGCATAGTAATCCAACCCATCCAGCAGCTTCCCGTCATCATCCACCTTGTTCACGACCGAGACGACCAGAACCCGGACACTGGAATCATAGCTCACGCTTGCCATATCGCCAGCGACCTCTTCGACCTTGAAGTAGTATTTGCCGACCTTGTGAAGACCCAGATCGTTCTGCAAATCAATACTGAAGGTTTTCTTGTGCTGGCCCAGATCCAGACCGTCCTCGGTGCCGCCCTCCGTGAAGTCAGCATTGTAGATCAGCGAGCCGGTGGGGATGCTGTTGTCGATGCCGCCGCTGACGACTTTTTCCGATTTCCAGTAGGTCACCTTGAACTGAAGGTTTTCCGCCGGGGCGGTGCCTTTCAGGACGTCGTAGATCTTTGTCAGCTCGAGGGGGCCTGTGATGGGGTCATTGCTGAACGACGGAGACGTTGCAAAGGCAGGGACCGCCGCCATGGACGCCATCATCGAGACTGCCAGAAATCCTGCAAATGTGTTTTTCAGTTTCATCTTAATTCCTCCCTGAAAGTTGTCTTTATTTACAAGCCACGCCGCCGCAGTAGAGTGATGACCTTTGCTTTGACCTGTGTCAGAGCCACTGGCCCGAAATCGCGGCTGTCCGTCGCCTGTGTCCGATAGTCGCCAAGGATGAACACGCAGCCCTCCGGCACGGTGCAGGGGTATTCCAGCCCCTCCTTGGCATAAGTGGGATACAAAATTTCTCCGCTCTGCACGGAACCGTTCACCACCAGCGTTCCGCTGTCGTCCATGCTGATGAGGTCGTTTGCACGGCCCAGCACCCGGCCCACGCAGAGCTTTCCGTCCTGCTCGTAGAGGACGACATCGTTTTTGGCGTAGGTCTTTTGCAGCCGGTAGCCAATGAGTAAATCTCCGGCCTTTACTGCCGGGAACATGCTGTTTCCGGATGCCTGTGTCAGCAGGAAGACCCAGCCGCACAGCACCCATGCAGCGACGGCCAGGACCGCCACCCGGAACAGCAGGTTCCAGAAATCACGCCAGTTTCGCGAAGCGTTCATCCGCTCGTGCAGATGCTTTATCCGCTCCCGGAAAGTGCCTGCCGGAGCCGAACGCAGTTCCTTTTCCATTTTGTCCTCCTTCTCATTTTCAATCCTCGAACCGGCGTCTCCGCAGCAGGAGCCGCCCTGCACCTGCACCCGTCAGGATGAAGAGGAGCAGATAGGGAGCCGTGTCCATTGCCACGCCGGTCGGAACCGGAAGTTCCTTCTTGTTGATGACGGTCACGACACTGCCCTCGGTCAGTTCACCATCATTGGCCGTACTCAGCAGGACAAGGCCGATGTCCTCATCTTCCGCCGAGAGGGTCTGGATACTGGGCTGTGCCACCGTAAAGGCGAAGCTTCCGCCGTCGTCCTGCCAGTTGAGGTTCAAGTATTCGGTGTTCAGCATCGCGTTGACCCGGTAGCCCTCCGCATCCGTCTCGGTGATGATGACGGTCGCACCGGTCGGAACTTGCGTCAATGGGATATCCTCACCATCTTTCAGGGTGAAAGAGGCCGTTCCGGTCTGCAGAACGCCGTCCAGCTTGAATTCCAGTGGATTCCCATCAGCATCCCGGACGGTGATGCTGAACGGAAACTCCTGATCCGGGTCAGCCATGTTGCCGCGGACGGATTTTTCCACCTTGAACGAGCTGGTCGTCTTTTTGAACCGCCAGACGCCCTCAAAGACCAGTCCGGTCTGGGTCATTTCCGCTTCCGTCACCTTGTCTTCGCCGAGATACCAACCGTCAAAGGTCCAGATACCGCCGTTTTCGGCATCCACAACGGTTTTGCCCGGGTAGGTCGTATCCACCGTGACAAACTCGCCCTCGTAATAGGTATTGCTGTCGGTAGGGTGTTCATCGAGTTCTTCCGGATAGTTCGCCGGCGCGTTCTCGATAATCGTCACATACCGCACCTGACTCTTGGGCGCAATGAGACATTCCACCGTCGCGGAGCTTTCAATGGTTGCGTCAGTGTCCACGGTTGCCTCGTTGAAATCCTTGGTGTTCAGTTTCACCTTGTAGTCCACCGAAGCCGTGACTTCCATCTTGACAAGTCCGGCATTGCAGTCCTCCCGTGTCGCCGTGTAGGGAACCGTTGTTGTGTAAGTACCGTCTCCGTTTGCCACCAGCGGCGCGCAGCTGTCCTTGTAATCGACGCCGTTGATGATAAGGCTCTCGATGGTGACATCCTCCACCGTATCCCGTCCGGTGTAGCCGGTGCTGCTGGTTCCTGCCGTGTGGCCTGGCGTGATGGTGACCGTAAAGGTCAGCGCATCATCCGGCCGGACATTTTCGGTCTTGTCGCTGACGGCTTCCACCGTGATGGGCGGCTGTTCGCCGGTCACCGTGACATCCGCGCTCGTAAATGGATTATCATCGGAAGCGTTCCGGCTGTATCCGAACATTCCGACATACCCCAGTGCTTTCGCACGCTCCACCAGAGCCACAATGCCCGGATAGTGGCTGATATTTTTGTAGCTACCATCTACGCTGTAAATATCGTTCCGGTAGCTGGCATCGTAGCCCGAAGCACCAATACCGGTCACCATGTAGTTTTCGTCCGGTTTCACGAAGAATACCCAGTAGTTGTTATAGTTGTGATCCCAGTCGGTCGTGAAGGGGCCGGTCACCGGCTCAAATTCCAGATTTCCGGCTTCCGTTGCGCTGATGCTGGAATCATAGTGGACATAGACCACTTCGGCATTCTCGACCGAGAAGGTGAAGTCGGTCGACCTTGGTCTACTGGCGTAAGTATCCGCCGCAAAGACTGCGGCATCGGAAACCTCGTCAAAACTGGTCGTATCTTCCCAGAAGACCTCATCCGGCAGTTCCTCCGTGAATTCCTCTCCGGGAAGCTCGTCCACCTGTGTTTCTGTGGGAATTTCTTCCATCGTATCCTTGATGCTGGACGCCGGTTCCTCTGCTATTGCTTCGGACTCTGCCAGTTCCTCCTCGGTGCTGTCCGCCTCCGGGATGCTGTCCGGTGTTTCTTCCTCCGCAACGCTGTCCGCCTCGGCTTTTTCGATGTCGATGGTCGTCTCCACGCTCTCCGCAGGCGGTTCGTTCAGCAGCGGCCCGGACGCGAAGACCGGCAGCAGACAGCTGCACAGGAAGACCACCGCAAAGCAGAGTGCGAACAGTCGTCTTGCGTATTTTTGTTCTGCCACTGCATCTTTTGCATGTTTGCCTTTCATCGGGTAAGCCCTCCTTTTTCTCGTGATTTGCTGGATGCCGCCGCGCCGGTCAAACAAAAACGGCCGCACGGTTCCGTTCCCGGAATCCATGCAGCCGAACACGTTTTGTTCAGGAGCTATCCGGTACAGCTTCATTTTACGCTTCCCGGATGCAACGTTTGTCAGAATAGGGTATTGGTGGAAATTTTTAACAGTAGTCAAAAAAACAAAAACTGCCGTACAAGTTTCCTCATACAACAGTCAAATAAATTTTTGTTATTTATTTTTACTGGTCTTTGCTTACCTCTTCCAACGCTTCTTTAATAACACCAAGCATAAACTCGATGAACGCCGTGCCTTCTCCTTCTGCGTTGGAACGATTGATCGCGTCATAGTATTCCTGCTGGTGGTCGTGGAGGATGGATTCAACCGGAAGCCATGCAAACAATGGGTTCCACTGCGAAAGCAACAGCGTATGCCACAGCCTTCCCATCCGGCCATTCCCATCTGAAAACGGATGGATGACCTCAAACTCATAGTGGAACACACAACTCTTTATCAACATGGGAAGTGGACTGCTTTGTGTCCAATCCATCAGTTGTTCCACCAGAGATGGAACATACTGCGGAAGTGTACCAAAATGTAGAATATTCCCCTCGCTGTCCACTACACCGACTGGCCGGGAACGAAATTCGCCTGCTTCCTCGATGAGACCTCGCATCATCAAGAGGTGTGCCGATAACAAATCCTCAACCGAATAGGGGTTCAGCTGATTCAGATGGTCGTAAATTTCATACGCGTTTTTCACTTCCGCGATGTCTTTCGGCGGAGCGAGAACTCTTTTGCCCGAAAGCACTGCTGTCACTTGTTCCAGGGATAGCGTATTCTGTTCAATTGCCAGCGAAGAGTAAATCGTCTTGATACGATTCTGTCGACGAAGAGTCGGGCTTGCCGACAAGCTGACCGTCGAGCCAACCCGTCCGACCAGCTCACTGATTTTGACAACATCCGCAAGCATCGTTTCGTTGATCTCAAACGGAGGTGTTTTATTTTTCATCGTCTCACACTCCCTTTTATCAAAAAAGGAGCTGCTGCACAAGACAACCTTGCGAGACAACTCCTTTTTCTTTTATGTATGGGCCAGGCAGGACTTGAACCCGCGACCAAGCGGTTATGAGCCGCCAGCTCTGACCAGCTGAGCTACTGGCCCGTTTGTGCGGTCTTGGAACAAAACCGCTGTAACTAATAGTATACCAAAAAATCGCAGAAATGAAAAGTGTTTTTCGGGATTTTATTTGGTGCGGTGGGCGTCCAGCTTCTGCAGCAGGAACTCATCCAGCATCTCCTGTGGGAAAAGCGGCTCCTTGTAGCCGAAGGCTTCCCGGATGAAGATAAGGGTCACGATGGTCTGCCGGCCCGGGTCGAGACGTAAAGTATATAAGGTATCCAGCGGCTGCTGGGTCGGTTGGTGCAGCGTCAGGTGGAGCAGGAATCCGCCGTCGTTCTCCCGGCGGCACTCATAGGCGAAAACGTCGTCCTCGTGATGTTCGTCCAGCCGGTCGAAGCAGTCGTCCAGCGGCAGGTCGGTGCGGAACTCGCTCAGGCCGGACGGCCCGTACTGGCTGCGGCGTTTGTTCTCGCGGCTGCTGAGCAGGTACATGATCAGGCCGATAACGCCCACCAGAATGATAATCGAAACAACAGAACTCATGCGTGTCCTCCCGGATGCGTTTTGATGCAAGTTTTTCTTATTGTAACACAACCTGCCGGAAATTGTGTTATAATATTTGAAATATTCCAAAATTTTGATGGCCTGCGCCTGCCGCAGGCAGGAGGACACGCAATGAAACTGAAATTCACCCGTAAAACATGGTACTTTTTCCTGCTGGTCGCGGCGGCGGCTTCGATGCTGAACGGTTTCGCCGTTCTGGGCGGCATGGACTTTTCCTTTCTCGAGATGGTCGCCTTCTGCATCACCGGCATTACGGTATTGTTTCTGGCCGCTGAAAAGGGCGCGCCGGCCAAGGAAAAGCGGAACTACTTTGGCATCTTTATCGTGCTGATGCTCAGCTATGTCATCAACGGCTGGGCGGCGTATGTCGCGTCCGCTCTGGTCTGGCCTGCGCTGCTGGCGATGGAGTATCAGCGCGGTGAGCCCATCCAGCGGCAGCTCCAGCTGGTCGGCGCGGCGGAAGTGTTCCACCTGATGTTCCTCTTGCTGACCCGTTATGCCGGGATGGAGGCCCTGAGCTTCTGGACGAATCTGCTCTGGGTGCTGCTGGCCTGCGCGCGCGGCTGGGCCGCGCTGACCCTCTACAAGCAGAGGGATGACGCATGAGCCGGCGTCCGACAAAAAGAACAGGACGACACAAAAAGCGATTTTCCAGACGGGTCTTTCTGGCCGGGCTGGGTGTTGCGGCCTGCGGCATGGGCGGCGTCTTGCTCCGCGACCGGCTGAGCCTGCCCGTGGAAGTGGAACCGACCCCAGATTCCGACATCCAGCCTGCACCCAACCCGGCTCTTCCGTCCGGCGAATGGCGCGCGGTCTGGGTGAGCTATCTCGAATTTGCCGGGATGGATTTTTCTTCGGAGGATGCGTTCCGGGCGGATGCCGCCGCCCTGATGGACAACTGCGCTTCGCTGGGGCTGAACACCGTCCTCGTGCAGATGCGGCCCTTCGGCGACGCACTCTATCCCAGTAGCCTCTACCCGTGGAGCCATCTCTGCACCGGCGTGCAGGGGCAGGCACCGGGGTTTGACCCGTTGGATGTTCTCATCACCGAAGCGCACAGCCGGGGGCTTTCTCTTGAAGGCTGGGTCAACCCGTACCGTCTCCGCAGCTCGGCCAATGTTCCGCCGAATTTTGCCGACTCCAACCTCACCAACACCCATCCGGAGTGGGTCTGTGCGGTCGGGGAGGGCTTGTACTTAAACCCGGCCATTCCGGAAACCGCTGATTACGTTGCGCAGGGTGTGGCAGAGCTGGTGCAGAACTATCCGCTGGACGGCATCCACTTCGACGACTATTTCTATCCCACGACCGATTCCAGTATCGACGCGGCGCAGTTTGCGGCATCCGGTGCAGGCGACTTGACCGCATGGCGGCGCGAGAACGTCACACGGCTGGTGAAATCCGTCCACGACATCGTGAAGGCCGCTGACCCGACCCTCCGGTTCGGCATCAGTCCACAGGGCAACCCGGACAACGATTTGAACACCCAGTACAGCGATGTTTACAGCTGGCTGACCGCCGAGGGCGAAGACGCCGTGGTGGACTATCTCTGTCCGCAGGTCTACTGGGGCTACGGCTACACCCTGCAATCCGGAAGCACTCGGTTCGGGTTTGACCACATCGTTCCCGAGTGGCTGTCCATGCCACGTTCGGCGGACGTCGCGCTGTATTTCGGGCTGGGCGCGTACCGCATCGGCGTCGGTGACGGCGGTGCGAATGAGGACAGCCTGAGCCAGTGGTCGACCGGAAACGCGCTGGCTCGGCAAGTCGCCGACCTGCGGAATCAGAACGTCGGCGGCTGGGCGTTGTACCGGTATGACTCGCTCTTCCGCTCCTCGGTGCCGGAACTGGCAGAGCAGGAGAAAGCGGCATTGAAAGAGCTGCTTTGATTGGTGTATAATAACTTCAACGATTACTTCAAAGGGGAGGTGCAGCTGTGATACGAATCGCGATCGTGGAGGATGACGCGGCAGTGCGCGAACAGCTGACCGACTATGTTCAGCGGCACACCCGGCAGTACGGAACGGAGTTCGAGGTCACGGTCTTTCCGGACGGACTCGACCTGTTAGATGACTATCGCCCGGTCTACGACATTATTTTCCTCGATGTAGAGATGAAGCATCTGGACGGCATGTCCACCGCAGAGCGCATCCGCACGCTGGACAATGATGTGGTACTTATCTTTATTACCAATATGGCGCAGTACGCCATCAAGGGCTATGCGGTGGGCGCGCTGGACTATGTGTTAAAGCCGGTTCCGTATTTTGCCTTTTCGCAGCAGCTCCAAAAGGCCGTGACCCGGATCGAAAAGCGGACGCGGCATTACTTGGCCGTTCCGGTGGATGGCGGTCTGCGGCGGCTGGATGCTTCCACCATTTACTATCTCGAGAGCGAAGGCCACCGGGTGCATTTCTACACCGAGAAGGGCGATTTTTCCGCGCCCGGCTCCCTCAAAACTTTTGAGGAAAAGCTGTCCGCCCGGCCATTTGCCCGGTGCAACAGCGGATACCTTGTCAATCTGGCGCAGGTGCGCTCCGTCCAACAGAGCGTTGTGGAGGTCGGGCCGTATGAGCTTCAGATCAGCCGCCCGAAGCGCAAGACCTTCCTCGCCGCGCTGACCGACTACATCGGAGGTGAGGGAATGTGACTGCCTTGCCCGATATCCCACGGTTTTATACCGCGCTGGCCGAGTGCCTTGCGACCTTGCTCTACACCTACGGCCTGACGCCGCGTTTTGGCAAGCGCACTACCATTTCCATCACGGTGGTCTGGGCGGTGGTGCTGTCGGCCTTCCTCGAGCTGACCGGCTGTGTGCCGCAGATGCTCTGGATCCCCTGTATGCTGTGCGCAATCGCGCTGTCTTATCTCTATCTGTGGACGACACGGAGCATCACCCTGTTGGAAACGGGGTACCACTGCGCCCGGGCGTTCATTCTGGCCGAGCTTGCGGCCAGCGTCGAGTGGCAGGTGCATTGCGCCCTCTGGCCCGACCGCAGCGCACGGAACCTCGCCTCGGTACTGCTTCTCGTCGTTGTGTACGGTGCGCTGTTCAGCCTGATGTACTATCTTCAGTGCAGCCGCCAGCGGCCTGCCGGACATCTGGAGATCGGCGTCAACGCGACCCTGATTGCCGCAACGCTGGCACTGACCGCCTTTGCCGTCAGCAACCTGAGCTTTTTGCAGGACGGCGAAGCCACCATGAGCATGTTCTACATCCGGACGCTGGTGGACTTTTCCGGCGTGCTGATCCTGACCGTCCAGCACGAGCAGCTCCGGGAAGCCGCCCTCCACAGCGAGCTTACGGCCATGGACGCGGTGCTTCACCGCCAGTACGAGCAGTACAAGCGGAGCAAAGAGGGCATCAACCTCATCAACCGGCGGTATCACGAGCTGAAAATCCAGCTGGCGACCATTCGGGAAGAGCGCGATCAGGCCAAGCAGAACGCCGCCCTTGCCGCCATCGAGAGCAACATCCGGCAGTATGAGGCCGAGAACAAGACCGGAAACCCGGTGCTGGATACCATTCTGACCGCCAAAAGCATGGACTGCCAGCAGAAGGACATCAACATGACGAGCGTCGCAGATGGCCGGATGCTGGGCTTTCTGACGACACGGGAGCTTTGCACCATCGTCGGCGTCGCGCTGGACAACGCAATGACGTCGGTGCTGACCCAGCCCGACCCGGAAAAGCGGCTCATCAAGGTCGCCATCTACACCCAGAACGGTTTCGCGATGCTCCGGTTCGAGCATTACTGCGAGACGCCGCTGGTTCTGGACGCGGACGGCCTGCCCGGAAAGGGTTCCGCCGGAAGTTCCGACCTGAAAAGCGTGCAGAACACCGCCCAGCAGCACGGCGGCAGCATGACGATGCACTGGGAAGCGAACTGGTGTACCCTCCGGGTGCTTCTGCCCCTCCCGAAAAGCGAATGATTTTTACGGCAGGACAGTCCTGCCGTTTTTTGTTTGGCAGGATGCACAAAGTTTTGGGGGCATTTTTCGGCAATAACGCCATGAAATTTTGAAACCTTTCTGAAACTTTTGCAGATTATGTTTTCAAAATGACAATTTACGCAGAAAATGACGCAGGCGGAATCTTATATGATACAATGCCGTCAGTTGAACGAGCGGACGCGCTCCGGACAGAAAGCATGAACCCGGGTCATGCAGGAAAAGACAAGGAGAAAAACAGTTATGGCACAGAAAAAGAAAGGCAATAAGATGGTCGGCAAGATCGTCAAAACTGCCGTTTCCGGTGTATTGTGTATCGCGCTGGCTGGCGGCATCGTCGCGGCCAACGTGCTGATTCCGCCCAACGCAAGCAGCGTGCAGAGTATTCTGGGCTTGAAGAGTGGAGAAATCGACAACAGCAAGGCCAAGACCGAAGGCATCAACATGGAGTACAGCAAGCCCGGTTTTGACACGCTGGATGCTCTGGTCGAGGATGAAGTCGCACTGAACAAACAAATCGCCGCTGAGGGCATCGTCCTGCTGAAAAATGACGCTGGCAAAATGCCGTACAGCACTAACACCACTTTCAGCTTTGTCAGCCATTCGGCAATCAGCTATATTGGCGGCAACAAGGTTGATATGAAGACTGCCTTTGAAGATGCTGGTTTCGGCGTCAACGAAGACCTGTGGAAGTTCTATTCTGAGGGCAACGGCAAAGATTATGGTCTGGGTGTCGGTTCCGTCTCTTACGGTGACGACGAGGACTTCTCCATCAACGAATGTCCGCTGTCCGTCATCGAGGCCGAGCCGGGTCTGACCGACTCCATGCAGGGTACGGTTCCTGTCTTCGTGTTCAGCCGTGTGGCTGGCGAAGGCCGAGATATGCCCCGTTCCATGTACAATCACACCGACATTGAAGAGGACAAGACCAAAACTTACCTCGAGCCGGATTCTGTCGAGCTGGAGATTCTTCAGTATCTGAACGACAACTTCGACGATGTGGTTCTTCTGCTCAACTCCAGCGCGGCAGTTGATCTTAGCTGGGTCGAGAATTATCCCAGCATCCACACCATTATTTCCGCTCCTGCGATGGGTGACTACGGTCTGTGTTCTCTGGCTGAGATTTTCTCCGGCAAGGTCAATCCCTCCGGACGTACCGTCGATACTTATGAAGTTGACGCTATGAACAGCCCGGCTGCTCAGAACTTCGGTGACTTCGCTTATTATGACGAGAACGGCAACATCACCAAGTACAACTACGTCAGCTACAAAGAGGGCATCTACGTCGGTTATCGCTACTATGAGACCCGTTACGAGGACAAAGTTCTCAATCAGGGCAACGCAGGCGATTACAACTATGATGACGCTGTAATGTACCCCTTCGGCTACGGTCTGTCTTACACTGACTTTGACTGGTCGGACTACAACACCCAGTGGGATGGCGACACCTGCACCGTCTCCGTCAAGGTCACCAATACCGGTTCTGTTGCCGGCAAGGATGTCGTCGAAGTCTACGCCCAGAGTCCTTACACCGACTACGACAAAGCAAACAAAGTCGAAAAGTCTTCTGTTGAACTGGTCGGCTATGCAAAGACTTCTGAGCTGGCTCCCGGCGCAAGTGAAACCGTCACTGTTACTTTTGATAAAGAACAGCTGAAATCCTACGACTACACCAACGCAAAGACCTATATTCTGGATGCTGGTGATTACTACATCACCGCCGCCAAGAACGCACACGACGCAGTCAACAATATCCTTGCTGTCAAGGGCAAGACCGTTGAAGACGGCATGACCGCCGACGGCGACACCGCTTTTGTCGCAACTTACACTCCTGCAAACGGCACTGTTGACACCACCACTTACAAGAACGACACCACTACCGGCGTTGAGGTCACCAACCAGCTCGACCATGCAAACGGCGATTTGCAGTACCTCTCCCGTAATGACTGGACTGGCACCTGGCCGACCACCGATGGTGAAGTCAGCGACCAGATCAGCACTTGGGGCAACCCCATCAACGGCACCGACGCAAACGGCAACCCGGCTTCTTACACCTACTATAAGACCATCAGCGATGAAGACCTCGCACAGATGGATTCCTTCGATTCTCTGAACCCCACCGACCCCTCTACCCTGACCGATGAAATCGTTTATGGCAAGGACAACAACCTCGGCCTGATTGATATGCGCGGTCTGGATTACAACGATTCCAAATGGGATGACCTGCTCGACCAGCTGACTCCCGATGACTATCAGACCCTTATCACTCAGTCTGGTTACGGCACTTCCGCTATCAAGTCTGTTGATAAGCCTGCCGCAACCGACCGCGACGCCGCAACTGGTTTGGTGAATTATGGTTTTGATGCAAACGGCAACTTCGTTTTCACCCGTTATATTGCACACTGCGGCGTTATCGTTCTGGCTCAGACCTATAACGATGACTTGGCTTATCACTACGGCGAGAACATCGGCGACGAGTCCTATTATCTGGATGTCGACGGCTGGTACGCTCCGGCAGTCAACATGCACCGCACCGCTTTCTCCGGCCGCAATAGCGAGTATTATTCCGAAGACCCATTTGTCGGCGGTCACATCGCTTCTCTCGAGTGCGAGGGTGTTGCTTCTCGCGGCATGTATGTCTTCGTCAAGCACTACGCTATCAATGATCAGGAAGACCACCGCGGCGACCGTGACGGTCAGTACAGCATCGCAACCTTCCTGAACGAGCAGGCTGCTCGTGAAATCTACCTAAAGCCCTTTGAGATGTGTGTCAAGGCGGATACCGTCGAGATGAACTATGTAAAGGACAACGGCGACGGCACTTACAGCAACGCTACCACCGAGATTCCCTCTGTTACTGGTATCATGACTTCCTTCAACCGCGTCGGCTATACTTGGGCTGGCGGCAACTACAATCTCATCACCGGCCTGCTCCGCAACGAATGGGGCTTCCACGGCTTCATCATCACCGATAACGCAAACACCGGCGTCTTCATGGATGCAGGTCAGATGATTCAGGCAGGCGCAGACGGTAAGCTTACCAACCTGCCCTCCGGCGCACGCTACACCTTCAACAAGGATGATGTTTCGGATTACCATTATGGTCGTGAAGCAATTCACAACATCCTGTACACCATCGCAAACTCCAAGGCTATGAACGGCGGTATGCCGGGCAGCCGTTATCTGGCAAAGGTCGAACCTTACCAGAAGGTCATCTACGCTGTGGATGGCGTCTGCGGTGGTCTAATCGCAGTTCTGGTCATCCTGACCATCTTCCGCTTCCGCAAAAAGAAAGAGGACGACGTCAAAACCATCTAAGTAACACCAAAACCAGAGAGGGCGGCAGGCCAACGCCTGCCCCCTTTCTTTGTTATCAGGAGCAGTCCATGAAACACGCAGATATCATCCAAAAATTAAACTTGGAGCAAAAATGCGCCCTGCTGTCCGGCGGTGGAACATTTACCACCCGGGCGTTTCCGAGCAAAGGCATCCCGGCCATCACCCTGTCCGACGGCCCGAACGGTGTGCGCAAGCAGGCCGGTGCCGCTGACCATCTCGGCCTGAACCCCTCGCTGCCTGCCACCTGCTTTCCGCCGTCGGCCACCGTCGCGTGCAGCTGGGATACCGTCCTTGCCGAAGAGATCGGCGAGGCTCTGGGCGAGGAAGCCGCCGCGCAGGAAGTCGCCGTTCTGCTCGGCCCCGGCCTGAACATCAAGCGCAGCCCCCTCTGCGGCCGCAACTTCGAGTATTTCTCCGAGGACCCCTACCTCTCGGGCAAAATGGCCGCCGGGTATGTGCGCGGCATCCAGAAAAACGGCATCTCCGCCTGCCCCAAGCACTTCGCGGTCAACAGTCAGGAACTCCGCCGGATGGCGTCGGACTCCATCGTGGACGAGCGCACCCTGCGTGAGCTGTATCTGACCGGCTTCGAGATGGTCGTGAAAGAGGCGCATCCCAAGAGCATCATGTCCTCCTACAACCTCATCAACGGCACCTACGCCAACGAGAACCGGCATCTGCTGATGGATATCCTGCGCGAGGACTGGGGCTTTGACGGCATGGTCGTCACCGACTGGGGCGGCTCCAACGACCACGCCCTCGGCGTGAAAAACGGCTCCGCGCTGGAAATGCCCTGCCCGGGCAACGACTCCATCCGGGAGCTGATGGCCGCTGTGAAGAGCGGCAAGATCAGCGAATCCGACGTGGACGCCCGGCTGGACGAGGTTCTGGAACTGGTCTTCACCACCCACGACGCCGTGGAGCAGTCACCCCGGACGTTTGACGCCGACGCTCACCACGCGCTGGCACGCCGTGCCGCCGCCGAGAGTATCGTTCTGCTCAAGAACGACGGCCAGCTTCTGCCGCTCACCGCAGGCGAAAGCGTCGCCGTCATCGGCGACTTTGCCGAGACGCCCCGGTATCAGGGAGCCGGTTCGAGTGCGGTCAACTCCATCAAGGTGGATTCTCTGCTCGAGCATCTGGACGCAAGCGGCCTGAAAAGCGTCGGCTTTGCCACCGGTTTCGACCGGCAGGGCAAGCCGGACGCCGCAAAAAAAGCCGAGGCTGTTGCGCTGGCAAAACAGGCAAACGTCGTCCTGCTCTGCCTCGGTCTGGACGAAATTAAAGAGAGCGAGGGCATCGACCGCGCCGACATGGAGCTGGCCGCAAACCAGCTCGAGCTGCTGGACGCCATCTCTGCCGTCAACCCGAACGTGGTCGTCCTGCTGAGCGCAGGTGCATCCCTCGAGACGCCGTGGCTGAAAAACTGCCGGGCATTGGTTTACGGTGCCTTGGGCGGTCAGGCCGGCGCAGGCGCGATGCTGGACGTCCTGACCGGCAAGCTCTGCCCCAGCGGAAAGCTGGCGGAAACGTGGGCGAATGCCTACACCGAGACCCCTGCAAAGGACAACTTCGCAGGCGACGGCCGCACGGTCGAGTACCGGGAGGGGCTGTACGTCGGCTACCGCTACTACCAGACCGCAGGCGTGCCGGTGGCGTTCCCGTTCGGCTACGGCCTGAGCTACACCACCTTTGCTTACAGCGACCTGAAAGCATCCGCCGGCGGCGTGACCCTCACGGTCAAAAATACCGGCAGCTGCGCCGGTGCGGAGACGATTCAGCTCTACGTCGCAAAGCCGGACGCGAAAATTTTTCGGCCTGCGCAGGAGCTGAAAGGCTTCGCGAAAGTCCAGCTTGCGCCCGGTGAGAGCAAGACCGTGACGATTCCGCTGGATGATAAAGCGTTCCGCTATTGGAACATCCAGACGAACCAGTGGGAGATCGAGGGCGGCAATTATGAGCTTTGGGTCGGCGCGTCCTGCGAGGATATCCGGCTCAAGGCGACCGTTCTTGTCAACGGCACCGGCGCGGAGAACCCGGTCGCTGAGCTGGCCCTCGTCCACTACCAGACCGGCGACGTCACCCACGTCACCGACAAGGAATTCGCCGCCCTGCTGGGTCACGCCATCCCGGAAGACAAGATCAGAATCGACCGGAACATGACCCTCGGCGAGCTGAATCATGGCCGGAGTCCGCTGGGCTGGCTAGTCTGGGCGGTGCTGACCTTCCTGTTGAACCGGAGCATCCGGAACGGCAAACCCGATCTGAACATCCTGTTCCAGTACAACATGCCCCTCCGCGCCCTCGCCAAAATGACGAACGGCGCAGTCAGCATGGGAATGGTGGACGGCATCGTGTGGGAGCTGAAAGGCTTCTGGGTGGTCGGCCTGCTCCGGGTCATCTACGAGCTTGTCAAGAACATCATTCTCAACGGACAGATGGAACGCCATCTGCACGAAGCGTAAAAGGGGAGGAATGTCTGTGAATTTCTGGAACGACTTTGCGGCCAAGCATCCGGCCGCGGCAAAATGGGTACGGGAGGGCGGCCTATTCGTCATCGTCTCGAACCTTATCACGGTTTTCAAGTATCTGCTGCTGCAGTTCCTGCCCAAAGCGTTTGCCAGCCTGCCGGTGGTCGATTTCGGCTGGCCGGGCATCGACGTGACCCTCTTCGGCGAGACGTTCAAGTGGAACATCCTCGGCTATGACGCGGCACACGGCGGTCTGCCCTACTTCTGCGCCTACATGGTCGCAATGGTCATCGGCGAGTGCATCAACTTCCCCATCCAGCGCAATTTCGTGTTCCGCAGCAAAGGCAACCTCGCCAAACAGATTGGCTGGTACGTTGCAGCTTTCTGCGTCATCACCTGCATCGTCAACTCCATCAACTGCGTCTGGGTCGCCGTGGCCGGCCTGCTGGTGCCGGACTTCATCTACAACATCGGCACAACCCTGCTCAACGGCGGCATCTCGATGGTGATCTTCTTCTTCGTGAACAAGGTCATCTTCCCGGAAGCAGAAAATGCCAAGAATTAAGCCATTCTCATTTTTCATTTTCTTCTTCATCATTGCAAAACAGAACGCTCTCCTGTGTAAAAGCAGGAGAGCGTTCTGTTTTTGATTTTTATATTTATGAATGTATCGTCATCCGGAAAATCGCTTTTGCCGCCCAGTTTCCGACCACACCGGACACCCAGCCGACCAGCACACCGCCCAGAATATCGGTCGGGTAGTGGACATAGAGGTACATCCGGGAAAATGCAATGAGTCCGGCCAGCACCAGCGACGAGAGGCAGAGCTTCTGTTCGCCTGCGAAGAACAATGCCGACACGACCGCGAAAGATGCCGCCGTATGTCCGGACGGGAAAGAATAGTCGCTTGGGCGTGGGATAAGTAAGCTGACCGCATTGTTGACATCGCAGGGCCGCACCCTGCAGAACGCCGGTTTCAGGACAACATTGCAGAGGATGGCATCAAAAATCAGCGCAAGCCCGACCGCCAGACTGCACCGCCGGGTCTTCGGATAAATAAACAGTGCTGCGCACACCACGATCCAGACCATGCCGGCATCGCCCAGCTTGGTGATAAAGCACATGATATCGTCCAGTTCCGGCGAATGTAGCCGCTGTAGAAGATCCAAAAAGTCCAGTTCCGCTTTCATCTCCGCACTCCTCTTTTCTGTTTGGCCGCTCCCACAGGAGCTTTCTCTATTTTATTATAACGCCTTTTCCGAAAAAAGATTGAACAGAGATTAAACAATTTGGATTTTACAATGGCTTTTCAAAATCTCCTATTCGCCAGAATGAAGACGAACTCCATCGCCGGGATCAAAAAGCCGCAGGTGAAGAAGAAAAAGAAGTCAAACCCAATCTTCACCCAGCGCATAAAGGGTGAGCCATACATCAGTGACCGGGTAATGACTGCGTTTTTCTCGCCCCATTTACGGAACAGCCCGAACTGTTCATACATATTCCAGAGTTCCAGCGCAAAGAACTCGCCCACGATCAGAAGCGGAAAAGTCACGATCGACAGCATCTCATTCGATGGAAACATCCCTGCGTTATGGATACTCCACTGGACTACGATTTTCTCCGGGCAGAGAAGCAGACCACAGGCCCCAAAAAGCACACTCAGCCAGAACATCGCCAGCCGGACCGACCGCCAGTCCAGCGTTTTCTGCCGCCGGAGCATCGTCAGAAAGTCCTCAAGCGTCGTCTGTTCCGGCTCCTCTTCTTTCGGGTCGCGGCAGTGCATCAGGTCTGCCAATGAAAGCCCCAACGCCTGCGCCAGTGGTTCCAGAAGATTCACATCGGGCAGCCCAACACCACGTTCCCAGCGAGAAACAGCCTTATCTGTCACATGGAGCTGTTCCGCAAGCTCTGCCTGCGTCATGCTCTGTTCTTTGCGCATCCGTGCCAGAAACGCACCAAAGGTTTTTGCGTCCATTCCATCCGCCTCCTTTTCCACAATCCTAGCATAAACCGTGGAAAAGTACAATCGACGCTTCGTTTACCTGAAACATTGAACCTGATAATGTTGATTTTGCTTGACAAAACACAGCATTTCTTCTATACTGAGGATAGGAAAAGGCACTGCCCACAAACGGCTGGCCTCTTACCGGTTGGTAACAAAAAGTAACCGCTCAGTTTGTGAGGTTGAGGCGGTTACTTTTTTGTTTTGTCATTGTCCTTTTTATCGTGGGAAATCGTCCATGTAATCGTAAACGTCACGCTGACAACGCTGACCAGCAGCGCGAGCAGTGAAATCAGAACGGTCACCAGGGTCAAAACTTCCATCGAACTCATTGGACATCCCTCCCTTCTGCATAAAGCATTTGGGAGGATTTATAACTTGCAAAAAAGTAGACCTCCCGGTATCACTCGGGAAAAACCCAAGACAATGTTACCGGTAAAAGTCCTAGCCGCCTGCGTTTGGGTGCAGTGCCTTTATCGCTGTTGCCAGCGACAGATATAGGATAACACAAATTTCAGCAAAGCACAAGAAAAAAGCGGCTCTCACCATCATCCGGGTGGTGAGAGCCGCTTTGGTTTTATCTTATATTCTGAACAAAAGGTTTCTCAAATGCCTTGCTGTCCGCGCTTACAGCTGAGGGCCTGCGGAAACCAGAGCCTTGCCGTGCTCGTTGCCTTCGTACTTTGCGAAGTTCTTGATGAAGCGGCCAGCCAGGTCCTTTGCCTTCTCTTCCCACTGGGAAGCGTCAGCATAAGTATCGCGAGGATCCAGAATTGCAGGATCGACACCGGGCAGTGCGGTGGGAACCTCGAAATCGAAGTAGGGGATCTTCTTGGTGGGAGCCTCGTTGATGGCACCGCTCAGGATCGCGTCGATGATACCACGGGTATCCTTGATGGAGATGCGCTTGCCAGTGCCGTTCCAGCCGGTATTGACCAGATAAGCCTTTGCGCCGCTGGCCTTCATCTTCTTGACCAGCTCCTCAGCGTACTTGGTGGGGTGCAGCTCGAGGAATGCCTGACCGAAGCAAGCGGAGAAGGTCGGGGTGGGCTCGGTGATGCCGCGCTCGGTGCCTGCCAGCTTTGCGGTAAAGCCGGACAGGAAGTAGTACTGGGTCTGCTCCGGGGTCAGGATGGAGACCGGGGGCAGAACGCCGAATGCATCAGCAGACAGGAAGATGACGTTCTTTGCAGCAGGTGCAGAAGAGATCGGACGGACGATGTTCTGGATGTGGTTGATGGGATAGGAGACACGGGTGTTCTCGGTCACGCTCTTATCTGCGAAGTCGATCTTGCCGTTCTCGTCCAGAGTGACGTTCTCCAGCAGAGCGTTGCGCTTGATGGCGTTGTAGATATCCGGCTCGGAATCCTTATCCAGATTGATGACCTTTGCGTAGCAGCCGCCCTCGAAGTTGAAGACGCCGTTGTCATCCCAGCCATGCTCGTCGTCGCCGATCAGCAGACGCTTCGGGTCGGTGGACAGGGTGGTCTTGCCGGTGCCGGACAGACCGAAGAAGATAGCGGTGTTCTTACCGTCCATATCGGTGTTGGCAGAGCAGTGCATGGAAGCCATGCCCTTCAGCGGCAGGAAGTAGTTCATCATGGAGAACATGCCCTTCTTCATCTCGCCGCCGTACCAGGTGTTGACGATGACCTGCTCGTGGCTGGTGATGTTGAACATGACAGCAGTCTCAGAGTTCAGGCCCAGCTCCTTGTAGTTCTCGACCTTTGCCTTGGAAGCGTTGTAGACAACGAAATCCGGCTCGAAGTTCTCCAACTCCTCAGCGGTGGGCTTGATGAACATGTTGGTGACGAAGTGTGCCTGCCATGCCACTTCCATGATGAAGCGGACGGCCATACGGGTGTCCTTGTTTGCGCCGCAGAATGCATCGACGACATACAGACGCTTGTTGGACAGCTCCTTCTTGGCGATCTCCTTCACGGCAGCCCATGCTTCCTGAGAAGCAGGATGGTTGTCGTTCTTGTACTCGTCAGAAGTCCACCACACGGTGTCCTTGGAGTTCTCGTCCATGACGATGAACTTATCCTTGGGAGAACGGCCGGTGTAGATGCCGGTCATAACGTTGACTGCGCCCAGCTCGCTGACCCGGCCCTTCTCGTAGCCTTCCAGCTCGGGCTTGGTCTCTTCCTCGAACAGCTGCTCATAAGAGGGGTTGTACACGACCTCAGTCGTGCCGGTAATGCCATACTTGCTCAGATCCAACTTAGCCATGATAGATATACCTCTTCTTTCGTTCAGATCATCATACCTTTTAAGGCACAGCACCCTCAGCCAAAGGGGCTGTACAGGCAATGAAGAAATACTTGACGCGTATTCTCCTGTATATCATTATACATGAATTTCAACCAAAATCAACTAAGTGGAGCATTTCGTTCTTGTAAAAGCAACAAATTTCATTAAGATTCTTCGTCGATTGCGGTAACTTCATGAAAAAATCCGGGCTTTTGACAAACGAAAAATAAGGATAGCACCCAAAAATCGCAACTTTGATAAAATTTTAGCAAGCAGGGATACAAGAAATCTCCAAATTTTGTTTTCACCGATTTTTCGTGGTTTTCCACTGGCAAAGATTCTTTTGCTATGATATACTTAAAAATACCGCATCAAGCGGTTCCATCTGATTTTACTGTTCCAGCCCTGCGCTGCGCAGGGCCGCACTTATCACATAAAGGACTCTGCATGAAAACGCTTTACATTTTTCTCACCCGTTCCGGAACGCTGCTGTCCAATCTGGTCTACCACGTCACCGGAGCCAAGTATACCCATGTCTCCCTCGCTTTTGACGAGGATCTGAATACCTTATACAGCTCCACCCGGAAAAACGGCTACACCATGTTCCCGGCCGGGCCGAGCAAGGAGTATCTGAACCGCGGTGTTTTCCGCCTTCGGGAAGACATTCCCTGCGCCCTTTACGCGCTGGAAGTCTCGGACGAAGCCTACATCCGTGCGCGCCGCCGGGCGGAACACATGATGAGCCACGGCGATTTATACCGGTTCAACTCGCTGGGTCTGCTGCTCTGCGCCATGCACATCCGGTGGAAGCGGCGTCGGCACTACTTCTGCTCTCAGTTCGTCAGCGAAGTTCTGCAGAAGAGCGGCTCCCTCGACCTGCCCAAACACAGCACTCTGATACACCCGAACGATTACACCTCGCTGCCGGAGCTGCACTGCATCTATCAGGGCCAGCTGAGCGACCTGCCGCAGCGTCAGCAGATGGAGATGGACGAGGCGGAAAATATCGTTGCAGTCTATCTGAGCGTCTTCCTCGGTGCCGCCAAAAAGCGCGCCCGGAGCTGGTTTTGAGCCTCGCGAAAACTTTTTTGAAAAAATTTGAAATTTCCTGTTGACAAAAGACGGACTCTATGCTAGAATAAGCGAGTCGGGAGCAAACAGCCCGATGCAAAATGGACGTATGGCCCGTTGGTCAAGCGGTTAAGACAGAGGCCTCTCACGCCTTTAACATCGGTTCGATTCCGGTACGGGTCACCATTTTATAGTAGTAAAACGGTGATGTGCCGTTTTATATAGATGCCTCTTTAGCTCAGTCGGTTAGAGCACCTGACTGTTAATCAGGGTGTCGCCTGTTCGAGTCAGGCAAGAGGCGCCAGCAAAGCGATGGAAGTTTTCCATCGCTTTTTTCTTTTGTTTCGGTTGTTTTGTTGACAGCGTAACCAGCCCGGGATATACTTATTATAAAAATAAACCTCTCAGGCCGCCGACCGGCGTCCAGCTTCCCTGTGGGAGGCTTTGGCAGAGTAAGGAGAATATCAATGAAGCAAATCATTCTGACTGGCGACCGTCCTACCGGCCGCCTGCATGTTGGCCACTATGTTGGCTCTTTGAAGGAGCGCGTCCGTCTCCAGAATTCCGGCAAGTTCGACGAGATCTACATCATGATCGCCGACGCACAGGCTCTGACCGACAACGCCGACAACCCGGAGAAAGTCCGCCAGAACATCCTGCAGGTCGCGCTGGACTATCTGGCCTGCGGCATCGACCCCGAAAAGTCTCACATCTTCATCCAGTCGATGGTTCCGGAGCTGACCGAGCTGAGCTTCTATTATATGAACCTCGTCACCGTCTCCCGTCTCCAGCGCAACCCGACCGTCAAATCGGAGATCCAGATGCGCAACTTTGAGACGAGCATCCCCGTCGGCTTCTTCTGCTATCCCATCAGTCAGGCGGCCGACATCACCGCCTTCCGTGCCACCACGGTTCCGGCCGGCGAGGACCAGATGCCGATGGTCGAGCAGTGCCGTGAGATCGTCCACAAGTTCAACTCTGTCTACGGCGAGACCCTGACCGAGCCGGAGATCCTGCTGCCCCAGAATCAGGCATGCCTGCGTCTGCCCGGCATCGACGGCAAGGCCAAGATGAGCAAGTCTCTCGGCAACTGCATCTATCTGTCCGATGAGCCGGAGGACATCAAGAAGAAGATCATGTCCATGTACACCGACCCCGACCACCTGCGCGTGCAGGACCCGGGCAAGGTCGAGGGCAACCCGGTCTTCACCTATCTGGACGCATTCAGCCGGCCGGAGCATTTTGCTGAGTTCCTGCCTGAGTACCAGAATCTCGACGAGCTGAAGGCACACTATCAGCGCGGTGGTCTGGGCGATGTGAAGGTCAAGAAATTCCTGAACGCCGTCATGCAGGCCGAGCTGGAGCCCATCCGCACCCGTCGCAAGGAGTGGGAACAGCGTCTGCCCGAGGTCGTCGAGATCCTGAAGCAGGGCAGTGCCGTCGCGGAGAAGACCGCCGCCGCCACTCTCGCCGATGTCCGCAAGTCCATGCGCATCGACTACTTCGATAATGACAATCTGCTGAAGTAACCTATTGTGCTGAAATTCAGAGAGGCTACGTCTTATGAGCTTAACTGTAAACATCTATTATTCTGGTGAAAATGGTGCAGCACGAAAATTTGCAGATGAAATGACTGCAAGCGGTACCGTCGCCGCCATACGGAATGAACCGGGCAATCTTCAGTACGAATATTTTTATCCTGCAGAACGCCCCGAAACCGTTTTGCTGATCGACAGCTGGGAAAATCAGGAAGCAATTGATCTCCACCATGCCACACCCATGATGGCGACCATTGCACAGCTTCGAGAAAAGTACAATCTGCACATGGAGGTTCACCGATTCATCTCGGACGACATTCCACAGACAGACAAGCAATATATCAAAGAATAAGATAACGCTCGCACCGGATTTTGGTCTGGTACGAGCGTTTTTTCATATCTGCAACTGTCAGTTGACAGATTTCCAGCCGCAATTGGTGGTTGTCAACCGAAAAATATGCTATTCTCTACTCACCGGAACGTCAGCTGACCCCATCCCGATTTTGATCCAGACCGCCGCACTGCGGCAGAAAGAGGAATTTATGATACTAGCCGACAAAATCGCACAGCTCCGCCGTCAGAACGGCTGGAGTCAGGAAGAGCTGGCGCATCAGCTGGACGTCTCCCGTCAGGCCGTCTCGAAGTGGGAGAGCGGAAGCTCCATCCCCGAACTCGACAAAATTTTAAATATGAGCCGGATTTTCAATGTCACCACTGACTACCTGTTGAAAGATGAGCTGGAACAGCCTGAAAGCATCTCGTCTGCCGCTTCGGACGCCGACGAACTTCCCGTCCGGGAACCAGTGCGCACCCTCTCACTGGATGAGGCCAACACCTATCTCGAGCTTGTCCGGCAGACCTGCGGAAAAATCGCGCTCAGCGTCAGCCTGTTCGTCCTCTGCCCGATCCCACTCCTTTTACTGAGTGGATGGGCGGACGACACCCCAAAAGAGGACTTCGCGGCCGGCATCGGCGTTGTTATCCTTTTGCTCATCGTAGCCGTCGGCTTGGTTTTCCTGCTCCCGGCAGCGTTCCAGCTGGAAAAATTCGAGTACCTTGAAAAAGAGGACATCGCCCTCAGCTACGGCATCACCGGCATTGTGGAGCGGCAGAAAGACGACTACGCGCCCACCTTCCACAAGAACATTACGCAGGGCGTCGTCCTCTGTGTACTGGCCGTCGTGCCACTGATGCTCACCGTGGCGTTCCAGCCTTCCGACCTCTGGATCATACTCTCCGTCGGTCTGCTGCTGGCCATCGTCGCAGCGGCCGTGCAGTTCTTCGTCCGCGCCGGAATGGTGCAGGACAGCTTCAACAAGCTCTTACAGCTCGAGGACTACACCACCCACGAAAAGATGCTGAACCGGAAAATCGGCTGGTTCTCGGGCGCGTATTGGTGCGTCGTGACCGCCATCTACCTCGGATACAGCTTCTGGCGCGATTCGTGGAAGACCAGCTGGCTCGTCTGGGTCGTGGCCGGACTTCTCTTCGCCGCCCTCCGCTTTGCCCTCCGCGCATGGGTAGACCGACAGGGGGAATAAAACGGATTGGCTTTTCCGCTCCGATATGGTATTATTCAACCCATGAAATTAAAAAGGAGCTGAACCATTGAACTACGAAACCATGACCGAAGCCTATGTGGACGAAATTGCAAAGCTTTACATGGACTACTACAACAACCATACAGACGGTTGCTGGACTTATGAAAAGGCGTACCGACGAATCCATCAGATGCTGACGATTGAAAACTCCCTCTGCCTCGTCCAAAAGGACGACAAAGGCCATCCGACCGGCATCGCGATCGGGTTCATTGTGGAGTTTGACGACCGGTCTTTTTACGAGCTTGAGGAGATTTTGGTTTTTGCAGAATATCAGAACAAAGGCTATGGAAGACAGCTTCTCGCAGAAGTTGAAAATCGTGTGCAGGAATGCGGCGCATCCCTCATCGAGCTGATTTGCCCGGACGACGAGCATCACCGCCGCTTCTATGGCGGCTTCGGGATGGAGGAATCAACCAACTTGAAAATCATGAAGAAGTATTATAAACGTTCGGAGTAATTTGCTCCACTCAACGAATCAATTCACGGAGAAGACGAACATGAAAATTTACGAACTGCAAGACCGGAAGCCGGTTTTAGAAGTATTGCTGGGAATCTGGGAAGATTCCGTCCGGGCGACGCATCATTTTCTTTCGGATGCAGAAGTGCTGCAAATCAAGGAGTATGTTCCACAGGCTTTGATGGGTGTTGCGCACCTGATGATTGCCGAAAACGATGCCGGGGAACCCATCGCCTTTATGGGAACCGAAAACTCCTGTTTGGAGATGCTTTTCATCGCTCCGGCCACACGGGGAAAAGGCATTGGGAAACAGCTTATTCAATATGGAATCGAGAACTACGGCATCGAAGAAGTGACCGTCAACGAGCAGAATCCGCAGGCTGTCGGCTTTTACGAGCATCTGGGGTTTGTGACCTACAAGCGTACCGTCCTCGACGAAGAGGGCAATCCCTATCCGCTCCTGTACATGAAACGGGGCTGATGTCGGACTTATCCTATAAAACAGCCAATATGACGCAAAAACCACCGTCCTCTCACTTGAGAAGACGGTGGTTTTTATGGCTCCAAGAGCCTTATGCAATTCTCCGGATAGAGATGGTGATTACTTTGCGGCGTTTGCTGCAGCCTGCTCACCAGCGATACGACCAAAGGTCATGATATCGGGGTATGCGTTGCCGCCCAGACGGTTGTTGCCGTGGATGCCGGTTGCGACCTCACCTGCGGCGTAGAGGTTTGCGACGGTGTTGCCGTCCTTGCCCAGAACCTCGGTGTTGCCGTTGATGGAGATGCCGCCCATGGTGTAGTGAACGGTCGGGGTGCGCAGGCTTGCGTAGAAGGGACCCTGCTCGATGACAGAATCTGCGCTTGCAGCCTTGCCGAACTCGTCCTTGCCTGCCAGCATACCGGCGTTGTAGGTCTCGACGGTAGCCTTCAGAGTGTCGGCATCGACGCCGATCTTCTCGGCCAGCTCTTCCAGCGTGTCAGCCTTGACGGAGTGACCGTCGGCCAGCAGGCTCTCGATCTGAGCGGTGCGGGAATCGTCGTCTGCAATCGCGCTGCTGTCAACGATCAGCCACATCTCGCCGTCGGTCTGTGCCAGCTCGGCCATGCTGATGGCGTAACGGGTGTTGTCCTCGTTGATGAAACGCTTACCCTCTTTGTTGACGAACATGTACTCGGTTGCGCTCAGCCAGTTGCCGACGAACTCGCTGACACAGCCGCAGTCATCAATGGGGTCGCCCAGCGGATGGACCTGAATCTGGTCGAGGTTTGCGAGATTTGCGCCCACGTTTTCTGCCAGTGCCAGACCGTCGCCGGTGCTGGAAGTTGCACAGCTGGTGAGCTTGGTGGTGATGGCACCGTTGCTGTACTTCAGGACAAGGTCGCTGCTTGCAGCGTAGCCGCCGGTGGTCAGGATAACGCTCTTTGCGTGGACGGTGATCTTGCTGCCGTCGCTGCGCTCGGCCTCACAGCCGGAGACGTTGCCGTTGTCGTCGACCAGCAGGGAGACGACCTTTGCGTTGGTCTCGATCTGTGCGCCGCGTGCGGTTGCGTACTCGGACAGCTTGTCGATGTAGACACGGCCGCCGTTATCGCCCTCGGAACCGGTAGCAGCGACGAGGTCGACCTGATGGCCGCGCGCCCACTTGCCGCCGATCGCCATAAAGATATAATCGCTCTTGAAGGGAACTCCAATGGTGTCCTCCAGCCAGGTCAGGGTCTCGGGAGCCTTTTCAGCGTAGGTGCGGATCAGCGAGATGTTATCAATGCTGCCGCCGCCGATGTAGGTCTGGAGAGCGTGCCAGTTGACGCTGTCGAACAGGGTCTTGCCGTCGTTCTTCTGCCATGCCTCATAATCTGCGCGGACATCGTCCAGCAGAGCCTGATACTCGGGGTCGTCGGTCTTGACGTTCAGAGCCTCTTCAACTTCGGCACGGTTGGAATCGTTCATGGTCAGGTTCTTCTGACGTTCGGGGTCAGCGGAGTTGTAGGTACCTTCGCCCAGCTTGGTGTTGCCGCCGATGGAAGCGGTCTTTTCCAGCACGAGGACGCTTGCGCCTGCCTCGGATGCGCTGGCCGCTGCTGCCATGCCTGCGCCGCCTGCACCGACGATTGCCACATCGACATCATAAGTCGTATCCTCGCCCTTCTTTGCCTCGGTCTTGGTCTGGTAGTTTGCCAGATCCACACCTGCGGCGGTCAGGGCGTTCTTGACAGCCTCGATGAGGCCCTCACTGGTGATGGTGGCGGTCGCCATTGCATCGACTGCAACGGTGTTGCCCTCGACCATCTCGGGGATGAGCTTGTCGAACGCCGGCGTACCGACGCCCTCGGTCTCGGACTGCTCCTTCACCTCGATATCGGTGATGGTGCCGTTCTCGTCCAGCGTGACGGCGACTTTGATGTCACCGTTGCGGCCTGCGGCGGTACCCTCGTAGGTGCCTGCCACGCTGCCGCTTGCTGCGGTGTCCTGCGGTTTGCTGGACGCGCCGCAGCCGCTCATCAGGGTCAGCATCATGGATACTGCCAGCAGAAGAGCGACAACTTTCTTCTTCATCTTCTTGTTTACCTCCGTTTTGCCATTTGGCGGACTTCGTTCAATAATATTTTAACGAGTGAAATATCTGTGAACAATAAGAACTTTTCTAGTGAACCCATAGCAAACCGCTATGAGTCCTGTTATACTGTTTTTCAGAAGGGAGGCAGACTGCCATGACGATGAATCAGCTGCGGTATTTCCGCGAGCTGGCACACACTGAACACTATGGCCGTGCCGCGGACGCGCTGTATATCGCGCAACCAACGCTCAGCCGTGCCATTGCGTTATTAGAAGAAGAACTGGATGTCGAGCTTTTTTCCAAGCAGGGGCGGAACATCACCCTGACCCACGCCGGACGGGTCTTTCTGGAATATGTGGAGCAGTCGCTCACGGTGCTGGAACTGGGTGTGGGTGCAATGCAGAAATTTTCCAACCACACCGAGGTGCTTTCGGTGGGCTGCATCACCCCGTTTTTAGGGAAGAATCCATTCCATTCTTATTTGCTGAATGCTTTTTCGGAAAACCGTTCCCGGCTGGACATCAATGTTTCCCAGACCGAAAGCCTCCTGAACGACCTGCGGAAACGCCGGTACGACATGGTCTTTTGCAGCTATTCCTCTTCCGCCCGGGATATCGCTTTCATTCCGGTGCTGGAGCTGCCCTTTGTGGTCGCCATGCCTGCCGAAGACCCACTGGCCGCCTGCGATGCCATCGAGCCGGAACAGCTCCGGAACCGGGCGATGGTCTTCAACGCCGAGCCGATCTATTCTTCTCTCATCCAGCGCATCTTCGACCATTATCATATCACGCCCATCGTGCGCGGTTCCTCCAACGAGGACTCCGTTCTGCTCCGGATGGTCGCGGACGGGGTCGGCCTGCTCATCAGCACCGACCACATCCAGATGCACACCGAGGAAACCGCCCTCCGCCCCTTGCGGCAGGATGCCTATCATCGGTACATCTATCTGGCCTACCTGCCCGAGGTCATCCATTCCCCAGCCGCTGAACAGGTCATCGAGTTCGCAAAACAGCACGCCCTCGAGGAAAAGGGCCTGCAGCCTAAAGCTGCTGACCGGCTGAAATAAACATGGAACTGTTGCAAAATAGCCACAGTCAGAAATTTCAATGCAATTTCTGACGAAACTTCGAACATAACCCCTGCCGTAGAACCTTCTGACCAGACCCAAGCAGCCAAGCTCGTGCCGCTTGTCTACCGGGTAGACGAGATTGCCCAACTGTTGGCGATCTCCAACCGTGCTGCGTACAATCTGTGCAACACCACAAAGGACTTCAAGGTGATCCGCCTCGGTACCAGCATCCGGGTAAGCAAGCAGAGCTTCGATGATTGGTTTGCTGCGGTCTGAGGGAGGGAATATCTATGGCATCTATTCTCAAGCGCGGAGATTCCTACTCCGTTCGTTTCAAGTACAAAGACCATGCTGGCCGAATTTGTGAAGGCTGGGAGGCGTTTGTTTTTTGTCGTGCCTTACCTCGGCAAGAAGCAGATTCAGAAGGTTCAGACGTATGACCTTGAACAGTTCTACGCCACTTTGAGCCGGACACCGCGCGGACTGTATAAGCAGGGTGTCAAGCAAACGCTCACCGACAAGCAGAAGCGGCAGTTTTTGACAGGTGCTTCCATCCGGGAAGTCCATGCCATGCTCAAGACTGCTTTTTCTTACGCTGTTGAGTGGGGGTTGCTGCTCAAATCACCGATTCCAAGGGAAGCTCCCAAGGCCACCTCGGAGGAACGTGCCATTTGGGATGAAAAGACTATGCTTGCGGCGTTGCAGACCATGACCGACCCCACGCTTCATCTCGCTGTCCACCTGAGTATGATTCTCTCGCTGCGTGTCGGAGAGATCCTTGGCTTGCAGCCGGGAGACATCGATTTCAATGCAGCGGATGGACGTGGGACCATCACGGTCGGCCGGAGTTTGCAGCGCACCGAAAAGGCCGCACTGGAAAAGACCGACCCGAATCAAATCTATCACATCTTCCCTGACCAACGCGAGGGTAGCAGCTCTGCACTGGTTCTGAAAAAGCCCAAGACCAAGAAGTCCAGCCGTACCCTCTATCTGACGAAGCCCTTGAAAGAGGAACTGCTGGCTTGGCTGGAACGGCTCAAGCAGGACGAGCTTGCCATGGATGGCAGGTATCGCAACTGCGGCCAGCTCTTCCGCCTGCCCAACGGTATGCCTGTTGCCCCGGAAGCCCTTTCTAAATGGTACCGCACTTGGCGTGCGGAGCACCCGGAGTTTGAGAAGATCGTGTTCCACGGTCTGCGCCACTCCAGTGCTACCTACCAACTGATTGAATCCGGCGGCAACATCAAAGCCGTGCAGGGCAACACAGGCCATGCGACCACGGGCATCCTGATGGACACCTACGCCCACACGCAGGACAAGCCCCGGTTGGAGCTGGCAGAGAAGATCGAAGCCGACTTCTATTCGCAGAATGTTGGCAGCAAGCCCGGTTCTGCGCCGGAAAAACAAAATCTGCCGGATGCCTCTCAAATCACCCCTGAAGTGATGCTGACAGTCGTCCGACAGATGAACCCCGAACAGCGGCGTGAGTTCACGCGACTGCTGTTCGCCTGAAAAACTATGGAAAATTCGCTCACGATGCACAGAATGCAGACAATGCAAGGAAAAACACGGCTTTCCCGCCGGTGTGCAAAAAGTGTGCAAAAG
>CAKTEM010000010.1 GCA_934548045.1 uncultured Faecalibacterium sp. | reverse complement strand
TATGCTGCCCAGACAATGGCTGCATGATGTGCTTACTCTTTGAGTTTTTTCTGTCAACTGATATTGACAATATCAGAGCATTTTTCAGCTCAAAGACCCATTGCACGAGTTTTTCCACAGGGTAACAGCCACTCCGTGGAAAATTTGGTATCAGCAGTTGTCGGCGATTGATGGAAAAGCAAACAAAAAAGCAGCCCTGCCGAAACAGGACTGCCAGAAATTCCGTATGGAAAAATCAGCGCTTGCTGAACTGAGGTGCGCGACGAGCGGCCTTCAGACCGTACTTCTTACGCTCCTTCATACGAGGATCGCGAGTCAGGAAGCCAGCCTTCTTCAGGACTGCGCGGTTCTCATCGCTCTGCTGCAGGAGAGCGCGGCTCAGGCCGTGGCGAATCGCGCCAGCCTGACCAGAAACACCGCCGCCGGAAACGCGGACGACGACGTCATACTTGCCCTCGAGGCCCAGCAGGACCAGCGGAGAACGGACGATCAGCTTCAGGGTCTCCAGACCGAAGTAGTTGTCGATATCACGGTCGTTGACAGTGATCTTGCCGGTGCCGGTGTAAACGCGAACGCGGGCAACGGAATTCTTACGACGACCAGTGCCGTAGAAATAAGGTTTGGTTTCGTACATATTCGATTGCCTCCTTCTTAGAACTCGATCTTCTCGGGCTTCTGAGCAGCGTGAGCGTGCTCAGCACCCTGGTAGCAGTGCAGGCGGGTCAGAGCCTTAGCACCGATGGTGTTGGAAGGGATCATGCCCTTGACAGCGTAGGTCATGGCCAGATCGCTGTTCTCAGCCATCAGCTTGCTGTACTGGACCTTCTTCAGGCCGCCGATGAACTTGCTGTGGGTGATGTGGAACTTCTGCTCAGCCTTCTTGCCGGTCAGGACAGCCTGATCGCAGTTGATGACGACGACGTAGTCACCGCAGTCAACGTTGGGGGTGTAATCGACCTTCTGCTTGCCGCGCAGCAGAACAGCAGCCTCAGCAGCGACGTGGCCCAGGCTCTTGCCGGCAGCGTCGAGCAGATACCACTTACGCTCGACTTCAGCGGGCTTTACGAGAGTAGTGCTCATATCTATTTCCTCCTGATAAGTGTTTTTATAATTCAGGCACTCTTTTGGAGCGCGAGTGTCAGTATACATCACAAAAAGCCGCCTGTCAACACAATTTTTCGATTTTTTCGTTGCAGATTTTTGAATCTCTCGAATTCTCTCATTTTCTCTTGAAATCTCGTGATTTCAAAAAATGCATTTTCTGATTTTCTTTTGCCCGGGCGATAAGATTTTCTGCCCTGCACCGCTACAATTTTTCCGTCTGATGTGCTATACTATATAAGATATGGCTGTTTTCCCGTCCGGCGCGGTTTTCGGGAGAGCAGCCAGCGTTTAAAAATGTTAAAAAGGAGATTCCTTATGGCAAAGGATATCAACCCACAGGATTCCGCACAGCAGCGCAGCTCCAAGCTTTTGATGGCGATGGGCCTCATCGTCGTGCTTGGTATTCTGGCCTACTTCATCCTCACCCTCGTCGTTAACCGCCGCACCCCGTCCAACCCCGACACCCACTACACCGCCGAGAACGGCATTTCGGTCTACTACGAAAGTTCCGTCTGGCCGGTCTGTGAGATGACCGAAGATGCGACCCTCGGCCACGCTCTCCAGCTGGCCTCCAATGCTGACAGTGACAATGCCAACTATCAGGTCGTCCTGTTCCAGCGCGGCGACACCTCCACCTATGAGGACTTCATCGGTCAGTCGGAGTCCGACCTGAAATCGGCCTACGGCGTCATCAGTCCGCGCAAGGTCAACATCAGCGTCGATGGCGCAACGGTCACCGCTGTCCGCTGTGACATTCAGGCTTACTACGCCGTCCTCGCCACCATCGAGTACGACAGCGGCGATGTTATCTATGTCTCCGGCCTGACGAAACTTGCGTCCATCAGCGACATCGTCAACCTCGTCGAGAGCGTCAGCCTGTCCTGAACGTTTTCCCCAGTTTAAAAGTGAGAGAAGGATCTTTCATGCAGAATCATACATTTGAAAAACACGTCTGGGCAGAGATCGACCTGGACGCCCTGCGCGCAAACTTTCAGGTCGTCCGGAAACATGCCGGTGACCTGCCGCTCTGCGCCGTCGTCAAAGCCGACAGCTACGGCCACGGTGCCGTACAGTGCGCCCGTGTCCTCTCCGAAGAGGGCGCGGCATGGTTTGCGGTGAGCTGTCTGGCCGAGGCCATGCAGCTCCGGCGTTCCGGCATCCGGCAGCCCATCCTCATCCTCGGTCATGTCCAGTCCACCTACACGGCGGAACTCATCGAGAACGACCTGACCGCCGCCTGCTACTCGACCGAACAGGCCATTGCCATGAGCGAAGCCGCTGTCCTCGCAGGCAGCAAAGTCAAGGTGCATCTCGCCGCCGATACCGGCATGGGCCGCATCGGTTTCGCGCTTCGCACCGACTTTGACAAGGCCATTGAGGAGATGGTCGCCGTCTGCAAACTGCCCGGCCTCGAGATGACCGGCATGTTCCAGCATTTCGCCGTGGCGGACGACACCAGCGAAGAGAACATCGCCTACACCGCCGAGCAGTACGATTACTTCATCCGGGCTTATCAGGCACTGAAAGAAGCCGGTTTTGAGCCGCCGCTGCTCCACTGCGACAACTCCGCCGGGGTCATGCTCCACCCGGAGTGGCCGGAAGGTCTGCCCTCCGACCACTGCATGGCCCGGCCCGGCATCATCCTGTACGGCTTCGACCCCAGCGACGAAGTCCGGTTTGGCCTGTTCCGCCCGGTGATGAAGCTGAAGACCGTCGTCAGCATGGTAAAGGTCATGCAGCCGGGCCAGTCCACCAGTTACGGCCGCTGCTTCACCGCCGAAAAGCCGACCAAGGTCGCGACCCTCTGCACCGGCTACGCAGACGGCTATCCCCGTCTGCTGAGCTGCGGCAACGGCATCGTGGAAGTCCACGGCAAGCCCTGCCCCGTTCTGGGCCGGGTCTGCATGGACCAGCTGATGGTCGATGTGACCGACGTGCCGCAGGTGCAGGAAGGTGACGAAGCCATCCTCTGGGGTGGTGCCGTCAGCGACAGTGCCGAGGACATTGCCCGGAAGACCGACACCATTTCCTACGAAGTCCTCTGCGGCGTTTCGCGCCGGGTGCCGCGCGTCTATCTGGAACACGGCGAGATCGTCGCCATTGAAAACTGGATCTTGAACGACTAAGCTTTATAAAATTCAATTCTCTCAACGGAGGAACAGATGGCAAGAGATAATATCCGCAATTTTTGCATCATCGCCCACATCGACCACGGCAAGTCGACCCTTTCGGACCGCATCCTCGAGCTGACCAAGAGCGTCGACGAGCGCACGATGGAAGACCAGATCCTCGACAACATGGACATCGAACGGGAGCGCGGCATCACCATCAAGGCCCGTGCCGTCACCATGAACTACACCGCCAAGGACGGCAAGACCTACGAGTTCAACCTCATCGACACGCCGGGCCACGTCGACTTTGCCTACGAAGTCTCGCGCAGTCTGGCTGCCTGCGAAGGTGCCATCCTCGTCGTGGACGCGACGCAGGGTGTCGAGGCTCAGACCCTCGCCAATACCTACATGGCACTTGAGCATAACCTCGAGCTGGTTCCCATCCTGAACAAGATCGATCTGCCCAGCGCGCACCCGGACGAAGTCGCACAGGAAGTCGAAGACGTCATCGGCCTGCCCTGCCTCGACGCTCCCCGTGTCTCGGCAAAGACCGGCCTGAATGTCGATCAGGTGTTGGAGCGCGTTGTCACCGACATTCCTGCTCCCACCGGCGACCCGGACGCACCGCTCAAGGCTCTGATCTTCGACAGCATCTATGACAGCTACAAGGGCGTTATCGTCTACATCCGCGTCTTTGAAGGCACGGTCAAGCCCGGCGATACCATCCGGATGATGGCGACCGGCGCGCAGTTCACGCTGGTCGAAGTCGGCCATATGGGCGCGACCAGCCTGACCCCCTGCAATCAGCTGTCTGCCGGTGAGGTCGGCTACCTGACCGCCAGCATCAAGACGGTGCAGGATACCCGTGTCGGCGATACCGTCACCCTCGCCAACAACCCGACCGCCGAGGCTCTGCCCGGTTACCGTCAGGTCAAGCCGATGGTCTTCTGCGGCATCTACCCGGCCGACGGCGCAAAGTACCCCGACCTGAAGGACGCGCTGGAAAAGCTGCAGCTGAACGACGCCTCCCTGACCTTTGAGCTGGAGACCAGTGCGGCTCTGGGCTTCGGCTTCCGCTGCGGCTTCCTCGGTCTGCTCCACATGGAGATCATCACCGAGCGTCTCGAGCGTGAATTCGACCTCGACATCATCACCACCACGCCCAGCGTCCGCTACCGCCTGACCCTGACCGACGGCACCGTCGAGATGATCGACAACCCGTCCAGCTACCCTGACCCGTCCAATATCGTCAAGCAGGAGGAGCCGTTCGTCGATGTCCATCTGTACACCCCGAACGACTACGTCGGCAGCCTGATGGACCTCTGCCAGCAGAAGCGCGGCGTCCTCATCGACATGAAGTACCTCGACGATGTCCGTGTCGACCTGCACTATGCTCTGCCGCTGGGCGAGATCGTCTATGACTTCTTCGATGCCATCAAGAGCCGGAGCCGCGGCTACGCCAGCTACGACTACGAGTTCAAGGAGTACCGCGAGAGCGACCTCGTCAAGCTGGACTTCCTGCTGAACGGCGACCCCGTGGACGCCCTGTCCATGATCGTCTTCCGGGATAACGCCTACGCCAAGGGCCGCCGCATCTGCGAGAAGCTCCGGGATAACATTCCGCGAACCCTGTTCGAGATCCCCGTTCAGGCTGCTATCGGCGGCAAGATTATCGCCCGTGAGACCGTCAAGGCCATGCGCAAGGACGTTCTGGCAAAGTGCTACGGCGGCGATATCACCCGTAAGAAGAAGCTGCTCGAAAAGCAGAAGGAAGGCAAAAAGAAGATGCGCCAGCTCGGCAGCGTCTCCCTCCCCAGCGAGGCCTTTACCGCAGTCCTCAAGCTCGACAGCGACGACGATTAAATCTGTGTATGATAAGAACCCTCTGCAAGCAATCCGCCTGCAGAGGGTTCTGTTTTTGTTTTATTAGTTTTTTGCCATCCGGCGTTTCAGGAACGACTGCCCCTTTTTCCAGAGCAGCTGGAACTCCTCCGTCCGGCCAAAGACCAGCAGGATGAGAACACCGTATTCCAGTGTGAACAGGATGCCTTTTAGGATAAAGAAGCCGAAATTGCTGCACTCTCCGCCGGTCAGGAACATGCCGAGGACACTGCCGGCAACCACGGTCAGCACGCGCTTTCCATACTCGACAAAGTAGTTCCGGAGCTTTTCCTTCCAATCATCCTTGATGCCGTACCGCATCAGGACATACGGCTCCACCCAGAAGCAGGTCGTCATGGTGCTGACGATGGTTCCCAGAAAGACGCCTGCGACGCCGTAGTTCTTTACCAGCGCGATGGACACCACCAGATTGATGATAGATTCCACGATCGCCTTATAGCGGTCATACCAGAACAGGCCCATCGCTTCCCGGAACTGTAAGTTTATCTGTCTCATTCCCGAAATATAGAACTGCGCCACGATGATCCAGACGACCGTCTGCGAGAACAGATACTGTTCGCCGAACATCAACCGCATGAACGGGTTGAACAGCACCGCCATGCCTGCCGAAAAATATCCGTACAGCAAAAACAGGAAGAAATCCAGCTGTTTGTAGATATTGTAGATGTACGCGCTGTCCTCGGTCGCACCCAGATTGCCGATGCTGCCGGTAAACGCAGTGTAGACTTTGCACAGCAGATCGTTCAGGTTTTTGGTGACGAGCTTGTAGTTCGAGCAGATGCCGACCGTCGACAGGCCGATGAACGCCGACATGATGAGGTTATCAGTACCGTTGACGAACACGGTGCCGAACCGATGCATACTCATCGCCCAGATGTTTTTGACGATATCGTCGCGCTGCTCTTTGGGCGGAAGACCCTTTTCCCTTTTCAGATAGGGGAATTCATTGTCGACCTTTTTGGAGACGATGAAGTTCGTCAGGATCTGTGCGCCGATCTGGATGCCCAGATAGAGCAGGAAGTTCCGGGTCAGGACCAGCACCGCGACCTGCGCGATGGTCTGCGCAAACTTCATGATCTGCTCCACGACCGTCCGGACGTATGCGCGCTGATAGGCCAGCAGGATGGAGTTTTTGTAATAGAGCAGATAAGAGCAGACCGAGTTCATCAAGTACATCAGATAGATGATGCGCAGATGCTCGATGCCGGAATCGCCCTTTATCAGAACATTCAGGAACGGCAGCAGACAGAGGCCCACCACCAGAACAAATGCCGCAACTGCGTGGTAAAGGATGCGGTAGAGGTTCATCAGCCTTGCCAGCATCTCGTGGTCTTCCTCGGCCGCCGGGCGGTACATGCTGTAGATCATTGCGGTTCCGATGCCCAGCTCTGCGAGGTTCAACATGCCCAGAATATCCGAGAACAGCCCGTTGACGCCCAGATACGCCGCCGACAGATAATGGATGAAAATCAATCGGCTCACGAACGCCAGAACCATATTGAAAATATGTCCACCAACACCGACCATCATATTGATGATGGAGTATTTGGTTCTCACCCTCTCATCTCCCTTCGTGATCGTTTAAAATTCAACCCTTTTTCTGCGCCCGGACCGCACGCTGAACGTGACGGATAAAGACCGCATTTCCCACGACGTACCGCTTCCAGAGGCGGCGAGGCTCCTGAATGAAGCGGTAGAACCACTCCATGCCGATCTTCTGCCAGAACTCCGGCGCACGCTTGGTCACACCGGCCACGACATCAAAACTGCCGCCCACGCCCATCACAAAGGGGATGTTCAGCTGGTTGAGATATTTGTTGACCCAGTATTCTTTTTTCGGCGACGAGAAGGCAACGAACATCATATCCGCGCCCGAAGCCGCCATATCCGCCACGATCTGCGGCTCCTGCTCCGGCGTGAAGTAGCCGTTGCGATAGCCTGCGATTTTCAATGTCGGGTATTGCTGCTGGAAAACATCCCGGACTTTCGTCACGACCTCTTCCTTTGCGCCGAAGAGATAGATCTTATAGCCGTTTTCTGCCGCTTCCTTTACCAGCCGCAGGAACAGGTCGATACCGGTCACACGCTCCTCAACGGGAACACCCAGCTGTTTTGCCGCCCACAAAATCGACGAGCCGTCTGCATTGATGAGCGGACAGGAATTGACGATCTCCCGGAGCTTCGGATCTTCCTCCATCAGGTTGACTTTCAGAGCGTTGATGACGACATGCTGCACCGGAGGGGTCCGCCGGGCGATGACTTTTTTGATATAGTCCACCGTCTCGTCCATCGAGAGGGCGTTGACGTAGGTATTCAGGATGGGATATCGTTTCTCAGCGGTTTCCACGATGCACACCCTCCCAGCTTTCCAGAACGTCTGCGATGCGCTTGCAGGCGAAACCATCGCCGTAGGGGTTGGACGCAACACTCATCTTGTGGTATTCGTCCGCATCCTGCAGCAGACGTTTCGTCTCCTGATAGATCGTCTCTTCGTTCGTGCCGATGAGCTTCAGCGTTCCGGCGGCGACGCCCTCCGGACGCTCGGTGGTATCACGCAGCACGAGGACGGGCTTTCCCAGCGAGGGAGCCTCTTCCTGAATACCACCGCTGTCGGTCAGCACCAGATAGCTCCGCGCCAGAATGTTGTGGAAGTCCATGACTTCCAGCGGCTCGATGAGGCGGATTCGCTCGTCTCCGCCCAAAATCTCACTTGCCAGCGCACGGATGGTCGGGTTCATGTGGATAGGATACAGAACTTTGACGTCCGGTATCTCATCGGCGATGCGCCGCACAGCGCGGAAAATTTCACGCATCGGCTCGCCCAGATTCTCCCGACGGTGTGCCGTGAGCAGGATCAGGCGGCTGCCCTTTGCCCACTCGAGGTTCGGGTTCTGATAATCTTCCCGGACGGTGGTCTTCAGAGCGTCAATGGCCGTATTGCCGGTCACATAAATGCTTGCCGGGTCCTTGCCCTCGCGCAGCAGGTTCGCTTTTGCCTGCTCGGTCGGGGCGAAATTCAGCCGTGCCATCACGCCGACAGCCTGACGGTTGAACTCCTCCGGGTAGGGGGAGTCCAGATTGTAGGTGCGCAGACCGGCCTCGACATGGCCCACCGAGATCTGCAGATAGAAGCAGGCCAGTGCCGCCGCGAAGGTGGTCGTGGTGTCGCCATGCACCAGAACGATGTCGGGCTTTGCCTCTTCCAGAACCGCTTTCAGGTTCTCGAGGACACGCTCGGTGATGTCGAACAGGGTCTGACCGGCTTTCATAATGGAGAGATCATAATCCGGCTCAATGTGGAACGCTTCCAGCACCTGATCCAGCATCTGCCGGTGCTGGCCGGTCACGCAGCAGAGGGTCTGAATATCCTTCCGGGTGCGCAGTTCCTTGATGAGCGGACACATTTTGATTGCTTCCGGCCGGGTGCCGAAGACAAGCATGACTTTTTTCATAACTTGTACACTCCGTCCAGCTGGCAGATGTTCCGGGTGTCCAGAACGACCTTGCCCTTCAGCTTATCCATATTCTCGTGGATCTCGTCATGGCCGACCAGAATGACGACCATATCCACATCGGCGAGGAACTTATCAAAATCATGATACTGGTTCGGGACCAGCTCACGTTTCACATACGGGTCGTAGACCTTGATGCGGCCTCCAGCCAGATGCTCGTCCATGCTGTGCAGCAGCTGGAGCGTCGGGCTTTCACGGGTATCGTCCACGTTCTCCTTATAGGTCAGGCCATACAGACCGACACGCTCCGTATCGGTGATGCCGTTTTCCTTCATGATACTGTAAATACGTTTCAGCACAAACTCCGGCATCCCGTCGTTGACCCGGCGTGCTGCACGGATGATATCCGCGATATCAGGGTAATCGCCGACGAGGAACCACGGATCGACCGAGATGCAGTGACCGCCGACGCCCGGGCCGGGAGTCAGGATATTGACGCGCGGATGCTTGTTGGCGATGCGGATGACTTCATAGACATCCATTCCGCCGGCACGGCAGATCTTTGCCAGCTCGTTCGCGTATGCGATGTTGATATCGCGGAAGGTATTCTCGACGACCTTGGTCATCTCCGCCGTGCGGATATCGGTCAGGACGATCTCGCCCTCGCAGAAACTGCCGTAGACCTGCTTGACCTTCTCCGCGATTTCGACAGAATCCGCGCCGATGGTACGGGAATTGTGCTTCAGTTCATACAGCATGTTGCCCGGGATGATGCGCTCGGGCGCATGAGCCAGATGCACATCCTCGCCAACGGTCAGGCCGTGTGCCGCGACCAGCGGACGAACGTTCTTGTCGATGGTGGAGGGCGAGATGGTCGACTCCACAACGATGATGGCTCCCTTGGGGCAGATGCTCAGTACTTCATCCACAGCCGACACAACATACTTTGCGTCGGTCTTTTTGGTGCGCTTATCGTAGGGCGTGGGAACCGCGACGATGTACATATCTGCCTTGATGTCCTCGGTCTGGAACCGGATGCCTGCATCCCGTGCGCTCTGGAACAGTTCATCCAGACCCTTTTCCTCAAAGGTCAGCTTGCCCTCGTTCAGCGATTCGACAAGCTCCTTGCTGCGGTCAGTACCCACTACCTGCACGCCGTGGGATGCGAGCATCAGTGCCGTGGGCAGGCCGATATAGCCCAGGCCTTTCACGTTTACGATCATGATTATCCCTCCTGAAAAATTTTACTTCCTTGAAAAAGTGATTTTGGTCTGATACCGGAGCTGATCTGCTCCCTGCTGGACGCAGCAAAGCTGCACCGCCTGCTGTTGATGGTTATATTCTGGCGAATACGTGTACTCTGCCGTCTTCCATCCGCCCTGCTCTGCCGTCAGAGTGAGCGTTCCAGACGCGCAGGAGACGGTGCAGTGAGTTTCCTCTATTCTCACTGCCGCATCCGGTGTCAGACTGAAGTTTTGTTTCGCTTCCGCGCCGCCGACGCCTGTCAGGACGTCCTCGACCCAGAGCGTCCTCTCCTGGTCGAAGCGCAGAAGACGGGTATGGACAATCGTTCCATATTTTGTCTGTGCTTTCACCGTCACCCAGCCGTCCTGCTCTTTCCAGTCCAGCAGGTGGGTGTCCGCACGCTTTCCCCATAGAAACGGGCCGAGAAGTTCCGACTGATTTTCTCCGCCGACACAGACCGTATTATGCCATGCCGTCGAGCGGAAATCATCGCGCAATTTCACAGATAAATGATAATTCCAAGTACCCGGGTCTGTCAAGACGGATTTTCCCTTCCAGAAGACCTGAATACTCAGTGCGTCCGCATGTCCGTGCGCCGCAATACTGCCAAAACCCAGCGGCGCATGATCCATTGCAATTAAAATCTCCTGATTCCGGCTGCGGAGGATGCTGTATCCTCCCTCGGCACGGACGCTCACCAATGGACTATGGTACATCATTTTTTTGTGATACGCTTCCTGCTCCTGCGCGGACGCCAGCCAGCAGAGCGTCTCGTCCAGCGGTTTGTCGGTGTACCGCTGGGGCAGCAGCAGACCCATCAGCTGTAAAACATATTGATAATAATTTTTCTTGCGGCAACTTAAATCCAGAATCTTTCCACTGTCGTCATCGCCGAAAATGACCGTTTCGCCCTCAGCTCCGCAGCAGTCACACAGGAAGCGGCTCATCTGTTCCAGCGGCTTTTCCCAGCCGGTCGGCATCTTACCCAGCTGCCATGCCAGAAGTCCGTATGCCTCCATAACGAACGCCTGATAATGGGTCGACATCTCCCGGTTCACGCCGTCGGATGCGTTCTGACGGGGCAGTTCCCGGGTCAGGTTTTCCACCGATAGTTCTTTCCATGTGGAAAAGTCGAAGAAGATTCCCACCAGACCCACCGCATACAGCTCCAGTACCAGATGGTTGTTCGCCGACGAGCCATGTGCCCGGTGACGCACGATGTAATCCGTCATGTTCAGGATACCCTGTGAGAGCGCGTTTAACAGACTTTCCTCTTTGGGGTGATTCCACTTTGCAAATGCCTTTTTGAGAAAACACCAGCTGTACACCCACGAGTTGACCCGGATCGCCAGCTCCATCGCGCTTGTCCACTCGGCACCGTGTAAAAAGAGGTTGTGCTGATTCCAATCCTCGAAGAGCGTCTTGAACTCCTGCAAAAAGGCTTCGTCGCCGCTCTGATAATAGCTCTTTGCCAGCATTGCGAACTGATAATGCCGGTTCAGTTCCCAGTTCGTACGGATATCGCCGATATCAGTCCGCTGGCCGATTTTCAGTTCCGGCGAGTAGACATCTTCCGGCCAGCAGTTCTCCGTCTGGAATCCTGCGTTCCACCGGGTGCGGTACTCCCGTTCCTCGTAGCAGTCGAACAACCGCATCCCCTCAAACAGGGTTCCGTTCTCGTTTTCCCAGTGGATCTTCAAGCGGCTGCTGTCCGGCCGCAGCTTTTTCAGCTCTTCCGGGAGCGGAATCTCCGTCACAGGAAGATTTTTTGCGTAATATTCTGTTTTTTCCTGCCGGGTCGTCAGCTTCTCCCGGACGCGCCAGAACAGCTCTGACACACTCATTGCTCGCATCCGCCGGAGCATCCACTTGATATCTTTCATATTGGGTTCCTTTTTTCTGCCTTTATTTTAAGCAATAGGCTCTTGGCACTTTCTGGAACAACAGGACTCTCGCCCAGAGCTTTTCACTCATCATCTTTCGTTTTTTCAAATCACAGGCGATCTTCCACTGTACGCTTCGCGCTTCTTGTGTCTCCTTTGCATTGCGGTCTTTCGGAGACAATTTCCGATATACGCCTGTCAGTTTCGCAAATATCCGTTTTTCGGTCGGAAGCAGCAGTTCATCCATCCCGTGAGACTGGAAATACTCGTAGCAGGCCACAAATCCCCACATCGCATCGAGATGCCGCACGGTGTATTGGGAGCGCATGATGCTTCCCTCACGCTGACGGTAAAAGTACATCGGTTCTTTCACACAGGCAACCATTTTTACGTTGTCAAACAGCTCCGCAAAGATAAAATTGTCCTCGTTCAGCCGCCCGACCGGGTAGCGTATCGTCCGGAAGACCTCACGCTTGTAGATCTTATTCCACGCCACCAGATACGGCGTATTGGCTTTGTCCATGAGCGTTTCCAATGCCGCTCTGCCGCTATGAACACAGTCCTCGACTTTCATGTTGTCCGGCGTGTCCATGCACTGACCGTCCTCTTTTGTCAGCTGGATGCTGCAGATCGCGCAGTCGGCATTGGCCTCTTTCGCGGCGGTAAGCAGCTTTTCGTAGAAATCGGGAGCCACAAAATCGTCCGAATCCACAAAGCCGAGCCATTCTCCGCGAGCCGCCTCGATGCCCGTATTCCGTGCCGCCGAAAGGCCGCCGTTTTTCTGATGGATGACCTGAATTCGGTCATCCTGCTTTGCGGCCTCATCGCACATCTGCGGACAACGATCCGGTGAACCATCGTCCACCAAAATCAGTTCAAAATCTGTAAATGTCTGGTTCAGAATACTGTCGATACATTCTTTCAGATACTTCTCAACCTTATAAACCGGTACGATCACGCTTAGTTCCGGCATAACGATTCAGACCCCTTCCGAAATTTTCTCTACATTCAAACGGTAAGCCTGTTTTCTCAATCCATAAATATCCGGGAAAAGCTGGAACAGTACCGTCCGGAAGAGGGTTCTTCCACTTAAAAGATGGTACTGCCAGAGCTTTTTCACGGCGTCTCGCTGCATCTTTTTCGCTGCTTTCGCTTCCTCGCTCCGCTGAGCATCTTTCGGCAGAGCGTAGTAGACGTTTGTCAGCTTTCCAAAGATTTGTTTTTCCGTCGGCGCAAGCAGTTCCAACATTCCATGTGTCTCAAAATATTCAAAGCAATAGACAAACGCAGCTGTTTCATTCAGGTTGTGCAGCTTCTTTTTTGTCGTCATGATACTTCTCGGCCGCACCCGATAATAGTACAGCCGTTTTGAGATGCTTGCTACCTTATTCACCTGCACAAACAATTCTGCAAAAATATATGCGTCTTCATTGATCTTATCTTCCGGAAAATGCAGGTTTTCCCAGCACTTTCGTTTGTATACCTTGTTCCATAAGACCATGTTTTTCCCGATATTTTTTAAGACCTGTCTACCTGTCGTAACTTCATCCAAAACACTTGGCTCGATTTTTCCAAGCGGTTTTCCATCCTCCGTTATGTTTTCGGCACTGCACATCGCGCAGTCTGCATCTGCATCCTGCGCAGCCTTTATCAGTGTCTCATAAAATATCGGTGAGACATAGTCATCCGGGTCGACGAACCCAATCCATTCTCCCTGTGCCGCAGAAAGACCAACATTCCGGGCAGAGGAAACACCACCGTTTTTCTGATGAATCACCCGTATCCGGCTGTCCTGTTTCGCGTACTCATCGCACATCTGCGGACAATTATCTGGTGAACCGTCATCTACTAAAATCAGCTCAAAATCGGTAAAGGTCTGATTCAGGATGCTGTCGACGCACTCTTTCAGATATTTCTCGACTTTATAGATTGGAACGATAAGACTAATTTCTGGATATCTTACCCCCCCCCTTAATTTTTTCAGTTTCATTTCGTTCATTTTTTTCCAACCCCCATACAACCCCGGAGAAAGCTGAAACAGCACTGTCCGGAACAACGCTCTTTTACTCAGTCTCTTATCTCGATATAGTGTCTTTGCGATTTCAAGCTGTTTCTTTTTTGCCCGTTTTACTTCTTCACTTTTGCGTTCTTCCGGCGGAAGTGCATAGTAAACATCCGTCAGTTTCGCAAAAATTTTTCTCTCGGTCGACGCGAGCAGGTCACGTTCTCCATGAGCTTCAAAATATTCATAGCAGGACACAAAACCCCACATAGAATCTAAATTCCGGACTGTATACTGAGAGCGCATAATACTGCCCTCTCGTTGCCGGTAATAGTAAAGCGGCTCTTTCACAAGGGCCAGTATTTTCACCGTGCTGAATAGCTCTCCAAAAACAAAACCATCCTCATTGACACGGCCTTTTGGATAACGCATCGTCTGAAAAATCTCACGCCGATAGATTTTATTCCATGCCACGACATACGGCGTGTTGACGCGTTTTTCAATGGTATTCAAGGCTTTCTTTCCTGTACAGACGCCATCACCTATATACATGTCCTCCGGCGTCTGCATGAACCGCCCATCTTCTTTTGTCAGCTGGATGTTGCACATCGCGCAATCTGCATTTGCCGTAACTGCCGCGGTATGAAGCTTTTCGTAAAAGTCCGGAGCCACAAAATCATCCGAGTCAACGAATCCAAGCCATTTTCCGCGCGATACTTCAATGCCTGCGTTTCGTGCTGCCGAAAGACCACTGTTTTTCTGATGAATGACCCGTATCCTGTCATCCTGCTTTGCGTACTCATCGCACATCTGCGGACAGCGATCCGGTGAGCCATCGTCTACCAGAATCAGCTCAAAATCCGTGAAGGTCTGATTCAGGATGCTGTCGACGCACTCTTTCAGATATTTCTCGACTTTATAGATTGGAACGATAACGCTCAGTTCCGGTATTTTTCCCTCTGTTTTCATCAAAGATCCACCCGATTTTTTGCGTTTTTGATTCTCAACAACTCTTTTTTCACTCTCTGACCACAGGCGTATGCAAGCGACAGCAGATTCGATTCCCGAATCCTGCGATGCTTCACATAGTTATCAAAGATACGAACCTGCTCCATGATATCCTGCCGGTCCTGCACACCGGAAAAATCCTGCTGATTCTTCGATGCAATATAGGCATCAAAAATCGTCTTGCGCTCCTGCTTGCTCTTATGCCGCATCATATAACAGAATTCCAGATTATAGTGGAAAATCCGGTCGAAGAGCAGTTCTTTCCGGAAATCTTCCATATTGCCCTTTTCTTTATAAAATGCGTCGACCTTATCAAAGATCTCGATGCGCTCCAGCGCGCGCAGGGAATAAGTACGATAGCTGCTTCCATCATAGATGCGATAATAATAGACATCCCGTGCCAAGCCTGCAACGCGCTCGCTGCTGGCAACACAGCAGAGGAAAAATGCCACGTCCTCGGCCAGATGATACGGCCAGAACCGCAGACCGTTTTTGCGCAGGAAATTCAAATTCCAGAGCTTACAGCCGCACAGCGCGGAAGCGTGGGTCAGTTTCAGCCGGTCATCACCCGTCCAAATCTTGTTCTCCATCTTCCACCATGCCGGTGTCTCGATTTTTCCGACGTACTGGTGATAATATTTGCAGTTCGCCATGACGAAATCTGCGCCTGTCTCCTGAATACGCTTCAGCATCGCCTCCGCCACACCGGGCAGCATGATGTCGTCGCAGTCGAAGAACCAGAGATATTCACCTTTTGCTAAATCCATGCCGTGATTCCGGGCGGCGGAAACGCCCTGATTTTCCCGCACAACGACCCGGACTCGAGGATCTTTTGCCGCATACTCTTCCAGAATCCTCTGGGAGGAATCTTTGGAACCATCGTTGACGCAAATCAGCTCAAGATCCTGCATCGACTGCGAAAGGATGGAATCCAGACAGGGCCGCAGATATTTTTCGCCATTGTAGACCGGCACGACGAAACTGATCATCTTTTTATCCTCTATTTTCCTCAAATATTTTCACAGCAGAACGCAAACCGCGCATACTGCTTTTTCCGAATCGACTCTTCCAAGTATTTCCGTTCCTTCGACTGCGCATGATACGCCGCACACGTTTCATTCAACAGTTCCGAAAATACCACCAGTGCCGCCTGTCCGATTTTTTCATCCAGATTTTTCAGCCGATGATAGGATATCATTGCCATATTCATCAAATACTCAAAATAATTCTGGTCGGGCAACATGCCCAGCTGTTTTCTGTCCTCGATTAGATGCAGTGTCACCCACACCGTCTCGATGCTGCGCGGATTCCCTTTGCTGATATGGCCTGCACTGGTCTCGACCAGCCGCCGCTCATACACGATATCCCGGATACCCACACTCTTTTTTGAGAATGGATACACCAGCTGATGCAGAACGCTGTCCTCAAACCAGTATTTTTCCGGGAAGGCGATCTCTTCAAAGAAAAAACGCCGGTACACCTTACCCCACGGCATCCCATAGAAATCGAGCAGTGGATTGACGTCTCCGACTTTCTGGAAATGGTTTCGCTTCTGGCTGCCTTTGAAGTTGAAGTAGCTGCCCTCCACGATATCCGCACCGGTCTCCTCGGCCTGCTTCATCAGCTTCTGGACTGCGCCTTCGGCCAGCCGGTCGTCCGAGTCCACGAATATCAGATACGGTGCGGTGCTATGCTCGACACCGTTATTCCGCGCTCTTGCCACGCCGCCGTTTTTCTGGTGCAGAACCAGCACATTTTCGTACTTGGCGAACGCATCCATCCGTTCCGGGGTCGAGTCCGTCGCGCCGTCATCGACCAGAATGACCCGGAAGGGATATTCCGTCTTCTGGTTCAGAATCGACTGCACGCACTCGTCGATGTAGGCTTCCACATTGTAGGCCGGTACGATGATATCCAGCTTATACGGGCTGTTTTCCGGTTCCGGAAGGGCCTTTTCCCGAATCGCAGTCGTGCCGGAATCCGGATGGATTTTTTCCAGATACTGCAACGCTTCCTCTGCGGACAATTCGACCGGTTTCGCGTCTGTTTTTTCCAGCATCTTCGGGAAGAAGAATCTATTCAGTTTCGTCAATTTCCATAATTTCCGCCACATTTGCCGCTTTCTCCGTTTCCTCGTCTGCCAGAAGCTCGTACATCATCAAAATAAAGGCACTCAGGTTGGTATAGTAATAATACAGTGTGTTATCGGTCGCATAGGTTATCATACAGTAGATAAAATACGCCAGCGCAAGGACACCGGCTTTCTGGCCGCCATGCTTCCACACATACTTCAACCGCAGGGGCAGATAGCAGAGGAACCAGCCAAAATAGCCGATAAAGCCGACCTCAACGTACATTCGGACAAACTCGTTGTGGTAGGCATCCTGATGCACGCCCTTCCACTCCGGGCCGATAAGACCTTTCAAATCCCATGCTTGGTTACTAAATCCCAGTCCACGCCCCAAGAACATTGGCGAGATCTCATATTTCAGCGCGACATAGCGATACAGCATGTCGCGGCCTTTGGTGTCCATGCCCATATCTTCCAGCAGGTCAAACAATCCATTGTGGATGGCGATGATATAGACAAAGCTCGCGATCAGTGTGCCAACGCAGATGATATTCGCGATGTGCCGTGCAGTATCATTTTTCATCAGCTTCAGGCCCCAGCAGATGATGACCGCGATGGCGATCGCGCCGATCTCGATGCGCTTCAGGCCGACCGTCATATAGAACAGCACTGCCGCCGAAGCGATCCACCAGATCTTCTTTTTCGGCTGTATCCAGAGGGCCAGCAGGACTGCATAGGGGCCGAACGAGAAGGTCAGGTCATGCACTTCAATTGCGTGCATGATATAGCCGGTATTCTCACCCAGCGAGGTGAGCAGTTCGATGAGTTCCTGAATAAATACACCCACGCCGCCGCCATCCTTGACCGCCAGCATAACGATGACGGTGTTGCCGATGCACATCGCCAGCAGGTTATACCAGATGCCGTTTTTGCCGAACAGATACAGGGTCGCGGCCGCGGACAGTGCCGCGATGAATTGATAAAACGGGAAGAAAAATCCGCGTGTCATGGTGCGGAGCGGCGCAAAATCGGCGATCCAGATGACCGCCGACCAAAGCACCGTCACGGCGTAGGGCGTCGACATGATGAGGACGCCCTTGGTGAGACGCTTTGCCCGGTCCATATTCGGTTTGACGATGAACGACGCCATTGCCAGGCCGATGATGGCCATGCCGAACAGATACCGGTACATAAAGCCGAATCCACCGGCGGAAATTGCGCCCTCCACGAAATAGAACATCAGCGACGCGAGAACCAGATAAATGATCTTTATCAGCAATGTTTGCTTCCTTCCATCCTGCTGCTTTACTTACTGTAATTTAACGGTTTTGTATACAGCTCGGTCAGCCGCCGCGTCACTGCCGAAACATCATATTTTGCCTTTACCGGCTCGTTATCCGCTGCACGGTCCGGTTTTCGTTTGGTCACAAGGATTTTCTCCGCCCACACCGCCGGGCTTTGCTCCAGAGAGAGCCAGTGTATCCGGTCTGTCAGTTTGATTTCCGGTGTGATGCTGTCCGATGCAAAGCAGTCCAGTCCAGCCGCCTGCGCTTCCAGCAGAACAGTCGGGAAGCCCTCATACTTTGAGGGAAAAATCATCGCATCTGCGAGGTTCATCTTGTCCGGCACATCCGAGACATTCCCCAGAAAGCGGACGGAATCACTCAGCCCGGCTGCTTTGGCCTGCTCCTCGATTTGTGGGCGCAGTTCCCCGTCACCGACCAACAGCAGAACGCTGTCCGGCTGGCGGCGGTGCAGCTCCTCGAAAATTTGAATCAGAAAGACGTGGTTTTTCACGTCCATGAACCGCCCGACATGCAGATAGACTGTTTTGCCGGTCAGTCCAGCCTCTTCCTTGAGCTTTTTCTGCCGTTCTGGGTCAAATCTCAGCGCGTCGCACTTTACCGGCAGCGGCAAAATCTCCACGCCCTGCGCGGTGCCGAACAGCCATTCTGCCGCCTCTCTGCCGCAGGCAAGCCGGACATCGGTATGCTGATAGAGCCACTTCCGGCAGCTTGCATGGAGCCGAAACGCCATTCCGCTCCGCCAATCCATCGTATTGTGGCTGTGAACTAAGATTCGCTCCGCACCGGCACGCCGGGCCAGAAAGACCTGCAAACTGGTGAAAAAGGCGTTCTGCGTGTGGATATGAACGGTTTTGTATCCGCCGTCTTTCACCGCACAGTAAAATTCCCGGTGGAATCTCCAGAACGACTCACTCCGCTTTGGGATATGGATGACCTTTGCGCCCAGCTTTTTGACCCGTTCCTCATAATAGCCGGGTTCCGCGCCGGGGATCACGAAATCAAAGCTCAGCTTTTCGCGGTCGAGCGCGTCCAGCACATTCACGACCATCGTTTCTGCGCCGCCCATATTCAGGGAACCCAGCGATTGCAATACCTTTTCCATCGTTACACTCCGAGAATTTTGCAATATTCCGCGTACAGCTGCCGGTGAAGCTTTTCCAGATCGTATTTTTCCTCTACGATTTTCCGTCCGTATCGGCCCATCTGTTCCGCCTTTGCGGTATCGTCCAGAAAGTCACGGAGTGCGTTGTAGAGGGCTTCGGTGTCGCCCGGCGTGATAAGGATGCCGCTCTCGCCGACCTTTACCGCTTCCGGAATTCCGCCGACCGGTGTGCTGACGACTGCCTCTTCGGACGCCATCGCTTCCAGAATCGACATCGGCAGGCCCTCATGATAGGACGGCAGCAGCAGAATTTTAGAGTCCTGCAACAGGCCGGATTTCTTTTCTCCGCCGACCCAGCCGGCAAGCTCGACCTGTCCTGTCAGTCCTTTCTGTTTTATCTGCGCCGAATATTCTTCCAACGGCCCATCTCCGGCCATCACACAGCGGAACTCCCGGCCCTCGTTGTGAAGCCGCTCAAGAGCATCCAGAGTATCGTCGGTTCCCTTCTGTTCTCCCAGACGGCCCAGAAAGAGAAAGTCGATTTTCCGCTCTGCAAACGGTTTTTCTGACAGCGGAAACTTCTTGACTGAAATTCCATTCGGCATGACTTCGCAGTTCGTCAGACCAAGCTCCTGTTCAAATGCCGTTTTCCAACACTCCGAAAGCGCGAACACACGGTCCGCGCTCTCAAGGCAGTCTTTGACTTCCTTCTGCTTTTCGGGCGGAAGATTTTTATAGTAGACGACAAAATTTCCGCTGTGGATATGCAGCACCAGCTTTTTTCCGTGCCGCTTCGCGATTTTTGCGTACCGCATCTTGCGCTGTGCGCTGCCCTTGATGGACATGTGGATATGCACCAAATCATACCGGTCCACCACAAAATTGAATAACAGGATCCTCCAGACGCCGTACAGAATTTTCAGAACGATATTTCCCTCATAGTAAGATGAGAAAAAATCCATTCCGGTTTTCTCTGTCAGCCAGGTGTTCTCTCTCATTCCCTGCAAGACGGAGGCGATACCGCCCCTTGTCTTATGGCCGTCCGGCCCTACAACGATCACTTTCATTTCCGCATCACCCATTCCAACCACATTCATGATCCAATATCCGGTTTATTTTTTCGCTTCTGTTTTTCCGTCAGCATCTGCCGCCGCTTCGGGCAGAACTGCCGGTTTTGCTTCTTCCGGTTTTACCGGTTCCACGTCTTTTTTCTGTGGATTGCGCTGTGCTTCACCCAGACGGCGCAGAGCAATGGACAGCAGCTTCCGGATATAGAAGCTCTTTTCCGCACCCGAGCAGGCCCAGCCTTCGCTGTACTCGATGTCGTAGACTTCGCTCTCGCACTTCTGTGCCAGAACGGTGCGCATCTGTGCCAGCGATGCCTCTGCGCGCTCCGGGTTGAAGTCATCCGCAAAGATCAGATACTGGCCGGAATCGTTGTACGCCACAAAGATGTTGTTCGAGGGAGTAAAAACGTTCGTCAGGACACGGGCGAACGTCTTCATCATCTGGTTGCCGGTACTTCGGCCCAGACGCCGGTTCTCTTCCTGCAGGTTTGTGATCTTCAGCGCAACGCAGAGATAGCTGTTGGACAGCATCTTGTTTTCCATGTCCGAAATAAAGCGGTCGCATCTTGCACGGTTCGGCAGGTTGACAACTTTGTTCGTAAACATGTAGTATTCGATGATATCCCACAGACGACCCAGCACAATTGCACCCAGACAGCCGAAGACACCGAAGACCACGACGATCATCATGGTGAACTTGTTGATGGAGATCTTCTCCGTCACGCCGACGCTGGACAGAACGGAAATATTCGCCGCGCCCAGATACTCGTTGTATTCGTCGGTCGTCTCTTCCATATTGGTATACAGGGTATTGATTCGATTTACCAGCGTCTGGATCTCTGCCGCTATTTCATCCTGCTCTTCCTGCGAACTCTGCTCCGGAGCGGTGCTGAAGGTATCCAGAATATAGTCATTATACGCCGCGTCGATGACATTTGCCGTACTCTGAGTTCGGTCTTCGACATACCGGATCAACAGCTTATCATACGAGGTGGTCTGGTCGGTCTTAGAGCTATCGCCATCCCGTACATTATCATAGATGTCCTGTAAAATATACTCCGAGGTGATGTTGGTGTTGCCCGAGCTGCTCATCATCTCGACATAGGAATCAATGACACCCTTAATTTTTTCAATTTCTTCATCCGAAGCCGTGTTCTCGATCGAGAGGTCATTGTTTCGGTTGCGGTACTTGTTCAGCAGCACATCCCGGTTTTTGGTGATTTTGCCTGCGAGAATTTTCGCGGTGATTTTTGGCACCTCAATTTTCTGGAGCAGGTCATATTCCCAGAACAGATCCGAGAACGAGTATCCCGTCTCGCTGGAACGGAACGCACTATCGCCCGAAACCTTGCCGTCCAAAACAGCCAGCGTAGTCGTCAGCGAATCGTCGATGACGTCCATCATCTCGAGATAATCGTAGCCCTTGCTGTAAATATCGTTGACGCCGTTCGCGGCACGCGACGAGTTGACATGCGTTTCGCCGTACCACGCCGAATAGACATCCAAGATCTCGTTCAGCATGGTGCGCGGATAATCCTTATCGTGGTCGACACCGGAACTGAACGTGACCATGTAGCGCGTTGCAATCAGGGTCGCATCCTCGCCCTGTACCACTTTTCCATCAAAGATCTGCTGTTGCTCGTCCGTGATGATGGAAGTGATGGAGATGCTGTTCCGGATATTATCCATATTGGCCGTCGACGGGTCGATGCCGAGGTTCTGTATCACTTTTGAGATGATATAGGAGCCGTAGATCTCCGAAGTGTCAATTTTGCTGCCGTCCGGCGTATAGCCATCGGCCGCCTCCGAATTAGTGTACTCGATGACTGTTGAAGCGGTGTAGCTCTGCAGCCGGTTGCTTGCGACATAGTAAAACAGTATGCCGGCCACAACGGAGCCGATGGCGATCAGGAATTTAAATTGTTTCAGATATCGTAAGATTTGAAAGTCTTTCATTCTGTCTCGCCCTCTTTCTTCTCCTGCATCCGCGTGTCTTGCAGTGCGAGACCAGCTCCCAGCATCAGGATAAATCCGACGCTGTAAATCAGACCCTTTTTCAAGCCCAGCATCGATTGGAGCGAACTCTCGATCAGCCCGATGTAAAGATACCCGTTTCGTTTCTCCTGCAGATAGGCATCGCTCAGTGCCTTGGACTGCATCGCCAGACTCTCCAGTTCCTGTTTCAGCGACGAGATCATCGCATCTGCCTGTTGGTAGACATTCCAGTTCGCGACCGAGTTCTGGATCTGTGCATTATCATACTGCTTATGCTCCATCTGAATTCGCAGCTCTGTCGCCTTTTTCAGGTAGTCGTCCGCCTCATTCGCGAAGTTGTCCACCTCGATTTTGGTGCGAGACATATAGAATTCATCGCCCAAGTCGCTAGTCGGCACCAGAACGATCCGCGCCATCTGGCTGTCGTAGAGGTCGATGCCTTCCAGACGGACATTGTACGCTGCCATGTTCTTTTCATACTTGACTCTCAGCAGGCGGTTCTCGTAGTCCATTCGGGTGCTGTAATCCACCTTATCGCTGCTCAGCCCATTTTGCAATACGAAAGAGCGGTAACGCTCCAGATCCACGTTACTGAAATTGTCGATTTTTTCGCCCAGAGACGCAAAGGTTTCGCCGCTGGAAGTCCGGAAGCTGGAATCCTCGTAGCCGAAATTTTTAATGTAGTTGCTCATCTCTGAGGCTTTCATTTCCAGAAAATCGTCCACATCCATATAATCCATCGACTCTACATCGCTGAGGTCGATGTTCAGGATCTGGTCATTCTCTGCATAATGCTGCAAAAAATATTCATAGTAGACGTCCGCCAGCAGGCTCAGCAGCTCTTTCGGCCGGATACCGTACTGCACCACATCTGCCGAGCAGTGGATGCTGTATTCCGTCGCCACTTTCAGGCTGTCAACATCGCCCAGACCCCTGTTGTCAAATGCCGAACTCAGGTGCAGGCAGGCCGCCAGCTCGTCGACCGTCACATCTTCGTAGGCTCCACGGTCAATGACCTTTTTCAGAATTTCTTCCGACAAAATCTGCGAGGCATTGAAACGGGTCTTGTTCGGGTTCTGGTTCTTGGATGCCTCTTCGTAGTTCAGTTTGATCACTGCCGATGCTTGATTCACATTATAAACATACGAACACATCGAATAGGTGATCAGATACACTGCCGTCAGAAATACTGCCAGAACCTTGTGGTTCAGCACTTTACGGACAGCTCGTTTGACTGTTGCAAGCTTCGTTGTTCTGTGGAGCTGCAGCAGATTCCAAAGCAGCCACAAGCCACTTCCGATAAAAATCAATTTCAGCAGCTGCTTGAGAAGGCTCGTAAACGCAATCATTTTGCGCTCCTCCTGTTGTGTCGTTCTCTTTCTGCCGCCGCAGCTTATTCTGCTACGCTTCCGGCCACGGTTCCATCTTTCCGGGTGTTCATGTCGATGACCGCGATCTGCGGACGGTTATTGATGCGTGGGAATTTATGGCTGTTGCCCACACCGCGTGTCACAAACAGCTTGGCATTTGTCAGAGTAAACATGCCATCGCAGTATTTCGGGAACAGGCCATGGTCCGCAGAGTAAAGTCCGCCCAAAAATGGGATCTGCACCTGACCGCCGTGATAGTGGCCGGCCACTGCCAAGTCCACATTCACATCGGCAAGCCGCTCATAGAACAGATCCGGGAAGTGGGCGATGAGGATCTTCAGGGTATCTTTCTGTTCGAATTCTTCCATGAACGGAGCTGAATATTCATCGAAATTATAAATGCCGGTCGCCACGCTGCCGATGGAGATGGTCGTGCCTTTTACGGTAATGTCCGCTGACTGGTTCACCAGCACCGTGATGCCCTCATCGCGCAACAAGCCGTCCACGCGGAGGCCATCGACGTACATCATGGTTCCTTCGTGGTTTCCAAGGCCGTAATAGACCGGCGCGATTTCTTTCAGCTGTGAGCAAAGCGAAACGACGATATCGGTGTTCGAGCTTTTCTTGTCGACCATATCACCTGCCAACAGGATGAGGTCGGGCGAGAGCTTGCGCACCTTTTCGACCAGTTCGCTGTTATCCTCACCGTATACCACATTGTGCAGGTCTGAGAGCACGACCAGCCGGATCGTCTCATTTCCCATGATTTTTTCCGAATACATGTGGAAAAAGTCCGTTTCCAGCTCTTCCGAGAAAGGGCCGATCTTCTTTGCATACGAAATGCCCAGCCAGAGTGCCAGAACCAGCAGGATCACGGCCAGCACCGCCAAAACCTTCTTGACGCTGCCGTGCTTTTTCACCGCTTTTGCTGGAACTTCGCTCTCTGGGGCTTCATCCGGTTTTCTGGCTTTTTTCCAGAGAGCCAGATGCTTTGGCCCGGGCTGTCCGCCATCTTTTTTGTTCATGCCTTTTCCTTTCCGTTCTCTTCGCCCCATTGGGCTTCTTTCGTCATGATAATTCCACCGTGACTCGTCAATTCCAAAAAGAGTCACACACAAGAATAATACCATATTTCATCCTCTGCCGCAATATGATGTATAATTTCACGTCTTTTTTTACACAAAAAATGAGACCGGAATTGCAGCTTTCACACTACATTCCGGTCTCATGGGATCAATTTCACGCAGGATGTGGTTCCACCGACCGCATTTAGCCGTTGAACATATCCTTCAGTTTCTTAAAGAAGCCCTTGCGCTGTTCATAGTTTTCGTCCTTGAGGGTACCCTCAAACTTTTTCAGGGCGTCACGCTGGGCCTTGTTCAGCTTCTTGGGGATCTCGACCTCGCACTTGACGTACATATCGCCGCGGCCACGGCCATTCAGGTACTGGATACCCTTGCCGCGCAGGCGGAAGGTCGTACCGCTCTGGGTACCTTCGGGGACGGTGTACTCCACCTTGCCGTCGATGGACGGAACGGTGATGCTGTCGCCCAGAACAGCCTGACTGTAAGTGATAGGTACGGTAACCCAGACATCGTAGCCGTCGCGCTGGAAGAGCGGATCCGGGCGGACGGTCACCATGACGATGACATCACCTGCAGGGCCGCCGTTGCTGCCTGCATCGCCCATGCCGCGGAGTGCGAAGCTCTGATCGTCGTCAATGCCCATCGGGATGGACACCTCCAGCGTCTTCTTGGTCGCGGTCTTGCCGCTGCCGTGGCAGACCTTGCAGGGGTTCTTGACCAGCTTGCCCTTACCGCCGCAGCGAGAGCAGGGCTGCTGGGTCTGCATCACGCCGAAAGGCGTGCGCTGCTGCTTGATGACATAGCCGCGGCCGCCGCAGTCCGGGCAGGTCTCCGGGCTGGAGCCTGCAGCGCAGCCGCTGCCGTGACATTCGGTACACTCCTGCTGACGGGTGATGGTGATGTTCTTCTTGCAGCCATGCACCGCCTCATCAAAGGACAGGGTGATGCGGACACGGATGTCCTGACCCTTCCGGGGTGCGTTGGGGTTTGCCTGACGGGAAGAACCGCCAAAGCCGCCGAAACCGCCGCCGAAGATATCGCCGAAGATATCGCCGAGGTCAACACCGTCGCCGCCAAAGCCGCCGAAGCCGCCTGCGCCGCCGCCATTCTGGGCCGCATAGCTGGGATCGACGCCTGCGAAGCCGTACTGGTCGTAGAGCTGACGCTTTTTCGGGTCAGACAGGACCTCGTTGGCCTCGTTGATCTCCTTGAACTTTTCCTCGGCATCCTTGTCGCCGGGGTTATAGTCCGGGTGGTATTTCATGGCCAGTTTGCGGTACGCCTTTTTGATCTCCGCATCGGTGGCCGTCTTGGATACCCCCAGCACTTCGTAATAATCACGCTTTTCCTGTGCCATATCCATACCTCTATAAAACCAGCAAAGGCCGCCCCGGAAAAAACCGGAGCGGCTTTTGCTCTATGCGCGTGTATCCGCCGGTTGGTCGGATCTCACGCCGCTTGTGTCAAACCTTAGACTTCCTTGAAGTCAGCGTCCACAACGCCGTCGTCGTTGGGCTTCTGCTGGTTGTTTGCACCAGTATCAGCACCCGGCTGTGCGCCTGCGGCCTGCTGTGCGGCAGCAGCTGCCTGATACATCTTCTCGAAGACGTGGCTCAAAGCATCCTGCTTTGCCTTGATGTCGTCGATGGAACCGGACTGAACAGCGGTCTTCAGATCAGCCAGCTTTGCCTCAGCCTCGCTCTTGACGTCAGCAGGCATCTTGTCGCCGTTCTCCTTCAGCATCTTCTCGGTCTGGAAGACCATCTGGTCGGCACCGTTGCGGATATCGACCTCTTCACGCTTCTTCTTGTCGTCTGCGGCGAACTGCTCAGCTTCCTTAACAGCCTTGTCGATATCGTCCTTGGACATATTGGTGGAAGCGGTGATGGTGATGTTCTGCTCCTTGCCGGTACCCAGATCCTTTGCGCTGACCTTCACGATGCCGTTTGCGTCGATATCGAAGGTGACTTCGATCTGAGGCACACCACGGGGAGCCGGAGCGATGCCATCCAGATGGAAGACACCCAGGCTCTTGTTGTCGCGTGCGAACTCACGCTCACCCTGCAGGACATTGATCTCAACAGAGGGCTGGTTATCTGCAGCAGTGGAGAAGACCTGGCTCTTGTGGGTCGGGATGGTGGTGTTGCGCTCGATGATCTTGGTGCAGACGCCGCCCAGAGTTTCAATGCCCAAGCTCAGCGGAGTGACATCCAGCAGCAGCAGGCCCTTGACGTCGCCCTGCAGGACACCGCCCTGAATAGCAGCACCGACTGCAACGCACTCATCGGGGTTGATGCCCTTGAACGGCTCGCAGTTCAGCTCTTTCTTGACTGCATCGTAGACAGCCGGGATACGGGTAGAACCACCGACCATCAGGACTTTCTTCAGGTCAGAAGCACGCAGGCCTGCATCCTGCAGAGCCTTGCGGACGGGGATCAGGGTACGGTCGACCAGATCTGCGGTCAGTTCGTTGAACTTTGCACGGGTCAGGGTCATATCCAGATGCTTGGGGCCGGTAGCATCAGCGGTGATGAAGGGCAGGTTGATCTGGCTGCTCATTGCGCTGGACAGCTCGATCTTTGCCTTCTCAGCAGCTTCCTTCAGACGCTGAGCAGCCATCTTGTCCTTGCGCAGGTCGATGCCGTTCTCGGTCTGGAAAGCATCTGCCATCCAGTCGATGATGCGCTGGTCGAAGTCATCGCCGCCCAGGTGGGTATCACCGTTGGTTGCCAGAACTTCGGTAACGCCGTCGCCCATCTCGATGATGGAGACATCGAAGGTGCCGCCGCCCAGGTCGTAGACCATGATCTTCTGGTCTTCTTCTTTATCAATACCGTATGCCAGAGAAGCAGCGGTAGGCTCGTTGATGATACGCTTAACGTTCAGGCCTGCGATGGTGCCTGCGTCCTTGGTTGCCTGACGCTGGCTGTCGTTAAAGTATGCAGGAACGGTGATGACAGCCTCGGTGACCGGCTCGCCCAGATAAGCCTCAGCGTCTGCCTTCAGCTTCTGCAGGATCATTGCGCTGACCTGCTGAGGAGTGTACTCCTTGCCGTTCAGAGTGACCTTGTGGTCGGTACCCATCTGACGCTTGATGGAAGAAACAGTGTTCTCGGGGTTGGTGATGGCCTGACGCTTTGCGACCTGACCGACCAGACGGTCACCAGTCTTGGTGAAGCCGACGACAGACGGGGTAGTGCGCGCACCCTCAGAGTTTGCGATGACGACAGGCTCGCCGCCCTCCATAACAGCAACGCAGCTGTTGGTAGTACCAAGGTCGATACCAATAATCTTACTCATAAATAAAGACTCCTCTCAAATTGTCTTGTTTATCTCATGCTTAGAGTGAAAAGCGGATGTTTATTTAAACGCCCTTTCAGACGGTGGAACGTGGTCATTCAGCAACCACGACGGTGGCATGGCGGACGATCTTCTCGCCCAGCTTGTAGCCTTTCTGGTAGACGGTAACGACCGTGCCGCTCTCCTGACCTTCCTGTGCCGGTACCTGCTGTACCGCGTTCATGAAGTTGGGGTCGAACGGCTTGCCCAGCACCTCGATCTCCTCCACATGGAGAGCCGCCAGTGCTTTCGCAGCCTTATCCAGCGTCATCGTCACGCCCTTTTTGTAGTTCTCGTCGGTGGTCGGCGCATTGGCGGCCATCTCGAGGGTATCCAAAATCGGGATGATCTGATTTACGGCGAAGGACACGCCATCGTTGAACTTCTGGTCTGCCTCACGAGTGGAACGCTTGCGGTAGTTCTCATACTCGGCAGCCATCCGGAGCAGCTGGTCTTTTGCCTGCGCCGCGTTTTTCTCAGCGGCGTCCAGCTTTGCCTTGACGGCGTCCATCTCACGGGCTTTCTTGTTGAACCAGCCGTCCTTCTTCTTGGCGTCTGCCTTGTCGTCGTCCTTTTCAGGTGCGGCAGCAGCTTCTGCCTGAGGTTCGGCCTGCTCCGCAGCCTTGGTCTCCTCGACGGGGGCCTCTTCGGTCTGCGCAGTCTTCTTAGTCTCTTCGGTCATTCCAGATCCTCCTTATAGATCACAGTCCGCCGGGGTGCGGCTGCCTGCGGGGTATCTTTTCGTTTGCCGCTCATTCCCTCGCCGAGCTGATCGGCAAAGGTGTGAAGCAGCGGCATCAGCTTCTGGAAGGGCATCCGGGTCGGGCCGATCAATGCGATCGAACCCCACAGTCCGCCGCCGACCAGATACCGGTCGCTGACGATGCACAGGCCGGGGATCTGCGGCTCGAGATCCTCGCCCAGAAGAACGCTTTCGTTCCGTTCGGCCGGAGGTGCGATGATGTGCGCCGCCTCTTCCTCATCGTTGAGGAGGGAGAGGATGGTGCCGACCTTGCCTTCCAGCTGGGGCCAGTTGAGCAGGTACTGCTCACCGCCAAGGAACACATGCGGTGTTGTCGAATCCTGTAAGATCGCTGCCGCCGCGCTGATGACCGGAACCAGTTCCGGGTCGATCTGGCTGCATAGCTCACTGAGCAGCCGGGCCGACAGGTCGATCGGCGCAACGAAGGTCAAATTGCGGTTGAGCAGCGCAGCCAACGCTGCGGCGTTCTCACGCGAAAGACCGGTGCGCACCCGGGCGACCCGGGTACGGACATAACCAGCCGTTGTCACCGCCAGCACCGCCGCCGCGCTCCGACCGACCTGCACCACTTCATAGTGGGCGATGCAGAGGTCTTCGGCACAGGGTGTGCTGATCGCGGCGGTACAGCCGCTGATCTGAGCCAATGCTCTGGCCGCTCCCTGTGCGAGCTTTTCCGGCTCGTGGTCAAGGCTCGCGAACACGGCATCCACACGGGCGCGTGTCACACGATCCAGCGGCTGATCATCGGTCAGCAGGTTGTCAAGATAGTAACGGTAGCCTTTTGCACTGGGAACCCGTCCTGCGCTGGTGTGCGGCTGTTCCAGCAGCCCCAGCTTTGTCAGCGCAGCCATCTCGTTGCGGAGCGTCGCGCTCGAAACTGCCATATCAAAGTAGTTCGCAAGCACGCTGCTGCCGACCGGTTCCCCCTCGAGGCCATACAGTGCCACGATCGCCTGCAAGACTCGCTGCTTGCGTGCATCCATCGTCATAGCACTTGCCTCCTTTTGGATTCTCTCATTCGTTTCGGTTTCTTTAGCACTCTTTCTTCCTGAGTGCTAAGACCATTATAATCAATTTTTCTAGCCTGTCAAGCCCTTTGCGAAAATGTTTTAAAAGATTCATAAATTGGTCATAACCCTCTCAGTCCGCTTCGCGTCCAGCTCTCCCAGAGGGCGAGCCATTGGCAGACTGAAGCACTTCATTTTGCTGAGCAAAGCGTTTTCTTCCGTAAAAGCAATAGCCCTGCGGACTGGATTCAGCCACAACTGAACCGAGACCGCAAGGCCATCTTGTTTTGTCTTATATGAAACCTTCCTACTTATATAATAGCATATCCCAATATGCCACCCTTGGGAGAGGTGTCATTGCGTCAGCAATGACGGAGAGGGTCATTCTTCCATCTGCTTTGCCAGAAACGCCGCCGCGACTGCCACAGCCTTTTGCTGAGCCGGGTCCGGCTTTGCCGTCTTGTCCTCGCTCAGCAGGCCGACTGCGCCGGTCACATCTCCGGCGGCAATGATGGGGCTGACGCAGAGCAGCGACCGCGCCGAGTTCTCACACGGGAGCAGCGTCTGCTCCGGCACACCCTCACTCTGGTAGGACTTCCGGCTCTCCATCAGCTTTTCGAGCGGCTGACTCACACTCCGGTCAGTTAAATCACGCTTTCCGCTGCCCGATACCACCAGAATTCTATCACGGTCCGCGATGAACGCCGTCAGCGCGAAGCTCTTGCTCAGCACATCGGCGTACTGCGCCGCAACGCTGCTCATCTCCCCCACCGGCGAATACTTCTTGAAAATCACTTCGCCGTCTCCGGTCGTAAAAATCTCGAGTGGGTCGCCCCTCCGGATGCGCTGGGTGCGGCGTATCTCCTTGGGGATCACCACTCGCCCCAGCTCGTCGATGCGGCGCACGATGCCTGTCGCTTTCATAACCACTTACCTCCTGAAACTCTCGTTTTCCATATCACGGGTCTTATGGGTAGTATGTGGAAAATCAGGAGATTTATGCTTAAGCGTTCCGCTTTCCTTTTCTGCCTCCATATTTCTGACGTATCGGGTGTTTCGGGTCATTTTCTTCCTCATCCCAGCCTTCTCTTCTTTCTCCCAATTATACCTTGTTTTTGGGAGAAAAATCAATTCATTGGGCGAAAACTTATCATCCGTTCCCTCTTACACAGCAAAACGCCGGAAGAACAGTTGCTCGTTCTTCCGGCGTTCTTTATCTCCCAGCGTGATTTTTCTCTTTATCCTCATACATCCGCTGGTCAGCGATGATGCGAATATCCTCGGTGTGGGCGGCTTCCTCTGGGTAGCTGGCACAGCCGCAGCTGGTGCCGACGCAGAGGTGATTTCCGTCGATGTCGAACGGCGTTAGTATCGTTTTCCGGATCAGCGCGACGCGTTCCTCCCGGGCGTGTTTTTCCAGTGCCTCATTGACGATGAGGGCGAATTCATCGCCGCCGATGCGGAAGGCGTAGTCGCTTGGGCGGATACAGCCCTGAAGCCGCACCGCAACTTCCCGGAGCAGCTTGTCGCCGACATCGTGGCCGTATGTATCGTTGATGAGCTTGAAATGGTCGAGGTCGAGATAGAACAGAGTGAACCTCTGCCGCTTTTCCTCTTTGAGCTGCAGCACCCGGCTGAAGTACCGGCTGTTGAACAGTCCGGTCAGGCCGTCGGTGTTCGCCAGATTCTCCAGCTCATGCACCCGGCCGATGTCCTGCGAGATAAAGATGACCTGCGTCACTTTGCCCTCTTCCCAGATGACCGGTATCACATACATCACCAGATACAGGCTCTTATCCCGGGTGCAGTATTCGATCCGCATCAGGTCATCCTCTTTCTGGAGCTGGTGCTGGATCTGCTCCGGCGTAAGAACCTGACTTATTTTTGCGTCTTCGCCGTCGGTCAGGACAAGGTACTGCTGGTTCATCCGGCTGAGCAGATCGCGGTATCTGCCATTCTCGGGATAGAGGGGCGTTCCCTTCCGCTCGTGATACTCATACTCATCGTTCTTGAGGTCGCACACCGAGAACCGGTCGGCGACCCGGCTCACGCCGTCGAACAGCTGGTCGCTCAGTTCTTTTTCATGTGCCAGCCGTTCTTTTTCCGCCTCTTCCTCTTTCAGCTTCTGCTCCGTTCTGGAAATGATGCCCAGCACAATAAAAATAAGGATGGAGATTGCAAGGACGCTCAGCATCAGGATCGTGATGTACTGGACATTCTGCATCCCGGAATCCACGCTGTCTCGGTCGACGATGCCGATGATAGCCGTATTCTCCAATCCGGACGGCTGATAAGTCAGATAAAAATCCTTGCCCTGATACTGGTAGCTGATGCTGCCGCTGACGTTCTGAGGCAGATTTTCCAGCATCTGATCAAAATATGTTTCCGGATACGAGGTATTCTCGCGCAGAAAATCGAACAGGTTATCAATGTGGTTCGGAATTTCTGTCTTGGGTTCTGTCGACATCATGACATCGCCGTTCGGATAGACGATGTAGCAGTCGCTTTTTCCGTCGTAGGCTCCGCCGCCGGTCATGTTTTCCAGAACATCGTTGTCGTAGCTGACCGCAAGGCCGGTGTAAGTCACGCCGTCCACCTCGATGGGATCGGTCGGCACGGCGAACACGACCTTCCGGATGCCGCTGGTCGCCATATAGCTTGAAACGACCGGCTGGTTCTTTTTATACAGGACTTTAAACGCTTCCTCGATATGGTCGGCCGTTCCGCTTCGTCCGTCCACCGTCCAGTACGCGCCATCCTCATTCACCAGATAGAAATCGCTGTAATTCCATGTGCGCTTTTCCTCGCCGAAATCACGCCATTTCCGGATATCTTCATCGCTCGTGATCTCGCGCAGGTAGCTGCCCCAGTCCGATAGAACATTCCAGTTCCGCTGCGCGAACATCAGAATGGTCTTATCGACCTGCTCGTATGTTTCCAGAAGATTCTGGGTGCTTTCGTAATAGATCTGCCGATGGATATAATCGTTGTATTGCAGCAGACAGCCAATGACCAGAAGAACCAGCAGCACGACCGCGCTCAGGTTCTTTTGTTTTGCTTTCATTCGCCTCACTCTTTCCGCGATCCCTTTTTTGCCAAAGCATTGGCTTGGCCTGATTTTACCCGGAATTTCTGGCGGCGTCAAGCATTTTCTGTAAACTTGTTCGCTTTTTCTAACGTTACCCCCCCCCCGAGATTTTTTGCGCCGTGAGGCGTCGAATTTTGCCGCGCTTCCAATCCTCACGATCAAACTCCGTTGCCAAGAAAAGCCGGACATGTTACAATAGGCTCACTCTTACAGACAACCCCTCCGCCTTGCGGAGATTTTCAAGAAAGGCCGGTATCATCATGCAGCAGATCTTAGTTTTGGGCGGCGGAGCCGCAGGACTGGCGGCGGCACTCTCCGCCGCGCAGACCCTCCGCCCGGGAAGCGGAAAAGTCACCATCCTCGAGCGGAACCCCAAGCTCGGGAAAAAGCTTCTCGCGACCGGAAACGGACGCTGCAACCTCGACAACACCGCCATCGCACCGGAGCGGTACTTCACTTCCAGCCCGGCGGCCCTGCTGCCGCTGCTCCGTGCTGTTGACCACGCTGACCCTCTGGGCTGGTTCAACGCGCTGGGCCTTTACACCCGGACGGACGAGGCCGGGCGTATCTATCCCTATTCCAATCAGGCGGCGGACGTCCTCGCCCTGCTGGAACGCCACTTCGAGAAGCTGGGCGTCGAGCTGCGTTTAGGCTGTACCGTTCGCTCTCTCAGCCAGACCCGAAGCGGCTATGCTGTCCAGTACGTCGACGCCGACGGCCAGACGCAGAACCTCCGGGCAAATGCCGTCATCTGCGCGATGGGCGGTGAGGCCGGCCCACAGTTCGGCACGGACGGTTTCGGCACCCGGTTCGCCGCCCAGTGCGGCGGAAAAGTCGAACCCCTCTATCCCTGCCTGACCGCTTTGCAGGTTGCAAAGCCCATCAAATCGCTGGCCGGCATCCGTGCCAAGGCCACAGCGACTCTCTTAGATGGCAACCACCCCATCTCGCAGGAGAGCGGCGAAGTCCAATTCACTGACTACGGCTTGTCCGGCATCTGCATCATGCAGCTGTCCGGCCTGCTGGCCCCAAAGCGCGTGCCGAAACAGCCGGTCATCGAGCTGGACTTGTTCCCGGCTCTGTCCGAAGAAGAGCTGTTCGGCCTCTTTACCTCCCGGCTTGCCATTCTGCCCGGCGATGCCCCGGCGGATCTCTGGCTCGGCCTCATCCATCCGAAGCTTGGCCGCGCCCTCTGGTCTGCCGCAAAACTGCCAGACGGCTCACTTTCCACCATTTCCACCGCCGGGTGGAAAAAGCTCGCCCATACCTCGAAGCACTGGCGTTTTGAAAATCTGACGCCCTGCGGATGGAAACAGGCACAGACCACCGGCGGCGGCCTCAGCCTGACCGAAGTGGAGCCGACCTTCCAGTTCAAGGGATGCCCGGGCGTCTACTTTGTCGGTGAGACCCTCGACTGTGCCGGTATCTGCGGCGGCTTCAACCTGCATTGGGCGTTCGGTTCCGGCCTTGTCGCCGGACGGGATGCCGCGAAAAAACTGCATAGATAGCAAAAATCTCCCGGCAGTGATGCCGGGAGATTTTTGCTTATTATTGTTTTATGCCGACTTTCTTGCCTTTGCCGGTTCCTCCTCAAACGCCGAGTACATCGGTTTCACGTCGATGCCCCGGAATTTGCGGTCGGTGTAGTTTTTGGTAATCTTGGCCACCGTGCCGGACAGGCTCAGCACACCGATGAGGTTCGGGATCATCATCAGGCCGTTGAAAGTATCAGACAGATCCCATGCAAGGCCCAGCTTCATGGTCGCGCCCACAATGGTCATCAGGACGAACACGACCTTATAGCCTACGCTGGCCTTGGTGCCGAACAGGTACTCAAACGCCTTGGTTCCGTAGTGGCTCCAGCCCAGAACCGTGGAGTAAGCGAACAGTAGGATAGAAATTGCGATGAACTTCGGGCCAAAGCCTCCGAAGACGGTCGCAAAGGCTTCGCCGACCAGCGCGCTTCCCTGCACCCCGGTCAGCATCATGCCGGTGTCGAGGTCGACCAGACCGGTCGTCAGGATAACGAGCGAGGTCAAGGTGCAGACCACGATAGTATCTGCGAAGACCTCAAAGATGCCCCACATACCCTGCTGGACAGGCTCTTTGACGTTGGAGGACGAATGTACCATGACCGACGAGCCAAGGCCGGCCTCGTTGGAGAACGCACCGCGCTTGAAGCCCCAAGTGATGGCCGCGTTGACGCCGTAGCCCAGCACACCGCCACCAGCGGCCCGGAAACCGAACGCGCCCTTGAAAATAGCCGCGAACGCCGCCGGAACCGCTGTGATATGGGTGAAAACGACCACCAGCGCGCCAATGACATAGAAAACGGCCATGAACGGCACGATTTTCTCAGTGACAGCAGCCATCCGCTTCAATCCGCCAAGGATGACGAGAGCAGACAGTGCCGCCAGCGCGATACCGGTCACGAGGGTCGGAACGTTGAACGCAGACTCCATATTGCCTGCGATGGAGTTGATCTGGCTCATGTTGCCGATGCCGAAGGACGCCAGCACACAGAAGCAGGAGAACAGAACAGCCAGTGTCTGGCCCAGAGCCTTACAGCCTTTTTTCGAGCCGAGACCGTCGGACAGGTAATACATCGCGCCGCCGGACCACTCGCCTTTTTCGTTTTTGCGGCGATAGAAGATGCCCAGCACGTTCTCGGAATAGTTCGTCATCATGCCCAGCAGAGCCATGACCCACATCCAGAAGATGGCACCCGGGCCGCCGCTGATGATGGCCGTCGCGATGCCGACGATGTTGCCGGTGCCGATGGTCGCCGCCAGTGCCGTGCAAAGGCTCTGGAACTGGCTGATGGCCTTGTCATCCCGGCCGGTGTGTGCGGTCACATGCTTATCCGCAAAGATGGCACCGATGGTGTTCTTCATCCAGTAACCAAAGTGCCGGAACTGGAACAGCCCGGTGCGCGTCGTCATGATCAGACCGGCGCAGAACAGCAGCGCAAGGCCGATTGGCCCCCAGACAACGCCGTTGACCGCATTGTTGATACTTGTAATGGTTTCGAGCATAGCGGAATCCCCCTCTGACAAAAAATGCGGACAGAACCGACTTTGGCTCTGCCCGCATCCTTTTGCTCTCAACCGCGCCCAAAGCACGGTCTGCCGCAGGCAGACACACACCCTTGTGCGCGAAATCGTTCTTCCGTTATGTACAGTTCTGATTTTTTGTACATGTTAGAAGAACTTTATCACATTTTTCGCACGTTGGCAAGTCTTTCAGTCCATTTTACGTTCCGATTTCATCTGTTATGCCGTGCGAATGAATTTTGTTTTTGTATGACTTTTTGTATAAGCGCGCCTGTTTTTTGAGAAGACTCCTAAAAAAACAGGAGACTTTCAAATGCGAACAAGTGGATGGAAACCTTTCTGGGCGGCACTGGGCGCGACGCTTTTGGTTCTGCTGCCGCTGATGGGCGGCACCGTTCTGCTCACCCGGCAGGCCGCGCGCACCCGAATCCAAACCGCCGAACCGCAGAGCGGTGTTCTGGTCGCTCTGCCAAAAGTGACCGACCAAATGACCCTGCTCGTCTGCATCTCGGGCGAACAGCCGGGCTTTGTCCTGCTCTATCTCAACGCTTCCCAGAACTGCCTTGATCTGCTGGCGGTTCCAGCCGAGACCTGCGTTGACTTCGGCGGACAGGATGCCACACTCGCCCAGTGCTATACTTCCGCCGGGCCTGCACGCTGCCGGGAGGCCCTGCTTGCACCGCTCTCCCTGCCCGAGGACACTCGTTATCTCGCTCTCTCGCCTGCCCTGCTCGAAAAGCTGACTGGCCGGTACGGCGCGTTTCGGGTCGGCTTTTCGGGTGCATTGACCCCTGAAGAACTCTCCCTCTGCGGACGCACGAACGGCGTTGAGGGCTTGTCTGCCGCCGAAGCGCAGGAATTTTTATCTAACCTTGACCTGGAACAGGCACAAGCCATCTCCCCGGCTCACCGCGCGATGGCACGCGCCGCCGTCTGGGATGCGTTTTTCCGGCAAAACCTCGAGCTTTTACCCTCGACCCTGCCGCAGGCTCTCCGGGAGAACAGTTCTTCCCTCCTGACCGACCTAGCAGCACAGGACTACTATCTGTTGGAAACGATTCTGGAATTTCTCGCCAACAACGCCGCCCTTGTGCAGTCTGACACCTTGCCCGGAGAGTGGAACAGCGATTTTTACCGGTTGAACGACGATTCCCGTGCGGCAGTGCAGACCTTTTTCAACGTCTCGCCCACCAGTGGACAGGTCTCATCTGCCAGCGAACCGTAACCCAGCACCAGCGTTCCGGAGCGTGTCCGCCCGTCGCCGGTCAGGTCGTAGTCGCTCAGCAGGCTGAGCTGGACACCCTGCTCCTCTGCCGCCGCCCGGAGTGCTTCGTCCGTGGGCGGCGATTTTAATTTTGCCAGCAGATGCAGGCCAGTGTGCAGTCCTTCCAGCGTCAGCTCTCCGGGCCGGAACGCCGCTTTCAGCGCATTTGCCAGCGCATCCCGACGGGCTTTGTAGGCCACCCGTTCCCGGGCCAGATGCCGGGTGAAGTACCCCTCGGTGATGAATCGTGCCAGTGTCTGCTGCTCGAAGCGGCTGACCGTACTCGAGTAGAGCTGGTATGCCGCCTGCCATGTCGGGATGAGGTGTTCCGGCAGGACCATGTAGGCAATACGGATACTGGGCGCGAGGCTCCGGGAGCAGGTGGAAAGGTAAACCACCGGCCCATCCGCCCCGGCCATTCCCTGCAGACTCGGCAGTGGCCGGGTATCGAAACGGAATTCCGAATCATAGTCGTCCTCGATGATATATCGCTGTCCGGGCTTCCGGGAAGCCCAGTGGAGCAGTTCTGCCCGGCGTCCAGCCGGCATGGTGACGCCGGTCGGGAACTGGTGGCTGGGCGTTACATAGCAGACCACCGCACCCGAACGGGATAACGCCTCGATGGACAGGCCGTCTTCGTCCACCGGCAGACAGCAGCAGGCCACGCCGTTGTTTTCCAGCACCTGCTTTGCACGGGGATAGCCCGGGTTCTCCACCGCCACCATGCCGGGCAACAGCGGTGCCAGCAGGCCGAGCAGATATTCCAGACCGGCTCCCACCACGATCTGATGCGCGCCGCACCGGACGCCGCGATATTCCTCAAGGTATCCGGCCAACGCCTGCCGCAGTTCTAAATCTCCCTGTGCGTCTCCGTGGGTCAACAGCTCCGGCGAGGAATAGAGCAGTTCCTTTTGAAGCCGCGCCCATGTCCGGAACGGGAACAGCCCCGGGTCCACGCCCCGGGTCGACAAATCGAACCGGACGGGCTGTTTTTTTTCGGCTGGTTCCGGCTGTATTTTCGGTGCTGCTGTCGGGAGGTTTTCGGGCTGGGTGGGCAGAGCCAGATACTCCTGCACATAGAAGCCGCTTCGCTCCCGGGATTCAAGATAGCCTTCCGCCGCCAGCAGCTGATACGCCGCATCGACCGTGTTGACCGACACCGACAATTCCGCCGCAAGACGCCGTTTTCCGGGCATCCGGGTGTCGGCGGTGATGGCACCGGTGCGCATCTCCTCGGCAAGGCTCTGATAGAGCTGTTCGTACAGCGGCACCGCCGACGCCGCATCCAGTGCTGTCGTCAAATGAAACATGAAACCCCTCCCAGTTTTGGACATTTTCCCGAACTGGCCCCATAAAAAAACTTTATTCTGGGTATTTTCATGGGTTCAGTTTTGCGTATAATAGGAGCATACCTGCTGGACCAGAAAAAGTCAATCGGTTTTGTGGGTTTTTGTGAAATTGGAGGGAAAAATCATGTCAACAACCGCAATGTGGCTGCTGCTGGCAGTCGTTGTCATCGTCATCGTCTTCGCAAGTGTGCTGTACAAGCGCACCTTCACCGTACATGAGCTAGCTCTGACCGGCGTTATGGCCGCCCTGAGCCTGATCGCTTACCTGTTCTTCCGTGTTCCGTTCTACGGTGGTTCTTCGTTCCACCTCGGCAATACCTTCACCGCCCTGACTGCTCTGCTGCTGGACGGCGTTTCCGGCGGTCTGGCCGGTGCAATTGGTCTGGCTCTGGCCGACATTCTGGCTGGTGACCCGGGCTATGCCGTCACCACCTTCGTTCTGAAGTTCATCATCGGCATCACCTGCGGTGTCGTCGCACACAAGGTCTTCAAGCTCCGTGACCTCGACCGCCACAGCTCCGGCTACCTGCTCAAGGTCACTGCCGCTGGTGCGTCCGGCCTGCTGCTGAACGTCATCACCGACCCGTTCCTCGGCTATTTCCGCAATGTCTACATCTTCGGTCAGGAGTACACCATCGCAAAAGCTCTGACCAAGATCACCGGCGGTGTCACCTTCGTCAACAGCGTTGCTTCCACCGTCTGCGTCGTCATCCTGTATCTGGCACTGCGTCCGGCTCTCGAGCGCGCGAACCTGCTGCCCAAGGGTGAGAAAAAGTAAAAATCTACGTCTCTTCTGACACACAACAGCACAAAGGGCTGGAACCGTTATGGCTCCAGCCCTTTGTGCGTTTTTATTCTTTTTCAAATACCAGAAACCGGAACGAGATCGTCGTCGTCAATTCTGGCAGGGCGGCGAGACGGGCGGCACCATCGCGCGGCGTCTTCCAGTAGTAGGGGGTCATGGCGAAGAGTGCTTCCAGCTGTTCCGCCGGAACCGTGATCTCGCCGGTGACTTCCCGTTCGCCGATGGCACGGAAACCCTCGTATGCGATCTCCTGCACCGGATTTTTGTACGGCTTTTCGTAGAGGACCGCTTTCATCTGATAGAGATGTTCTGCACCCGGCACGACGTAGATCATTCGTCCGCCCGGACGCAGAACGCGCAGGAACTCCTCCCGTGCAAAGGGCGAAAAGCAGTTGAGCAGCAAGTCCGCCCAACCCGTTTTCACCGGCTGAGAAAAGCTCGACGCCACGGCATATTCCGCCTGAGGCAGAGCTTTCGCGGCCAAACGGACCGCCGTTTTCGCGATGTCAAACCCGGCCAGTTCCAGCGGACGGCCTGCCTCTTCAAACTGCTTTGCGATGCAGCGGTCATACCAGCCTTCGCCGCAGCCTGCGTCCAGCAGATGCAGCGACCGATTCGGCTGTTCTGGCTGGCCGTACTCGAGGCACAGTTCGCCCAGAGCCTGCCCGAAGATGCCGTAATATCCGGCGTTCAGGAAGGCCCGGCGTGCCGCGACCATCTCTTTTCCGTCGCCGGGAGCCTTGGTGCGCATTTTCTGCACCGGCAGCAGATGCCAGTAGCCCTCTTTGGCGCGGTCAAAGCTATGCCCGGACGCGCATTTCAGGCTGGTCTCGCCCGAGAGCGGCTTGCCACAGAGCGGACACTGCCACGGCGAAGTGCTGCCCGGCAAATTCGGCTGTTTCATCAGATCTCCTCGCTGTGGTCTTCGATGGGAGCAGTCGCGCCGCCGTGGGCGGTCATATACTCCTCAAAGTTGCTGAACTTCTGCTGCGGCGGACGGCGGCTAATGAGGACAAGACCCGGGTCTTCGTCCTTGGAAGTGTTCCGGCCGCGGCTGCGCGTGTTGGTCTGCTCCGGCTTGCGCGGCGCACGTCCTGCGCCCAGCGGTGCCGGGTTTGCATTATTATTACGGCTGCGGTTGTTGTTCATGTTTGCGGCCGATGCGCTGTTCTGGGTGTTCTGAACTGGCTTCGGCTCTGCCATGCCTGCACGGTTGCTGCGGTTATTCCGCGCCGGGCGGTCATTTTTCGGCTGCACCGAGCGATTGTTGTTCCGGTCATTGCGGCCATTCTGAGCATTCTGCGGATTCTGGGCAGGCTGTGCGTTCCGTGCCGTTTTGATCTGGGGAGCCGCCTGCTGCTGTGCCGGGGCCTTCTTGGCCGGGCGGAGCGGCGTTGCCTCCGGCGCGCTCACAAAGTGGGGGTCGAACTTGGGCTGAGTGTTGCTGCCACGGTTCGGGACCGGGTTTGCGTTGCTGCCCTCACGACGGGGGCGGTTATTGGAACGGCGGTTTTCGTTGCGTCCGCCGGGAGTACGCTTCTGGTTATCATCCATCGGTTGTTCCTCTTTTGTTACGGATTTAGGCTGTTTTACGGGTTTCTCGGCCTTTTTTGCCGGAGCCGCAGCGGATGCCTTTTCCGCTTTCTTTTCAGTTTTGGGTGCCGGTTTTGCCGCTTCTTCGGCTTCTGCTTTCGGCTTGCGTCCGCGCACCGGCGGAGCTGCCTTTACCGGCGCAGGCACACCATCCCACGGATGGCCGGACACCACCGGGATCTTCCGGCGGTTCAGCTTTTCGATGCCTGCCAGATATTCCTGCTCTTCGGGCGCGCAGAAGCTCACCGCCGTACCGTCAGCACCAGCACGGGCGGTGCGTCCGATGCGGTGGACATAAGTCTCCGGCACTTCGGGCAGGTCGTAGTTAAAAACATGCGACAGTTCGCTGATATCAATGCCACGGGCGGCGATATCGGTCGCGACCAGAACCTTGGTCTGGCCGGCCTTGAAGCCCTCGAGGGCGGCGACGCGCGCAGTCTGGCTCTTGTTGCCGTGGATGGCCGCCGCCGGGATGCCCTGCTTTGTCAGGTCACGGGCAATTTTATCTGCGCCGTGCTTGGTGCGGCTGAAGACCAGTGCGTTCTGCACCGGCGGATTCAGGTTCTTGATGAGCCACGGCAACAGGAACTTCTTGTTGCCCTTCTCGACAAAATACAGGCTCTGGTCGATGCGCTCGACCGTGCTGGACACCGGGTCGACCTTGACGAACGCCGGGTCGTGCAGGATGCCAGCCGCCAGCTGCTCGATTTCTTTCGGCATGGTCGCGCTGAACATCAGGTTCTGCCGTTTTGCCGGCAGTTTGGCAATTACTTTCTTGACGTCGTGGACAAAGCCCATGTCGAGCATCCGGTCGGCCTCGTCCAGAACAAAAATTTCAATGTTCGACAGATCGACCAGACCCTGACCGACCAAATCGTTCAGTCGGCCCGGGCAGGCGATCAGAATTTCCACGCCCTTCTTGATGGCTTCGACCTGCGGCCCCTGACCCACACCGCCAAAGATGACGGTGCTGCGCAGTTTTAGGTATTTGCTGTATGCTGCAAAGCTTTCGCCGATCTGGAGCGCAAGTTCCCGGGTCGGGGTCAGGATGAGGGCGCGGACGGCCCCCTTTTTCCGGGCAGGAGCTGCCGCCAGCCGGTCGAGCATCGGCAGAGCGAATGCTGCCGTCTTGCCGGTGCCGGTCTGGGCGCAGCCCATTAGATCCCGTCCTTCCAGCACCGGCGGAATGGCCGATGCCTGAATGGGCGAGGGCGTTTCGTAGCCTGCCTCCGCAACAGCACGCAATACGGGGGCAGAAAGATTCAATTCGTTAAAAGTCATGGTTCTCCTAGTTATTCTTTGATTTTACGGCACTCTACATAGTACCGTTTTTCCTCCGCGTGGCCCATACTGAAGGTTTTACGCGGAAGCACGCCGCCCAGCACGACGCCCTTGAACAGGTCGCGCTTCTCGAACGGCGGCAGCAGGAACGCCACACCGCCCTGTTTCGTCAGGGCGCGGACAGCCGGCTCGTCGTGGACATAATCTACCCGGGCTTCCTTGTGACGCTCGAGGAAATATTCGATAAATTCGTCGATGGTGCCGACGGTCAGGGGTGCAACAGGGTCTTCAAAGCTGAGGACATTCGAGACGTGAGGGCCGGCCAGCGTGAAGGACTGCTGTTTGGAATCGCCGAAGCAGATACCGGCCATGTTCGCGTCGCTCCAAGTGATGAGGGCCAACAGCACCGCGCCGCAGTCCACATTGAAGAGGACGCGGTGGATGGGTTCAATTTCAATGGCCGGAGAATGGACGTTGCATACCTCTGCAAGGCACCAGCGTGCCGGGTGGGTCTTCTGCTCTTCCGGGGTCAGAGTCTTTTTCAGCTCTTCCCAGTAAGCTTTCGCGGAGGCCAGCGAGTGATTGCCATCGCCGACGGCCAGCGTCAAGGGCTGTGCGCCCTTTGCCTCCGGATATTTCGCGTCGAAGGCTTCCTGACTGCCCAGCGTATTCAGCGCGTTGTCGATCTGTTCCAGCATTGTCGGGTCTTCAACAGCCCAGCCTGCGATATGACCGCCGCCCAGCATCAGCTCGCCCTCATAGACTTTGCGCAGCTCCGCCTTTTTCGCGCCGATCGGCTCGATGAGGGTGCAGTCCGGGTCATCGGCCAGCATCATGACGTGGGGAGCTTCCAGCGATGCGCCGCGACGGACTGCCATCCGGGGAGGGATACGGGATTCCACCGTTCTCTCGCTGGGGCGGATGACCGGGCGGCTGCCCTTTGCATAACTATATGCCTCAAGGTCGATCTTTCCCACAAGGCCCTGACGGATGCGGCCGCTCTGCTCGGTGCGCTCGACGTAAATGAAACCGTCGACAGCACGGCTCAGCACATCACGGGCGTACTCGTCCATCGTCTCGTGGATCTTCTCAATGCGGCTGTTCACATCGCTGTCCTCAAGGTAGACCTCCGGCAGGATGAGATTCAGGGTGCTGGGGCTTCCGGCCGCAGCTTTTTCTGCCTTTTCCCAGTATTCCCGGTCACTGGTAAACTGGTCGCAGGCCACGCATCCCCACTGTTCCAGCGGAACGGTTTCCGCCGGGAGAAGGATGTGAGCAGGAGAAAAGCAGGATGCGTGTTTCATAGATGATTCCTCGCTTTCAATTTAAACCAAAGCCTTATTCGTAATAATTCGCCGCAGTATCCCGGATGACGGTATGCTCGATGCCTGCATCTGTCAGGGTCTGGAGCAGTTCTGCGCGCGCCGCTTCATCCATCGTGGATTTGGACGGCACCTGTACCAGCAGGTTCTTCATACCCAGCTGCGCCGCCGGTGCGCCCAGCGTCGTGGAGGTATCCGTCACCTGACTCAGCGAGTATGCATACCAGAGGGTCACACTGTCACCGAACCGGGTCTGCCATGCCGCGATATCTGCCGTCAGCTGACCGACGCGGTCGACGCCGTTGGTCTGGCCGAAGTCCTGTTTGCTGTTCTTTGCAGACGGGAACTGGACATTTTCCAGCACTACATGGTCGAAACCTGCGGCGTGCAGCTCGTCGATGAGGTCGCCGATGTACTGGACAGCCTCCTGCGAGTAGGGGTTTAGCCACGGATTGCCGCCGGCCGAAGCCTTGTTGTCCAGCCAGAGATAGGCCTGATTGGTGTAGCCGATGGCCATCGTGTGGACGGCACGCGCACCGGCCGGGTCACGGAAGGCCGCCAGCTCTGCCACCGGGATAAGACCCTCTTCCTTGAAGATGGCCGCGATGCGAGCCGGGTCGACGGTGCTTGCCGCCGCATTGGCCGCACCTGCCGCCGTCTGAGATGCGTAGTAGACCGTGCCTGCGCTGTCCTTCATGGTGACGACCGCATACTTCGCGCCCTGTACCGCCAGCTGGCCGGCCACAGTGCGGATAGCTTCATCGCTCGTCAGAGCGGTCACATCTGCTTCCACCCAGCTTCCGGCAACAATAGCGGTACCCGGCGTTTCAGGTTCCGGCTCTGCCACCGAGGAGGCCGCCGGTTCACTGGACGCTGCCGAAGAAGCCGCCTCCGACGCTGCTGTACTGGATGCCGCGCTGGACGACGACGAAGCCGACAGGTCACGGTTCCGGACGACCGTGTACCAGGTATGGGTCGCCCAGTCGATGACATGCGGCGCGGCGAGCCACGCCACGCCCAGCACGACCACCACCAGCACAACGATGCCGATGACGCGCTTCACCTGCGTTTTGCGGCTGTAAAAGCTCCGCCGGTAACGTTTGACCTTGGGGCGTTTTTGATAATGTGCCATAATGTTCCCCTCCCTGTGTTTCTTACAGGATCACAGAATGTCCGGTAAAGCCGTAGATCGCCAGTGCCAGCACGCCGATATATACCAGCGTGATGGGCAGGCCGCGGAACGCTTTCGGGATGGCCGGGCTGCGGAGACGGTTCTTTGCCTCCGTCACCAGCATGACGGCCAGCAGATAGCCAAGGCCGCTGCCGAGGCCGAAGCCCAGCGACTGCTCCAGCGTGAAGCTCTGGGTGCGCTCCACCAGAACGGTACCCAGCACGCAGCTGTTCAGTGCCGCCAGCGGCAGGATGCGGATGAGCTGGCCGCTGCGTGGGCCTTTCACCAGCCGCAGAACCAGATACTCGAAGACGCAGACGATAGCGATGCAGGCCAGATAGACCAGCGGCCGGAACGGTGCGCGGTTTTCCATCGGTGCAAGGATCAGGCGGCCTGCGAAGAACGCCAGCGGCGCGACCAAAATCTGAGTCACACAGAGCATCAGGGCGAACCACCAGCTGCTCGTGCGGTCATCGCCGACCAGCTGCACCAGACGGGAGACGCCCAGACCACGGGTAAAGATGGCGTTCTGTGCAAAGATCGCCAGCACCGCATAACCAAAGAAGATGCCAACGGTATTCAGGACTTCCCTCATTGCTCGTGGTTCACCTCCTTCTGCTTCTGCAATGCGACAACGTTGCCTGCCTCTGTCCGCAGGTCTTTCTTACGCCAGCTTGCGATGCCGCGCCAGACGGCGCACAGCACGCCCAGCACGATAAATCCGCCGGCCGGCATGGATGCCATGGGCAGAACGGCGTGTCTGCCGATAGCGATACCGAAAACGGCACCGGTCGCCAGCCATTCCCGGATGCAGCCGACCAGCAGCAGGATCAGCGCGTAGCCGAATGTGACCCGGAGGCCCTTCGAGACGGCCTTGCGCGGACGCTCCTGCACACGGCCAAAGCGGTAGATGAGCAGGGGTTCCACGGTCAGCAGGGGCAGATAGACGCCCAGGCTGAGCAGGTCAACGCCGAACAGGGTGTTCAACACCGGATACATCACAAAATAGACGACGGCCGTACTGCCGCAGTAAATCAGGCCGCGCGGCAACAGCTTCTTTTCCAGTTCCTCTGCCGAGGGCTGCTCGTCCTTCAGCGGCACCAGACGGCTCAGCAGGCAGGCCAGCAGACGGGAAGGCGTCAGCAGCAGCAAGACGGCCACCGCCAGCATCACGGCGTTTCTGCCGCTGGTCGCTAAAACCACCAGCGGTGCCAGACCCATACCCTGCATAACAACGGGGTTGTTCAGGAACACGCGGTCATGGTGCGCGTACTTGTCCGGATTCCGGACGATCTGTTCTGCAACTTTGCGTTTCATTCCGCAGCCTCCTTTCCCTCGGCAGGCGTCCGATGGAACAGCTGATCCAGCTGCTGTTCGGTGCGGTCGAGCCAGCCGGAGATGCTGTTCAGGGTCAGCAGGGCGAAGCAGACGCCCGTGTCATAGACGCCGAAATAGCGGAAGCCCATCGTTGCGATGCCCAGCAGGATACCGTACAGGATGCGTCCGGTGCGGTGATGGGCGCAGGTATACGGCTCGTTGAAGAGGAAGACCGCGCTGAACAGCATTGCGCCGGTCAGCAGCTCATCCCGGACACCGCTCAGGCGCGCTGAGAAGGACAAGATCACCGAGCTGTCCATCAGACCGGCCTGACGGGGGAAGACGAACGCGATGAGCGCGCTCGTCAGGATGAACGCAATGGGCGTACTCAGCCGGATATCTTTCTGCCGCCAGAGGAAGAAGCCGCAGGCCAGAATGATGAGGGCGGCACCTGTTCCCATCGGGGCGGCATATTCGCCCAGACCAAGGCTCATCGCGCTGATGTTCAGCATACCGCCGCTGCGCAGAGTATCGGAGATGCTGCTGGATACCGGCACCCCGGAGGCATCCCAGAGCGGAATGTTCGTGTAGGGCTGCGGATACCGGAAGACCTGCCCCGGCCAGGAGACTGCCGCAACGGTATAGCCCACGGCGGCAGGGTTGAAGGGATAGCTGCCGTAGCCGCCAAAGGCCTCTTTGCCGATGACGATGCCCACCACGACCGCCGCGATGAGGACATACCAGTCCACGGTGGCCGGGAGCAGCAGCGCGATGACGAGGGCAAAGCTCTCGTTGGAGAAGTCAGACGCCTGATACACCCTGCGGCGGAACAGGCTGACGACACGGTCGCAGAGGTTGCTGGTCAGCAGAGCCACCACACAGAGCAGCAGCGGCCGCAGTCCGTACAGATAGCAGGACATGCAGAGCAGAGGGATGGTCATAAAGCAGACATGCCGGTAATACTGACCGGTGCGCTTCAGCTCACGCTCCTGCATTTCAATGATTTCTTTTTCCATGGCCGTTCTCCTTACAGAGCCGCCAGACGGCGGATCATCTCTGCCGGTTCCTTTGCGCCATAGATGGCACTGCCTGCCACCAGAACATCCGCGCCGGCCTCCACGCAGAGGGGAGCGGTCGTGGCATCCACGCCGCCGTCCACTTCCAGCAGGAAGTCAAGGCCGCGCTTTTCCCGTTCCGCCTTGAGCCAGCGGAGCTTTTCCAGAGCCGACGGCATGAACTTCTGTCCGCCAAAGCCCGGCTCAACGCTCATCACAAGGACGAGGTCCAGCTGGTCAAGGTACGGCACCAGCACCTCGGGCGAGGTGCCGGGCTTGATGGTCAGGCCGACCTTGCAGCCCAGAGCCTTCACCTTGTCGATGGTCTGCTGGATATCGTCTTCGCACTCGAAGTGGAAGTTATACAGGGTCGCACCGGCCTTGATGAACGGCTCAGCATATTCCAGCGGATGTGAGATCATCAGGTGGACATCGTAAAATGCGTCCGGGAGGCCCTTGTGCAGGCTTTTCAGCACCGGCACGCCGAAACTGATGTTCGGCACAAAATGGCCGTCCATCACGTCATAATGCAGCATCTTCGCACCGGCATCCAGCACCATCTGGCAGTCATCGCCAAGGTGGGTAAAGTCGGCAGAAAGAATGGAAGGACTAACAATCGTCATTTGTGTTATACTCTCCGTAATTTTCAGAAAGATTTTTGCTTGTCATCCTCCATTTTCTTCCGGTTTTCAGCCCGTTTTCCGGCCCCAGATGGAAGAGAACATAGCTATTTTCTAGTTTACATGAAAACACGCAAAAAATCAAACCCGACGCCGTGTTTTTCACGGAAAGAATACAAAAACACAGAAAACCAGACCACCGTTCCCTTCCGGGAGGCAGTCTGGCTGTGTGGATTCAGTTGACCGGTTTCATGCTTGCCGGGTCTTCGACGGCGACCGGCTGGCCGCTCTCGTCGGGCAGACGCTTCATTCCGCCGGGATTGGGTGCCTGTGCAGGCAGGGTAAAGACGAACTTGCACCACTCGCCCTGCTGGCTCTCGACCCGGATCTGGCCGCCGGCCAGATTCACCAGCACTTTGCAGATGTTCAGGCCAAGGCCGGCACCACGCGCATGGAGGCCGCGCGAGCGGTCTTCCTTATAGAATCGCTCAAAGACATAGGGCAACGCCTCCGGGCTGATGCCCTGACCCGAGTTCCAGATGGAGATCTCAACATCCGGGCCGAGCTTTTCGACGCCGAAGCGGATGGTTCCACCAGCTGGCGTAAACTTGATGGCATTGTCCAGCAGGTTATACGCGACCTGATGGATGAGGTCAGGGTCGGCGTAGACGAGAACTTTTTCGTCCATCGTCAAGCCCTCGATGTCAATCATTCCATCGTTGATCCGCTGTTCCGCCGACAGAGCAACACCGGTCAGCGTCTCCCAGATGTTGAACATCCGGGCGTTGACCTGATACTCGCCGCTTTCCAGCTTGGACAAATCGAGCATGTTCTGGATCAGGCGCGCCAGACGGCCCGTCTCCTCCGAGACGAGCTGTAAATAGTGGTTCTGCATATCCGGCGGAATGGTTCCATCCAGAATACCGTCGATGAAGCCCTTGATGGTCGTCATGGGCGTCCGCAGCTCGTGGGCGATGTTTCCCATGAACTGCCCACGGGAATTGTCGTTCATCTGGATGTTTTCCGCCATCGTGTTGAAGGTACGGGCAAGGTCAGCGACTTCGCCCTCACCGTCCACACCCTCGACACGAACCGACAGATCGCCGCCGCCAAACCGCTGGGCCGCATCCGTCACCTTCTGGAGAGGGTCGGTCAGACGCCGCATCAGACGCTTGGTGAACAGGCTCGCCACCAGCAGCATCAGACAGGCCGACATGAAGAAATTCGAGAAGAACTGATACCGGAACTCGCTCAGACGCTTGCCGGACGAGCAGAGGAACAGATATCCGCTGTAACCACCGATGGGGTTCTCGATGGGGTGGATGGAAACATAGGTCTTCTCATCCAGCACACCGTTCAGCGTACCATACGCATGATAATTTTCCGTGGCTGCGTCTGCTTTTTCCAGCAAAGCCGGCGCAACGGTATCTTCCAGCAGGTTGCTCTCATCGGATGCCAGCAGGATATTGCCATCGGTATCGGTGAAAAAGAGATACGCTTCCGCGCTCTCGCCGATAATTTCCAGCTTGGTACTCAGCGCATCCAGCTCCTCGCCCTCGGGCAGAGCGGACTCCTGCACAAAGTAGGACGCCGCACGCTGTGCGACATTCACGACCTCATCCAGCGCGTCGTACCGCTCCCGTGCGAAATACTGGTTGAACAGCACCCACTCCGACACGCCCATCACCACGATGCCGAGCATCATCAGGGTAGACATCATCGAAAAGAAGGTGACTGAGATACTTTTGCGCATTACTGACGCACCTCGAACTTATAGCCAACGCCCCAGACGGTCTTCAGCTCCCACTTGTCGGAAGCACCGGCCAGCTTTTCGCGCAGACGCTTGACATGGACGTCAATGGTACGGGAATCGCCGTAGTACTCAAAGCCCCAGACCTCATCCAGCAGCTGGTCGCGCGTATAGACCCGGTTGGGATGGGATGCCAGACAGTTGAGCAGTTCCAGCTCCTTCGGCGGAGCCTCGACCACCTTGCCCTTGACGCGCAGCTCGTAGCTGTTCATATCCAGACGGAGGTTGTCGAACTCGATGACGCCCTCGGTCGTCTCGGTCTGGGTGGAGGTGGTGCAGCGGCGCAGCACGGCCTTGATGCGTGCCACGACCTCTTTCGAGTCGAAAGGCTTCACCATGTAGTCATCCGCGCCCAGTTCCAGACCCAGCACCTTGTCGAAGGTCTCGCCCTTGGCGGTCAGCATCATGACCGGGGTGTTGCCCAGCTTGCGGATGCGGCGGCAGACTTCCAGACCGTCCATCTTGGGCATCATGACATCCAGCAGCACCATGTCCGGCTTGACCTGATTGAATTTTTCCAGACCCTCTTCGCCGTCGTTGGCGACCGTGACCTGATAGCCCTCTTTCGTCAGATAAAGCCGCAGCAGTTCGCAGATATTGGTGTCGTCATCCACGACGAGGATTTTTTCGTTTGCCATCTGTATCTTCCTCCTGTATATCATCCCGGCCGGGCAGGCTCACCCGGCCAGCTTTTTTGCAAAACTTCCAATTCTAACCTAACCCCTATTATACGGAACAGTTATGACAAAATAAAGAAGGTTTTGTATGATTTTTTCTTATCGGCTCAGGTTTCTTGCGATGGTCTTGACGACCTCATCCATCACGATGGGCTTCGGGTCTTTTCCCGGGCGGCTCTCCATCTCAAAGGTGACGTTTCCGCCGTCGTTGGTAAATTTGACCGCATTGCCGAGGATATTGACGAGGACCTCCCGGATGCGCACCACATCGGCCAGCACATACGGGTGTTCCAGCTTCTCTTTGTGGATATGGAATTGCAAGTCACGGTTCGCGAGGAAGCCGTTCATGATGTTTAGCACGCTGTCGGTCACAGCGTTGAGGTCGGCCGGAACCGGCTCATACTTGATTTTTCCGCTCTCGATGCTGCTGATATCCAGCACATCGTTGATGAGGGAGAGCAGATGCTCCGAGCTGTCCTCGATTTTCTTCAGACAGTTCTGCACTTCCGGTTTCGGGTCGTTCTTCATCGCGATGGTCGTAAAGCCCATAATGGCGTTCATCGGCGTCCGGATATCATGCGACATGTTGCTCAGGAAGGTGGTCTTCGCGATGCTTGCGCTCTGCGCCTCAGCCAGTGCATGCGCCAGCTTCTTCTGGCTCTTCCGCCCGAGCCATCAGCGGACAGAGCAGCGTCAGCAGTACCGCCATGCTCAGAATAACGGCCAGCACCCTCCGCGCCCTGAAAAAATGATTTTGTTCTTCCGTCTGCATGTTCCCTCTCCTCACCCGACCGCAATTTCGTTTTGCATCGTTTCCTATCCAATCAAAATTTTTACTATGCGATGTATAAAAACCCAGTATAATTATAGCGCAATGCACCTCTCCGCACAAGATGCCGTGTGAAGGCTTTGGTGTTTTTTCTATCCATTTTAAGAAACGCTTGCGCTCTATCTGCGGTTTGCGTATAATGATAGATGTATTATTATGTTCATCGAACCTGTAAGGAGCGTATTTTATATGAAATTAGGTATCGTCGGTCTGCCGAACGTCGGCAAGTCCACTCTGTTCAACGCCATCACTTCCACCAAGAACGCGGAAGCGGCGAACTATCCCTTCTGCACCATCGAGCCGAACTCCGGCATCGTGGCCGTGCCGGACAAGCGTCTGGACAAGCTGGCTGAGATCTGGCAGACCAACAAGAAAACGCCTGCTATCGTCGAGTTCGTCGACATCGCCGGTCTGGTGAAGGGCGCGAGCCAGGGTGCAGGTCTGGGCAACAAGTTCCTCGGCCACATCCGCGAGTGCGACGCCATCGTTCACGTTGTCCGCTGCTTCGACGATGACAACATCATCCATGTCGTCGAGGACGTCACCAAGGCCGAGGCCGTTGACCCCATCGCCGATATCGACGCCATCGACTACGAACTGATCCTGTCCGACCTCGAAGTCGTCCAGAACCGCGCAGGCCGCATGGCAAAGGCTGCCAAGAGCGGCAACAACAAAGGTGCTGCTGCCGAGGCCGCATGGCTGCAGCAGCTGGCCGACCACCTGAGCGCAGGCAAGCCGGCACGCAGCTTTGATTTTGACGAAAACGACGCCGAGCAGCAGAACGTCCTGCGTGAGATGGGCCTGCTCAGCTCCAAGCCGGTCCTGTACGCCTGCAATGTCGGCGAGGACGACCTGATGGAGGGCATCGAGAACAACAAGTACGTTCCTCTGGTGGCCGCTCGTGCCGCTGAGGAGGGCGCACGCTACATTCCCATCTGTGCCAAGACCGAGGAGGACATCGCCGACTACTCTCCCGAGGAGAAGAAGGCCTTCCTCGCTGAGATGGGCATCGAGGCCAGCGGTCTGGATAACCTCATCACCGCAAGCTACGACCTGCTGGGCCTGATCTCCTTCCTGACCGACGGCAAGAAGGAGTGCCGCGCATGGACTATCCGCAAAGGTACCAAGGCTCCGCAGGCTGCCGGCAAGATCCACAGCGACTTCGAGCGCGGCTTCATCCGTGCCAGCGTCATTGGCTACAAAGACCTCGAGGCCAACAACTTCGACTATGCCGCTGTCAAGGCAAAGGGCCTGCAGCGCACCGAAGGCAAGGAGTACGTCGTGCAGGATGGCGACGTCATCGAGTTCCTGTTTAATGTTTGATTGAAAGGAATTTATATGATTATCGGAATTATGGGCGCGATGCCCGATGAAGTCGACCAGCTCTGCGCCAAGCTCGAGAATGTTACCGTCGAGCCTTACGGCGGCGTCGAGTACCACAAAGGCACCCTCGCAGGCAAGCAGGTCGTCGTCTGCTGCGCTGGCATGGGCAAGGCAAATGCTGCCGCCACCACGCAGGTGCTTATCACGAAATACGGTGCCGAGAAGATCATCTTCTCCGGCATTGCAGGCAACATGACCTCCAAGATCGGCATCGGCGATGTCGTCATCGGCAAGACCGTTCTCTACCATGATGCCCAGCTGGACATGATCTGCCAGAATCCGCCGTTCCTGAAAGAGTACACCGGCGACCCGGCTCTGGTCGCCGCCGCCGAAGCTGCCTGCGCTGCGGTCGGCGTCAAGTCTCTGACCGGCAAGATTGCCACCGGCGACCTGTTCGTCGGCGACAGCGAGATGAAAGCCGCCATCGAGAAGAAGTGCGCACCCGACTGCGTGGAGATGGAAGGTGCCGCCGTCAGTCAGATCGCAGCTAAGAACGAGGTTCCCTGCGTCATTCTGCGCGCTATGAGCGACAACGCGGACGAGGACGGCCACGAAGTTCTGGTCGTCAAGAAGTTCAGCATCGCCGAGTATGTAGCCACCGCCACCAAGATCGTGGCGGCGATGGTCGAGAGCTTATAAAAATTGCTCGAGCTTGATGCGGTTGTCTTCCTCAAAATCCTGTAACTTCTGCATCAGCCGCTTGGAGCCGGGCGCGGCGTCCGGATAATCCTTCTGGCTTTTCACACAGTCCATGACCCCTTGACTGCTCCCTTCTGAGAGCATCTCGGCGAGGTTCCGGGTGGATTTGTCCGTGATGGTCTTCATGGCAACGCCCATTTTGGTGTTGAACTTTGCCATCGCGCTCTGGCCCTGTGCTGTGCCGCCGCAGGCGGCAATTGCGGTGTGGGCTTCCTGATTGAGCTGCCGATAGATGTTCTGCTGGCGGAGCAGTTCGGCCTTGAACCGGGTATCGTCGGTCATCGGCACGATCTGCTCGAGGGTGTTTTTCCCCATCTCGGTGTTCTGCACCACGGCTTCCAGCATATTCAGATTGTCGTTTTTCTGGTTTTCCATACAAAAATCCCCCTTTTGGCGTTATCTTGTCCAAAAGGGGGATTTCTTATACCTGATTGCTTTTACTTGCCGTAGTGGTAGACCCGGTCGCCGCCTGCGGCCTGCATCTCTTTCATCCGGTCTTCGGCCAGCTGATAGAGGGCATCCCAGTTGCGGCAGTGGACTTCGCAGGTCGATGCCACGCCGATGGACTGGGTGAACGGAACCCGGCGCATCAGGCCAACCGAGGCGATGCACTCTTTCGGCATCTCTGCGTAGATCTTTTCCAGCTCTTCGGCCAGCTCATCACGGTCTTTGTCGGCACAGCCAATTAAAAACCGCGTATCGTCCATCCGGCAGACGACTCGTTCCGCCGAGCGGTCGTAATGCTTTTTCCACTGATTCGCCACAAAGCAGATGATCTGATCCATGACGGCCTCGCCCTGCTCTGTGCGCATCTCGTCCGCGTGGTCGATCTCCACCACTGCGATGGCGACACAGCGGTGCGCATCCATGCACTCGTCGAGTTTGATGCAGAGTTCCGTCTCCGCGTAACGGCGGTTGAACACACCCGACAAAAAGTCGTGGTTCATGTCTTCCCGGCACATTTCTCGTTCCCGGGCGGTCATCCGGTCTTCCGGCAGGGTGTTTCCGGCCAGCGGCGCGGTCATCGTCAGTTCCCAGAGCTTTTCATCTGCCCAGATCTGACGGCGCAGCACGCAGTCCACCTGTCCGTTGCGCAGAACGTAGTCTACCATCACGCCGTCGTCCTGCCAGTCGCGAGCGGATTCTTTGTCGGCTTCGGTCAGGGTCACAGCCTCAAATACCGGCTTTGCTTCCTCTGCGAACCGGCGGAGATCCTGCTCAGTCCATTCGTTTTTCATGCGCTTTTCCCCATCTTATGCACACCGGTCACTCTCCTTCCCGATGCGCTGCCTTTCGTGAGCTATTTTTCATACCAAGTCACGATTCTGGGGAGATTATACCACCACAGGCCCAATCTTACCAGCAAAACGCACAAATATTCTGAAACTTTTTTACATTTTCGTCAAATCGTTCAAAGTCACACTCTGATTCCGACGGAGTTATGCACGGCAATACACTTCAGTCTCCGAAAGGATCTCTTCGGCCAGCTTCTTGGTCTCGAAGCCCTCGGCGGCACGCCAGGTCCAGTTTCCGCCCAGCTTGCCCGGCGTGTTCAGGTGCGCCTCGGCACCCAGACCCAGCCAGTCGTACATCGGGATGATAGCGCGGTCGGCCACCGAGCCCATCGCGGCACGCAGCATGGCGATACGGGCTTCATCCGGCTTGACGGCGGCGAGTTCCTTGGCAGTGGGCTTGTACGGGGTCAGGTGGAAGTATCCGGCGGCGAAGGTCTTCTCCTTCTCCGAGGCGGTCGTCTCCCACCAGTCATTCAGGGTGGTGTTGTCGTGGGTGCCGGGGTAGACCACGCTGTTCTTGACATGGTTATGCGGCAGATACTCGTTGTCGCCGCCGCCGAACGCGAACTGCAGCACCTTCATGCCCGGGAAGCCGCTGTCGGCCAGCAGGTCGCGGACGCTCTGGCAGAGATCGCCGAGGTCTTCCGCGATGATGGGCAGGTCGCCGAGGGCATCTTTCAGCGCGTTGAACAACTCCATCCGGGGGCCGATCTCCCACTTGCCGGTCTTGGCGGTCGGGCTGCCTGCCGGGATAGCCCAGTAAGTATCAAAACCACGGAAGTGGTCGATGCGGAGCAGATCGTAGATGCCGAGTGCGTGACGCACACGCTTGACCCACCATGCGTAACCGGTCTGTTTATGATACGGCCAATTGTACAACGGGTTGCCCCAGAGCTGACCGTCTGCCGAGAAGTAATCCGGCGGACAGCCGGCGACCCGGGCAAAACTGCCATCCGGGTTCAGCTCGAACAGCTGGCCGCCCACCCATGCGTCTACCGAGTCGGCAGAGACGTAGATGGGGATGTCGCCCAGAATTTTCACGCCCTTTTCGTTGGCGTAGTCCTTGACTTTCTTCCACTGGGTCGCGAATTTATACTGTAAGAACTTCCAGAAGCCGATCTCCTCTTCATATTCCTCCCGGAAGGCGTTCAGGACCTGTTCCTCGCGCAGGCGGTACTCGCGCGGCCACTCGGTCCAGCTCTTCATCTTGTTGGCAGTCTTGAGGGCCATGTAGAGGGCGTAATCGTCCAGCCAGTCCTCATTTGCCAGCGTGAACGCATAATAATCGTCCGGGTAGTAAAACGCACAGCCGTGCTTGTCGGCACACTGCTTCCGCCATGCGGCATAAGCCTCGCGCAGAACTGCATAACGGCTGGTGTACAGGGTGCCGTAGTCGATCTCCAGCGGCTTTTCGCCCCATTTTTCGGCTTTGAGCTGGGCTGCCGTCAGCAGACCCTCGGCTTTCAGGGCGTCAAGGTCGATGAAATACGGGTTGCCTGCGAATGCGGAGCAGCTCTGGTAAGGGCTGTCACCGTAACCGGTCGGGCTCAGCGGCAGGATCTGCCAGATCTTCTGGCCTGCTGCTGCAAGGAAATCCACGAACTTCAATGCCTCCGCGCCAAAACAGCCGATCCCATAGGGGCCGGGCAGACTGGACACCGGCATCAGAATTCCACTTTCACGCATAATGTTCCTTCCTCGATTCTTTCAACAGATTTTTCCAGTAGTCAGTGTAATTCTTATCATAACATAACCGCAGACTATTTTCCATAAGGAAAAAACGTGGTATACTGGGTTTTACTAAGATTCTTATCATGGAGGATTACGCGCAATGCAGCGCACAGAAAAATACTATGAAGCGGACGCGTTCCGCACCAAAGCCGAAGGTCACATCCTTGCCGTGGAGCCGGACGGCAAGACCGGCGGCGGAAAAGTCGCGCTGAACGGAACCGTCTTCTACCCCGAAGGCGGCGGTCAGCCTGCCGACAAAGGCACCCTGACCCTCGCGGACGGCACCGTCCTGAACGTTCTGGACGTCCACGAACACGACGGCCTCATCTGGCACACGGTGGACGCCCTGCCCGAGTCTGCTGCCGTCGGCACAGCCATGACTGGTGAGATCGACTGGGCATGGCGGTTCGACAAGATGCAGCAGCACACCGGCGAACACATCCTTTCCGGCATCCTGCACGCCATGTTCGGCGCAGAGAATGTGGGCTTCCACATCGGTTCTGACGCCGTCCGGATGGACACCAGCGTTCCCATCTCTGCCGAGGGCCTGCGCGAGGCCGAACTTGCGGCCAACCGCATCGTCTGGCAGGATGTGCCGGTCCTCATCAGCTATCCCACCCCCGAGGAGCTGGCCGCGCTGACCTATCGGAGCAAGAAAGAGATCGCCGGGCAGGTGCGCATCGTCACCATCCCGGGCGCGGACGTCTGCGCCTGCTGCGGCACCCACACCGCGACCACCGGTCAGGTCGGTCAGATCAAAATTCTGACGTCCGAAAACTACAAGGGCGGCGTCCGTCTCAGCATCGTCTGCGGCGAACGCGCCCTGCGAGAAGTGCAGGCCATGCGGAGCCGTCAGGCGGACATCGGCGCACTGCTGAGTGCGAAGTCCAGCGAGACGGCAAACGCCGTCCATCGGGTATACGACGAGTACAATGCGCTCAAGTTCGCCCATTTTGGACTGTGCAGCCAACTGTTCGACACTCTTGCCGCACTGACCCAGCCCGGCGAGGACGCCATCCGCACCGTTCCCGGCCTTGACCCGGACGGCCTGCACCGGCTGGCTGTCCGCCTGAGCGAGGCCACCAACGGCCTGTGCGCCGCACTGACCCCCACCGAAAAGGGTACCGGTTACTGTCTGGCGCAAGCCAGCGGTGACGTCCGCGCCCTGACGAAAGCACTGAACACCACCCTCAATGGACGCGGCGGCGGCAAACCCGGCATCTGTCAGGGCAGCTGCGCCGCAACACCCGAAGAAGTAGAGAAGTTTTTAAAGGAGTACCACGAATTATGAGAATGCGTTTCAAGCCCTATGCACGCGCTGAGCTGCTGGCCAGCGATTTTCATGTCCACGACCCCTTTGTCTGGGGCGGCAAGTGGCATGAGCAGTATGCCCGTCCGGAGCAGCCTTTCATCCTTGAGCTGGGCTGCGGCAAGGGCGGCTTCATCTCCCAGCTGGCCTGCGCACACCCCGAGAACAACTACCTTGGCATCGACATCACCGACAAGGTGCTGATCCTTGCCAAGCGGAAGATCGAGGCTTCCTACAATGAGGCAGGCCGCCCCATCGACAACGTAAAGATCATGAGCGCGGACATCGAGCGCATCCACAACGTCATCACGCCGGAGGATACCGTCAGCCGCATCTACATCAACTTCTGCAACCCATGGAGCAAGAACGCTTCCTCCAATAAGCACCGCCTGACCTATCCCCGTCAGCTCATCCAGTACCGCGCCTTCCTCAAGGACGGCGGCGAGATCTATTTCAAGACCGACGACGATGACCTGTTCCGTGACAGCCTCGAGTACTTCCCGGCATCCGGTTACGAAATCGTTTGGAAGACCTTCGACCTCCACGAGAACGAGCCGGAGTGGAACATCCGCACCGAACACGAGGGCATGTTCACCGAGATGGGCATCAAAATCAAGGCTCTTATCGCCCGGAAACTGCCCGGCGACGAGACCGTGACCTGGATCGAGCCGAAAGTCCTCAAGAAACTTGCAGCGCAGGCTGAGGCCGAAACGAACGCCGAGGCTCAGTCCACGCAGGATTGATAGGAGGTGTCGGCCATGTCTGCTGTCGTATCCTTTTTTACGGATACCATCATCTGTGGTTTTTCCCTCTATGAAGTCTTCGCCTATTTCCTGATCTATTCCTGCCTTGGCTGGTGCGTCGAGGTCGTCTATGCCGCTGTCACCACGGGCAAACTCGTCAACCGCGGCTTTCTGAACGGCCCGGTCTGCCCCATTTACGGCTTTGGCATGGTAATTGTTCTGTTCGTCCTGACACCGCTCCAGAACAGCGTCCTGCTGCTCTACATCGGCGGCGTCATCCTCCCCAGCACGCTGGAACTGGTCGGCGGCTGGGCCTTGTACAAAATTTACCACACACGCTGGTGGGATTACTCGGATTATCCCTTCAACATCGGCGGATACATCTGCTTGGAATTCTGCCTGCTCTGGGGTGTCGGCACGCTGGTGATGATGAAAGCCATTCATCCGGCCATCGCGTCGATTTTCGCCCTCATTCCGCCGACGGTCGGGCTCATCATCATGATCCTGCTCTACATCGTCTACGCGGCGGACCTCGTTGTGACGACCGTGATCGCCGTCGGTCTGGTGAAAGACCTCGAGACTCTCGAGAAGGTCGGCGACAGCATCCATGCCATCAGCGATGCCATGACCGACCTGCTGGGCAACACCGCCCTCGATGCCGACCAGAAGATGGATGAGAGCCGTCTGCAGCTCAAGCTGGCTGCGGCAGAGGCCCGGGATTCCGCTTCCAAGCTGTCGCAGAAGGACGCTCTGGCCGCGATGCGCGCCAAGGCCGACGAAGCGATGGAGGCCGCACGCCGCGCTTCGAAGGATGCCAAGCTCAACGCTGCTGAGGCCGCAACCGCGGTCAAGCTGGCCGCGAAAGGCACTGCCGAGCGGACGGCAGAACTGCTCCAACTGGAACAGCTGTCTGAGGAACTGCAGGCACGCAGCGATGAGATGCAGGCTCGTCTTCTCAAGGAACACTCTCCCATCGGCCGCAACCGTATGATGCGCGCGTTCCCCAAGATGAAGTATGGCAAGAAGCTGACCCCCGTGAAGACCCTCCGGGAGCGGCTGAAGATCGACCACAAATAAGGTTTTCCTACAGCAAAAGCCTCGGCGTGAGCCGAGGCTTTTGTACGTTCAGGAATTATTTCCAGAGATTTTCCGGATACAGGCCGTCTTTCGTCATCTTATCGATGGCAGCAACGACGAAGGGCTTATCCTCGCGGTAGGTCACGCCGTACCACTTATCGTGGCTGCTCAGCAGCTTGACAGCGGCCTTTTTCTCGTTGATGAGTTCGGTCACAACGGTCGGCAGGAAATACTCGCACTTGAGCGGATTTTTCGCCAGATTCTCGGTCAGCCAGCCGGCAAAGCGGCGGTCAGCCTCCTCAAGGAAGCTGTGGCTGAATCCCCACAGGTTCATGCTGACCGGGGTCTCACCGGGCAGGTCGGTCCAGCTCTCGCCGCCGTCCTCGGTGTAGTGGATGCCGTTCTCATACGTCTCGATTCGGGTGCGCTCGGTGACGCTGTGCAGGGTGCCGTCCGGATTTGCCATGCAGACGCCGCGCGAGACACTGCCGTTCTCGGAGACGGTATTCTTCAACAGGTAGCTCACCATGCAGTAATCGTACAGGGTACCGTCCTCGTGGGTCGAGAGGTAATCGTAGATGACCTTGAACGCCTCCGGGCCGTAGTAATCGTCGGCGTTGATGACCGCAAAGGGGCCGTCAATAAGGTCTTTTGCGGCCAGAACTGCATGGCAGGTACCCCAAGGCTTCACACGGCCCTCCGGGATGCTGAATCCTTCGGGCAATTCTTCCAGCTGCTGGAAAGCGTATTTGACGTTCATCACCTTGGAAACACGGTCGCCGATGGCGGCGCGGAAGGTCTCTTCCAGCTCCTTCTTGATGACGAAAACGACCGTCTCAAATCCTGCGCGGTGTGCATCATAAAGAGAATAGTCGATGATGACCTGACCGTTCGGCCCCACCGGGTCGATCTGCTTCATGCCACCGTAACGGCTGCCCATGCCTGCCGCCATAACGACCAGTACCGGTTTGTTCATTGTTTCATCCTCCTGCTCAGAAAGCTTTTTTCCATTATACTCCACTTTTTTCTCTGCAACAAGAAGCAATCCCGGGCGATTCCGCTGTTTTTTGCTTTCATCGACTTTACAATCCGCAAAAAAGGCGTTATTCTTTATATATTGTATCGTGAAACATTTTCAGGAGGGACCCATGGATATCCGCCAACTGCATTATTTTCTGGTTCTCTGTGAGGAGATGAACTACACACGCGCGGCACAGCGGCTCTTTTTATCGCGTCAGGCACTGCGCCAGAGCATCACCGCGCTGGAAGCGGAGCTGTGCGGCCCGTTGTTCGTCAGCGCGCACCACAAGCTCTCGCTGACCGACCGTGGCCTGAGCCTGCAGCGTCACGCCGCGCCGGTGGTGGAACAGTTCCAGCAGATGCAGGCGGCTCTCCATGCCGAAATTCAGTCGGCCGAACCGGTGCGCATCGGCATCAGCGTCTCGCTGGTGCCGGACTATCTGCCCGGCCTTGAGACCCAGCTGGACAAATTCCGCCAGCAGTACCCCCACATCGAGATGCGGTTCCGCCTGATGGACAACGACGCCGTCGCCGACAGCGTGGAGCAGGGCGAGCTGGACGCCGGACTTGTGATGGACCTCGGCTGTGCCGCCAAGGTGCTGGCACGAACGACCCTCCGGGCTGACCCGGCCTGTCTGCTGGTGCCGCGCGGCCATCCGTTCTGGGAAAAAGAGAGCATCCCTCTCGCTGACCTGCGTGGGCAGCACATCCTTCTGCCCAGCCTGCGGCAGGACTTGTTTGCACCACTTTGGGATACCTGCGCCCGTGCCGGGTTCGCGCCGGACGCCGAGATCGGCCCGAGCTTCTATCAGGCGTACTATCTCGTTCAGGAGCAGCTCTGCACCTGCCTGACCCGGTACGAGCCGGGTGCGCGCCGGGAACTGGACCGGGTACGCGACGTCCTTTTGGAAGACCTGCCGCCGCTTTGCGTCTCACTGGTGCAGCGGCGCGACCACAGTTCGGCTTACGTCGATCTGCTCCGCAACTATCTGATGGACGTTCTGGGCGGTTCGGCTTCCCTGCCGCCGCGCCGTGGACGCCCGGCCAAACCCTTCTACAATCTGCCCGTCCTGTCCAGCAACGCCGAAAAGCCGATGCCTGCGGTATCCCTATCCCACCCGGCACCCGGCACCCAGCTGCCCTTCGAGGGTGGAAACAACTTCCGGGAGCTGGGCGGCTACATCGCCGACGAGGGCAAGACCATCAAATGGGGGCAGATCTTCCGGGGCATCCCGACCGCTCTGCTGAGCAGCGACGCCGACCGGAAGCTTCTGGACTCGCTGAACCTCCGTCTCATCCTCGATCTGCGGAGCGAAGAAGAAGCCGCCAAGCAGCCCGACTATGTGCCGGATGGCGCACGTCTTGTCCGCATCTGCGGCCTCTGCCACCCGGACGGAACCGAAATCGCGTTCTCCCCGGCGGACAAAGAGAAGCTGCTCAAGGGTCGTCTGGACGAAGACCATAACATGGCCGACGCGATGTATGAGCAGATGCTCTTCGGGAACAAGGCGTTCAAGGAGCTGTTCCGCGCATTGGAAGCCGGCGAGACGCCCATCCTGTTCCACTGCTCAGCCGGCAAAGACCGTACCGGCGTTGCCGCTATGCTCATCCTGCTGGCTCTGGGCGCGTCCGAAGAGGTCATCGCAAAAGATTTCTTCCAGAGCAACGTCTGCCGTCAGCCGGAGCTGGAAGCCATCTGGGCGGAACATGCCGACGAGATCGCCGCAAACCCTGCCCAGAAAGAGCATTATCTCGGCATCGCAGGCGTCTATCCCGAGTCGGTACCGCTCGTGCTGAACACCATCCGGGATAAGTTCGGCAGCGGCGACGCCTATCTGGAAGCGGAGTACGGCCTGACCCCGGCCCGTCTGATGCGCCTGCGCCGGATGTATCTGGAGTAATACCGAAATTCTTTAAAAAACAGTTAGGATTACTTGACATTCCGCTGAATCTCTCGTAATATAAGAAGTAGTATGGAATTCATGACGCTGTATGCTGGGCGTTCTGCGAACAAATTTCAATGGGGCTTCATCTGCCCGTTTTTATAAGAACCTCTTGTAAATCAAAAAGCCGCATCAATGGCTTGCAGACCGGGGAATCTCGCTCTGCTTGTGTTTTGTTGTCTCTTTTCCGTTGAAAACCGCATTATGGACCCTTCTCCCCGTGATAGGCACAGCAGCGTCTCCAGAATTTAGTTGAATTTGGATTTTAACTTTAAGGAGAGTGAACACAATGACCCCGATCGTTCTGATCGCGGCATTGATCGCACTGGCTGTTGGCTGTGTCGCGGGTTATTTTTATGGTTATAACAATCGTAAAAAGACCGCTGAGGCACAGATCGGCAGTGCCGAAGCCGAAGCTACCCGGCTGGTGAACGAAGCGATCAAGACCGCAGACCAAAAGCGCAAAGAAGCCGTTCTGGAAGCAAAGGACGAGGCATTCCGGCTGAAAGCCGAAGTCGACGCGCAGAAGGCGGAAGCCGACAAGGAGATCAAGCAGCGTCGCGCGGAGATCACCCGTCAGGAGAACCGCATCGACCAGAAAGAGACTGCCCTTGACCGCAAGACCGAAGCGTTGGAGCGGAAAGAGGAAGAGCTGAAAAAGAAGAACGAGGAAGCCGAGGCACATCTGGCCGAGGTCGACGCCATCCGTGCCAAGGAGATGGAGCGTCTGGAAACGCTGGCCGGTCTGAGCCAGGAAGACGCGCGTGAAGTCCTGCTGCACAAGGTGGAGGAAGAGCTGACCCACGAGAAGGCTGTCCGCGTTGCCGCATACGAGACCGACCTGAAAGAGAACTGCGACAACATCGCACGGAACCTCATCGGTCAGGCCATCAGCCGCTGTGCTGCTGACCACTGCAGCGAGACGACCGTCAGCGTCGTTCCCCTGCCCAGCGACGAGATGAAGGGCCGTATCATCGGCCGTGAGGGCCGCAACATCCGCGCCCTCGAGACCGCTACCGGCGTTGACCTCATCATCGACGATACTCCGGAAGCCATCACCTTGTCCTCCTTCGACCAGACGCGCCGCGAGGTCGCCCGGATGACGCTGGAACGTCTGATCGGCGATGGCCGTATCCACCCGGCACGCATCGAGGAGACGGTCGAGAAGTGCCGCCACGACCTCGAGCTGCAGATGAAGCGCGAAGGCGAGCGTGCCGTCATGGAGCTGGGCATCCACGGCCTGCACCCCGACCTTATCAAGCTGATTGGTCGCCTGAAGTACCGCACCAGCTTCGGCCAGAATGCTCTGACCCACAGCATGGAGGTCGCATGGCTGGCTGGCCTGCTGGCTGGCGAGATGGGCGTGAACGTCACGCTGGCACGCCGTGCCGGCCTGTTGCATGATATCGGCAAGGCTCTCGACCACGAGATCGAGGGCAGCCATGTTCAGATCGGTGTCGACATCTGCCGCAAGTATAAGGAGAACACCCAGATCATCCACGCCATCGAGGCACACCACGGCGACGTGGAGCCCAAGACTCCGCTGGCCTTCATCATTCAGGCCTGCGACGCCATCAGTGCAGCCCGTCCGGGTGCGCGCCGTGAGAACGTCGAGAGCTATGTCAAGCGTCTGGAAAATCTGGAGGAGATCTCTTCCAGCTTCGAGGGCGTCGAGCAGGCATTTGCTGTTCAGGCCGGCCGCGAAGTCCGCATCATGGTCAAGCCCGATGTCATCAGCGACGATCAGGTCATCCTGTTGGCTCGCTCCATCGCCAAGAAGATCGAGGATACCCTCGATTATCCCGGCCAGATCAAGGTCAACGTCATCCGCGAGAGCCGTGCCGTCGAGTACGCAAAATAAGTTTCCGCTTTTCAAGGCCGCTGCGCTTGCAGCGGCCTTTTTTCGCTTTTTGCTTGACAATCCGGCTTTAATAGAGTATACTCCACCTCACAACCCGATAAACATACATAATATATGGGTTTTATGAAATTGGAGGAATCAGGTCATGTCTGTTGATATTCTGGATCTGGGCGCGTTGGCCCTGAGCGCGGTCTTCTTTGCGCTGTTATACTATCTGCACAAGAAAAAGCATGTCGATTTTGGTATCCGCACCATTCTGGCCGTTGGTCTCGGCTTGATCGTGGGTCTGGTCTTCAAGGGTCATCACACCTATGTTGCGGCCGTCGGCACCATTTACGCTCACGTCGTCTCGGCGATCGTCGTTCCCCTGCTGATCTTCAGCATCATTTCCAGTATCACCAACCTCGGCAACTCGGTGCGGCTCAAGAACATCGGTCTGAAGACTGTCTTCTTCCTCGTGCTGAACACCTTCTTCGCAAGTGTCATCACCCTCGTTGCTGGTATCATCACCAACGTCGGCCACGGCGTCCAGTATGAGCTGGCGACCGACTACACCGCAAAAGAAGTTCCCACCATCGTGGACACCATCATCGACCTGTTCCCCAGCAATCTGGCTTCCCATTGGGTCAACGGCGAGGTCGTTCCCATCGTCGTGTTCTCTATCCTCGTCGCCATCAGCTACAATAAGATCGCTGCAAAAAAACCCGAAGAGGTTGCACCCTTCAAGAAATTCATCGACGCAGGCGACCTCGTCATGGGCCGTGTCGTCAGCTACGTCATTTCCTATACTCCGTACGCTGTTCTGGCTTTGATCGCCCGTGCGGTCAGCCGTTCTTCTCCGGCAGACCTCGTTCCCCTGCTGAGCGTTCTGGTTCTGACCTATGTTCTCTGCGCGATTCAGATCTTCGTGGTCGAGGGCGCACTCATCAAGTTTGTCGGTCACCTCAGCCCCATCAAGTTCTTCAAGGGCATCTGGCCTGCCGCTACCGTCGCTTTCACCTCTCAGAGCAGCGTCGGCACCATCCCTGTCAACGTCAACCAGCTGACCAAGAAGCTGGGCGTCAACGAGGATATCGCTTCCTTCGGCGCAAGCCTTGGCGCAAACCTCGGTATGCCGGGCTGCGCTGGTATCTGGCCCACCCTGCTGGCTGTCTTCACCATCCACCTGCTGGGCATTGATTACACTCCCGTGCAGTACGCCTTCCTCGTCGTTCTGGCCGTCGTCGTCTCCATCGGCACCGTCGGTGTTCCCGGTACTGCGACCATCACCGCAACGGCTCTGTTCGCCGCTGCCGGCCTGCCGGTCGAGGCTATCATCCTGCTTTCGCCGATTTCCAGCATCGCAGATATGGCCCGTACCGCAACCAACGTCGTCGGTGCTGCTGCCGCAACGACCCTCGTTGCCGCTACCGAAGGCCAGCTGGATGAATCGGTCTACAATAACCAGATCGCTGATAATGCTTAAACTCTCCTGATAGGGCTTCACACAACAGGAAAACCGCTGTGACGCAAGGTAAAACCTACGTCACAGCGGTTTTTTATTTTATCATTGGCAACGCCGGGAGATGAACCGTCTCGCTGCTTCCATCCTCCGGGCGGATAATCAACACCGAATAGCCTGCCTGTTCCTTGGGTCTACTCTTCCAGAAAACCGTTCCTGCCGCCAGAGTAAGCACGAACATCAGCATGAACAGAACCGCCGCCGCTCTCCACCACAGGTTTTTCGGAGCTGCCTGCTCCGGTTCCAGCCCTTCCGATACATTCGCGGAGAACTGCTGCGGCGTACCAAAACGTGCTTCCAGATCTTGCCGTCTGATGCAATTTCGCACTTTGCAAACAAGTAAAACCCATTTTCTCCGTTACAAGCCCCAGAGTTCCAAGGCATTTCGGTCTGAACTCTGGGGTTTTCGTTGTGGAAACTATCCTAAAATGCAGGCGAAATTCCGACAGTGTGCCGAACTTTTGAAAAGAAGTTGACAGCACCCCCTCCCAGAGGGTAAGATGGAAAAAATGGACGGTTTATTTTGAGGAAAACTGTCCGCAAAAATAAAAAACGGGAGGACTTTTTATGCGTATGATGAAACGTGTCGCCGTCGGTATCCTGACGGCGGCAATGGCACTCTCCATGCTGACTGCCTGCGGCGGTGGCGGCGGAAACGCCAACTCGGACGGCAATTCCAACGGCGGCGGCTCTTCCAACGGTTCCAGCAACAGTGGAAGTTCCAGCAGCTCCGGCAGTACTTCCGGCGGCAGCAACAACGGCTCCAACGGTTCCACCATCAAAGATGACCTCACCAAACTGCCGGATGAGACGGAGATCAAATATGCGGACAGCCAGACTGCGAAATGGAGACGTCTGCGCAGCAACTCCGGAACATGGTATATGAAGACCGAATCTGCCGGAACGCAGAGTAAATACATCCGGGAGCAGTCCTATAACGGCAAAAAGCAGTATAATAAGACCACCTATGCCAACGGAACCACCTATGAGAATTTCTACGATGGCACGACCTCTTATTCGCTTTACTCCAAGCATAAAATCGCTGTCATCCATGTTTTCAACTCTTCCGGCAGTACATCCGGCGAGTCTTACCGCTTGACGAACGTGAAAAAGACGACTGCCATTGAGGAGAAGGTTCCCTATTATACCGAAGTTATGACCTACACCGGCGAAACGACTGGTAAGACCATGACCGATACATACAGCTTCGACAGCACCGGCAAGCTGACCTACATGACGACCACTTACAGCGACGGCACTCAGTCTAAAACGCACGTCTTGAGTTACAGCACTTCGCTTCCGGATAACGCAATTTGGGAGATTCCGAGTGATTGGGAAGTTTACACCTCTACCTATGACGGCAAAAACACGACCGTTACCAACAAAGATGGTCGCGAACTGACCAGCGAAGAACTCAACGTCTTTTACAGCAAGATCTATAACCGCTGATTAAAATCCATCCAATAATACTCCCACAGCAAAGCAGCCCCTGCACGATGATTTTCGTGCAGGGGCTGCTTTTTCGCTCAATCTTTTACTGCGCTGCTTCCGCCATTTCCTGTGCAGTCCCTGCGCACTGTTCCACATACTCACGGGCGGCATCTTCTGCCGTTGCGATATCGCCCTTGCCGAAGTGGCTTGCGGTCTTCGAGAAGTAATCCTTGACATGGTTCATCAGGGTGCCGTCGTTGACGTAGTGAACAGCGACCTGCGGCTGAGAATTCATGTCATTATAACTCGCATTCCAGTGGGAAGATCCAGATCTTTTTCATGCTCTCGACCGGAATGATGCGGAGAAGCAGGTAGGGCTTGAAGCCGCCGTCCTCGGTCTTTAACCGGACACGGCAGCCGACGCTGATGGCGTTGATCTGTGACTCGTAGATCTTATATTTGCCCAGCACGATGGTATGGCCGTCATCCCGGTCAAACATCATAAAAACTGCCGTGCTGTTGAAAACATGCGCGGCAGTTCGGTTTCGTTTTAAATTTCAGTGTGCAGGTGTAAAATCTTCCGGGCAGACCATACCATTTTGTTCCAGCAGACGGTGCAGCACCTGCATCTCGCCGTACTCCCAGTGGGGCGGTGCGAGGAACGGCACGCGCTGGCGGAGCGGCAGGCTGCCGTTCTCCATCAGGAAGCCGTACCGGGCCGTTTCAAGCATCTCGGCATCATTATAGGTATCACCGAAGGCCATCATCTCGGCAGTGGAAATGCTGAGCTTTTCGCCCAGAATCACCAGTGCCGCGCCCTTGTGGACACCGGGGTTCATGATATCCACCCAGTTCTTTCCGGCAACGGCCACCGAGAATTCGGTGCCGCAGGCCGGGCCGTAAATATTATCGTAAGCTTCCTGCGAGTTGTCACGGGGCAGATAAATCGTAAACTTATCCGCCGGTTCCGTCACGGCGGTCAGGTCGTCAACATACTCGACCCGGGTGTAAAACTGCTTCATCACCCGGTCATACTGCTGATACTGCCGCTCGACGTAGGCACTTTTCAGACCGCAGAGGACGGCCACATCGCCGACTTCCCTGGTCTTCCGTGCCAGAGCGCGCCAGCCCTCCGGCGGCATTTCCGAAGTATAAAGGTTTTCGCCGTTCCAGCGGATCGCGCCGCCGTTGTCGCCGATCAGGATCATCTCTTTACGCAGGTTCGGGAACATCTCCTCCAAGGTATAGAGGGGCCGTCCGCTGGCCGCCGCAAAACGGATGCCTTTTTCGGCCAGAGCTTTGACCGCCGCCTCAAAATCCGGCGGAAGCTGGCTGTTTTCATCCAGCAGGGTCGCATCCATATCGGACGCGACAAGCCGTATCCTGTCCATAACTTCTCCCCTGTTTTATCCCATGTAACTGATGTTGACATCCAGCTGGCCGCTGTAACCGCTGATACGGGCCGTGCAGCTGCCCTGCCACATGTTGCAGGCGATGGGGCTGCTGGACACATTATAATGTGCGTTCCAGATGCTGTAACCGGTCAGCTGGCTGAGGTCGAGCCGGTTGCGGAACCACTGGGTCGAGGCGTAAACGCCCGGCTGATAGCCCAGAGCCTTGACCTCTTCGCAGAACGCAATAACGCACTTGGTGCGGTCGGTCTTTCCCAGACCGTCGGCACGGCCGCCGCCACCGGACGCACCCGAAGCCTCACTGTCAAAGTAGATGGGGTAATCCAGACCACGGCCATTCAGGACATACCAGCAACCCTGTGCCTCTTCCCGGGCCTCGTTTTCGTTGACGGCCTGACTGAAGAAGTAGACGCCGACCTTCAGACCGGCGTTCCGGGCGTTGGTAAAGTGCTGCTCAAACATCGGGTCCTGCACCAGCGTGCCGCTGCCGTAGCCGCGGTAGCCGATGCGAATGATGACGAAGTTGACACCGGCCTTTTTGACCTGCTCCCAGTTGATATTCGACTGATATTTTGACACATCAATGCCAAAATTCACGTTCTGCTGTACGCCGTTGGCATCGAAATAATAGAGTTTGCTGTCGATGGCACGGATGCCGGTGACCGGCTTATGGGTTCCCTGATCGTAATAATAGGTCTTACCGTTCACGGTGCGCCAGCCGGTATAGACCGGTTCGGCCGGTTTTGTGGCCGGAGTCGAGGAAGACGCCGAAGAGGACGAGCTGCTGCTCGAGCTGTCATCCTTGACGCCGAAGAACCATCTCCACAGCCATTTCAGGAAACCGTTCTCACTGTCAAGGCAGGTCGTTTCCAGCTCTGCCTCATCCAGCGTACCGGCGTCCAGAGCTTCCTTGATCTCGTCCGGCGTCAGCCATACGGTACCGTCTTCGGTGTTGATCCCAATCTCGTCCAGACCATCTTCGATGGAGTTTGTGCCTGCGGACGGTGCCACCGTCTCAGAGTCTGCCGGTTCCGATTCTGTGGCCGTCGCGGCTGCATCCTCTTCGGTCGGCTCTTCTGCCGTGTTCTCTTCGTGTTCCGTCGGTGCACTCAGGGGATCTTCTGCCGCCAGAGCTTCCGTCTCCTGCTGGAAATGAGGGAAGGAGTTCTCCTCCTCAATTTCCGCCGTGCTGCCTGTCATCGGGTCAGAAGGTGTTTCATCCTCTGCCGGAGTCTCCGCTTCCGACGCCGCCGGTTCTTCGGTGACCGTCTCTTCCGGCTGGCTGACCGTCAGCTCCGCCTTGGGCTCGGTGGTCGTCTCGGACGCCGCCGGTTCCTCTGTTACAGTGGAAGAAGCGGCTTCCGGCTCACTCTTCGCGTTGTCCTCATTTTCCGGTTTTCTGCTGGTAAAATGAGCAAAGGTCTCCTTCTCCCACTGCTGGGTCGAGGGTACGACCGTCAGGCCGGTCGGCTGGCTGAGCAGCAACGCCGTCGTGCTGCCGCCGCCCACAGCAATGGCAAGGGCCATCACCATCGCGGCCACCGCACGGCCAATGCCGCGGCTCGCGCCCGTTCCTTTCTGATTTGAAGATTTTTTATATTTCATGCCGTTAGCTCTGCCTCCGCTTTATCGGGCATTACCCGGATTTTTCGCACGTTCCAAAGATGCTATTTTCACTCTTTCAGTATACACCAAACCCCACATCTGCGTCAATCAGCTTTGGGTGAGGTACAGCGTTTCAGGCCGAATTTTCACAACCTTTGTCCGGCGCAGATTGACTCTGTTAGGTATACGTTTTTCCCGACAGAAAAATTGCACCCGAATTGCAGAAACCTGTCTTTTTTGAGCAAAATCCAAATTTTCTCTTGCTGTCTTGACAGGTGTATGGTATGATGATTGTCACGCAATCCCATTGCGGCTTTTGGATATTTGGACAGAAAGGCAGAATCGCTTATGTCAAACGTAAAAGACTTTTTGAAACGCAAGGATATCGTCATCACTCCGCAGCGGTATCTCATTGAAGCTCTGGGCGCAATGGCACAGGGCCTGTTCGCAAGCCTGCTCATCGGCACCATCATCAAGACTTTGGGCCAGCAGACCGGGCTGGATGTTCTGGTCGATCTCGGCAGCTATGCCACGGCCATGAGCGGCCCGGCAATGGCCGTGGCCATCGGCTGGGCGTTGCATTGTCCGCCGCTGGTGCTGTTCAGCCTTGTCACGGTCGGTTATTCCTCCAACGCTCTGGGCGGCGCAGGCGGCCCTCTGGCCGTCCTCATCATCGCCATCGTCGCCGCTGAACTCGGCAAAGCCGTCAGCAAGGAGACCAAGATCGACATCCTTGTGACGCCGCTGGTGACGATCTTCGCCGGCGTCGGCCTGTCGATGCTTATCGCGGCTCCCATTGGTGCAGCCGCAAGTCAGGTCGGCACCCTCATCATGTGGGCGACCGAACAGGCTCCGCTCGTGATGGGCATCCTTGTCTCCGTCATCGTCGGCGTCGCGCTGACTCTTCCCATCTCTTCGGCGGCCATCTGCGCTGCTCTGGGTCTGACCGGCCTTGCCGGTGGTGCGGCTGTCGCTGGCTGCTGCGCCCAGATGGTCGGCTTTGCGGTCATGAGCTTCAAAGAAAATGGCGTCGGCGGCCTTGTCAGTCAGGGCCTCGGCACCAGTATGCTCCAGATGGGCAATATCGTCAAAAATCCCCGTATCTGGATCGCGCCGACCCTCGCCAGTGCCATCACCGGCCCTCTGGCGACCTGTGTCTTCCATCTTGAGATGAACGGCGCGGCTGTCTCTTCCGGCATGGGTACCTGTGGTCTGGTCGGTCAGATTGGCGTTTACACCGGCTGGGTCAGCGACATCGCCGCCGGCACCAAAGCCGCCATCACCCCGATGGATTGGGTCGGCATGATTCTGATCTGCTTCGTCCTGCCTGCTGTTCTGAGTACCCTCATCTGCCAGATCGAGCGTAACATCGGCTGGATCAAAGAGGGAGATCTGAAGCTGGACTGATTCAGCGCAACCGCTTTCCATCCAGAACTGCTTCGGTCAGGACATCCCCTTCATATTTGAGTTTCAAGGAGAAGAAGGGCCGTTCCTCGTCGAGAAGGTTCAGGAAAATCTTGTCGCCCTCCCAGATGGGCAGGTCTCTCACCTGCTCCTTCGGCACCCACTCGAGGACGCCCTCATTGCAGGCGTCGCCCTCGATCATCTCACCCGTCCACTCGGTCGCGGTGAAGAGGTGCATGTACTCGGTCAGTTCGCCCAGCAGGAAAGTCACAATGCCGCGGTAGCGGTAGTTCGTCAGGGTGACTCCGGTCTCCTCCCAGACTTCCCGGATCGCACAGTCTTCCGGACTTTCAAACGGCTCGAACTTTCCGCCGACACCGATCCACTTGTCCTTGTTCATGTCGTGTTCCTTCTTGACGCGGTGGAGCATCAGGTAGGCCCCATCCTTTTCGAGATAGCACAGGCTGGTGTTCAGCATCGGAAAGTTCGTTCTCAGTTCCATTGGTTTTCTCCTATCCTATTTATAAAGTAAAAGGCGTTCCGCAGGTTCTCCTGTGGAACGCCTTTTCAGTTTATCTTATTTTTTCAGGTCTGTAAAGACGCTTACTTTCGGCTTGCGCGGCCCTTGCCTGCGTTGTTCAGCTTGCGCACCAGATCATTCTGGTGCTTCCGCTGGGAGGGCGTCGGCTCCGGGTCGTGGCGTTCCTCGCCGCGTGCCGAAGTCTGCTGTGCGTTTGCATCCACCCGGACGAGATTCCATTCCTGATTGCCGCCTGCGACGTAGTTCCAGATCTGCGCCTGCGCACCATTGGAAGTATTCATGCCGACGAGGTCGATGTACTTATCCGCCAGAACGTTCCGGATGCGTGTCCGGCCGCTGCGTGTCGGTTCCAACGCCCAGCACTGGCTCAGACCGCTGGTACGGCCCCACTGATGGAGCCAGGTGCCCTCCATGATGCCGCCCAGTGCAAGGTCGATAACTTTGCCGGTAAAACGATTCTGGATGCGCCAGCGTCCTTCACCGGCGTCCACAAACTTCCACTGCTGCCAGGGATGGCCTGCGTAATCCCACAGACGGATCGCAGCACCATTCTCGGTGTTGAAGTTCTTGACCTCCAGCACCTTTCCATTAGGAGCCTTGATGAGGTAAAATTCGTCTTCGAGTATGAGAACCTGCGATGTTTTCGCCATAGCTGCGATCTCCTTTCTGATTTGATGGCTTTATTATAGCGTATTTCCCACGCCGCAACAAGAATAGTTCTTCATAATCTTTTTTGTTTTTCTTGTGCAGTTTGATAGTCACGCGTTGTACTAGTCGCAGCTGCAACATTTTCCGGCCAAGTTTCTTGGCCGAAAAGGTCGGTTTCTGCGGTTTAAAAAGCAAGAACTTTAAGCCCGATTTCTTTAAATGCGTAACCCACAGCCCCTACCCGGAAGCACCTGTCAGACCTGCCAAAAAATCGGGCTGACTTTTGGACAAATCGCCCTGTTTTTTCCATAAAAACACTTCGGCCCTTTTTGACCGATTTTTGAGCAAATCATGAACATTCTGTGCGCGGCACGCGGTCATTTTGTGTTCGCTTTAGCTTGATAAAGTAAAGTGAGTTTTGTCACTTTACTTTTGTGAATTTACCATTCTTCAGAGAATCCTTTAATTTGTTTCACGTTTTTCGGTATTGACTTTATCGCTGAGATAGGGTATAGTATAGTTGCAGGGAGCGGAAAGCCCCCACGAAACATTGAACTTCAGGCTCACGAAACAGAGCCTGTAAGAAATATAGTAGGAGGTTTGATTATGTACTATTACATTCTGGGTTGTGGCATTGCTTGCTTGGTTCTGGTCGGCATCATCAGCATGGAGTCTGTATGTGTCAAGCCGGCCGAGATTGTGGCAAAGGTCGTTCTGTGGCCGGTTGCCCTGATGGAAGCAGTTGTTCGTTACAGCTCCACTCATCACAACTTCAAGGCTGCGCTGTAAGCACACACGCTTCGTAAACTGAAACGACAACGAGGCCGCGGCACTCACCAAACGAGTGCCGCGGCCTTTTTGTTTTGCACTCCGGGCCGGATTATGGTAGAATAAGAGCCAGAATCCCCCGTAAGACCGCCAAAACCACCCAAAAAAGACAGGAGAACTATGAAACCCGATTATAAACTGGTCGCAAAGGCCAAATATATCCACATGACCGCCGACCTTGCCAGCGAACTCTGGCACGAGGTCTACAAACGCTATTACCCGGCAAAGCAGCTCGACACGCTGGTCGACACCTTGCAGAGCGCGGACGCCATCGAGGAGGACATCGACAACGATGTGAACTATTTCCTCGTCTTCCTCGGCGACAAGCTCATCGGCTACTTCGCATGGAAGATGGAAAACACCGCCCTCCACCTGCTCCACCTCTATTTGAAGCCGGAGTACCGTGGAAAGGCCCTCGGTCGGGATATCGTCAACACCTGCGAGCGTCTGGCGCGCGGCGAGGGCCGCGGCCGGGTCTACTGCGAAGTCCACAACAAGGCCCTGCCCGTGATGCAGTTCTTCAAGGCACGGGGCTACCGTCCGCTCTGCCCGGGCGAGAATGTTGTGGCCGGCATCGAGATGCAGCAGACCGTCCTCGAGCGGATGCTCTAAAATTCCCCATTGCAATTTTCCCGTCCGTGTACTACACTAGAGTAGTGTACTGAAGTGCCTTTCACGGGCCACACCTACGACAAAAACGGGGAGGAAAGCTTTATGGCAAAAGACCACCCGACCGGAGAATCCGGTCTGTATGCCGCGCTTCTGGAGCTGAAAACACCGGAGGAATGTTACCGCTTTTTACAGGATGTCTGCAGCTATGCCGAGCTGAGCGCGATGGAACAGCGTTACAATATCGCCGAAAAGCTGGTAAACAAGCAGAGCTACACCAGCATCATGGGAAACATCGGCGCGTCCAGTGCCATCATCAGCCGGGTCAGCCGGGTGATTGGCCGGGAGGACAGTGTCCTCCGCCGCATCCTCGAAGAAAATAACAGGGAGGGCGAATCCAAATGAGCAAAGCAGTTGTATTTTTTGCCGACGGCACCGAAGAGTGCGAGGCGTTGCTGGTCGTTGACCTGCTCCGCCGCGCCAAGGTCGAGGTCATCGTAGCCTCCGCCATGGGCCGGAAGGAGATCGTCAGCAGCCACAAAGTCCATCTGACCGCCGACGCTGTTGCCGAAGAGGTGGATTATTCCGACGTCGACATGGTCGTTCTTCCGGGCGGTATCCCGGGTACGCCCAACCTCGCCGCCAACAAGACCGTCACCGAGACCTGCACGGCCTTTGCGAAGGCCGGCAAGAAGGTCGCCGCCATCTGCGCCGCACCCAGCGTTCTGGCTTCTCTGGGCCTGCTGGAGGGCAAGAACGCCACTGCGCACGCTGGTTTTCAGGATAAACTGGCCGGTGCCATCGTCCACGATGAGGAAGTTGTCGTCGATGGCAACATCACCACCAGCTACGGCCTCGGCGGCGCGATCCCCTTCGCTCTCGAACTGGTCCGCCAGCTCGCCAACCCCGAAGAGGCCGACCGTATCCAGAACGCCATTGCGTATCGGCACTGAGAACGGAGGCTCTTTCCTATGCGTTTTATCACCTGTCGTTTACCGGACGGCGTCGAAGACCCGGCCATTTTGTCGGCGGACGGAAAACAGGTCTGGCCGCTGAGCTGGCTGGGCTTATCCTACGAGACACTGAGCGATGCCATCCCGTTCTTGACGCCGCAGGTCCGGGCCGGTCTGTCGCTGGCCATTCAGGGCATCCCGGCTCTTCCCATCGAGGCCGTGACCCTCGAAAGCCCGCTCCCCAGCCCGGCACAGGATGTCATCTGTCTTGGCATCAACTACATGGCACATTCAGACGAAGCTGAGAAATACTCTTCGGACGCCTTCGCGACCAAGCATCAGGATGCGATCTACTTCTCGAAGCGTGTCACCCGGGCGGTTCCGGACGGCGGCTTCATTGAGGCGCACACCGACCTCGTGAAGAAGCTCGACTACGAGTGTGAGCTTGCGGTCGTCCTCGGCAAGGACGCAAAAGATGTTCCTGCCGGACAAACGCAGGACTACATCTTCGGTTACACCATCCTGAACGATGTTTCTGCCCGTGACGTTCAAACCGCGCACAAGCAGTGGTATTTCGGCAAGAGCCTCGACGGGTTCACGCCCATCGGCCCCTGTATCGTCACGGCGGACGAATTCGCCGACTATCCACCGAAACTCGGCATCCGCAGCTGGGTCAATGGTGAAAAGCGGCAGGATTCCAACACGGGATTGCAGATTTTCAACATTGACCATGTCATCTCGGAGCTGTCACAGGGCATGACTCTGAAAGCCGGTACCATCATCGCGACCGGCACTCCTGCCGGCGTCGGCATGGGAATGGACCCACCGCAGTTCCTCGTACCCGGCGACGAAGTCCGGTGCGAAATTGACGGCATCGGTTCCCTGACAAACAAAGTAAAATAAACAGTGAGGGCGTCCGGTCAGCATCGGACGCCCTCATTTTATTGGTGATGAATCAAATCGCTTTGACGGTCAGCTCGTGGGGATAGTGGTTCAGGACTTCGCAGCCGTCCTCGGTGACACGCACAAGGTCTTCGATGCGGACGCCGAACTTGCCCGGCAGATAGATACCCGGCTCGATGGAGAAGCACATACCCGGCGTGACGACATTTTCGTTCACTGCCGAGACATCGCCGGCCTCGTGGTCTTCCAGACCGATAAAGTGACCGAGGCGGTGGTTGAAGTAGGGGCCATAGCCTGCTGCCGTGATGATATCGCGCGCTGCTGCGTCGATATCGCAGAGACGGACGCCCGGCTTGACGAGAGCTTCGGCGGCGGCCTGCGCCTGACGCACCAGCTCATAGACCTTCCGCTCTTCCTCGGTGGGTTCCGCCGTGAAGAAGGTACGGGTCATATCCGAGCAGTAGTCCTGATAGACACCGCCCACGTCGATAAGGACACACTGTCCGGCGGTCAGCTGGGTATCGTCGTTGCCGTGGTGAGGGTCGGCGGCGTGTGCGCCGAAGGCGCAGATCGGCTCAAAGCTGACACCAGAGCAGCCATGTGCGGCATAGATGGCCTTGATCTCCTCGGCCATCTGCTTTTCGGTAACGCCCGGGCGGATGAGGTTTGCGAACTCGGCCATGCAGTCGTCGTTCACCTTAGAGGAAGCGCGCATTGCGGCCTGTTCCGCCTCGTCCTTGACGGCACGGGCATCATCGCAGGCCGCAGAAGCGTTCTTGTAGGCCGGTGCAGCGTTCAGCTCCATCAGGCGGAGCAGGAAGCGTGCCGACCAGTTCTTGTCGATGCCCAACGGCTTTTCCTTATCCAGCCAGGGCAGGAGCTTTGCCGGAGCATCCTCGCCGTCCAGATAGTTTTCCACCGGGATACCGGCATCCGGCGTGCCGAACAGCGCGTTGACGAACATCCGGTGATTGCCGTCCGCACGGAGCAGCAGCGCCAGCATCCGCTCGCCCGGATGGAAGATGCGGACACCTGTCAAATAGAAGATGGTCGGCGAATCACTGACGACCATCTGGGTCAGGCCCATTGCCGCCAGATTTTTGACGACCCGTTCAAACCGCTGTGCATGGATTTCGGTCATAAAAAGCATCCCTCTCTGTAATTTATTTTGTTTGATTTACATATTGTTTAGAAAACAGCCTCGTTTGCTCACTCATTCACAAATAATTCATAATAAATTCATATACCATCTATTTTATTCCGGTATATGTATGGCAACACAAGCGCAGCGCAAGGCTGCTTTCGCGTCCAGTATAGCACGACTTACCCGAAAAATGAATCTCCTATCTGCATCTCTGGAAATACGTTTCGGAATCTGGTATACTGGACACACCAAGGATATTCAGGTCAATGCCGCACCGCAGACGGTACGGCAGAGGAAAGGAATTGAATCGCTATGAAAATTGGTTTTTGGGAACTCGTGGTGATCGTCATCGTGGCGTTCGTCTTCATCGGCCCCGACCAGCTGCCCGTCTACGCCAAGAAGCTGGGCAAGATGCTGCGCGAGCTGAAAAAGTACACCGGTGCCGCTTCGGAAGAGATCCAGAAGAATGTCGTCGAGCCGCTGAATGAGATTCAGGCTCCGCTCAAGGAAGCTGTCGCTCCCCTGACCGACATCAAGAAGGACATCGACAACAGTGTGAAGGATGTCACCAAGAGCTTTACCGGCATCGGCAAGACCAGCAAGGAAGAGGCTGCCAAGGCAGAAGAGACCGAGGAAGTCACCGACCTGACCGAAGAGACCGTCGAGGAACTGCCCGAGCAGGATGCTCCTGCTGCGGAGACTGCCGCACCTGCCGAGAGCAAGTCCGAAGAGCCTGCTGCTCCGGCTGTTGAAAAGGCAGAGGAACCGGTCGAAGAACTGCCGGAGGAAGCCCCGGAAGCTCCTGTTGCGGCTCCTGCCGCCGAAGAGGCTGCCCCGGCTGAGGAAGCCAAGGTCTAACCTTCTACTTATCTTAGAATACACCGCGTCCGCGGTTGTAGGATACATTTATCTGTTGTAAACCGGCCTCGCGGCGCGGTAAAAGTAAAAAGGAGATTTTTATTATGCGTATTGGTACTAACGAGCTGCTTATCATCCTGGTCGTCGCTCTGCTGATCTTTGGACCCAAGAACCTGCCGAAGCTGGGCAAGATGTTCGGCAAGACCATGAGCAACTTCAAGAAGGGCATGGACGAGTCCGACGATGACGAGGATGATTCTTCCGACAAGAAGTCCGAGAAGAAAGCTGAGAAGAAGGACGACGAGGAGTAATTGTGGCTACAAACGTTAAGCGCAAAAAGAAAGCCGAAGTCATGACGGACGACGGCAGCATGACGCTGACCGGACATCTGAAAGAACTGCGGAACAGGCTGATCATCTGCGCGGTGGTGTTTGTTGTCGCGGTCGTCGTCACCCTGATGTATGCCGACCGGCTCATCGATCTGCTGACCGCAATGGGGCAGGGTTACTATACCTTCGTTTCCATCGCTCCGCAGGAAAAGCTGATGCAGTACTTCCGTGTCTCGCTGCTGGCGGCATTTGTCATCACGGTTCCGGTCGCCCTGTATCAGATCTACGCCTTCGCAAAGCCCGGCCTGAAAAAGAGTGAGACCTTCTTCCTGAAGCTCGTCATCCTGCTGGGCCTTATCCTGTTCTGCGTGGGTGTTCTTTTCGCCTACAAGCTGATGATGCCCTTCATGCTCCGCTTCCTGAGTACCGGCATTGAGGGCGCGGATTACATCCAGACTACCACCAGTATCGAGAGCTATGTCAACCTCTGCCTGACGATGTTCCTGATCTTTGGCTGCGTGTTCGAGATGCCGCTGATCACCATCATCCTGTCCAAGATGGGTATCATCTACCCGGAGCTGCTCAAGAAGGTCCGCGGCATTGCCATCGTCTGCATCTTCCTCATCGCAGCTGTCGTGACGCCGCCTGATATCGTGTCTCAGTGCATGGTCGCAGGTCCGATGGTTCTGCTCTACTTCATCAGCATCTTCCTGAGCGGTATCTTCTACAAACCGCACACCGACGATGATGACGAGGACGAAGAAGAGGACGACTCGGACGACGAGTAAATCGTCTTTTCGGAATTTTCGATTTTCAGCTCTCCTGAATCTTCAGGGGAGCTTTTTATTATCCAAAAATTCCACCGGATTTTCGGCTATTTGCATAAATCACACCAGAACCTCTGCTTTTTTGGCGCGGAGTATGTTATACTGTTGTCAATCAAAAATCGGCGGAGCATCCGCTTTGAAAAGAGGTAAATGATTATGAAAGAATACGCATTCGGCATCGACCTCGGCGGCACCACGGCCAAGGTCGGCCTTTTCACCACCGCAGGCGAGCTGCTGGAAAAGTGGGAAGTTCCCACCGACACCTCCAACGCCGGTGAACACATCCTCGAGAACCTCGCCGCCGCCATCCTCGGCAAGATGAGCGAGAAGAACATCACCGCAGAGCAGGTCGAGGGCGTCGGCATCGGTGTTCCCGGCCCCATCCTGAACTCCCGTATCGTTCCCATCGTCTGCGCCAACCTCGGCGGCTGGGGCAAGCGGAACGTCTCCGAGGAGCTGGGCGGTCTGCTGGGCGGCCTGAAGGTCCTGGTCGGCAACGACGCCAATGTCGCCGCTCTGGGCGAGATCTGGATGGGTGCGGCCAAGGGCTGCCGGAGTGCCGTCATGGTCACACTGGGTACCGGTGTCGGCGGCGGCGTCATCGTTGACGGCAAGGTCATCGACGGCGTTCACGGCGCAGGCGGCGAGATCGGCCACATCACGGTCAACCGCCACGAGACGGCTACCTGCGGCTGCGGCAAACACGGTTGTCTGGAACAGTATTCCAGCGCGACCGGCGTTGTCCGCTGCATGAAGAAGCTGCTGGACGAGAACCCGGATGTTCCCTGCACCCTGCGCGGTACTGACTTTGCCGCAAAGGACGTCTTCGACGCCGCACGCAATGGCGATGCTCTCGCTGCCCGTGAGGTCGACGAAATGGCCGACACGCTGGCCGTTGCGCTGGCTTCCATCTCCGCCACCACCGACCCCGAGATGTTTATGATCGGCGGCGGCGTTGCCCGTGCCGGTGCTGTCCTGTTTGACCCTCTGCAGAAGCACTATAAGGACTACGCTTTCCGTTCCTGCCTTGAGACGCCCATCAAGCAGGCTATCCTCGGCAATGACGCCGGTATCTATGGTGCCGTCCGGCTTATCGTGGGGGAATAAGAAGAATACATAAAAAGGCCGTGCTGATACAGATTTCTGCGTCAGCACGGCCTTTCTTTATGCGATTTTAGAGGGTATCCTCACCGGGGAGCTGGTTCCAGAGGCGGTAATAGACGCCCTGTTTTGCCAGAAGCTCGTCGTGGGTGCCAGACTCAACGATGCCCTCGGAGCCGAGGACAAGGATGCGGTCGTAGTTCTTGATGGTCGTCAGGCGGTGGGCGATGGTCAGCGTCGTGCGGCCATGCGCCAGCTTCTCGAGGCTCTGACCGACAAGGATCTCACTCTCGTTGTCCAATGCACTGGTCGCCTCATCAAGGATCAGGATGGGCGGATTTTTCAGGAAGACGCGCGCGATGGCGATGCGCTGTTTCTGACCGCCCGAGAGCTTGACGCCGCGCTCGCCGACATAGGTGTCGAAGCCGTTCTTCAACGCCAGAATAAAGCGTTCTGCACCGGCCAGACGTGCCGCCTCGATGATCTCTTCCCGGGTCGCTCCGGGCTTGCCATAGGCGATGTTCTCGGCCACCGTGCCGCTGAACAGATAGACGTCCTGCTGAACGACGCCGATCTCATGGCGCAGGCTCTTGAGGGTGACGTGTTGGACATCCTGTCCATCGACCAGAATCTTGCCGCTGGTGACGTCGTAGAACCGGGGAATCAGATTGCAGAGGGTCGTCTTGCCGCCGCCGGAAGGGCCGACCAGAGCCAGCCGCTCACCGGCCTTGATATCAAGGCTGACGTGGTGCAGGACCTTGTTGTGGTCGTCCGGGTATTCGAAGCTGACATCCTCGAACCGGATCGCACCCGGACCGGGCTTGAGCGGTTCTGCATCCGGCGCATCGTGGATGGTGATGGGCGTGTCCATGATCTCCGCAAAACGCTCGATGCCGGTCATGCCGCGCTGGAACTGCTCGGCGAACTCGACGATGCGGCGGATGGTTGCAATCAGCGTTGTGACGTAGAGAATATAGGCCACCAAATCACCGGCATTGATTTTGCCGTACACCAGCGACAGACCGCCGGCGAGGATGACGACCAGATACATCAGACCGTCGAACAGTCGGGTCGAGGTGTTGAACGCCGCCATTGCGTAGTAGCCCAGCGTTTTGATTTTTTCAAATTCCTTGTTGCCCTGCGCGAATTTTTCCCGTTCCTGATCTTCGGCGGCAAAGGCTTTGACAACGCCCTGACCCAGCAGACTGTCCTCGATGGTGGCGTTCAGCTCACCGATCTGGACGCGCTGCTGACGGAACCGGGCGCGGAGACGGTGGTTCAGCTTGACCGAGACAACGCCCATCAGCGGCACGCAGGCGAAGACCGCCAGCGTCAGCGGCACACTGGCCTGACACAGGATGATGAAGGAGGCCAGAATTTTGATGAACGCGATGAAGAACTCTTCCGGGCAGTGGTGCGCAAACTCGGTGACATCGAACAGGTCGTTGGTGATACGGCCCATGATGGTGCCGACCTTGGTGTTATTGTAGTAGGTGTGGTCGAGCTGAAGCAGATGGTCGAACGCATCCCGGCGCATATCCGTCTCGATATGCACGCCCATGATGTGGCCGATGCCCGACATGAAATACTGCGCCGCACCGTCAATGATGCGAAGCACAAAGTAGACCAGTGCCAGCTTGAGGACGATGCTTGCGGTCAGGGTGATGCCGACGCCCATCGCCGAGTTGGTGATGGTACTCATGATCTTCGGCAGGATGATGTCGCAGAGCGTCGTCAGCGCGGCGCAGAACAGGTCAATGAAAAGGGTCTTTTTATATTTCGCCAGATACGGCAGGAACCGCCGGATCAGCGCACCGCTGCTGGTGTGATGTGCCGCAGGGTCTTGAACGTTTTGTTTCATGAATTCTCCTATTTACTTCTTAGAATAATCTCTCTCACCGTAGATCGCCGTGCCGATACGAACGAGGGTCGCGCCCTCCCGGATGGCGTTCTCGTAGTCGCCGCTCATGCCCATCGAGAGGGTCTCCATGGCGACATTCTCATAGCCGCGCTCCCCTGCCTGCACAAACAGCTTATGCACGGCGGCAAGATAGGCCCGGTTCCGGGCATCGTCGTTGTTGACCGGTGGAATCGCCATCAGGCCCTTGACACGGATGTGGGGCTGTGCTGCCGCCAGTTCCAGCAGCGGCCAGAGCTGTTCCGGAGAGACACCGGATTTGCTCTCCTCGCCGCCGATGTTGACTTCAAGCAGGATATTCTGGATGATGCCTGCCTTGGCCGCTTCCTTCTCGATGGCGGTCAGCAGATGCTCACTGCCGACGCTCTGGATGAGGCTTGCCCGGCCAAGGACTTTCTTGATTTTATTGGTCTGCAAATGGCCGATGAAGTGGCTCGGCTTGCCGCAGTAGGCACCGGCATCGAAATTCGCGCACAGTTCCTGCACATGGTTTTCACCAAAAATATCAATAGCGAGTCCTGCGCTTGCCGCCACGGTCTCGGCGGTACGGGTCTTGCAGGCGGCGCAGAGCTGGATCTCCGCCGGGTCGCGGCCTGCATCCCGTGCCGCTGCCGCCATCTTCTCGCGAATTTCCGCGACGGCCTGCCGCATTTCTTCCAAGGTTTTTTCTGCCATGATGCTCAGTCCTCCTCGGTATATTTTGCGCGCTCGCCGCCGATGAGCTTCGGACGGGTACGGGCGCAGAGAATGTTTGCTTCGCCGATCTTATTCAGGCTAAGCCGGACCGGAACGGCGACCCGTTTCAGATGCATCCCGATAAGAGTTCCGCCGATGTCGATGCCGGCATGGGCGCGGATCTCTTCGACGGCGATGGGGTCGCGGAACTTCTTCCAACAGGTCGTCGCCCAGCTGCCGCCGGCGTGCGGACGCGGCACAACACAGACTTCTTCCCAACCGTAGGTACGGGCGGCTTCTCGTTCGATGATGATGGCACGGTTCAGATGCTCACAGCACTGCGCCGCCAGCCAGATGCCGTTTTCGGCCAGCACCGGCGCGATGCCTGCATAGACGGCCTGTGCCGCTTCAAGGCTGCTGTCCTTGCCGATGTGTCCGCCCACGATCTCACTCGACGAACAGCCCACCACAAAGACATCGCCCTTGTGGAGCTTTGCCTGTTCCAGCAGCTCGGTCACGGCCTGCCGTGTCTCCTGCTCGATCTGTTTCTGAAATGCTTCTGTCATCTGAAAACACCCCTTTTTCTTTTATCGTTCTCAAACGCGGACCCATCGCAGGACGGATCCGCCCGAAATGCTCAGATAGGCCCGGTTTCCTTCCGGGCAGAGAGCGGTCATGCTCCCCGGTGTCTTTCCACCGTAGGAGGCCAGCAACACCCCGTCCGGGCTGTATCCCTGCACCGCGCAGTTTTCCGTGTTCAGTCGGAACAACCCTTCCTGCATGTTCTGACTCAGGCGAAGAGCCGCACCGCGCAGCAGCGTGCCGTCGGCATGGTCTTCCAGCCAGCCGGAACGCGCCCAGCGGTAGCTGATGTAGACTTCACCTTCTTCATCGACGGCCAGCGCACCGGGATAGCCCGGCAGAGCGGTCTGGAACGACGCACAGTTCTTTCCGCCTGCGGTGAGTTCCCGGCTGTTGGGCGATACTGCCCAGACACAGCGGTTCCCGAGGTCGGAGACGTACAGCGTCTCACCGTCCGGCGAGAGTGCCAGCCCGGACGCCCCGGCAACACCGCCCAGCACCTGCTGGACGCTCCGGGCAGATGGGTCATAAACATAGACACTGCCGGTCGCGGTGTGCGCCATCAGCTCGGTGCGCAGAGCCGCATCCAGCCCGTTTTTCGCGCTGTTTCCCGAGACGACTGCAAAATAGACTCTGCCGTCCTCGCCGACCGTCACCGCCGCCGGGCTTGTCAGAGCTTTGCCGTCGATTTGGGTCACGACCTGTTCCATCGCCGCACCCCAGCCGTCGTACCCGGCGCGGCAGAGCGCGCCGCCGTCCGTCGTGAGGACAGTCAGCCAGATATTTCCCTCCGGGTCAAAATCGAAGCCAGTGACCTCCCCTTCGGTCGTCAGGATGCTGCTCAGGCCGCTGCCGTCCTTTCGCATCCGGAGCAATGCGCTCTCGGTCTTTTTGCCGGTCTTCTTCGCTTTCGCGGCCAGATAAAGCCACTCATCCTCGGCTCGGATGCAGGAGATATCCTCGTATCCGTCCAGTGTGAGCTGGTCGCTTTCGTCAGCGGCTCCCGTCAGCACGACGCTGTCCGGCACCGCAGGCGGCGTGTAGGTTTGGGGTACCGCCTCAATGGGGCGCAGAAAGAGTGCGTAAATCAACGCCATCAACGCCGCCACGCTGAAAATTCGGCTGGCGACCTGAAACCGGTGCAGCACATATTCCCGTTCCGCGATGGCCTGCGCCTGCATTGCGGCCTTTCGGCGTGCTGCCGCCGCGCTGGTCTTTTTTGCCCGGCGCATCCAGCGATCCACAAAAATGGCTACATTGGGGCCAATGGTGATGGATGCGATGAACAAGATAAGGATAAATTCGACAAGTCCGATCCGCATGGGTAAAAATCCTTTGTTTCAGTCAAAAATAAGATCTTTGGAATTGTTTCAGTATAGCACAGTTCCCGGAAAATGTCCAAACATGCAGGGTTTATCACAGAAAAAGCGGCCGGAAAGCACTTTATGCCTTCTGACCGCTTCCCGGAATTTTATTTTAAGCTCTTTACTTTCCCTTGATTTTCTGGATGAGCTTATCCTTTGTCAACCCGAACCAGCACCGCACCGGGCGGTAAAAGCCGCGATAGAATTTATCGTTCGTGTGCTTTTTGAGGAAATGGTCGAACTTTTTCATGCCGACCAGCCAGCTTCCCTGATAGTGATGGATGGAATAGGTATTCTTTGTGATATTCCTCTGGTTGCTCTGGAACTCGATGGGGCAGAAATATTCCGCCGGGAAGATCTCCGCACCGGCCACGGTCTGGCGGCTTCCATCCGGACGAATTCCCAGACGGAGCAACGCCTGTGTGTTCCGCTCCGGGCAGGGCATTTTGTCGAAGCTTCCATCTGCCTGCAAGAGCGAGATGCCCTCGTAATCTTCCAGCATCGCCTTCACGACAACATTGCCTTTCTGTGCGCCGAAGCCAAGCCCCGTTGCGACCTCTTTTTCCTTCTTGTCCAGATTGTTCTCAAACCCGAAAAACGCTTCAAAATCCAGCAGGTCGTCCAGCGGACGGATCAGTTCCACATCGGTATCCAGATAGATACCACCCTGCTCATAGACGATCTTCAGACGGGCATAATCGCTGACAAAGGCCCACTTTTTGCACTCCATCGCCTGCTTTGCGTAAAGGTTCCGGGTGCAGTCAAAATTGCTCTCGTTCCACTCGATGATCTGATAATCCGGGCAGAACTTTTTCCAGCTCTTGATGCAGCGTTTCACATCCTTCGGCAGTGGATTTCCGCCGAACCAGCAGTAGTGAATGACTTTCGGGATTCCCATAGCACCGTTTCCTCCTCAAGCTTTTTTACGCTCTGCGTACAGCTCGCAAAGCCCTTTCCATGTTCCCCGGTTCACCAGCAGATTTCCCACCGCAAACAGAGCCGCGACCCAGATGCCATTCAGGATGGCCTTCCCGACCACTTCCAGCAGGCTCCATTCCGGGTGGCTCTGCACACCGAGGATCAGCACCACCAGCACGAACAGCACCGCGTTGCAGAGCCATTTGCGCACGGTTGGCCAGATGCTCGTCCGCAGGATTTTTCGATAGCTGTACCAGACGACCGCCGCCCAGCGGAACACCAACGCCGCGACCGTTCCGATCAGACAGCCATAGATGCCGCAGAATTGAATGGCAATCAGCGTGACCACAAGGTTGATACACATCTCCACGACGGCGTGCCACTGTGTTTCTTTGAACGATCCCTCGTACTGGATGACCTGATGATAAATGTTCTTGCCGTTTTCGAGCACGGCTTTTCCTGCAAAGAGCAGAATCAAAGCCACGTCGATGTAATTGGCATCGTGGATGCCTGCCGTGTAGATGCGGATCACCGGCAGGAGGAACACCGCTGTCATGGCATAGCAGAAGCCGTCAAAGGCGAGATAAACTGTCTCGTAGAGGTCATAGACCCGTTCAAACCGCTTGCGGTCGGTCTGGAAGAGCTGGCCCATCTGGAACGAGACGCTGTTGATGACAAGAGTCATCACAAAAGAAATCTGGGTGAAGAACAGATTGTAGACGCTGTACACGCTGACTGCCTTGAAATCGCAGAAGTAGGACAGCAGCACCATATCCGTATTATTGAAGATGACACTCGACAGCTGGTGGAGCAGCACCGAATTTTTCTGCGCAACGGCGGCATAATTCGGTTTTGCGCGGCGGTCGATCCACGGGTAATTCCTCCGGACATACCACAGAATGACCGGGATCGGCAGCATCGAACACAGGCAGTAGAGCAGCTGGGTCGCCAGAATGTTCTGGGTCAGCATCAGAATGGCCACCTTGCCGATGCCCGAGACCAGCTGTACCACCGTATTCAGACCACTGAGGATGTAGCTTCGTCCATCCACCTCCATCAGCAGGCGGTATTTGCCCTGCACCAGAAAGCTGACGACCGAGGGCAGGCCGTACAGGATGGTGTACAGCAGGATGACGCCGCGCGGCAGGCTGAACCGCACCACCATCGGGTAAATGGTTCCGATACCCAGAACGATGGCCGCATAGAGGAATCCCGTCCGACGGTAATAGTGGTTGGTCGCCGCCAGAACTTCACTGACGCTCTGGTGGTCTTCCAGCGCGACCGGGCGGTAAAGTGCCTGCGTGGTCGCAAGGCCGACACCGGCTTCCAGCAGGTAGAGATAGGCGAACAGCTGCTTGATGGTGTTCAGCTCACCGTTCACATCCGACCCGTAGTAGCTCAGGTAGAGCCGCGGCAGGAGAAACCCCACCAGAATGGTGACGACCTGACAGACCAGACCTGCCAGCATATTCTGTTGTATTCGGGATAATTTCTTCTGACTCATGTTCTTTTTTCTCTCAGTTTTTTCCGTGCGCTTTTTATTTTCACTCGCATTATAACAAAGGTTTTTCGTCTTATCAACTCCCCCGGTTTGTTTCCAGTAAAATTTTTGGATTCCAGCGTTTTCATTTGGCTTGCATGGGTGAAGTATGGTATACTTGTTTTGCCTATTTTCCAAAGGGTTCACTTAAAATTCACAGAAATTCCCAATTGATGTATTAAGATATGGTTGATTGAAAAGCGAGGAGGGGTGCCTTATGGCAAAAATTCTGATCGTTGATGATGAGCCTCGGATCCGTGAACTGATCCGTGAGCATTTACAATATGCAGGCTATGCCTGCGAAGAGGCCGGTGACGGCTCCGCCGCCCTGTCGCTGCTGACAAGCGGCGGCTATGACTTGGTAATTCTCGATGTCATGATGCCGTTCATGGACGGCATGACCTGTCTGCGTGAGATGCGCGCACGGCACATCAACACCCCCGTCATCATCCTGACGGCACGCGGTGAGGAATACGACAAGCTGGCCGGCTTGGAGGGCGGCGCGGACGATTATGTCGTCAAGCCGTTCTCGCCCCGTGAGCTGGTCGCCCGGGTGCGCGCGGTGCTGAACCGCACCCTGCCCCGTACCGAGAACGCCAACGGCGCAATGGTCTTTGGTGATCTGACCATCGACACCGCAAGCCACACCGTCCGGGTCAGCGGCGAGGAGATCAGCCTGACCCCCAAGGAATTCGACCTGCTGGTTTTTCTGGCTTCCAACAAGGGCATCGCCCTCAGCCGCGAGAAAATTTTGCAGAAGGTCTGGAACTACGATTACTTCGGCGAAGACCGCACCGTGGACACCCATGTGAAGATGCTGCGCGGCCACCTCGGCAAGTGCCGCAGCTACATTGCGACGGTCTGGGGCATCGGCTACAAGTTCGACCCTGACGCAGCACGGTAAACGGAGGCATTGCATCGGATGCGGCACCCGAAGAAAGCCCGTTCCACCATCGGCATCCGCGGACAGCTGATGTGGTTTCTCTGCTTCATCTGTCTGCTGCTGCTCGGCCTGTTCTGGTTCCTCAGCACCCAGCTGCTGGAGCCGCTCTATATCAAGCACATCCAGAAGCAGCTCACCTCAGAGGCGGAGATGATCGTCTCCGAGATGGACGACGCCATCGCGCAGGGGGATACCCTGTCCTACTGGGCATTTGGCGGCATTAAAATCACTGATGATACCTTTTTCGACGCGCTGAAAGTCAAGCTCTATGATAACAGCACGCTGAGCAGTTTCTGTGTCGATATCTCGGATTCGACCCTGCGCACCATCAAGAAGTTCGAGAACCTGACCTTCTGCAACCTGCACGAGACGGCTCTGCCCGACCCACAGGATGAAGACATCAAATACTCCACCGCCCGTACCATCCGGCAGTACTGTCGGCAAACCGGCGGTTTTGTTCAGACCCTCGACCCACCGACGCCTTCCGGCTCGAAACAGCTGGTGGTTGGCCGGATGACCTCTGACGGCACCTATACGGTTCTTGTCACCACAAGTCTGATGCACGTCTCGGAGGCCGGCGAGGTGCTGAGTACGATTTTACCGCTGGCGGCCGCGTTTATCTTTGCCTTCTCGATGTCGGCGGCGTGGCTGTTCAGCGAGTGGTTCACAAAGCCGCTGCGCCAGCTTTCCGGCGCGGCGCGGCAGGTGGCACAGGGCAACTATGCCGTCCATGTGGAAGCCAACCGGAACGATGAACTCGGCACACTGGCCGAGGAGTTCAACCACATGGCGCAGGAAGTCCAGCACGCTTCCCAGATGCAGCGCGACCTGCTGGCGAATGTCTCCCATGACCTGCGCACGCCCCTGACCCTCATCAAGGGCTACGCCGAGACGGTGCGCGACATCACCGGTGACGACAAAGCCCACCGCGACGAGCAGATGAACATCATTGTCGACGAAGCCGACCGGCTGACGGCCCTTGTCTCGAGCGTCATGGAGCTGAGCAAAGTTACCAGCGGCGCGGAGAAGTGCGAGCGCGTCCACTTTGACATGGCACAGCTCTGCGACGAGGTCAGCGAACGGTATGATGCCGTCTGCGCCCAGAATGGCTGGGAACTGAAGCTGGAGCTTCCCGACGAGGAGCTTCCGGTCTATGCCGACCCGAACATGATGCAGCGCGCCCTCCACAATCTGCTGGGCAACGCGATGCACCACATCGGCGAGGATGGACTGTTCTTCCTGCGTGCCTTCCGCTGTGAGGAGGGCGTCCGGGTCGAGATCTCCGACCACGGCCCGGGCATTGCGGCGGACGACCTGCCCTATATCTTTGACCGGTATTATCGTTCCCGTTCCGACGCCGGAAAGCAGGGTACCGGCCTCGGCCTGTCCATCACAAAGGCCATCTTCCAGCAGCATGGTTTCCGCTTCGGCGTCCAGAGTACCGTCGGCAAAGGCACGACCTTTTGGTTCATTATGACGGATTGATACTCTTTCTTTCCTCTGGTTCTAAACGGTTTTCCAGCCCGTCGAGATCTTATTTTTTCGCTTTGTGATGGGCTTTCTGGTGCTGCTCCTCATCCATCCCAGACCCCTGTTTTGATTTTGCACGAGCAGCTGACACTCTTCACCGGCATCGGCACGCTTTTGACACTGGCCGGACTGTTTTTGTCTGAATATAAATCCAAAACCTGAAAAACGGGCAGAGAACGCTTGGTTCCCTGCCCGTTTTGCTGTTTTCTGTTTAATTTGTGGATGTCTGGGAGCTTGGGCTGTGATAAATCCCGAAGCTGGTATCCGGCTCCGGCATTTTCACCCGGGATGCCCGGTCATTGACCGCGAAGGCGATGCCTGCCATTGCCGCCAGAACCGCCGCAATGATGAGCCATTTTACAAAATCGGGGAGTTTTTTCATCGTTTCGTTTCCTTATCATTCCGGGCGGCAGCGTTTCCGTGCCTTTTTCAGCAGGTCAGACGCTTCTGCCGCCGTGGGCTTTGCGACCCAGTCTGGACGCTCACCTGCGCCTGCACCAGTACTGCCCTCTTCGGCAAAGCCTGCAAGGTTGGTATCCGTCCGGTCATGCCACGGTGAGAAACCGTCCGGCGAGATGTGCGCACCCAGACGGCAGTCCAGCACGGTCGTTTTGCCGGTCGGACGCCACGGACGGCCCAGATAGACCGTGCCGGCCGGGCAGTCGGAGACGAAATCGCAATCCCAGAAGACCAGACCCAGACCGTCGGCACTGCCGGACGGTGCGGTGACATAGCTGCACGGGATATTGTTGTTCACGGTGCGGATGACGCACTGCTCAAACAGGGCATCGGCACCGCCAAAGATGAAGTCGATGTCGCCTGCGATGGTGCAGTTCTGATAATACTGTGCCGAGGGGCGTCGCGGCGACAGGTAACGGGGGCCGAGGAAGCCGTCCTTTTCCCGTTCCTTTTCGGGCAGGGGCGCGCAGAACAGCGTATCCTGATTGCCCAGCAGGGTCACATTCCGGAACATCGCCTTTTCCGCATCGACATAAGCCGCCACTGCCTGACCGACCTTGCTGCCCGGGCCGGCGTTGTTCTCGATGGTGAGGTCTTCCACGGTCAGCTTTTCACCGCTGAAAAATGCGGTGTAGCTGCGGAAGGTATGGGTCGGACGTCCGTCCGGATGCGGCAGTTTGCCGCCGTCGTTCCAGACCAGTTTCGTCTGCTCCTGTCCGGCTCCCTTCAGGGTGAGCTGACGCTTTTCGCAGAACAGTTTTTCCCGGTAAACGCCGGGGCCGACCATGATTTCAGCTTCGGTATCATACGGCACAGCGTTCACGGCCTCGGTAATGGTCGTAAAATCGCCGCTGCCATCCTGTGCAACACGGATATTCAGCATGGTAGTATCCCTCTCAGTCTCGCTCTGTCCACCGCTTCCCACTCCGGAAATTTGCGGACAGGCTCACATTCAACTTACAGGCTCGGATTACAGGCTCGGACGCCCGTTCTCGAACTGAGTCTTAGTATAGCCGCAGTCTGTGAATATTTCAACCACTTTCCAGCCGGAGAACAGCGGCGGTGATGTCGTCGGGGCGTCCGGCTTTTTCGGCCCGGGTGCGCGCCATCTCGACCAGCGTTTTCGCCAGCTTGTCGGGCGGCTCATTGGCCGCCGCGCTCAGTTCCAGCTGCTGTTTCACCCAGCCGGTGCCATCCACCAGAAGGCCGTCCGACACCAGCACCGCATAATCCCCGGCGGCGAGATGCACCATCCGGCTCTGGCCGTTGACTCCGCCCAGAATTCCCATCGGCAGGCTGACATCTCCGACCGCTCTTGCCCGTCCGCCATGGACGAGAAAACCCGGCGCGGCCCCTGCCTTGAAAAGCCGTGCCGTTCCGGTATAGAGGTCCACGCTGATGAGGTCGAGGGTCGCGCCGCTCTCCTCATCGCTCTTGAGGGCTAAGGCCACGTTGACGAGCCGCGCGGCCAGCTCTGCGGTGAATCCGGCTTTCAGGAGCCGGGCCGTCAGTTCTGCCGCGAGGTTTCCATCCACTGCCGCCGGGCGTCCGGTTCCCATGCCATCGCACAAAATCATCTGTGCCGCCGCCGGACTGCAAAACTGCTGAACGGCATCGCCCGAGATGGTTCCTCGCGCCGCCGCACCTGCCGTGCCAAAGACCACCCGGAGCGCAGGCTTTTCGGAAAAGAGCAGGGTCGTCATCCCTTTGCAGGAAAGCACCTGCGGCGTCTCAAAACTCCGGCGGCAGATGCGCCCGACCTCCTGCGCCAGAGCCGACAACTCCGCACCTGAAAACCGTGTGCGCGGCAGAGTGACCGCCGCCTTTGTCCGGCCCAAGTCGTCCAGCGTGACGGCACATTCCAGCGGCGGTGTGCCGAGCGTCGCAAAGAACGCCGTCACCCGGTCGGATTTGTAGGGTTCCGGATTTCCCGGCCTGCCCAGCTGCTCGCTCAAGACGCCCAGCGCATCCGCGACCGCACTGTACTGCTCGGTCAAAGCCGCGCGCATGGCTTCCGAATGGAGATGAGCTTCTTTCCGGCTGCGGTAGAGCGCGAACGACCGGTTGAACGCCGCACTGAGTGCCGCCGGGTGGATGCAGCGCGAAAGTTCTGCCGGGAGGTCGGACGGGTTCAGATGGCCCTGCTGTTCCAGCAACGGGCGCAGAGACTCCATCCCGGAAAGGGTCGTCTCGTATTCCTGCTTCCAGCACGGCTCCTGACGCCCACAGTTGAAGCAGAGGGTATCGTGAACATTGTCGATGACCCACCGGAAATCCTCGCACCGGCGCGGCAGGGCGTCATAGACATCATTGACCGTCTCCGCCAGCGAGGACAGGCTTTCGGCGACTGCTTCCAGCCGGGTCGCGGCCACCGACAGGCGAGGCCGCTGGGTGCGGTCTTCGATAGGCTCTTCCGGAGAGGGCGGTGCCAGCCAGCCGGTCGGCATGACTCCAACCGCAATGACGCCCAGACCAAGGCTGAACAGGGTTCCAAAGGCGTTCCCGATGGGCTGGACGCAGAGGATGCCCGTCACACAGCCGCCGGCATAGGCCGCAAAGCTTTCGATCCGTCTTCCCGGTGTCAGCACTGCCGCCGCTGCAGTGGCGCAGGAAAGCCCGGCAGCGGCCGGAGCAAGAGCGGCATCTGCCGCACAGAGTGCCGCCGCCGTGATGCCCGAAAATGCCATCGCTTCTTTCCCCTGCCCCCGGCAGCAGAGAAAGACCTCCGCCGCGGCGCAGGCCATGACGCCCGGCGAAAGTTTCCACAGGGAAACGCTTCCCAGTGCCGCCGCCACCGCCGCGCTGACGAGCAGGGTGCCAAAGCCCAGTTTCTCGGGCGGAAAATGCTGCAATCCAAGCCCGATGCCGACCGCCAGAAGCGCGTCTGCACCGCAGAACAGCACCAGCTCCAACCCTCCGGCTTTCCAGAAGCAGAGCGACCCCACCACCAGAACGCTGCAGCTTATCATCGCCGCCGGGAAGAAGCGTTTCGGCCAACACCACCGGGCAATGACCGCCGCACCCACGGAACAAATCAGGCAGATGCTCCGGAGGGAAAGCTCCCCGAAACTATGGAGCAATATTCCCAGCACCGCGCCGGCCGCACAGGGCGCGAAATAGTCCTCCGCAAAGCCCAGCGTCAGCCCCAGCCCGAACGGGAGCAATGCCCCGTACAGCGTCGCCCAACCGCCGACAAAGCCGACCGCCAGCGCACCGGCCCGGCGCAGCACCGGACGGATGGCCGCCCGGGAGGTCAGCGCGGCTTCCATCGGGTGGGGCGGATAGAGTTTCGATGATTCCAGCATGAAAAAATCCCCGCTTTCCGGCGGGGATCTTTTGCAAATCTTGTTCTGTTTCCCACGCCTTTCGCATATACTCTAGCGCAGACGTGGTGCGGTTTTTGGGATTGTACGGATTTACGCTAAAAGCAAACCGAAAATCCGATTTTCCGTGGAATTATCAGCCGTTCAGCTTCTCGATAGCGGCCTTGACGCGGTCGAGGGTCTTTTCACGGCCCATCATGCAGGCGAGGTCGGTGCCGCCGCCGGGGGTGCGCTGCTTGCCGGACAGGGCGATGCCCAGCGGATAGAGCAGCCAGCCGTTCTTCTTGCCCAGCTCCTCGGCCTTTGCCTTGCAGGCATCGAAGACGGCATCGCGGTTGGTGAAGTCCAGCGTCTCATCGCTCAAGACGGGCAGCAGAACTTCCAGAGCCTCTTTCGCGGTCTCGGGCGTGGTCTTCTGCTTCTTATTGGCGTACAGGCTGACGTCATACTCGGGCATTGCGTCGAAGAAATCCAGCTGCTCGGGGATCTCGCCCAGAACTTCGCAGCGCGGCTGCAGGTTTGCACAGAGGAGTTTCTTGTCGATGGGGGTATGAACGGCCTGGTCGATCCACGGCTCTGCCTTCTTCAGGAACTCTTCGGGAGACAGGCGGCGGATATACTCGGCGTTGATGGCGCGGAGCTTGAGGGGGTCGAAGATGGCCGGAGACTTGGAGATGCCGGACGGCTCCCAAATTTTCACCAGCTCGTCGAGGGAGAAGATCTCCTGCTCGGCGTACTCGCCCTTGGGGCTCCAGCCCAGCAGGCAGATATAGTTCAGAATGGCCTGAGTCAGGAATCCCTTTGCCACCAGATCCTGATAACTTGCGTCGCCGTTGCGCTTGGACAGCTTATTCTGTGCGTCCTTCATGACCGGAGGGCAGTGGATATAGGTGGGGATCTCCCAGCCGAACGCCTGATACAGCAGGTTGTACTTCGGGGTCGAGGACAGGTACTCGCTGCCGCGGATGACGTGGGTGATGCCCATCAGATGGTCGTCGACGACGTTTGCGAAGTTGTAGGTCGGCATACCGTCGGTCTTGATGAGGATCTGGTCGTCCATCTCGCTGTTGTTGACCTCGATGTGGCCGTAGACCACATCATCGAAGCCGGTCACGCCCTCACGGGGGATCTTCTGGCGGATGACATACGGCTCACCGGCGGCCAGACGCTTCTTGACCTCTTCCTCGGGCAGGTCACGGCAGCAGCCGTCATAATGGGTCATCTCGCCGTTGGCACGCTGCTCGGCATGCAGGGCTTCCAGACGCTCCTCGGTGCAGAAGCAGTAATATGCCTTGCCCTCGGCGACGAGCTGCTCAGCATACTGCTTGAACATACCCATCCGCTCGCTCTGGACATACGGGCCGACCGGGCCGCCGATGTCCGGGCCTTCATCCCAGATCAGACCAGTCTCACGCAGGGTGTTGTAGATGACGTCCACCGCACCCTCGACGTAACGGCCCTGATCGGTATCCTCGATGCGGAGGATGAAGGTGCCGTCCTCGTGCTTTGCCATCAGGTAGGTGTACAGGGCAGTGCGCAGGTTGCCAACGTGCATATAACCCGTGGGCGACGGCGCGAAACGGGTGCGGATCTTATTGCTCGGCATATAAAACGCTCCTTTTATCATTCATATCATAATAAGCAAAAAATTTGCGGATAGCTATGTTTTAGTTTAATGGTTTGGTTGCAGTTTGTCAACCACGGGAAACCGCCCAAAGCACAGAAACACCCCCGGCATCCGTTGCAGGTGCCGGGGGTATTGCAGTTTCTATCGGATTTATTTCGTTTTTACTTATCCAGCCCGAACAGGTGGAGCAGTTTCTGCCAGAACGTCCGTTTGACAACGGGAGTTTCGTCAACGACGGTTTCTTCCGGCTTTTCGATGGCGGCGGTCTTGATGACGAACTGCACCGAATCGATGTCGGTATTCTTCTCAGAAACAAACGAGGTCACCTCGTCGCCGCCGGTCAGGGAATCCAGAACCGTCTGGATCTGCTCATCCACCTTGCCGTCGATGCCGCTGGTCTGCTCGGCAAAGGTCTCGGTGCCATTGTAGAGGGTCTTTGCGCCGTCTGCCAGCTCACCGGTCTTGCTGTTCAGCTGGCCGGTGGCGTCTTTCAACGTGGCGGTGTTCTGGTGCAGGGTGTTCACGCCGTCACGCAGGGCGGCGGCACCGTCTGCCGCGCTGTCCACGCCGCCGGTATAAGCGGCAACGCCATCATAGAAGGTCTGGAAGCTGTCCAGCTGGGTCTGAAGGTCGTTGATCTTGCCGATGGCGGCGGTCACTTTTGCTTCGACTGCTTTGGAGAATATCTTAGAAAGGCAGTTCTCGGACAGCATCCCGTTCAGCGTCTCTTTCAGGCCGGACAGCGTTTCGGTGTAGTTTTCCGGGGTGAGGGTCACTTCGGCGATGCCAGCCGAGGAAAGTTCACTGTTCAGCATGGTCTGCGCCGCGCCGCACAGGCCTGCGAAGGCCTGATACGCGCCGTTCTGCAGGTCGGCACTCTTTTCGCTCAAGGCCGAAAGACCGTCTGAGAGGCTCTCTGCGCCGTCTGCGATTTGACTCACGCCGCTGTTCAGCTGACTGGCGGCATTGTTCAGGGTACCCGTCGCGGAATGGAGCTGAGATGCGCCGTCGCTCAGGGCCGACGCACCGTCGTTGACCTGCCCCACTGCGTCGGTAATTTCGCCGACATGCTCTTTCAGGCCGTCAGTGTCGATGCTGATGTTCAGGCTCATCTTGATGCCGTTGATGGACACAGCATCCATCTCGAAATCGGTGACGTCGGCGGTAATGGTGGTATCAATGCCCCGGCCGGGCAGGATGACATAACTCAGCTGCTTATTCGCACCCACATTCGCCATGGTGGCATCCGGCGCGATGATATTCTGGCATTTTTCCGTGTTCAATGCAAACGCCGCCTGCAAGGCGTAGTCCTCGTAGAAGCTGCCCTCGCAATTTTCGTTCTTGGTGACGGTGAAGTAGATTTTCAGCTTGCCGCTTTTACCGCCCAGTTCTTCCGGGCTGATGTCCTTTCCGTCCAGCGTATAGCGGATGGAGATGTTCCATGGGATCTCCCGGTTTTCCAATGTTCCCTGATAATACACCCGGTCGGCGTCGGTCGTAAACGTAATTTCATCGCCGTTCTGGGTGATGGGGTCGTTGGTCGTCAGCATCTTCACGCTGGTGTAATCGCCGTAATCGGTCACGCTGCCGCTGCCAAAGATATTGACGACATTCATGCTCTGCACGCCGCCTTTGGCGTCGGTCATGATGTAAACGACCTCTTCCTTTTCGGTGGATGGAGCGGCCGCAAAAGTCGGCAGAGCGGTCGAGCAGAGCAGCAGAGCCGACAGACCTGCCGCAGCGATTCTGGTTCTGGTTTTCATGCGTTTTTCTCCTTTTTCTCATTCAGGAACGCACGGCTTGCGCCGTGGGTAGTTTTTTGGATCAGGCCGTCAAAGAGGACAAGCAGACCGGGCAGGACGAACAGAACGATGATGACCGAGCAGAGCGTTCCCTGACCCAGCAGCCTGCCCAGCTGTGCCAGCAGGCCGTGGGTCGAGACGAAGCCCATCAGGAAGCCCACGACGGTCAGCACGCTGCCCGATGTCAGGACGGATACGGTGCAGCTCGAGATGACCTCCTGCACGGCGTCTTTTTTGTTCATCTTCCGGCGGTTAGTGAGATAACGGTCGGTAAACAGGATGGCGTAGTCCACCGTCGCGCCCAGCTGGATAGAGCTGATAATAAGATACGCGATATAGAAGATCGACTGGTCAGTGAAGTACGGGATTGACAAGTTGATCCAGATCGCTGTCTCGATACTCAGCACCAGCAGGATGGGCAGAGAGATGGATTTCATTGTAACCAGCAGAACGAGGAAGACCGCACCGATGGCGATGCCGTTCACCTCGGCCATATCGGCCGTAACGGTATCCTTCAAATCGTAGGTGGAAACGCCCTGACCGGCTAACAGCCACTCTCCGGGATAGTGATCCTCGGCCATGCTCCGAATCGTCTCGACCAGTCCGAACGTCTCATCGCCCTCGTAGGCTGTGTCTACAGTCAGGACCATCCGGGTATAGTGTTCGCTGTTCAGCTTCGAGAGGGTCGCGTCGTCCAGATACTGCTCCGGGATCGAACTGCCGACCGTATCGACATAGGACAGGATGCTTGTCACCTGCGGCAGGGTGTGCAGCTGGTCGGACAGCTCCTTCTGGGTGACGGTGCTGGTCTTGGGAACCATCAGGACGTAAGTATCGTTTTTGCCGAAGGTCTCCTCGATTTTGGCGGTATCCGAACCCAGCTGCGTCTCAATGCCGAAAATATGGGAAGCTCCGTAATAGAAGCTGTTGTCATTGGACGCCAGATAGCTGGGAGCGATAAAAATGGCAAAGACGCAGACGCAGGGCATCATGACTTTGCAGACGACCTTGCCGAGCTTTTCAAACGAGGGCAGGAAGCTGCGGTGCCGTGTCTTGTCGATGAGCGGATAGGTCGCCAGAACAAAGACCGGCATGAACACGAAGACCACGATGAGGCTGATCGCAATGCCCTTCGCCAGCGCAAGGCCCAGGTCCGGGCCAATGCGGAAGCGCATCAGGCAGAGAGCGAGGAAGCCGATAACCGTCGTCAGGCCGCTGGAGAAAATTGAGCCAGTCGAACTGCACAGGGCGTTCACCATAGCTTCTCTGGGGTCGGGATCCTGTTTGCGGTACTCCTCAAAACTGTGGATCAGGAAAACGGAGTAGTCCAGCGAGACAGCCAGCTGCAAAATTTTGCCTGCGGCGTTCGTCACAAAGGAGATCTCCCCGAAAATCAGGTTGCTGCCAGCGTTCAGGATGACCGCCACGCCGATTCCCAGCAGAACGATGAAAGGTTCCGCCCATGAAGTCGTTGTCAGGAACAGCACCAATGCTGCAAACACCACGCCGATGACCGCAATGACCGGGACCTCCTTGAGCGTCGAAGTCGTTGCGACTGCTGTTGACACGGCACTGCCTGCCATGTAATTCTCGTCGCCGATGACTTCACGGATTGCCTCGCAGGCTTCGAGGTTCTTGCTCTCTTCAACCGTTACCGAAAAGAGGGCGTTCCCATCTTTATAATAGGTCTCTCGTGTCGCTTCCGGGATGAATTCCAGCGGCTGCGTCACGCTTGCCACATCGTCGAGCCATGTCACGTCCGATACACCGTCCACGTCGAGGAGCTTTTCTTTGTACTCCAATGCTTCCGGCACGGTCACGTTCTGCACCATGACACGGGCGTTCGGGATGCCACCGGTGTACTCCGTGTCCATCGCCTCCAGAGCAATGGTCGACGGGCTGTCTTTGGGCAGGTAATCGTTCATGTCGTAGTTGACCGGGATCAGGTTCTGGCAGAAAAAGCAGAGTACAAATGTCGCCAGAAAGCCTGTCAGGATCAACTTGGGATGTTTGACGACTTGCTGATAAAATTTTCTCATAGATGCACCTCCGTGCAGGTAGTGTCTTTCTTTGCAAGAAGGATTGTACCACAGCTGTCCGTCAAATAATATACCCAAAAGCTGAAATTGTCCGGTAAATGCCGGACAAATGGGGTTCATTTATCCATTGAAGCAGATACCGGACAATTGTATAATAAATTCAAATCAACAATGGAGGAATCCCCATGACCCATGAAGAAACCAGTCTGCAAACCCGGAAAAGCCTGTCGATGGCGTTAAAGCGTCAGATGGAACTCAAACCGCTGCGAAAAATCACGGTGAACGACATTATTTCCGACTGCGGCCTGAACCGGAAGACGTTCTATTACCATTTTGAGGATATCTATTCCCTGCTCAAGTGGACATTGGAGCAGGACGCGTTTGAAGTGGTTCGGCAATTCAACATGATCGTCGACGCGCAGGATGCACTCCGGTTCGTGATGGATTATGTCGAGTCCAACGCCCACCTTCTGAACTGCGCCTACGACAGCATGGGCCGTGATGAGATGAAACGGTTTTTCTGCGACGATTTCACCCAGATCGCCCGGAATCTCATCGACGACACCGAAAAAGAGAACCAGCTGCACCTTTCCGAGAAATTCAAGCGGTTCCTCTGTAACTTTTACACTCACGCCCTCGCTGGAACGCTGGTCGACTGGTTCCGCACCAGCCATACCCCCGATGAAAAGCAGCAGATGGTGGATAATCTTTCCTTTATGTTCCTTACCTCCCTGCCGGAGACAATGAAAAAGGCAGATTCCGCCGGAACTGACCTTTAAATGTTGAAGATTTCATCCAGCCTTCTGTTGCAGTTCGGGCATCGGGCAGATATTGGTTTTATCTTGATGATTTCACTCAATGCCCCATCTGGTTTACCAGATTCATGAAAAATGCAAACCATGAAATCATCAGACCACCAAAGCAAACCACAGCAATGATTTTATTCTCCGAAGCTTTATTCTGGTCTGACTCCCGGATAGCGTCAATTGCCTTGCATAACATGATTCCGCCAAAAATGATGGCCGCTGCTAAACATCCAATCAGAAAGCTCATTTTTCGGACTCCTTTATGAAATCAAGTGAAAATAATCTGCACGCTAAAGATGAACTCACCCTAATAACGGAGCTTAAGCTCAAATTATTTCACTCATCCATAAAATTTCCCAGAATTGTATAACTGCACATAAGTTTCAATGAAGATTGTGGCAGAATCACGGTTTATTCCGTTTTTCGCTGCAAAATTGCAAAAAGAAAAGACGCCAAATCAAATGACTTGGCGTCTTTTTGTGGTGTACCTCCAGGGACTCGAACCCTGGGCCCACTGATTAAGAGAGCAAGCCGCAGATTCGTCTCAATTTCTGGAAGTTTCGATTTACCGCAGTTTTCAATCGAAACAGCGTAATTTTTCGCTTTGAATTTTCCGCACTCTTTGTCGAATTTTGCATCGAAAAGCACCCTCTGCACGTTTTGAAACCGTGCAAAATCCGTGCAGAAACCGTGCACTTACTCTCCGACAAATAAAAAACATCCTATCCACCACCGACTTGACGGCATTGGTTTGAGTGGCCAACACCAAAATCAAGTCTAGGAGGATATTACTATGGAGTATGCCCGGCTTGTGCTGGGTGGGGCGATGGAGCATTATCTTTCCCTTAGCTGTGACCATGGCAGACTGGAAGATTAAATTTTAGTTTTCAAAGTAAAAGAACTCCCGGCAAGCACCTTGATATGTACCCAGTTTTCTGGACACCAGCTCAAAATTGAACAATTAAAATTCCACCATCATGGATGCTTCCCTGAATTTAGAGGGAGGCATCCATTTTGTTTTATGAGGAGTTGTTCCAAACTTGGCGTGAAACAGTTTTGCAAAATAACTTGATGAGCCGAAACCGCAGGCAAGGGAAATCTCTGTAACTGGTTTATCAGTCGCAAGCAAAGAAGCTGCGACCGACAGGCGATGTTCGTTGAGCACCTCCAATGGTGTTTTTCCAAAGCAATTATGAAAATAGCGAAAACATGAGTTTCGACTGATGTATGCAGCCGCAGCAATATCATCCACCGTTAACTTCTCATCATAATGGCCATAAATAAAAGTAAGTGCACGCTTGATCGCGATGCTCTCTTTTATAGATGCATCCGTTGTGCGCAGATAGTCCAGACATGGGGTTCTATCATTTTAATATGGTTACGACCAGTTCATCCGTCCATAGTGGGTGGTCATCTGGCAGATTTCTTTCTGGAGCTTCTTGGTCAGCTGGGTCTTTTTCAGCCGCCAGCGCCAGTTTGTGCCCACGGTGGAGGGCTTATTGATACGCGCTGTATTATCCAACCCCAGCCAGTCCTGCATAGGAACGATGCAGGTAGCCGCCGCACTGCGCAGAATTAGGGCAATCATGCTCTTATAAAGCTGCTCCTCCGGGGTGGTGTAATCGTACAGATAATCCCGCACCATAGCACGCTCAGCTGGAGTGATGGTCTGATACCACGACACCAGCGTTTCGTTATCGTGGGTGCCGGTGTAGGCCACACTGTTCACAGGGTAGTTGTGGGGCAGGTAGTCGCTGGCACTGCCAGTATCGCGGGAGTCAAAAGCAAATTCCAGCACCTTCATGCCGGGGAAGCCGCTGTCCCGCACCAGCTGGCGCACGGTGTCGCTCATGTAGCCAAGGTCTTCTGCAATGATGTTCCGCTTGCCCAGCGCCTGCTCCACGACACGGAACAGTTCGATGCCGGGGCCTTTTTCCCAGTGGCCCGGGGCGGCGGTGTCGCTGCCGTAGGGAATGGAGAAATACTCATCGAAGCCGCGGAAGTGGTCGATGCGCACTACATCATACAGTTCGAAGCAGTACCATAGGCGGGTAATCCACCATTGATAGCCCGTTTCCCGGTGTGCTTCCCAGCGGTAAAGCGGATTGCCCCAAAGCTGACCGGTGGGCGAAAAGCCATCCGGCGGAACACCGGCCACAGCAGTGGGAATGTTCTCTTTGTCCAGTTGGAACAGGCTGGGATTTGCCCATGCGTCCGCAGAATCCAGCGCTACATAGATGGGGATATCGCCGATGATCTGGATACCTTTGCTGTTAGCGTAGGCTTTCAGCTTGCGCCACTGCTGGTCGAATTTGAACTGAAGATACTTGTAATACTCCACTTCAAAATACAATTCCCGGCGGTAATAGTCCATGGCGGGCTGCCAACGCAGGCGGATGTCTTCGGCCCACTCGATCCACGGCTTGCCCTCAAAGCGGCCCTTGACTGCCATGAACAGGGCAAAATCGTCCAGCCACCACTTGTTTTTCTCGCAGAACGCGGTGAACGCTTCGTTGTGGCCAATGTCGCTGCGGGAGTAGGCCAGCCGCAGGAGACGGCCACGTGCTTCGTACAGCTTTTTGTAATCGATGTCGTCTGCCTTGCGGCCAAAGTTTGCCTTTTTGCATTCTTCGCTGGTCAGCACGCCCTCTTCCACCAGTGCATCAAGGCTGATGAAATACGGATTGCCCGCAAATGCGGAAAAGCTCTGATACGGGCTGTCACCGTAGCTGGTCACGCCCAGCGGCAGGATCTGCCAGTAGGTCTGGCCTGCTTCCTTGAGCCAATCCACAAAATCGTATGCTTCCTGCGAGAAGCAGCCGATGCCGTAAGGGGACGGCAGACTGCTGATGGGCAGTAAAATGCCTGCACTTCTCTGCATCTTCTTTTCCCTTCCTTTATAACTCAATGAGGATGCCCGCATGGTCGGACACCTGCGGTTCCTGCGTCCCGTTGAACACCACCCGGCTGCTTTTTACCGGTACAGCTTTGGAGCACCAAATTTGATCGATGCGCTTTTTCGCCGCCGCATCCGGGGCGTCCCGCCAGCCGTCAATGGCCTGTACGACCGTATAACCATCATCCCGCTGCTGTGCAAGACGGTAGGTGTCCTGCCAGCCGCACCGGACGATCAAATCGTAGCCTTCCCCGTGCACCGCTGCTTCGCTGTTGAAGTCGCCCAACAGAAACGCCTTGTCTTTTGTGCTCGCCGCCTGCGACAGCTTTTCCCACTGCGCGAGGAAGGGCTCTTCTTCATCCTTCCACCAGCCCATGTGGACCGCATAGTACCAGACATCTCCTGCACAGATGCCCAGCGCACGGCGGGTCTTCCAGTAATTGTAATCGTTCGTCTGGCTCAGCAGCAGGTTTTCGGCAGCGGTGATGGGCGCACGGCTGAATACGGCCATGCCCTCGTCGTATTTATCGTAGCCGATTTTGGCCGGGAGCCAGCTCCAATGGTAATGTACGCCCCGTTCTTCCAGCATCCGAGCCACTGCGGCGGCATGGTTATCCGCTTTGAGCAGAACGTCATTGCAAGGGCAGGGGTAGTACCCCGCCGGAGTCTTTCCCAGCAGCGGAGCGGCGGCAGTCTGGTTCACCTCCTGCAAGGCGAACACATCCGGTTGCTCCTTTGCGATAAAGTCTACAAAAGTCTCCCGTTTGGCCTCGTAGTCCGGCTCCACAAGACTGTGGGTGTTCAATGTCAGAAGTTTCATAGTGTTTTACAAAATATCATTGATGTCAGATTTCAGAACATCTGCCTTGGGGCCGTACACGGCCTGAATTCCGTCGCCCTTGACCAGCAGGCTCAGTGCGCCTTCTGCCTTCCATGCGGGAAGGTCTGCCACCTTGGCCGGGTCTTTCACGGTGACGCGCAGACGGGTCATGCAGGCATCCACCAGCACGATGTTCTCGCGGCCGCCCAGCAATGCAATGATGCGCTCAGCCTGACTGTTGCCGGACTTGGCATCGGTCTTGTTAGAAGCGTTGGCATCCGCAGCAGAACCATCGGCGGCGTTGTCATCGGTATAGTTGCCCAGACGACCCGGGGTTGCCAGATTCAGTTTGCCAATCATGAAATAGGCCACAAAATAGCCGATGGCGAAGAATGCAATGACGCAGATGACAAAGTTGATGATGTCGCCGCCCAGACCAGCCTGCAAGGACATGGGGATACGGGTGATAAATTCCAGATTGCCGAAAGAGTGCAGCCGCAGGTGAATGATGCCAGCCATTGCAAAGGCGCAGCCCTGAAGGACAGCGTACACGATGTACAGCGGCATTGCGCAGAACATGAACATGAATTCCAGCGGCTCGGTAACGCCGGTGAGGAACACAGCCAGTGCAGTAGAGATGAACATGGACTTATACTTGGCACGCTTGTCGGCATCGACGCGGTGGTACATGGCCAGTGCAATACCCAGCAGCAGACCGGTGGCACCAATCATCTGACCAACTTTGAAACGGGCGGGGGTGACGGTAGCCAGCAGATTGTTGTAAGCTGCCATGTCACCGGCTTTCTTGAAGTTGATGAGGTCATTGGCCCATGCCAGCCACAGCGGGTCCTGACCAAATACCTGACTGCCTGCGTTGACGCCGGTAGCAATGGTATAAGTGCCGCCGAAAGAGGTGTAGTTCATGGGGATGGTCAGCATATGGTGCAGGCCGAAGGGCAGGAGCAGACGTTCCAGCGTGCCGTAGATGAACGGAGCCAGAACCGGAGAGGTTTCGGAAGAGTTGGCAATCCAGATGCCGAAGTTGTTGATGCCGGTCTGAACCACAGGCCAGAACAGAGCCAGAACGATGGAGATGACCACCGAGTAAGCAATAACCACCATTGGCACGAAGCGCTTACCGTTGAAGAAGGCCAGCGCATCCGGCAGCTTACGGAAGTTGTAGTATTTGTTGTACGCCACACCGCCCACAAAACCGGCAATGATGCCCACGAAGACGCCCATATTCAGAGCCGGGGCACCAAGCACAGAGGTAAAGTAGCCGTTGACGGCGATCTCCTGCCCGAACAGGGTGTGGGTCACAGCGTTGGGGTCTGCCAGCATGGCGCTGGTGACGCCGAAGATGTTGCCGGTGATGACGTTGATGAGAGCGAAGGCCAGCACCGCCGCAAATGCACCGCCGGCGCGCTCTTTTGCCCAGCTGCCGCCGATGGCGACTGCGAACAGGATGTGCAGATTGTTGATAACGGCCCAGCCGATATTCTCCATGGTGGTGCCAATGGTCAGCACCATGGAAACATCACCGCCTGCCATCTGTACCAGCTTGCCCAGACTGATCATCAGACCGGCCGCAGGCATGACGGCAATGACCGTCATCAGCACTTTGCCCAGCTTCTGCAGGAAGTCAAAATTGATGAAACCCTTCTTTTTCGGCTTTTCGGCGCCGGTTTCTTTTGCAGCCGGGGCCGGTTCTGCAGTTTTGACAGGCTGTTTTCCTTTTGCTGTCAGGGTCAGCACCGGGGTCTTCCCCGCCGCTGCGGTGCCCTCTGCACAGTGCAACTCCATATCGTCTGCGCCGCCGGTCAGAACAATGGAAGTAATGGTTTTCAGGCTGCGGCTGCGAATGAGGCCGAGGTCCACTTTAGCCACCGGCTGACCGGCTTTGACCTTATCGCCCTCTTTGACAAAAATCTCAAAGCCCTCGCCCTTCAGGCTGACGGTTTCCAGACCCACATGGACCAGGATCTCCAAATCGTTGTCTGCCGCAAAGCCAATGGCATGTTTCGTTTCCGCGATGGTCTCCACAGTGCCATCCACCGGGCTGCAGAACAGCCCATCGGACGGCTCAATGGCAATGCCTTCGCCCAGAATGCCGCTGGCAAAGGTCTCATCGGGGACTTCGCTCAGCGGGACAAGCTTTCCGCTGAAAGGTGCTGTTACGACAGCAGAACGTGTCGTTGTTGTCATGATGCTCCTCCTTGTAAGTTTTCCTCTTTTGCACAATTCCGCGCAATCGTTGCATATTGATTGCGTGATTTTACGCAACAAGAATAATCCTATTTCGCAATTTTTACAAGAGTTTTCTGAGTCAAAAATAAACTTTCTACCTTTTTGACAATCAGTTGCGAGATTCTTTGTGGAAATTGTCAAGATTACGCAGAGCGTTCGTTGCACAGTTTACGCAATCCCTTGCGCAAACATTGACATTGCGTGCAAACCTCTTTACAATAGAGATAAACTTATCGGGGAGGAACAGACTATGGCAGTTACCATCAAAGACGTTGCCGCAGCGGCAGGCGTTTCGCCTTCTACGGTCTCACGCACCTGCAAGGACAGCCCTTCCATCAGCCGGGACACCAAGGAACGCGTGCGCCGCATCATGGCACAGCTGAGCTATGAGCCGAACTTTGAGGCGGAACCGGTGGAGGCATTTTCCAAGACCATCGGCATCATTCTGCCTTCCTCTCAGCGGGATGTGTATGAAAATGCGTTTCATCTGGAAATCATCCGGGGCATCGGGCAGTTCTGCAATCAACGGCGGTATGTGAATACGGTCATCACCGGCGAGGACGACGCCGAAGTGCTGGACGCCATCCAGAGCATGGTGGCCAATGCGCAGGCAGACGGTTTTATCCTGCTCTATTCCAAAAAGGACTGCCCGGTGGCGGCCTACCTGCGCAGCGAGGGCCTGCTTCACGTCATTGTTGGCAAGGCGGCGCAGTCGGCCAACCAGACCATCTATATTGATAACGACAACGCCCTTGCCGGTGAGGAAGCCGCCGACTACCTCTACGAAATGGGCCACCGACGCATCGCCTACTTCGGGGTCAGCAATGCGATGCTGTTTTCGGCAGAGCGGAAACGCGGCTACCAGATGTCCCTGCTCAAGCACGGCATCACCCCCCGCGAAGAGGACTGTGTGGAGATCAACACCCTGAACGATGCCTACGAAGACGCCCTGCGCACGCTTCTCACCGGTCCGGAGCATCCTACCGCCATGCTGGTCAGCGACGATATTCTGGCCGTGGTGCTGGAGCAGTTCTGCGGCAAACTGGGTCTGCGCGTCCCGAAAGACCTCTCCATCGTGTCCTTCAACAACTCTCTATTCTCCCGCATCACCAGCCCGCAGCTGACCACCGTGGACGTCAACCCCTACCAGCTGGGCATGGAGGCCGCCAGTCAGACCATCAACCACATTGAGAACCCAAATCTTCTGGCAACCAAAATCATCGTGCCGCATCAGCTCATCCCCCGGGAAAGCTGCTGCCCGCCGCCGGAAATCTGACAAACACAAAACGGCCGTTCCCTCTCCTACGCGGAGAAGCGGAACGGCCGCTTTTTATTTTTTCCGGTATTCCCGCGGTGTCATGCCGAAGTGTGCCTTGAACGCCCGGTTGAAATAGGACAAGTTTTCAAACCCGCACCGGGAAGCGATAGTCAGCACCGTTTCATCCGTGGTGTGCAGCGCTTCGGCGGCGGCGTTCAGGCGGTATTCGTTCAGAAACGTAACGAAGCTCTGCCCCGTCATCTGCCGGAACCACCGCATGAAGTGGCTGGCGCTGCAGGAGCAGACTTCAGCGGCATCCGCCACCCGGAGTTCTTCGACGTAGTGGGCGGAAAGCCATTGCAGGACTGTTTTCAGCCGCCGGGTATCGGCGGTCTCTGCGGGGAGCTGCTGCTTTCCCTGTGCAATCAGCAATGCCAGAAAGCGCAGCAGTTCCCCCTTGATGACCAGCTCATAGCCGGGGCGTTTGGCACGGTTGGCATCTTCCACTTCCCGCAGGCAGGCAGCAGCGGGAAGATAGCACAGGTCATTTGGCGTCAGATGGCCGGTCAGTGCCAGCCGCCCGCTTTGCAGCGGAAGGATGTACTTTTCAGCGCACAAGTCCCCCGCACCGCCCAGAAGTTCCAGTTCAAAGATGATGTTCTCATACTCCATGGACTGTCCCTCGGCCTGCCGCAGGGCGTGGAGGGTGCCGGGGGCAAACACAAAGATATCCCCCATGCGGGCCGGGTAAGTCACAGCGCCCATCTGCACCAGCCCCACACCCCGTTTGACAAAGACCAGTTCCATGCTGTCGTGCCAGTGGAGTGCCACCTGTGGGAAATCTCTCGGGATGGTGCAAGGGTAAAGGTTGAACGGGAACCGCACGGCTCCGTGCTGCTTGGTTTCCTGCAAAGAAGCCTGATTCTGCATACTCTCACCTCCCGATGATTGGATTGTACCATATTCTGCACCAATTCAGCAAGATTTTGCGTGTTTTGTGTGGTATATCTTGAAGCAGAGATGTCAAACCTGCTTTCCGTATCAAAGGAGGATCCGCTTATGAACTTCACCGAAACGTTACAGAATCTCACCGGCAAGCCGCTGGCCGACTGCACGAATCAGGAACTGTACCTCGCCCTGCTGGAACTCGTCCGGCAGAAGAGCGCAGACCGGGTGCAGCCCGTCACCGGCCGCAAGCTTTACTATATCAGCGCCGAGTTCCTCATCGGCAAGCTGCTGTCCAACAACCTCATCAATCTGGGGCTGTACGATGAAGCCCGAGATGCTCTGGCCGCTGCGGGCAAGAGCCTGTCCGATATCGAGGAAGTGGAGCCGGAACCTTCTCTGGGCAACGGCGGTCTGGGTCGTCTGGCTGCCTGTTTCCTCGATTCGCTGGCGACCCTGAACCTGCCCGGCGACGGCGTGGGCCTGCGGTATCACTTCGGCCTGTTCCATCAGTCCTTTGAGGACGGCATCCAGAACGAGAAGCCCGACCCGTGGCTGACCGCCCACAGCTGGGCGGAAAAGACCGATATCACCTACCCGGTGGAGCTGGCAGGCAAAGAATACACCGCCCGGCTGTACAAGCTGGCCGTCACTGGCTATGAGGGCCGCACCAACACCCTGAACCTGTTTGACCTCGACACCATCGATGAGAGCATCGTCCACGACGGCATTGCCTTTGACAAGACCGCCTTCGACAAGAACCTGACCCTGTTCCTTTATCCAGACGACTCCGACGAGGCGGGCCGCCGCCTGCGGGTGTACCAGCAGTATCTGATGGTTTCTGCCGGTGCCCAACTGATTCTTGCCGAGTGTGCGGCCCGCGGCTGTAATTATCACGATCTGGCTGACTATGCCGCCGTGCAAATCAACGACACCCATCCCAGCATGGTCATCCCGGAACTCATCCGCCTGCTGGGTGAAAAAGGCATCGAATTTGAAGAAGCCGTGGAGATCGTTACTAAGACTTGTGCCTACACCAACCATACCATTCTGGCCGAAGCGCTGGAAAAATGGCCCCGCGCCTATCTGGATGCTGTGGTGCCACAGCTAATGCCCATTATTGAAAAGCTGGATGCGCTGGCCCGCACCCACACGCAAGACGAGAGCCTTGCCATCATTGATAAGGGCGACCGGGTACACATGGCTCACATGGACATCCACTTTACCCACTCCACTAACGGCGTGGCAGCGCTGCACACCGAAATCCTGAAAAATTCCGAATTGCACGGCTTCTACGAGCTGTACCCGGAAAAGTTCAACAACAAGACCAACGGCATCACCTTCCGCCGCTGGCTGCTGGAATGTGACCCGCGCTTGACCGCCGAGCTTGAAAAGCGCATCGGCTCCGGCTTCCGCAAGGATGCCTCCGAACTGGAAAAGCTGCTGGCTTTTGCGGACGACGAGACCGTACTGAACGAGCTGACCGCTGTGAAAAAGGCCAACAAGAAAGCCCTTGCCGACTGGCTGCTACGCACCCAGAATGTAAAGGTAAATACCAATGCTGTGTTCGACATCCAGTCCAAGCGCCTGCACGAATACAAGCGTCAGCAACTGAACCTGCTGTACCTCATCCACCAGTATTATGAGATTAAGGCCGACCATCTGCCTGCCGTGCCGCTGGTGAGCATCTTCGGTGCCAAGGCTGCCCCGGCCTACACCATTGCAAAAGATATTATCCACGCTCTGCTGACCCTCTCCAAGGTCATTGCTGCCGACCCGGAGGTATCCAAGTGGTTACAGGTGGTGTTCGTAGAAAACTACAACGTCACCGCCGCTGAGAAGCTCATCCCGGCTTGCGACCTGTCCGAGCAGATCAGCCTTGCCTCCAAGGAAGCTTCCGGCACCGGCAACATGAAGTTCATGCTGAACGGCGCGCTGACGCTGGGCACCATGGACGGTGCCAATGTGGAAATTTCTCAGCAGGTAGGCAGCGAGAACATTTATATCTTTGGCCAGACCTCCGAGCAGGTCATCCACCGTTACGCCGCCGGTGATTATGTTGCCGCCCAGTGGTACGAGGGCGACCCCAACATCCGCCGGGCCATCGACTTCCTCACCGGGCCGGAGATGCTGGCCGCCGGTCATGCCGAGAATCTGACCCGCCTGCACGACGAGCTCATCCACAAAGACTGGTTCCAAACCCTGCCGGACTTCAACGCCTACGTGGTGCGCAAGGGGCAGGCCCTCAGCGATTATGCCTGCAACCCCATGGGCTGGCGCAAAAAGTGCCTTGTGAACATTGCCAAAGCCGGGATGTTCTCCTCTGACCGTACCATTGCCGAGTATGACCGCGACATTTGGCATCTGGGCAAATAATTTATCATTTGCGTTTCATGATCATTTTCTCAAAGAAGGGGCTGTTGCAAAATAAAAATGCGGTAGCAACTTGCACAAAGAAATAGCGCAAAATCAGAAACCCGGAACCCTTTCTGAGCCGTTTTGGCCCCAAAAAGGTTCCGGGTTTTGTGCATTATTTTTCAGAGAGCTATTTTTTTCAGAGAGCTATTTTGCAACAGCCCCATTTTGTTTGTGTGACCTATGCATCATTTGGTGATGCAATCACACAGCCTGCATCCAACGGATGCAGTTCAAGGGTTTGGGATTTTTCCCAACAAGCATTTTTGAAGTGCAGAATTTTCAGTCTGCACTCAAAAAACAGAATCTGGTACCAGATTCCATTGCTTGCTGGTACAATGTCATCGATGAAACAAAAATAGTTTCATCAAAGACGGTTATATGGTTGTGCCGATTTCCAA
>CAKTEM010000009.1 GCA_934548045.1 uncultured Faecalibacterium sp. | reverse complement strand
CTCTAGCTTTTCTTGCTAAATACAGGAATCAGGCTTCCGCTCCCATTGTGTAACACATCATTGACAAACCTACATTTGACCGGAATTTTACCCTGCGTTATTCGTAGTTCTCGTTTTCCTCAGCTTCGGCCTGACCGCGCAGGGTGTCCGCATAGCCAAAGGGAACGATGTCGATGGCCTCCACCAGACGGTCGCGCATCCAGAGCTGAACGTCGGTCTGGACGGTGTAGCCGCAGCCCGGGTCGGCCATCCACTGCTCCGGGTGACGGGAAGGCAGTGCGCGCTGACTCAGCATACTCATGATGACGCCGCCGTGGGTCACACAGGCGGCTTCGGTGACGTCCATCCGGATCATATACTCAAACAGCTTGAGCAGCGTCTCGGAGCAGCGCGCGTGGAACTGCTCGGTCGGCTCCGCACCTTCGGGGACAAAACCGGAACCGGGTGTGATCCACTTTTTGAAATCCTCGTCCTTGACAAGCTCCTTGACCGGGCGGTTCTCGAAGACGCCGAAACCGGCCTCGCGCAGGTCGTGCACCGAGAACTGGTGCTTCGCGTTCGGGAAGAGGATGTTTGCCGTCTCGACGGCACGCATCAGCGGCGAGGAGAAGACGGTGTCCACCTGCGGATATTCAAAGCGTTCTTTCAGTTCGTTCAGCTGTGCGCGGCCCTCGTCGCAGAGAGGAATGTCGGTGCCGCTGCCAATATAAAGACCCTGTAAATTTCCGGCAGTCATGCCGTGGCGGATCAGATGAAGTTTAAAGGTTTTCATGTTGCTACCTCGATTTTGGCAAAGTTTTGCGCTAAGTGCTGATTTTTTGCGCCGCAGCAAAAATGGACGGAATCTGTGCGGCACAAAATGTATGTTGTGTAACCCTTAGTTTAACATAGATATGGTGGAAGGGGCAAGTCTTTTGACAAAAATGACGAAAAACAACGAAAATTTCCGTCACTTTTCTTGCTTTACAAGTCGTTTTCCATTGTGTATAATCAACATGCTGTAAACCAAAAATCATGGAAGTACCAATTTATCATATTTTGAGGAGCCAAACATCATGGAATTCAATCGGATCATCAAACTGCTGCGCAAAGAACGCGGCATCACGCAGAAACAGGCGGCGGAGGACTTGGGCGTTTCGCAGGCCCTGCTCTCCCACTATGAAAAGGGCATCCGCGAGTGCGGTCTGGATTTTGTCGTCCGGGTCGCCGACTATTACAATGTCTCCTGCGACTACCTGCTGGGCCGCTCGGCGGAGCGGAACGGCATGATGCTCACGGCGGAAGACATTCCCAACCCCGACAAGATGAAGGACAACGTCTACCACGGCAGCGTCCTGCCCACCATGAACAAAAAGCTGATCTCCAACAGCCTGAACGTGCTGTACGCAAAGATCGCCGAGTGCCACAGCAAGGCCCTGACGACCGAGGTCAGCACCTACCTGATGATGGCCGTCGCAAAGATGTTCCGGATGATCTACTCTGCCGAACCGCACAACGCGCCCAGCCTCTTCGGCATCGACGCGCGCCGCTGGCCGGGCTATTCGGACGCAATCATGCGGATGAGCGAGGCCAATGTGGACGCTCTGCTGGCCGGGGAAGACCTGCCGACGGGCGAAGGCGTCAAGGATCCGTCCTGCCTTGCCATGACGACCGAAAGCCTGACCCGGGAGTATCCGCTGTACACGCCTAGCCTCTTAAATTTGGTCAAAACCAGCGAAACTCACGTTAAAGGGCTGAATCCTGAACAGTGAGCCGACCTGTGAAACTAGTGTAAATTCTGCCCCGTTTCCCTTGCGTCAGAACGGAAAAGATGTTATAAACGAACCAGTGACACACAAACTGAAACGTTTTGTGATAAAAAGGAGGCAATCCCATGTCGAATAAAATTTCTCGCCGCACCTTCCTCAAGGGTGCCGGCGTTTCTGCGGCTGCGGTGGGCGCAGCTGCAATGCTGGGCGGCTGTTCCGTCACCAAGGCTGGTGCATCCGTCGAAGTCAAGGTCGGTGATAAGATCAGCAACTGGAACAATCTGGCAGTCCAGCTGTCCAGTGTCTTCAACCTGCCTGCAACGCCGGACGTCGAGGGGCACGAGTACGTCGCAATTCTGGTAACGGCGGCCAACCTGTCCACTGACAAGACCTACGCCATCGGTGCGCAGAACATCGAGGAGATCGACGCGGCCTATCCGCTGACCGATGAGGCGACCAAGGATGCCAACATCGTGGGTTACTTCCACGCTCTGTCTGCCGCGACCACCGACTTCTCCGCCGTCTGCGACGGTCAGGAAGTCGAGAGCGGTGCTTACGTCAACCTGTACGACAGCACGACCAAGACTTTCTCCGACTCGCCCAATATGCCTCCCCGTACCTCTGCCTATATCGAGCTGGTCTGCACCGTGCCGACGGGCTGGCAGGAGCTGGCGATCACCTACACCCCGACCTTCGTGGAAGACCGCACCCTGACCTTTATCCTGAAATCCTCTGATATCGCACAGAGCTGATCCCAAAACAACGCAGGGGGTGTTTCCCCCTAAGGAGGAACAACTACTATGTCTCTGGAACTTTCTCGCCGCTCGTTTATGAAGCTTTCCGCGCTGACCGCTGTTGCCGTCGCAGGCTCGAGCCTGCTGGGTGGCTGCTCGGACAGCTCGGAGACACTATACCCGTCCGGTGCGTTTGGCAAGAAGCTGAAACTGATGGGTGAGTTCACCGTTTCTGACCCGGCATATGACGCAAGTACCAATACTCTGACCTGCAATTTCAAGGCGAAATGCACCAGCAGCACGCCGCTGAGCATCCGCAAAAAGTTCTTCCAGATCGAAGTCCTTCGCAACAAGACTACCACTGTCTACAACGATGAGACCAGCGGTTGCGAACTGTCGCTGGGCCAGTCGAATTACTATCTGGAAAAGAACTCGGAGCTGAATACTGTCCTGACCCTGACGGGCATCACCCTGCAGGAAGGCGATGTTCTCTCGGTCATGTACTTTCCCCGTCTCGAGTCTTCCAGCAACGGCAACGGTCAGGCTTACACCGACCTGCACGCCACCTGGAAGGGTACTTACAAGAACGGTGCGTTCGCATAATTCCGCTTTTTCCGCATTTTTGCCGTCCGGTCTCTGCCGGACGGCTTTTTGTATCCCAGTTTTCGGGCAAAGTTCTAATTTTTGGATGAGATTTTCAGCGATTTTATGCCTTGTTTACAAGCGGCGGTTCCTGATACAATAGATGCAGGGAAACGGATGAAAGCGCAGCAGGCGAAACTCGTGCCGCTGCGCTGTTTGTGTTTTCTGCGCGGCAGACACCGCCGGATTTTATTGTGAACAGGAGTGTTGCAAGTTATGATCAACATGGTAAAACTTCCCACCACGAAGAGCAATCTGTTCCTGCGCGTGGCAAAAGGGCATTTTGCGACCAGCCACAGCCACATCAACTATTACATCGACGTGACGACTCAGAAAGCCCGTCTGTCCGAGGCGAAGGCTGTCGCAAAGGAGCTTGTGGCGGCGTACCAGCATAACACCATCGTCGATACCGTGCTTTGTCTGGACGGCACGCAGGTCATCGGTACCTGTCTTGCCAACGAGCTGACGAAAGACGGCTTCTCCAACATGAACGCCCACCAGACCATCTACATCATCACGCCCGAGTACACCACCGGCAGCCAGATCATCCTGCGCGACAACCTCGCCCCGATGGTAAAGGGCAAGCATGTCCTGATTCTGGCGGCATCCATCACCACCGGCTACACCGCGCAGGCGGCCATCGAAGCGGTCAACTACTACGGCGGCACTGTCGCCGGTTTGTCGGCCATCTTCGCGACGACCCACGAGTGCCTCGGCATCCCGGTCACCTCGATTTTTGACCCGTCCAGCCTGCCCGACTACGCAAGCTATGATTCCCGTGAATGTCCGATGTGTAAAGCTGACACCCACATCGACGCATTGGTGAACAGCTTCGGTTATTCGGCATTGTAAAAAAATTGATTTGTAGAGGCTGTTGCAAAATACTCCCCCAGTCACAGCTTCGCTGTGCCAGCCCCCTCAGAGATGGGGCCTTGGCGTAACGGTCAGCTGTAAAAGCCTCCCTCTGGGAGGGAGGTGGCATCGCGTCAGCGATGACGGAAGGAGTTTTGCAACAGCCTCTTTGTTATGCAATTCAATATTGGCAATTTAAAATTGCCAATATTGTAAATTAAAACTTGCACTTGGAGCGAAAACGCGCTATACTAAAGCTGGAATTCCATTTTTTGCCCGAAAGGGTAATGACGAAACGTGTATTGCAAGCAAAACAATACGCGCTGTATTTCCTGTACGCTGCTTTTGAAGAGCGGCGGCAGACCATCGAAAAAGTGGAGGTTCCTGTTATGAATGAAGCTGTCACCAAGCGTTTTCTGCTCTATTTCCGTCTGATGCTGCTGGTCTGGATCTTGATCACAAACGCCTTTTTCCACATCATTGATTTTGATTACAGCTGGCTGGTGTTCCTGAGCAACATTATGCTCTTCACCCTCGAGGGCGACATGAAAGACCGGTTTATAACCGTCGAGGTGGGCGGACTGGTCGGTCTGGTATTCACCGTCCTGATGATTTTGGGCATCACGGTGCTGACCCCGGTGGTCGGCGGCCTGCTGGGTCTGCTCATTCCGCTGGCGGTCGTGCTGTTCGTCCTCATCATCCTGCACCCTTACGCACCCAAGGTGCTGAACAATGTGGGCTTTGCCTATCTGACCATCGCCTGCATCGACGCAAAGACCTTCGCGGCAAACCTGCCCCTTTTCTTTGGGGTGTTCATTGTTGGCTCTCTGGTCTTCAACGGCGTCAGCATCCTGCTGATGAAACCGGCAAAACTTCTAGCCGAAAAGAGCGTCGCACAGTCCGAAACCACATAAGTAAATAAAAAATAACACCCCGTAGAGTTTTGACGCTCTACGGGGTGCTGCTGTCTCTGGGGTTATGCGGCGGTCACAGGCTCTTCGAGCCCAGCGGCAGCACGGAGCTTATGCCGGAAGAACTTGTTGAAGATGGAAATATACCGCCCGATGCAGAGCATCGAGATGACGGTTCCGATGCCGATACCCATCAATGCGTTGCCATTGAAAAGGCCGATGAGAAGGGCGACGGCGACGTTCACGATGTCGAAACAGCTCTTGCAGATGCCGACTTCTTTGCCGGAACGCATGGAAATGGCGTTTACAATGCCGTCGGCCGGGTTGGGAACCAGCTCCATGCTCAGGACCATTGCCGCACCGGTGCCGGTGAGGACGATGGACAGAACCAGTAGAAGCAGGTCGGAGACCAGACTCTGGCCGCTCTGGTAGGTCACGGCGGCTTTCATGAAGTCCAGCACCCGGGTAAACACCACGCTGACGACCAGCTGGAGCAAGTCGAGCCAGTTCCGTTTGCTGCCCTTGAGGACGAACTGCGCCGCGATAAAGAGAACATAGGTCACAAGGGAGATGTTGCCGAGGGTAAAGCCGGTACACAGGCTGATGGTGTGGGCCACCGATACGATGGCCGCCGCACCAAGGCCGGTCTTGGTGTTCAAGGTCAGCCCGGCGACAAGAGAGACCATGCCGACCAGATAGATGACCCAGCGCGTCACAAGCGGATTGGTTTTGGTTTGCTGCACAGTGTACACCTCCGATTAGCCGAGGTCGGCACCGTTGGAAGCGATGACCTGCTTGTACCAGTAGAAGCTGTCCTTACGGCTGCGCGCGAGGGTGCCGTTGCCGTCGTTGTCCTTGTCAACGTAGATAAAACCGTAACGCTTCTTCATCTCGCCGGTGGAAGCGGACACGATGTCGATGGGGCCCCACATGGTGTAGCCCAGCAGCGGCAGACCATCCTCGTTGACGGCCTTCTCCATCTCGACGATGTGCTTGCGCATGTAGTCGATGCGGTACGGGTCGTGGATGGAGCCGTCTGCCTCGACCTTATCGACCGCACCCAGACCGTTCTCGACGATGAAGAGCGGCTTCTGGTAGCGGTCGTACAGGGTGTTCAGGGTCACGCGCAGGCCGACCGGGTCGATCTGCCAGCCCCACTCGCTTGCGGCGAGGTACGGGTTCTTGAGCGACATGATGGCGGCGTTGCCCGGCTTCTTGTACTTCTCGATGGTCTCGGGGTCTGCCGAGGTGCTTCGAGAAGAATAATAGCTGAAGCTGATGAAATCAACAGCACCGGCCTTGATCTGCGCGAGGTCGTCCTCGGTGCAGTCGAGCTTGATGCCTGCACGCTCCATCCGCTTCCATGCCCAGACGGGATAGGCACCACGTGCCTGTGCGTCGATGAAGAAGTAGTTGTCACGGTCAGCCTCCATTGCGGCGTAAACGTCGTTGGGGTTGCAGGTGAAGGGGTAATACTGACCGGCAGCCAGCATACAGCCGACCATCGCGCCGGGCATCAGCTTGTGAGCCAGCTGGACGGCCTTTGCGCTGGCGACCAGCTCATAGTGAGCGGCACGGTACTTGACCTCTTCGGGATTCTCGCCTTCCTCGAACAGGATGCCTGCGCCCATGAACGGCATGTGGAGCAGCATGTTGATCTCGTTGAAGGTCAGCCAGTACTTGACTTTGCCGGCGTAACGGGTGAAGATGGCGGTGCAGTATTTCAGGTAGGCATCGATCATGCGGCGGTCTTTCCAGCCGCCGTACTTCTTGATGAGGGCGATGGGGGTATCAAAGTGGCAGATGGTGATGAGCGGCTCGATGCCGTACTTCAGGCACTCGTCGATCATCTCCTCATAGAACTTCAGGCCCTCTTCGTTGGGGGTGTCGTCGTCGCCGTTGGGCAGGATACGGGTCCATGCGATCGAGAAGCGATAGCACTTGAAGCCCATCTCCGCGAACAGCTTGATGTCCTCTTTGAAGTGGTGGTACATGTCGATGGCTTCATGGGCCGGGTACTGGTGCTGGTCGTCACACTCCAGCATCTTTACAAGGCCGCGGCTGACCGGCATACGGTCCTCACCAAAGGGGATGACATCAACGGTGGACAGGCCCTTGCCGCCCTCCTGCCAGCCGCCCTCGCACTGGTTCGCGGCGGTTGCGCCGCCCCATAAAAAGCCTTTCGGAAATGCGTTTGCCATAAATTTTCTCCTTCCTTCACTTGGGTGATTTCTCGTTTACTTAAATAGTAGCATAAAATCCGGGCAATGTAAATTGAAGAAACGAATTGCAAGCGGTAGAAAACTGTGTTATCCTTGCATCAGACGAATCCAGAAAGGACGGAGAAAAACGATGGCGAATAAGACTGTATGGATCACCGGCGCAAGCTCCGGCATCGGGCAGGAGTTTGCCCGGCGGTACGCGAAGCTGGGCTTCCGGCTCATCCTGACCGCGCGCCGGAAAGACCGGCTGGAACACCTCGCGGCCGAGCTGCTGAGCCAGTACAACACGCCCAGCCGCATCCTGACCACAGATCTGGCACAGGAGGCCGAATGTGACCGGCTCTGCGCCGAGATGGAGAGCGAACGGGTGGACATCTTCATCAACAACGCCGGGTTCGGTGTCTGCGGCAGCTTCCTCGAGACGGACACCGAACGGGAACTCTCGATGGCGAAGGTGAATGTCCTCGCGATGCACCGGCTGTTCAAGTTCGCGGTGAAAAAGATGCAGGCGCAGGGCTTTGGCACGGTGCTGAATGTGGCGTCTTCTGCTGGACTTCTGCCCGGCGGCCCCTATATGGCCGGCTACTACGCCACCAAAGCATACGTCGTCAGCCTGACGCGCGGCGTCGCCGAAGAGCTGCGCGAGCAGCACAGCCCGGTCTATGTCTGCGCCCTCTGCCCCGGCCCGGTCAATACCGAGTTCAACGACTGCGCCGGTGTGGTCTTCGCGCTGAAAGGCATCTCGCCGCAGCTCTGTGTGGAAGAAGCCATGCGTGGGATGCTGCGCGGCAAGACCGTCATCGTGCCGTCGGCTCTGATGCGCGTCGCAACGACGGCCCAGCGGTTCGTTCCGATGCCGGTGCTGATGCCCATCATGGCCCACCAGCAGAAAAAGAAGCTGGGGTAAAGGCTGGAAGAGAGGAATCTCTCCTTGACAGCCGGAACAAAGGATGTTACGCTAAAAAACAGAAATCATAACAAAAAGGAGAATTGTTTATGAAGATCGCACTTATCAACGAAAACAGTCAGGCCGCAAAGAACGGCATCATCGAGGCCGCTCTGAAAAAGGTCGTCGAGCCGATGGGCCACGAAGTCGTCAACTACGGCATGTATGCTGCTGACGACAAGGCACAGCTGACCTATGTGCAGTGCGGCATCCTTGCCGCCATCCTGCTGAACAGCGGCGCGGCTGACTATGTCATCACCGGCTGCGGCACCGGCGAGGGCGCAATGCTGGCTCTGAACAGCTTCCCGGGCGTCATCTGCGGCCATGTGGAAGACCCCGTCGACGCTTACACCTTCGCACATGTCAACGACGGAAACGCAGTCGCTATGCCCTTCGCAAAGGGCTTTGGCTGGGGCGGTGAGCTGAACCTTGAGTACTGCTTCGAGAAGCTGTTTGGCTTCGGCCACGGTCAGGGCTACCCGAAGGAGCGTGTGGAGCCGGAGCAGCGCAACAAGAAAATTCTGGACGGCGTCCGTGCCGCTACTTTCAAGCCCCTCATCGAGTGCCTGAAGAGCATCGATCAGGACCTGCTGAAGGGTGCCATCGCTGGTGAGAAGTTCAGCGAGTTGTTCTTCGCTTCCTGCAAGGACGAGGAGCTGGCTGCTTACATCAAGAGCCTGCTGGCCTAAATAAAACACAAGGAGAACGGGCTTCATGAGCGCGCTGTACCACTTCAACGAGACGATATCCTCGGCTCTGGAACTGTTTCTGGAGTCGGCGGTGCCGCTGATCGCCGCCATTGCGGAGGTCATCGGCCTGATCATCATCGTCACCAGTCTGGCACGGGCCAGCTACCATTACCTGCGCGTGACGCTGTTCCATGACAGCTACGACTTCCACCACGAGATGAGCAGCGGCCTGACGACCGCCCTCGAGTTCCTGATGTCGGCGGAGATCGCCCGGACTTTCCTGCTGCCGAGTTTACAGTCGGTGGTGCCGCTGGCGGCGACATTCGCCCTCCGCGCCCTGATGAGCCTGCTGCTCCATGTCGAGATGAGGGCATCTCGGGAGGAACACCACGGCGAGGAAAAGAAAGATTGACTTTTGTTTCCAAATTTTTGGCATCTCGATTTTTTGAGAATTGTATAAAACGTCAAAATTAAGCTTTTCCTCTTGACACTTTGCCCAAACCGCTCTATACTCATGCCATCGAAAGCAAAGACGCTCACGGATGCAGATCCGCTGAGCGTCTTTTTTCGTTTTCGGGGGCAGACTGACCCCGTTTGTTCAGTCATCGGTTCCGGAGGAGATAGAGGGCTTCCGGAGTCGGATTTCCGCGATGCTGCGCAATAGAGGGCGCAGCATCGCGAGGGTACGCCCGTCGGCTCTGGCAGGCCGGCGGAACACATCTGGGGAGGTATGAGGATCATGTTCAGCTCCGTAAACACCTGTTGGACGCTGGTCGCAGCGTTCCTGGTCTACTTCATGCAGGCTGGTTTCGCCCTGTGTGAAGCAGGCTTTACCCGTGCAAAGAACACGGGCAACATCCTGATGAAGAATATGATGGACTTTTGCATCGGCACCCCCTGCTACTGGCTCATCGGCTTTGGCCTGATGTTCGGCGGCACGGGCGCGCTGATCGGCGGTTTTGACCCGTTCATTCAGGGAGATTACTCCCATCTGGGTCTGGACATTCCGCTGTGGGTCTACATCGTGTTCCAGACCGTCTTCTGCGCAACGGCCGCGACCATCGTTTCCGGCTCGATGGCCGAGCGCACCAACTTCAAAGCTTACTGCGTTTACTCCGCAGCCATCTCGCTGGTGGTTTATCCCATCTGCGGCCACTGGATGTGGGGCGGCGGCTGGCTGCAGAGCATGGGCTTCCATGACTTCGCCGGTTCCGCAGCCGTTCACAACGTCGGCGGCATCATTGCTCTGCTGGGCGCGGCTCTGCTCGGCCCCCGTATCGGCAAGTACGACAAGGACGGCAACCCCCACGCCATCCCCGGCCACAATCTGACGGCTGGCGCACTGGGCGTTTTCATCCTCTGGTTCTGCTGGTTCGGTTTCAACGGCGGCTCTTCTCTGTCGCTGTCCACCGATGAAACCATGACGATGACCGGTCTGGTCTGCTTCAACACCAACCTTGCCGCTGCCGTCGCGACCTGCGTGACCATGCTCTTCACTTGGAAGCGTTACGACAAGCCCGATGTCTCGATGACCCTGAACGGCTCTCTGGCCGGTCTGGTCGCCATCACCGCAGGCTGCGACACCGTTTCTCCGTTCGGCGCATTTATCATCGGCTTTGTGGCCGGTTTCCTCGTCGTCCTGAGCGTGGAGTTCTTCGATAAGATCGCCAAGGTCGACGACCCCGTTGGTGCTGTCTCCGTCCACTTTGCAAACGGCGTCTGGGGTACTATCGCAGTCGGCTTGTTCTCCAACGGCAGCAACACCGAATATGCCGGCCTGTTCTATGGCGGCGGCCTCGGCCAGCTGGGCATCCAGCTGCTGGGTCTGGTGGCTGTTGACGCTTACGTTCTGGTCGTGATGTTCATCATCTTCAAGATCATCGACAAGACCATCGGCCTGCGTGTTCCGGCTGAGGTCGAGATCGACGGTCTGGACATCCACGAACATGGTCTGGCATCCGCTTACGCTGGCTTCTCCATCTCCGACGCCAACGCAGCGGCCATGTCTCCCAACGAAAACACCGACCTCGGCGAGGACGATGTGACAAAGGCATCCGCCAAGCAGATCGACGCAGCGGTTCCCGTCATGCGTGAGCCTTCGCCGGTCATCCATGACGGCGTGTACGATACCGGTATGCACAAGGTGTCCATCATCGCCAAGCTGAGCAAGTTCGACCAGCTCAAGACCGCCCTGAACGATCTGGGCGTGACCGGCATGACCGTCACGCAGGTCATGGGCTGTGGCATCCAGAAAGGCACCAGCGAGAAATACCGCGGCGTGCCTGTGGATTCGACCCTGCTGCCCAAGATCAAGGTCGAGGTCATCGTTTCCAAGATCTCGGTCGACTCTGTGGTCGATGCCGCCAAGAAGGCTCTGTATACCGGCCATATCGGCGATGGCAAGATCTTCGTCTACAACGTGACTCGGGTCGTCAAGATCCGCACCGGCGAAGAGGACTTCGCCGCACTCCAGGACGTGGAGTGATCCTAACTGCTGTCTCGCTTACATAGCGTGACGATATATGTTCTCCTTTTTCCTTTTTCTGATCCGAACAGCAATTCTCAAAAGCCCTGCTCCTTCCGCACAAGGGAGCAGGGCTTTTGACGTTGCTTGACATCTTTTTCGCGGTGTGTTATGCTGGACGGCGTCGATTTTTTGAGAAAGTTTTGATAGGAAGGTTGAAAAGTTCAGAATGAAGGAACAGGCAAAAAATTATTTCCAAGCGTTTGGCCGGACGGCGCGCATCCTTTTGAAATGGCTCCTTCTGGCGGTTCCGACGGGTCTGCTCTGCGGCATCATCGGTACGGCGTTCCACCTCGCGGTGGAATATGTGACCGAGCTTCGCGGCGAGCATGTGTGGCTCCTCTGGATGCTGCCGCTGGCCGGTCTTGCCATTGTGGCTCTTTATAAGGTGACAAAGTGCGAGGGCGTCGGCACAAACAACGTCCTTCGCGCTGTGCAGAGCGGCGAACCGGTCAGCCCGTGGCTGGTTCCGGCCATCTTCTTTGGCACGGTGCTGACCCACCTCTGCGGCGGTTCGGCCGGACGGGAAGGTGCAGCTCTCCAGATGGGCGGCAGCATCGGCTTTAATGTCGCAAAGCTGCTCCACCTCAACGAACATGACCGCCGGACGGCAACGGCCTGCGGCATGGCGGCGTTCTTCTCGGCGTTGTTCGGTACGCCGCTGGCGGCGACCCTCTTCGCAATGATGGTCGTGGACGTCGGCGTGGTGTTCAGCGTGACCTTTGTGCCGGGCTTTGCAGCGGCACTCATCGCTTACGGCGTCTCGACTCTCTGCGGCATCGCGCCGACCCATTTTGCGCTCGTCGCACCGGAGCTGACCCTCGTGACGGCCCTCAAAGCGGCCGTTCTGGGCGTCCTCTGCGCTGTCGTGACCCGGATGTTCTGCGCTCTGCTCCACTTCACCGAGCATGAGATCCCGAAGCGTCTGCCCAATCCGTGGATCCGGGTCGTGGCCGGCGGTATCGTGGTCGTGGCTCTCTCCTATCTGATGGGTGTCGGCCGCTACAACGGTGCCGGCATGGGCGTTATCACGGCGGCAGTCGAGCAGGGTGAGGCTCTGCCGTGGGATTTCATCTGCAAGATGCTCCTGACTGCCATCACGCTGGCGTCCGGATTCAAGGGCGGCGAGGTCGTACCGAGCTTCTACATTGGTGCGACCTTCGGCTGTGTGGTCGGCCCTCTGCTGGGCCTGCCTGCTGGTTTCGCAGCGGCACTGGGTCTGGTCTCCGTCTTCGGCGGTGCGACCAATACCCTCATCCCCTCCCTGCTGCTGGCGTATGAGCTGTTCGGCGGTGTTGGGCTGGAACTCATCGCGCTGGGCTGCGGCGTCTGCTATATGCTGTCGGGCCGTCATGGTCTGTACAGCAGCCAGACCTTCCTGACCGAAAAGCTCCACTCGGAGTATACGGCACAGTGGGAGAAAAAACTGCACAAAACCGAGGAACATTTTTCGACCAACTAAAATTTCCAGACCGGAGAGCTTGATTTTTCGGTTCTATCGTGCTACAATCAGCGTAGTTTCATCCTGTGGAAAACGATGACGCGGACAAGAGAGTTCCGCTGGACACAGCGCAGAGAGAGCCGCCGCCTTTTTAAAACAAAGGTGTGCTGCAAGCGGCTTGTTGTGTGCGGAGTTCCTACCACCGCGGAGTGCAGAGGCGAACCTCTGCCGGGTGCGCCCGTTACAGCACAGCGAGTGGCGTATCATAGATGCGCAATTCGGGTGGAACCGTGGAACGTTCTGTTAAGACATTACAGACGCTTCATCCCGTGTGAGTTTACGGGATGGAGCGTCTTTTTTTGAACACTTGGATGAAAAAAGGAGTATTTACTATGAAGATCATCTATAAAGACGGTACCGTTGCGGAATGTCCGCAGGACCAGGAGCTGCATGTCATCCGCCATACCGCAGCCCACATCATGGCACAGGCTATCAAGCGTCTGTATCCGCAGGCTGACTTCGCCTTCGGCCCGGCTACCGAGAACGGCTTCTATTATGACGTCGACCTCGGCGATACCAAGCTGACCGACGAAGACCTTGCCAACATCGAGAAAGAGATGCGCAAGATCACCAAAGAGAACCTCGCCATCAAGCCCTTCATCCTGCCCCGTGCAGAGGCTGTCAAGCTGATGGAGGAGCGTCAGGAGCATTACAAGATCGAGCACATGGCAGATCTGGCTGACGAGACCGAGTTCAGTTTCTATCAGCAGGGTGAGTATATCGACATGTGCATCGGACCTCACCTGACCTACACCAAGGCTCTGAAAGCTTTCAAGATCACTCAGCAGTCCGGCGCATACTGGAAAAACGACAAGGAAAACAAGATGCTGACCCGTATCAACGGCGTCGCTTTCCACAATCAGGAAGAGCTGGAAGCATGGGAGAAGGAGCAGCAGGAGGCTCGTGAGCGCGATCACCGCAAGATCGGCAAGGAGATGGGCCTGTTCATGACCGACGACCTTGTTGGCCGCGGCCTGCCGATGTTCCTGCCTGCCGGCTACACCGTCTGGCAGGAGCTGGAGAACTATATCAAGGAGAAGGAGCGCGCACGCGGCTATCTGCACGTTATGACTCCCTGCATCGGCACCGTCAACCTCTACAAGACTTCCGGCCACTGGGATCACTATCGTGAGAACATGTTCCCGGCCATGGAGATGGAGGGTGAGAGCTATGTTCTGCGCCCGATGAACTGCCCCCACCACATGATGATCTACGCAAACCGTCCGCACTCTTATCGTGACCTGCCCATGCGCATCGGCGAGATCGCACATGACTTCCGTTATGAGTCTTCCGGTACCCTGAAGGGCATCGAGCGCGGCCGTCACTTCTGCCAGAACGACGCTCACTTGTTCTGCACCCCGGAGCAGATCAAGAGCGAGGTCGCAGATGTCTGCAACCTGATCTTCGAGACCTACAAGGATTTCAACATCACCGATTACCGCTGCGTCCTGTCTCTGCGTGACCCGGCGGATAAGAAGAAGTATCACGACGACGACGCAATGTGGAACCATGCAGAGAACGCTCTGCGTGAGGTCCTGACCGAGCTGGGCATCCACTTCACCGAGGAGATCGGCGAGGCTGCCTTCTACGGCCCGAAGCTGGATGTCAACGTCAAGCCGGCAGTCGGCGCAGAGTACACCCTGTCTACCTGCCAGCTGGACTTCTGCCTGCCGGCAAAGTTCCACCTGACCTATGTGGACAAGGACGGCACCGAGAAGACCCCTGTCGTTCTGCACCGCGCAATTCTGGGCTCTCTGGACCGCTTCATGGCTTACCTCATCGAGGAGACCAAGGGCAAGTTCCCCACCTGGCTGGCACCGGTTCAGGTCAAGGTCCTGCCCGTTTCCGAGAAGACCCTCGAGTATTCTCAGGCCATCACCGAGAAGCTGGTCGAGGCCGGCGTCCGTGTCGCTCTGGACGACGACAATCAGAAGATCGGCTATAAGATCCGTGCCGCTCAGCAGGTCGACCGTGTGCCGTATATGCTGGTTCTGGGCGCAAAAGAGGCCGAGGCTGGCAACGTCTCCGTCCGTGACCGTAAGGGCGAGACCACCACGATGGGCGTCGATGAGTTTATCGAGAAGGTCACTTCTGAGATCAAGAACCGCAGCCTGTAAGCTATAAAATAGTCAAAGCCCTGGAAGGACATAATACTAGCAAAGCCCCTTAAGGGGCCACGAATGGGTCTGCCAACTGCATTCCTGTCTCGTGGCAGGCCCCTCAAGGGGTCTTTTTTTACGTCTTTGTTATCTTTGTCTAGGGCTAAAGCCGTTTTCTATTCCACCAGCTTAGCTGGTGGTTTTTCTTCATTCAAGTCCTCAATAAAAAACGAGATAGGCAACCCTTTTCGGGGAAACCTATCTCATTTTTATTGAGGCTATTTTGCAATAGTCGGTTATTCTTTCAATTTTGCAGGCTTTTGAAATCTACCAAAATTTCCTCTTGTTTTCCCCTTATTGTCAAAGAGCAAGTTTTTATCTGCTGAAATAATAGATGCAACGTACATTAGAATTCTAACTTATGCGCTCACCCAACACCATCACACTTCTATTACAATTGTCTCCCACCGGCGTACGATTGGAAGAACTCACAGAAAAGTGAGGGGGCGGAGCGGAAAACACTGTCGCTTTCACGCTTTACAACTTTATCAAGATAAAGTAAAATAAACACAGACTTACTACATGGGAAAGTGACCGGGTTTTACATCCGCGGTCAGCAAAGCGGCCAAAGGGCCGCCGGGGGAAACGGAAAATGGAGTTTGAACTTTCACGCTTACAGCCCAAGGAACGGGCATCTTTCGCGCTCCGGGCGTTATACGAGGATGCCGGATGCCGCAAATATCACATGGGGCGGTTCGAGGAGTACGGTCTGTATCAGGAGAACCGAAGCTTTTTGTCGTCGGAGCAGGTCATCACCTTCACCGATTTGGACGGCCGTCTGCTAGCTCTCAAGCCGGACGTGACCCTCTCCATCGCAAAGACGGCACAGCCGGCCAAGGGCGAGACGCTCCGCTACTATTACCACGAAAACGTCTACCGTCCGTCGGCAGAAAGCCACACCTTTAAAGAGATTTCCCAGATGGGTCTGGAGATGCTGGGAACGGTCGGCGAGGCGGAAGTCCAGCAGGCGGTCTGTCTGGCGGCGAAGTCGCTGGGTCTGCTGGGAAGCGCGTGGGTGCTGGAAATCAGCCACATGGGCTATCTGTTCGGCCTGCTGGATGCGTTGAACGTTCCGGCGGAGATGCGGCCCGTTCTACTTGAAAAGCTCCGGGCCAAAAACGCCCACGAACTCCGGACTGCGGCTGAAGCCGCCGGGCTGGACCGTTCCGAAGCGGATGTTTTGGTCGAACTGCTCTCCCTGAACGGCAGTTATGCCGATGTCCTCCCGAAGGCGGAAGCCTTCTGCCGAAACGAGCGGATGCGGAACGCCGCCGAAGAGCTTCGCGCGCTGGCGGAACCGCTGGAAGCCGCAGGCGGAAGCATCCGTCTCGACCTGACCCTTGCAGGCGAGATGGAATATTACAACGGCTTGATTTTTCAGGGCTATCTCAAGAGCCTGCCCCGTCCGCTGCTCAAGGGCGGCCGGTACGATTTGCTCATCCGGAAATTCACGCCGGGTGCCGGTGCCATCGGTTTTGCGGTCTACCTCGACGAGCTTGACCGCCTGAGCGCGCCGCTGCCGCCGGTGCAGAAGCAGCAGACCGAAAAGGTCATGTTGAACGTGGCACTGCCGAAAGGCCGTCTCGGCGACAAGGTTTACAACCTGCTGGCGAAGATCGGCTACGGCTGCCCGGAGGACTACAACGCGACCCGGAAGCTGGTCGTTGAGAACCCGGAAGCCGGTATCCGGTACTTCCTTGTCAAGCCCAGCGACGTTGCGATTTACGTCGAGCATGGCGCGGCGGATGTCGGCATCGTCGGCAAGGACATTCTGACCGAAGCTTCGGCGGACGTTTACGAGCTGCTGGACACCGGCCTCGGCAAGTGCCGGATGTGTGTTGCGGCTCCTGCCGATTATCAGGACGACCCCAGCCGCCCGGTAAGGGTGGCGACCAAGTTCGTGAACATCGCCAAGAACTATTACGCATCCATTGGCCGGGATATCGACATCATCAAGCTGAACGGCTCCATCGAGCTGGCTCCTATTCTCGGCCTGTCGGATGTCATCGTGGATATCGTCGAGACGGGAACGACTCTCCGGGAGAACGGCCTGCGCGTCGTCACCGAGTTCATGCCCATCTCGGCACGGTTCATCGCCAACAAAGCCAGCTACCAGTTCAAGCATCAGGAAATGGATGAAATGCTCGAAAAGCTGCGTGGTGCATTGAAAGAACAGGAGGAAGCAAAATGATTCGACTCTATCAATTTGAAGACCTGAAACCCGAAGAAATTCTAAACCGTGACATCCGTGCTGAGAAGAATGTCGAGGACGTGGTGGACGGCATCATTGCAGACGTCCGCGCACACGGCGACGAAGCACTGAAAGAGTATGCTCTGAAATTTGACGGCGCGAAAATCAACAATCTGCAGGTCACGCAGGCGGAGATCGACGAGGCCTTTGCCGGGATGGACGAATACTTCCTCGAGACCCTGCGTCAGGCGGCGGCAAACATCGAAGCCTTCCACCGCCAGCAGGTCCACAAAAATTTTGTGATGAACGACAAGCCCGGCATCGTGCTGGGTCAGAAATACACCCCCATTGAAAAGGCCGGCGTCTATGTGCCGGGCGGCACGGCGGCGTATCCGTCCACCGTCCTGATGGACGTCATCCCGGCCAAGGTCGCAGGCGTGTCTGAGATCGTCATGACGACCCCGGCAGGCAAGGACGGCAAAGTAAATCCGGTTATTCTCGCCGCCGCGGCCACCGCAGGCGTGACGAAAATTTTCAAGACCGGCGGTGCGCAGGCCGTCGCGGCTCTGGCTTACGGCACCGAGACCATCCCGGCGGTCGATAAGATCGTTGGCCCGGGCAACATCTACGTTGCCACGGCCAAGCGGAAAGTCTTCGGCAAAGTCGGTATCGACATGATCGCAGGCCCCAGCGAAATTCTGGTTCTGGCAGACGGCGGATGCAATCCGGCATGGGTCGCCGCCGACCTGCTGAGTCAGGCCGAACACGACAAGCTGGCAAGCCCCGTCCTCGTGACCGACAGCGAAGAGCTGGCGAAGGCAGTGCAGGCCGAGCTGGAAGTCCAGATTCCTCAGCTGCCCCGTGCGGCCATCGCCCGTGCCAGCGTCGATGACAACGGCAAAATTATCGTCTGCTCCGACCTGCGCAAGGCCATCGAAGCCTGCAACATCATCGCGCCGGAACACCTGGAAGTCTGCGTCGAGGACCCGTTCAGCGTCCTGAATGAAATTAAAAATGCCGGAAGCATCTTCCTCGGTCGGAATGTTCCCGAAGCTCTGGGCGACTACTTCGCAGGCCCGAACCACACCCTGCCGACCAGCGGCACCGCACGCTTCTCCAGCCCTCTGGGTGTGGACGACTTCGTGAAGAAGTCCAGTTTCATCTACTACACCCGGGAGGCTTTGCAGGAGGCCGCTCCCCGTATCGCAGACTTTGCCGAACGGGAGGGCCTGCACGCACATGCTCGCAGCGTAACGATTCGGTATGACAAGTAAGAGGATGTTATTATGAGCAGATTTCTTTCTCCCAGACTGGCCGGCGTGACGCCCTATACCCCGGGCGAACAGCCGCAGGACCAGAAATACATCAAGCTGAACACCAACGAAAGCCCCTATCCGCCCTCTCCGGCGGTGGTCGAGGCCGTCAACCGTGCGGAAGTCGAAAAGCTCCGTCTCTACTCCGACCCGGCCTGCGCTGACCTGCTGAACACGGCGGCGAAGCACTTCGGGCTGAAAAACAATCAAATCATGCCGGGTAACGGCAGCGACGAGAACCTGTTCTTCGCCATCCGTGCCTTCTGCGATGAGAATCATCCGCTGGCATACGCCGATATCACCTACGGCTGTTACGGCGTCTGGTGCGGACTGATGAATATTCCCAGCGATATCGTTCCGCTGAAAGAGGACTTTACCCTCGACCCGGCGGATTACTACAACAAAAATGAGACCATTGTCATCGCCAACCCCAACGCACCTACCGGTCTGGCTCTGCCCCGGAGTGCCATCGAGGGCATCCTGAAAGCCAACCCGAACAACGTCGTCATCATCGACGAGGCGTATGTGGATTTCGGCGGTGAGAGCTGTGTTCCGCTCATTGACCAATACGACAACCTGCTGGTCGTCCAGACCTTCTCGAAATCCCGTCAGCTGGCCGGCGCGCGGCTGGGTCTGGCAATGGGAAATGAAAACCTCATCGCCGACCTCAACCGGGTCAAGTTCAGCCTGAACCCCTACAACATCAACCGCCTGACCCTGAAAGCAGGACAGGCTGCATTGGAAGACACCGCCTACTTCGACAAGACCCGTTCGGCCATCATCGAGACGCGCCAGTGGACAAAGCAGGAGCTGGAAAAACGGGGCTTTGCCTGCACCGACAGCCGGTCGAATTTCCTGTTTGCCGAGAGCGACAAGAAGGACGGCGGCGAGCTGTACCGGAAGCTGAAAGAGAAAGGTATCCTCGTCCGCCACTTCGACGCGCCGCGCATCGCGAACCGGCTGCGCATCACCATCGGCACGCCGGACGAGATGCAGGCTCTGCTGGCGGCACTGGACGCGATTCTGGAGGAATGAACCATGCGCGAAGTAACAGTCACACGAAACACGAATGAGACCCAAATCGAGCTGAACCTGAACCTTGACGGCACCGGCCGCTATCAGGTGGACACCGGCTGTGGTTTTCTGAACCACATGCTCGAGCTGTTCGCGCGGCATGGCCGGTTCGATTTAGTCCTGACCTGCCACGGCGATGTCGAGGTGGACTATCACCACACCGCTGAGGACATCGGCATCGCGCTGGGTCAGGCGTTCAATAACGTTCTGGGCGAAAAGCGCGGCATCCAGCGGTACGGCAGTTTTTATCTGCCGATGGATGAAGCTCTCATCCTCTGCGCAGTCGACCTGTCCGGCCGCTGCACCCTGAACTGGGATGTCCACTGTCAGACTGAAAAGGTCGGCGATTTCGACGTTGAGTGCATGAAAGAGTTCTGGCTGGGCTTTGCCCGGAACGCGCAGGCCACCATCCACTTTGTCCAGTTCGCCGGTGAGAACACCCACCACATCCTCGAAGCCTGCTTCAAGGGCGCAGGACGTGCGCTGGCAGCGGCCGTGAAAATCGACACCGCCCACCCGGACGAGATCCCCTCAACGAAAGGACTGCTGGTATGATCGCGATCATTGATTACGGAGTCGGCAATCTGTTCAGTCTCCGTTCCAGTCTGGCAAAATTGGGTCTGAAAGCCGTCGTCACCGCCGATGTCGACACCATCCGGCAGGCCGACCGGCTCATCCTGCCCGGCGTGGGAGCCTTCGGCGACGCGATGGCAAAGCTGGAAGCCTCTGGGCTGGTGCCGGTCATTCAGGAAGAGGCCGAAAAGAAGCCGCTGCTGGGCATCTGCCTCGGGATGCAGCTGCTCTTTGAAAAAAGCTATGAGTACGGCGAACACAGAGGCCTTGGCTTTGTCAAAGGTGAGGTCTGTCCGCTGGAACCCGACCTGACCGACAAGAGCCTGAAAGTGCCGCAGATCGGCTGGAACGCCCTGCATATCGTGAAGGACGACCCACTCTTCAAGTACATCAAAGAGGGTGAGTACGTCTATTATGTCCACAGTTATTACGGCAAGAATTGCGTCGAAAGCACGCTGGCTGTCAGCGAGTATTCCATCCCGGTCACCGGTGTCGTCCGGGCCGGAAAGGTGTACGGCACCCAGTTCCACCCGGAGAAGAGCGGCGACACCGGCCTGCGTATCCTGAAAGCATTTGCGGAGGTATAAACCATGCAGTTATTTCCTGCGATCGACCTGCGAGACGGTCAGGTTGTCCGCCTGACCCAGGGCGACTATGACCGGATGACCGTCTACGGCGAAGCCCCCTGCGCACAGGCTCGGGCATTTCTGGACGCAGGCGCGAAAAACCTGCACGTCGTCGATCTGGACGGCGCGAAGGACGGCACCCTGTCCAACTACGATACCATTGCCGCTCTCGCAAAACAGGGCGGCTTGTACATTGAAGTCGGCGGCGGCATCCGCACCGAAGAGCGCATTGAAAAATATCTGTCTCTAGGTGTAGGCCGCTGCATCCTCGGCAGCGTCGCCGTGACGGATTTTGACTTCACCGCCCGGATGCTGAAAAAGTACGGCGACAAAATCGCCGTCGGCGTGGACGCAAAGGACGGCTATGTTGCCATCCATGGCTGGAAAGAAGTCAGCCGGGAAAAGGGCGTGGACTTCTGCAAGCGGCTGGCGGATGCCGGCTGTTCGGCAGTCATCTACACCGACATTGCCTGCGACGGTGCGATGCAGGGAACCAACCTTGCACTTTACCGCCAGCTGGTGAGCGAGGTTCCGGGGATGGCGTTCACGGCCAGCGGCGGCATCTCCTACGAGTCCGAACTGCTGGAACTCGAGCAGATGGGCGTCGCCGCCGCGATTCTGGGCAAGAGCCTTTACACCGGCGCGCTCGACCTGAAACACTGCGTCGAACTGGTACAGAACTGAACAGAGGGGAAACGAACGATGATCACAAAACGCATCATTCCCTGTCTTGACGTCCGGAATGGCCGGGTCGTCAAGGGAACCAATTTTGAGGGCATCAAGGACGTCGCCGACCCGGTGGAGATGGCGCGGATGTACAACGCCGCCGGTGCGGACGAACTGGTGTTCTACGATATTACGGCCAGCTTTGAGGGCCGCGCCCTTTTTACGGAGATTCTGACAAAAGTCGCCAGCGAGATCTTTATTCCGCTGACGGTCGGCGGCGGCATCAACACGCTGGAAGACTTTGACCGGGTGCTGAAATGCGGCGCGGACAAAGTCAGCGTCAACTCAGGCGCACTCAAGAATCCCGACCTCATCCCGGCGGCGGCTCAGCGGTACGGCAACCAGTGCGTCGTCCTCTCCGCCGACGTCAAACGGGTCGATGGGAAGTTCATGGTCTTCGCCAAGGGCGGACGGGAGAACACCGGCCGCGACGCGCTGGACTGGATCTCGTGGGCGGTCGACCACGGTGCCGGTGAAATTTGCCTGAACAGCATCGACACCGACGGCGTCCGGAACGGCTTCGACCTCGAGATGCTTGACGCGGTGGCGGCACGGGTCAATGTGCCGATCATCGCCAGCGGCGGAGCCGGCAAAAAGGAAGATTTCCTCGAGCTGTTCCACCACAAGGGCATCGACGCTGGCCTTGCGGCAGGCATCTTCCACCAGAAACTGCTCACCATCCGGGAGCTGAAAGAATATTTGAACCAAAACGGAGTCGAAATGCGGCTGTGAACCTCTTGCGTTTCCGCCGAGTTTAGGATAAACTGTATGTATCCCCTTTTGAGGGGGAGGAGAATTTTTATGGAACTGAAATTTGACGAAAAAGGCCTCATCCCTGCCATCGTGCAGGACCACTACACCAAAGAAATCCTGACCCTCGCCTACATGAACGCCGAGACGCTGGCACTGACCATCGCCGAGGGCCGCACGGTCTTCTGGAGCCGGAGCCGTCAGGAGATCTGGCGCAAGGGCGAGACGAGCGGCAATGTGCAGAAGGTCGTGTCCATCACCGCCGACTGCGACAAGGACGCTCTGGTGGTCGAGGTCGTCAAGAGCGGTCCGGCCTGCCACACCGGAGCCGAGAGCTGCTTCTTCAACGAGGTGTATGTCTCACCGGAGCTGAAGCAGTTCAGCTGGCAGGGTCTGTATGACCTCATCAAGGGCCGCAAGACCGACCCGAAAGAGGGCAGCTACACCACCTACCTCTTCGAGAAGGGCAAGGAGAAAATTCTCAAGAAAGTCGGCGAGGAATGTACCGAGGTCATCATCGCAGGCGAAAAAGAAGACAAAGAAGAAACGATTTACGAGATCAGTGACTTGGCGTACCATGTGCTGGTGCTGATGGTCCATGCCGGCATCACGGTGGAGGACATCACCCGTGAGCTGGAAAAACGCCACGTCATCGACCACAAGGTGAAACAGGAAAGGATGCAGTGAGTTCAACTATGGCAGATTACAAGAAGTCCAGCGTTCATTGTCACTCGACAATGTGTGACGGCAAAAACACCTTACAGGATATGGCCTCTGCTGCCTGTGCGCAGGGTCTGACAACACTGGGCTTCTCGGGCCACAGCTACACCCAGCGTGACCGGGAATACTGCATGAGCCCCAGCCGCACCGCCCAGTATAAGGCCACCATCGCCAAGCTCAAGGCCGAGTACAAGGGCAAGGTGGACATCCTCTGCGGCATCGAGTGGGATCTGCTGAGCGAGGACAAGTACGAGTCTTACGATTACTGGATCGGCAGTGCGCACCACCTCTACGGCAAGAAGACCGGCAAGTATTATGAGATCGACTTCCGCCCGAAAGACCTGTGGGACTGCATCAACGACGACTTCGACGGCGATGCTCTGGCCGCAGTCGAGGCATATTTTGCCGAGGTCGAGAAGGTCGCGGCCCTCAAACCCGACATTCTGGCACACATCGACCTCATCAAGAAGCTGAACGCTGATGGCGAGTTCTTCGACGAGGAATCTCCCCGTTACAAGGCCGCTGCTCTGAAAGCACTGCAGGCTGCAAAAGACAACAACTGCCTGCTGGAAGTCAACACCGGCGGCGTCTACCGTGGCTACCGCAAGGATTTCTATCCCGGTGCATGGCTGCTGGGCGAGTGGCAGAAGATGGGCGGAAAGGTCATCATCACCTCGGACTCCCACGATGTCGCCAGCCTGACCTACGGCTTTGACGAAGCCGCTGCTGCCATCAAGGCGGCAGGCTTTACCAGCGTCGAAGTCCTGACCGGTAACGGCTTCGAGACGCAGGAACTGTAATTTTTAACACCTCATCAGTCTGCTCTGCAGACAGCTTCCCCTCAAGGGGAAGCCTTTTTTTGTGAAAATTTTTCCCGGAGGAATTATGACCCAAACCGCAAAAAAATCCTTTTTCAATCAGAACGTCGACCTGATGAACGGCCCCATTGTCCGGAGCCTTCTGGTCTTCATGCTGCCCATCTTCGTCTCGAACCTGTTCCAGCAGCTCTACAACACCGTGGATACCATGATCGTCGGCAACGTGCTGGGCGATACCGCCCTTGCCGCCATTGGCTCCTGCGGCTCGATCTACGAGCTTCTGGTCGGTTTCGGCCTCGGTATCGGCAACGGCCTCGCCATCGTCGCAGCACGCTCCTATGGTGCGCAGGACGAAGAGCTGTTAAAGAAGACCGTTGCAGGCTCCCTTGTCATCGGCCTGATATCCTCTCTTGTCATCACGCTGGCCGGATATTTTGGCTTGCATCCGCTCCTTGTCCTGCTGGACACCCCGGCGGAGATTCTGGAAGACGCATACAGCTATATCTTCATCATCGACCTCGGTGTTATCGTCATGTTTGCCTATAACCTCTGCGCCGGTCTGCTCCGCGCCATCGGCAACAGCGTGATGCCGCTGGCCTTCCTCATCATCTCGTCCCTGCTGAACGTGGTGCTGGATATGCTCTTCATCGCCGGAATGGGAATGGGCGTTGCCGGTGCCGCTGTCGCGACCGTCCTTGCACAGGGCGTCTCGGTCGTTCTCTGCGTCATCTACGTCTGCAAAAAGACGCGCATCCTTCTGCCGGAAAAGAAGCATTTCAACGTTGGCAAAAACCTGTACTGGGAGCTGTTCAGCCAGAGCATCTCGATGGGCCTGATGAGCAGCATCGTCTCGGCCGGTTCGGTCATTCTGCAGTACGGCATCAACGGTCTGGGTACCCTCGTCATCGCTGGTCATACCGCCGCCCGGAAGCTGTTCAGCGTCACCGATATGCCCGTTATGGCGATGGCGTCCGCCGGTTCGACCTTCGTTTCCCAGAACCGCGGTGCGAACCACCCCGACCGTGTCCGCAAGGGGATGCGCGACATCTACATCTACTCGGTGGTCGTGGCCGTCTGTGCCGTCCTGCTGATGCACTTTGGTGCCGAGTGGATGGTGCGCATCGTCTCCGGCTCCAGCGAGCCGGTCGTCCTTGAAAATGGCGCGCGGTATCTGCTCTGGAATGCTCCCTTCTATGCAGTCCTCGGCGTCCTCATCTCGACCCGTTACGCCCTCCAGAGCCTCGGCCAGAAAGTCCTGCCCCTCTTCTCCAGCGTCATTGAGTTCGTGGGCAAGATTTTGTTCGTCATCTTCTTTATCCCGAAGTTCGAGTATAACGCCGTCATCCTCTGCGAGCCCATCATCTGGTGCTTCATGGCAGCGTATCTGGTCGCCGTTTATCTCCATGACCCGTTTGTGTTCCCCAAAAAGAAATAAAACGAATATATGAAACAGGCCGCCCTCTGCGTTTGCTGCGCAGGGGGCGGCCTGTGTTTGTTTACTGTTTCAGTATCTTCCGGCAATATCCCCAGAGGACGAGGAAATCTAAAACAGGAGCTTTTTATTTTTTGATACGATCAACTACTCTGCCGAATCATTTCTCCATCTTTCAGTTGGAGTAAAACTTCATGATAGTCATCATCAAATGTGGCAAACTGGCTGCTGTCATTTACAAAAAATGATTCTCCGGGATAGGATAACACCGGCTTTCCATCGTGAACACCAAGAATCAGCGCGAACCAATCACCTTCCCAATAGGCCACTTCCCAAGCAAGAAAATGTTCCTTATCCGAGGTATAAACACAGTTCGAAAAATCATCCGTATAGTTGGGTTCAGGGCAGAGAATTACACCATTGACACTGTCATAACCACTATCTTTTCCTGCAAGTGGTGTGATCGTATAGTCCGAAGCAATATAGTAAATTGAGATGCACTCCCAGTATGGTGCAGGCTGCCAATCACTCTCAATGCCAACGAATCCAAACGCTTCCAACGTGCCATCTCCATCATAATCGCTGACGATGGTATAGCGTCTGCACCCACTGTATTGTCCTTCATATAATTCGCCAAGCTTCATTTGCTCGAACACCGCCTGAAATTTTTCCTGTGCTGCCTTTAATTCTTCTGCACTAAACGTAGTCTTGTTTTCTTCGGCAGTTATTTTTTCCTCAACGGAAACTTCCTTTGGTTCGCTTTGCACAGCAGAGGACGCCGAATCTTGTACGATGCTGTCTGCAACAGATTCACTGCTAATGGTAGAAATGCTTTCCGCCGTAGAACTGGCAGCACTGTCTGATATCATCTTTTCCGATGAGCAGCTTGCCAGAGAGGTGCAACAGACTACTGCTATCAGCACAGCAGATAAAATACGCTGCTTCATCTTACGTTTTATTCTCCTCAAACTCACCAGTAAATGCGTTGAACGAGAACTTGTAATCAATATATTCATGATATCCATTCGACCAATCAGATTTTGTTCCAATGTATGTATCCGTTGTTTCTTTATGGAACCACTGATAGTTGCCAGAAACCTTCGGCTGATAAGAAACACCATTGCGGACACCAAAAATCACAGAAATACTAGAACTGCCGCCACCATCAATTTCCCAGATAATAAATTTTTGATTTCCGCATTTCAAAAAAACATTTTCCGGATTTGACGTTAGGGTTTCATGATTTCTCAGCTGACCGAACAGAGCTGTATTGTTGTTGCCATAGGCTTTGTCCTTCACACAAGAAACACTACCAGACGCACTAACAAAATAAATCTTTACATTATTTGCGTACCCGGAGCTATCGCCTTTTCCTGTAATTCCATACGCTTCCGTCGCTCCATCTCCATCGTAATCACCTGATAGGAAATACAGCTCTGTTTCACCACTTTCTTTTAAGTAGCTCTTCCAAACAGCCTCTACATCTACTCTACCCGTATCAATTTCATCACATGCTGCGAGGATCAACATAACCATCAGTACAGCGAGAATACTGAGCTTCTTCAACATTTTTCTCATAATTTTACTCCTTTTTATTTTTCACTTCACTGTTTTACGTTGAGTTTTTGCCGAAATTCTTCATCTTGCCACAACTGCTGCCAATAGATTTCTTTCAGCTGTTTGCGTCGTTCCTCGGGGCAAGTCTGCTTTTCATATACAGCAATGCCCTCTTGTAATGTGTTAATCGATTTGTTCTCCATCACGTTGAGCAGAACTGCCAGATTTCCTACATTTTGAAATTTATCCGGTACAGTCGCACAGGCGAATACCATTATCTCGGAGTTGTTCCAGCCATTCAGTATATTTTCAGCTTCTACAAGCTCCTTGTTCAGTTTTTCATCTTTGGCCGTAAAATAGGCATCTGCTTCCTTTTCCCATTTTTCTGCATGGACATACTTATATTCCAACCATCCCATAAAGCGAAATGTACCAATAAAGTTCACCAGATAGAACAGCCACCACAAAATCATATTGAAAAAATCAGAATCCAGTCTGGTGACTGTAATCACAACAATAACACCTACAACGATAAAAAGCTTCTGCTTTGTCTTGTCCTGATCTTTTTGACCCTCTGATTTTTCCTTTTTATCAACAGACGCTCCTTTTAACTTTTCAGCCAATTTTTTCAAGTACGCTGCAATTGTTCGTCGCTCCAAAGTTGCCTGAAAAATCGAAATAGAGAACATTCCTACCAGTAGTGGCTCCAGATTGGAGTATGCCCAGTGCTTCCGATCTCCCCAAAGAACTGTCACTGTCAAATACCCCACGATCAGCCACAAGATGATGAGTACCACATTCATCCACTGCGGCGGCTTTTTAAGTATTTTCTTAAGTTTCCAGCTATCTTTTTGCTCTTTTGGCTGCTGTTGCTTATTTTGGATTTCCGCAACGCGATCTTGATACCGTTCTTTCTGATAGAACGCACCAAATGCCAATTTCAAATCATTCCGCAACGATTCGCCAGTTTTTTGTTGCATCTCCGTTGTATTGCAGGCCATAACGATTTCCTCCTTTGATGTGAAAGTATTCTTCAAAAGTGGAGAGTCCACTTATTTGTTTTCAGTTTAACTGTGTTTTCCGATTGTTTCTTCATTTTAACGGAATATCCGTTAAAAATCGCGATTATTCGTCAGCCTTTGTAGACTTTCTACAAGGGGTGAATACGATGGCCTACATGGAACGCGTCAAAGAACTACGGGATGACAGTGATTTAAATCAAACTGAAGTTGCCAATGCGATTTATGTCGCCCAGACAACTTACTCCGACTACGAGAAAGGGAAGGTGCGGATGCCGGTCGAATGTCTCATCCAGCTTGCGAAATTCTACGACGTCGACATGAACTACATCACCGGCGTCAGCGACACCCGGCGGCCTTTTCCCACCAAATGAAAATACCCTCTGTCTTTTGCGGACAGAGGGTATTTTCATGATAATTCCGTTTAGCCCAGCAGAGCCAGCACGCCGCTCTTGGGGCGTGCGCCAACGGACTGATTGACGAGCTTGCCGTTCTTGAAGACCAGCAGGGTGGGGATGCTCATAACGCCGAACTCAGCGGCCAGCTCGGGCTGTTCGTCCACATTGACCTTGCCGACCTTGATGTCGCTGCGCTCCTCGGCGACCTCGTCCACGATGGGCGAGAGCATCCGGCAGGGGCCGCACCAGGTCGCCCAGAAATCCAGCAGGACGGGCTTTTCGCTGTGCAGGACTTCCTGCGCAAAGTTGTCTTTTGTGATGGTTACGACTGCCATATTCAAAATCCTCCGTTCAGAAGTGTTTTCTTGTGATGGCATTAGTATACCCCAAAAGGGGCGGTTTTTCTGTAACCGTGTCACATATCCTGCCAAAAAACGCAAAAATGCCCGGAACGGGAAGAAAGAACCGTTCCGGGCAGGAAATCGCTTGTTAAGTTTTACTGCTTACAGGCCAGCGACGCAGTTCTTGCCTGCGATGTAGCCATAGTAGACGCAGAGGCTGTGGCTGATGCCGCGCATGCAGATCGGGTACTCGACCGCGTAGCGGCTGCCCTGCACGTTGCCGCAGACATACAGACCCTTGATGATGTCGCGCTTCGGGCTTGCAGGATCTTCCTCGGTGAAGGTATGGCAGTTCTCGTCGCTCTCCAGACCACCGACGCAGACCAGCATTGCGGTAGTGCCCCACTGGCATGCGTAGTACGGGGGATTCTCTAGAGCGAACATGCGGCTTGCCGGCTTGCCGAAGTCGTCGTCAGAACCAGCCTTGCACAGCTCGTTGTAACGCTCGATGGATGCCAGAGCGTTGTCCAGAGCCTCGCCCTCGAAGCCGCACTGGGTCAGCAGGTCTTCCAGCGTGTCAGCCTTGAACTGATATGCGTCAGCCTTTGCGCTGATCTTGGTGTACTGACGGTCGGAGTAGTTCGGGTTGGACTCGTCCTCATCCTCAGGGATGATGTAGCACAGGCCGCCGTGGTTTGCCGGCATGTAGGGAACCTCATCGCCCCACTTGGAGTCATAGATCTGGAACGAAGTACACTCGGGCTGCAGCTCGATCTGATTTTCCAGCTGCTGGCCGGGGATGCACTCGTTCATGAAGCGGTCACCGCGCTTGTTGATCTGCAGGAAGGGGGTAACGCCCATGCCGCTGCCCATGTGGTGGGTCATCGGAGCGTGGTGGTCCTGAACCTTTGCGCCGATCCATGCGCCCATGCGCAGGCCGTCGCCGGTCTCAACAGTCTTGCCTTCGACGTCAACGCCCAGCATACCCATTGCGCCCATGTTGGTGATCTGCTTCTCGACGACTTCCGGAGCGAAGTGCTTCAGGATCTTCTCGTCACCGGAGTTATCGCCGGTCGCCATAATGACGCCCTTGGAAGCGTTCAGCTGGATGTACTTGTTGCCGTTCTGTGCGTCGCGGATGATAACGCCGGTCACACGACCGTCGCTGTCCTTGAGCAGCTTGGTACCGAAGCAGCCGAAGAAGGTCTGTGCGCCTGCATCCAGAGCCTTGTTCAGGTTGGCCTCGACGATGAAGCCCTGCTGATCCTTACGGGAGGAGCGGAACTCCATGCTGGAGGGGAAGGTGGGGAACTCTTCGTTGCGGTAATCGTAATGCTCGGGCTGAGGCCATGCCAGAGGAACCAGGATGCCCTTGTCGAACTGCTCCTGCGTGACGACCTGACGGGTGGTGTCGCAGATGGTCAGCTCGGGATACGCCTCGATGAACCAGTCCATGACCTCGTGTGCGTGGGAAGCCCACTTCTTGAGGATGGAACGCTTGTTGCGGTAGGTACATTCACGCATCAGGCGGTTGACGACGACATCCTCATCGACGATGTTCTCACGGCCCCAACGCTTGTTCAGGCTGCCGTTCAGCAGAGCGTACTCACCGCTGCGGCAGTTGAAGGAAGAACTCTTCTCGACGATAGCGACCTTTGCGCCCTCTTCGGCGGCAGCACGGGCTGCGCAGATGCCGGACAGACCTGCACCGATGACGACAACATCGAAGTCCTGGGTCTCGCTTGCCTCGACCTGCGGCTCTTCGCCCAGCCAGTCCTCGCCGTCGTCCGCGCTGTTGGTATCCTCAGCCGGAGTGTCGGTCTTGACGCCCATTGCCTGTGCGATACAGTCTGCAGCAGCTTCCTTGACAGCGTTGGTGGTGACCGTTGCGCCGGAAATGTTGTCCACTTCCGCGCTCTGAGCGGCCATCAGAGCCTCCTGCAGGGTGGGAGCAGCCACGCCGCCGATGCTCTCGGTCTCGTTTGAGGTGTCCACGACGACCTCGGTGATGGCAGTCTCGCTGAAGGTCATAGTGACCTTGACCTCACCGATACCGGTAGCGGTGCCGGTGTAGGTGCCGGGGGTGTACAGAGCCTCGCCGGTAGATGCGGCGGTGGAGCTGCTGGAAGCAGCATTGCAGGCAGCCAGTGCGCCGGCGGTGACACCGCTCATTGCGGCTGCGGCAGCGACTTTCAGGAAGCCCTTACGGGAAATCTTTTTCATCTGCGTTCTCCTTCGTGTTCTCTTTCTTCTTTTGCGATCTTCTTTCTACGTTTGCAGGCCAAAAATCACCTGCGCTGTACTTAGTATAAAATATAACGAAGTAAAAAGGAATTAAAAAATCTTAAGCAGTCTTATAAAAGATGTTTATAAAGGCCCTTAAATGTGATATATTAGATAGGAAAGGAGAACTTTGCCATGAACGACCACCAGCTGCTCTGTTTTTTGACCGTGAGCCGGACGCTGAATTTTTCCAGCGCGGCACGGGAGCTGTACTGCACCCAGCCTGCGCTGAGCTATCAGATCCGCAGTCTCGAGAAGGAACTTGACGTTGAACTGTTCCACCGCAGCACGACCAGCGTCGCGCTGACCGAGGCAGGCCGGTCCTTCCTGCCGCACGCGCAGAACGTCTACCGGCACATTCTCAACGCCCGGAACGAGGTGCGCCCTTACGCCCGGCAGAAGCATCTCATCCTGAACCTTCCACTGGTCTTATTGCAGCGTGACCCCATTTATCCCATCCTGATGGAGCGGCTCCACACCGAATTCCCGGGCTACGAATTTGAGATCCGCACCGACCCGGTGCAGGGGAGTCTCCACCGCTTTCTGACGACCGAGGCCGACGCCGCCGTTTATCTGCCGCTGTCAAAGCTTCAATCTGAGGTCGATGAAACGCCGCTGGTCGCGAACCATTGCTATCTTGTCGCTTCCCCACAGCATCCGCTGGCAGGCCGCCGGGAGTTGTTTCCGGCCGACCTTTCCAACATGCTCATTTACTGCGAGCCCATCTTCGGCGTGGTGACGGAACATCTCCGCAGCCTGCCCGAGATGCCGTATTCCCCCCCACGTTTCCGGATGGTGGAAACTTACGAGACGGTCTATGCCAATCTTCTGGCCGGAAAGTGCCTGCTTATCAGCCCGATGAAGTACCCGACTTATCCCGACGACTGGTATCACCCCGTGCAGATGAGTTCCCCCATGCCCGATACTGTTCTGCTCACCCTCCGGGATGACCCCCGACCCGAGATCACGCACCTGAAACAGATCTTTCAGCAGGTCTATCGGGAGTTTTTTAAGGATATCATTTAAAATCGGACAGACAAAAGGAGCTGTGACGCGCTTGCGCCACAGCTCCTTTTTAACGATCAATCATTCATCGAATCGCTCGGATAAACGATAAAGTTTGCATACTTCTTCGTATCATACGGCATCACATACTTGACGGTTACCGATGTCCAGTCTTTCGGCATCTTGCAAAGCAGCATAACAGTTGCCGACTGACCCGGAACCAGTATCGAACTCATTGTACTGGTATCGCCGCTCAGCACTGCCGTCGGGATTCGTTTCGAGCCACACTTGACTTCCATATATTTTGACTCATATTTTCCCGAGAACGCGTTTTCTGTAAATGTTACCAGCTCTTTCTGAGTAAAGTCTCCATACGGATTTTCCAGTGGAATCTTGATATTATCCGACCCATTTTCAAGTACGAAATACATCAATGCAGTCGTCGAGCCATCATCGAACTCCGTTGTACCATCGACGAACATGTACAGATACAGCGTTACGCCCTGGTCTTTTATCATATTTTTCTCGTAATCTTTCAGAGGAATCGTCGCCATCGGGCGATACTGATGACCTTTGCCAAGGTCGCCGCTGGTTACAGTCGTGCCGGAAGAGCCACTGGAAGCGTTATTGCCATTGTTTGTGCCGGAAGAACTGCCGTTTCCAGAGTTGTTTCCATTGCTGCCGCTGTTATTTCCGCCGTTGCCGCTGCCGCCATTGTTATTACTGCCCGAAGAAGAGGAGCCGCCACCGGAGCAGCCTCCCAGCAATGCAGCCGATGCAACTGCCGCCGAACCGACGCCTACGCACTTCAAAAAGACGCGACGAGATACCATAGACATAAAAATCGACCTCCCTGAATTTCACAAAATACACCCAAAAGAATCAAACTTCTTTACCACAAGTCTAAATGATATTTTTAAGTCGGTCAATTGGCGTTTATTACAAATTTTCAGTCGAAGATTTGTCATTTTTTCATCCCAAAAAGCTATTTTAAAGGCATTTAAGGTATCATATATCTTATTTTTTCAACCAAAAAGAGGTCTCCTCGCTCTGTCGTGGCGGCAGAGAGAAGAGACCTCTTATCTTTTTTATTGAATTTTCAGGCCAGAGCTTACTTATCCAGCATCTCTTTTGCGGTCTTGATGATGGTTGCGGCATCCAGACCATAGAGCTTGAGCAGATCCCAAGCCGGGCCGGAGCAGCCGAACTTATCCTGAACGCCCACACGGCGGACGGGAGTGGGCAGCTTCTCGCTCAGCAGGGAGCAGACAGCCTCGCCCAGACCACCGATGACGCTATGTTCTTCGGCGGTGACGACCTTGCCGCACTCTTTAGCGGCCTTGAGGACGATCTCCTCATCCAGCGGCTTGATGGTGTGGATGTTGATGACACGGGCATGGATGCCCTCTGCGGCCAGCTCTTCGGCGGCCTTGCGTGCCTCGTTTACCATCAGACCGGTGGCGATGATGGCGATATCGTCACCCTCAGTGACCTGTTCGCCCTTGCCGATCTCAAAGTGGTAGTTGGCCGGGTCATGGAAGACGGGAACTGCCAAACGGCCAAAGCGGAGGTAGACCGGCCCCTGCATCTCGTAAGCGGCACGGACAGCGGCGCGCGCCTCGATATCATCCGCCGGGCAGATGATGGTCATGCCGGGCAGGCTGCGCATGAGGGCGAAGTCCTCACAGCACTGGTGAGACGCGCCGTCCTCGCCGACGGAGATGCCGCCGTGGGTCGCGCCGATCTTGACGTTCAGACGGGGATAGGCGACCGAGTTGCGGATCTGCTCGAAGGCACGGCCAGCGGCGAACATCGCAAAGCTGGAGACGAAGGGAACATAGCCCATCGTGGACAGACCGGCAGCGACGCCCATCATGTTGGCCTCGGCGATGCCGCAGTCAAAGTGGCGGTTCGGGTATGCCTTACGGAACACGCCGGTCTTGGTCGCAGCAGCAAGGTCTGCGTCCAGAACCACGAGGTTGTCATGACCCTCAGCGGCCAGCTCTTTCAGGGTGTTGCCGTAGCTTTCACGGGTCGCGATCATTTTCACATCTGCCATCTTACTTGTCCTCCTCTTCCAGCGCAGCGTAGGCGGCGTTCAGCTCCTGCATCGCGACAGCGTACTCGTCGTCGTTGGGGCCTTTGCCGTGCCAATCCACAGCGTTGGTCATATAGGAGACACCCTTGCCCTTGGTGGTGTCCAGAATGATGCAGGTCGGCTTCTCGGTCTCTGCATGGAACGCCTTGATGGCGTTCTCGATGGCATCGAAGTCGTGGCCGTCGATGGTGATGACGTTGAAGTTGAACGCCTTCATCTTCTCATCCAGCGGTGCGCTGTTCATGACCGTCTCGGTGTTGCCGTCGATCTGCAGATGGTTGCGGTCGAGCATGACGCAGAGGTTGGACAGCTTGTAGTGGGAGGCGAACATGAAAGCTTCCCAGCACTCGCCCTCTTCCACCTCGCCGTCGCCGACGATGGTGTAGACGCTCAGCGGCTTATTGGACAGCTTTGCGCCCAGAGCCATGCCGCAGGCAGCGGAAACGCCCTGACCCAGACTGCCGGTGGACATGTCCACGCCCGGCGTGCTGTTCATATTGGGATGGCCCTGCAGGTAGCTGCCGATCTTGCGCAGTGTCTTCAGGTCTTCGAGCGGGAAGAATCCGCGCTCGGCCAGAGCAGCGTACAGAGCCGGTGCTGCGTGGCCCTTGGACAGGACCAGACGGTCACGGTCGGTATTGTGCGGATCTTTGGGGTCAACATTCATATCCACAAAATAGAGGTAGCTCAGCACCTCGGCGATATCCAGACTGCCGCCCGGATGACCGCACTTTGCGCTGTGGGTTCCCTCGATCACGCCCATGCGGATATGGCAGGCGTGTTTTGCCAGGGTAAGCTTTTCTGCATTTGTCATGATGGTCCTCCCGTATGAACCTCAGAAATTTGCAAGTGTACGCGCACAGGGCGATTTTTGTCCTTTTGCGCGATTCGTCAAGCTAATATTATCTATTCTGTGCAAAAAGGTCAAGCATCTTCCGGCAAAATGTACATCACTGGGGAATTTCGACTGCAAACGCCGTTCTTTTTGTGGAAATTGCAGCTCTCCGCCCCCTGTTGACAAGCCCAAAACGACATGCTATAATTTTCACAAATTCCGGCAGGAAGCCGGATATCCGGACCGAAGTCCGGCTCGCGTTCCCACAACATTTTTACTTGTATTTTGAACAGACGCCATGAAGGGGTCTGCTGTTGGCATACACGCCGACGGCAGGCTCCTTTTTCTGTTCGCTTTCAGGAGGAATTTTCATGCACACCAAAACCACTTCCCCGGCACGCAATATCGTTCTGGCCGCGCTCTTCCTTGCGCTGGCCTTCATCCTGCCGATGTTCACCGGCCACATCCCCCAGATCGGCAGTATGCTCTGCCCGATGCACTTCCCAGTCCTGCTCTGCGGCTTCGTTCTCGGCGGCCCGTGGGGCCTGGCGGTCGGTTTCATCGCTCCGCTGCTCCGCTCGGTGCTATTCGGGATGCCCCCGATGTTCCCCGTCGCCATCTCGATGGCCTTTGAGCTTGGCACCTACGGCCTTGTCTCCGGCCTGATGTACCGCCGGGTCAAGCACACCCTGCCCATGACTTATGCCACTCTGCTGACCGCGATGGTCGCCGGCCGTCTGGTCTGGGGTGCTGCCCGGTTCGTTCTGGCTGGCCTGTCCGGCAGCAGCTTCCCGTTCTCGGCCTTCCTGTCCGGCGCACTGCTGACCGCTCTGCCCGGTATCATCGCCCAGCTCATCATCATTCCGCTCATCATCACCGCCCTCCAGAAGGCTAAGGCGATGGATTAACGGGGTTTTTCGCTTTTTTTCGCTTTTTAAAATTTAAGAGGTTGTTGCACAATACTCCCCCAGTCACAGCTTCGCTGTGCCAGCCCCCCTCTAGGATGGGGCCTTGGCGTAATGGCAAGCTGAAAAGCCTCCTTCTGTGAGAAAGACTCCCTCCGGCCGGAGGGAGATGTCTCGAAGAGACAAAGGGAGGATGGGTGGCATCGCGTCAGCGATGACGGAAGGAGTTGTGCGGCAGCCTTTTTTCTTTTTCTCCTTTTTCCCAGATGAATTTCGGCATTTCTTCCAAAAACATCCCAAAAAGTTTATTCGAAACGCCGAAATTACTGTGAACATTCAATTAAATCTTGTAAAATCCCGAGAAACATGTAAACTGAGATACAACAATGTGTTGCACCTGCGTAGGGAGATTGCGCTCTCTGGCAGGGCAGCAGGAAAAGGAGAGTTTCTATGAGAAACGCAAAGCAAAGTATCCGGCGCACCGTAGCCGGACTGCTGGCAGGTGCGATGCTTCTGGGCATGACACCGCTGGCCGCGTTTGCGGAAGGGTCTTCCTCCGCATCAGGCGACTGGCAGTTCAAAGCCTTCGGCACCTCCACCGCAGCAGAAGTCAACACCATCGCAGATGGTGCGGACATCAACGGCAAGGTCACCCTCAACTCCTGCACCATCAAGGATGATGGCACCATCGACAAGAAGGGCGGCAAGTTCGTCGCGGACTCCCCGGCAGACGGCCTGTCCTTCTATTACACCACCATCGACCCGACCACCCAGAACTTCTATCTGCAGGCCGATGTCACCATCGACTACGTGAACCCGGCTCCGGACGGTCAGGAGGGCTTCGCCCTCATGGTTCGTGACAGCATCAGCGGCTCTGGCAGCTATTTCTCCAACCAGATCTCTGTCACCGGCACCAAGCTCCCTCTGGACGGTGTTGAGATCAAGGACGCTGTGGGCGTCCGCAGCTACACCGGCATCATCTCCAACGAGACGGCCGCTTCCAACGACGTCAAGTCGAACCGCGCGGCGTTCAGCTCGCAGGCCATCAAGCAGGGCGACACCTACCGTGTGAGCCTCGCCAAGACCAGCAACAGCTATGTTGCCACCCAGTACGCCATCAATGCCGACGGCACGACCGGCGACGTCATCGGCTCTTCGACCCTGTACATCCCGGCGAAGGACACCACCGCTTCCAGCGTCTCCAAGTACGCAGAGCTGGACGACCCCATGACCGTGCAGGAAGCCAACAAAGCCTATCTGGGCTTTGCGGCGGCACGCGGCATGAACGTGACCTTCTCCAACATCACTTACACCACAAGCGCGTGGAACGCTTCCGAGTGGACGCTCCAGCCCACCAGCTACGTTGACCCCGTTTACCAGATCACCAGCCCGGCCACCTGCACTGGTGACAGCTATGAACTGGTGTTCAAGGCCAACGCCGACGGCAAGGCGACCATCTCCGCAAACGGCGTTGTCGTAGACGAGGATGTGGACATCAAGGCAGGCGAGGCCTTCTCCAAGAGCTACGCTGTGGCCGGTGATACCACCTTCAAGGTCAAGTTCACTCCGGACAAGAACTACGCTATCAGCGCGTACGAGAAGCTGAGCAACTACGATTCCGCTACCATCGAGAAGAAGGTTTCTCTTCGTACTCTGGGCGCGAACGGCGTCATCGTCGTCACCCCGGACGGCAGCGCAGCCAACAGCGGCACCAGTGCGGAAGACGCAGTTGACATTCAGACCGCGGTGAACTATGCCGCAGCAGGCCAGACTATCCAGCTGGCAAGCGGCACCTACAACCTGACCGGTGAGCTGAAAGTCGAGCGCGGCCGCGACGGCACCGCAGAAGCTCCCATCACCATGACGACGGCGGACGGCAAGTACGCAACGCTGGACTTCGGCAGCGTCGGCACCGGTTTCAGTGTCTGGGGCAACTACTGGAACATCAGCAAAGTCAACATCACCAACACCGCAGACGGCGCGAAGGGTATGCAGCTGGCCGGCAGCTACTGCGTCCTCGAACAGATGAACTTCTACAACAACGGCAACACCGGCCTGCAGGTCTCCGGCCTGTCCACCGATAACAAGGCTCTGTGGCCCAGCCACAATACCATCAAGAACTGCACCTCGATGAACAACGCAGACCGCGCGATGGAAGACGCCGACGGCTTTGCCGCCAAGCTGACCACTGGCGAGGGCAACGTTTTCGATGGCTGCATCTCCGCCTACAATGCCGATGACGGCTGGGACCTCTTCGCAAAGGCCGCGACCGGTTCCATCGGTGCTGTCACCATCCAGAACTGCGTCGCCTACAAGAACGGTTATCTGATGCTGGCCGCGGAGCCGGTCAAGAAGCAGCCGTTCCAGTTCCCGACTGTCACCTGTGACGACGACGGCAACCTGAGCTTCAGCAATGTCGCTGTCACCATCGCGGCAGGCAACGGCAACGGCTTCAAGATGGGCGGCACCAATCTGCCCGGCAACCACAAGCTCATCAACTCCATCTCCTACGACAACGCCGCCAAGGGCATCGACTCCAACTCCTGCCCGGACGTCAAGGTCTACAACTCCACTTCCTACAACAACGAAGGCTATAACGTCGCGCTCTACACCGGCAACAAGTCCGCTGTGACCGACTATGCCGCCGACGGCGTGATCTCCTTCCGCAAGGGTACCGATGGCAAGGAGCAGCTGGCCCTCCAGAGCCAGAGCAGCACCGCTGTCTACGGCCCGAGCAACTTCTACTGGGATTCCGAGACCCAGACCAGCCACAACAAATCCACCAACACCGTCACGGTGAAGGAGAGCTGGTTTGAGAGCCTCGACACCTCCGTTGCTCCGGCCCGGAACGCGGACGGCAGCATCAACATGCACGGTCTGCTCCTGCTGACCGCAGAGGGTCTGGCCGCCACTGATGCAGGCGCACGCGGTTCCGCATGGGGCCAGCCTGAGGCCACTAAGGCGACCATCTGGGTCGTCGGCGATTCCACCGTTTCCGCTTTCAACGACAGCTACTACCTGCCGCGTGAGGGCTACGGCGAAGAGATCGCGAACTACTTCAACGCAGACGTCTACAATCTGGCTGTCTCCGGCGCGTCCAGCAAGGACTTTACCGGCATGACCAGCTACAACACCCTGATGAACGGTTCCGATACCGTTCCGGCTCTGGGCGACGCTTCCGGCGACAAGTTCCTCATCATCGGTTTCGGCCACAATGACGAGAAGACCGAGCCTGCCCGTTACACCAACCCCAACGGCGATTATAAGACCGAAGGCTCCTTTGCCAACAGCCTGTATGTCAACTACATCCAGCCTGCTCTGGAACGCGGTGTCATCCCGGTCGTCTGCACGCCCATCGCGCGCCTGACGAACGAGAACACCAAGGCAAGCTACGACAGTGCTTCCGGCCACAAGACCCAGACCGTCACCATCGGCGACACCGTCTATGAGGGCGGCGACTATGCACAGGCCATCCGCGACATGTGCAGCGAACTGCACCTCATCTGCGTGGAGCTGACCGATGCCACCATCAACGAGAACATCGCGATGGGCAAAAAGGCACAGTACGCCCACAGCTTTACCGGCGCAAAAGAGGACAAGAAGGGCAATCTGGTTCCTACCGGCCTTGACCTGACCCACACCAACAGCTACGGCGCAAAGCTGAACGCATGGCTCATCGACCAGCTCACCATCGACACGCCGCTGGGCGCGTACAGCAAGCACAAGGAAAAGCCCACCTACAAGCAGTTCTACGGCGATGCCGCAAACCCGGATTACGTTCCTTCCAGCTATGTTTCTCCCACCGAGAACAGCAAACTCTGGCCGGCCTTCACCGATGCCAATGGCACCGTCTGGAATGGTTCCGTCTTCGGCAATGTCGGCGGCAACGACAAGATCTCTGGCGGCGACTTCACTTCCACCATCGACGGCCAGAACATCACCCTCGGCGTCACCAACAACCGCGGCAAGATCGCATCTACCGTGGACGGCCTGATGATGTATTACGTCAAGCTGCCTGCCGGCACCAACTTCACCCTGACCGCAAAGGCTACCGTCAATTCGCTGGCAAAGAATAATCAGGTCTCCTTCGGCCTGATGGCACGCGATGAGATGTATGTTGACACCAGCATCTCCGACCCCATCGGCGATTATGTCGCCGTCGGCACCCGGAATCAGGGCGCGATCAACTGCTTCGGCCGCAAGAGCGGCGAGCTGTACGATGGTCCGGCTGCGACTGTTAAGTACGGCGCAGGCGACACCGTTGACCTGAAGCTCGTCGGTACGGCAGACGGTTTCACCCTGACCTACGGCGACAACGAGACGGCTTCTGCCGGCTTCGACTACGCACTGACCGCCATTGATTCCGATTATATCTATGTCGGCTTCTATGTGGCACGCAATGCAGATGTCACCTTCAGCGACATCCAGCTGACGACCAACGGCGTTTCCTCCGCTTCCGGCTCCGGCCTGAAAGCGGCGTGGAACAAGCTCAAGGACGTTTTCCCGTTCTAAGCTCCATCTGATTTTCTGACGCACAGAACCCCATGCCCGTTATCTATTTGGGCATGGGGTTTTTGTTTGGAGAATCTAGAATTCCCCTAAGCAGTAGGTTATACTTAACTCAGGTCTTACGGGCCAGAAAGGGGAATGTATATGCTGTCCAAAATCATCCTTGAAGCCATTGCTTACAGTCTGCTGTACTCTGCGTTCATGCTGGTGTTATTCCGCGCGCAGGGAGCCAGAAAGCAGCTCTACAACTATCCGCCTGCCATCCAGAAGCGCGCCATCGAGCGCGGCATCACCACGCAGGAAGAGATGGACGCGGCCGCCAAGAAGAACAAATCCGTCGGCATCGTGGCACTCGTCGGGCTCTTCCTCTGATACTTACACGCAAAAAAGGCCAGCGTTGCATCAGCAATGCTGGCCTTTTTTCAGGGCTTTCGCCCTGCGTTATGAACACACACAAAGAAAGGAGGAAGATAATTACTTCAGGAAAACAGGCAGAGGTTTGCCCTCTTTGAGCCACTGATGATACTCAGCGGTCGCGGCAAACTCGACGTCGCCTGCGGAGTTCAAAGCGGTCTCGACCGAGTCCTGAACCACGCCGATGATGAAGCCGACACCGACCATCTGCATCGCGATATCATTCGAGATGCCGAACAGGGAGCAGGCCATCGGGATGAGGAGCAGGGAACCGCCTGCAACGCCCGACGCACCGCAGGCACCCAGAGCCGACATGATCGACAGAACAATAGCGGCCGGCAGAGAGACCTTGATGCCCAGCGTATTCGCTGCAGCCAGCGTCATAATCGTAATGGTAATAGCTGCGCCGTCCATGTTGATGGTCGCACCCAGAGGGATGGACACAGAATACATATCCTTATCCAGACCCAGCTTCTCGCAGAGGGTCATATTCACCGGGATATTCGCGGCAGAGCTGCGCGTGAAGAAAGCGGTCAGGCCGGATTCCTTCAGGCAGCGGAAGACCAGCGGATAGGGGTTGCAATGCAGGTAAATAAAGATGATGAACGGCGAGACGATAAGTGCCATAAACAGCATCGTACCGACAAGCAGTGCCAGCAGCTTGCCATACTGGGTGAAGATGGACAGACCGTTGCTCGACACGTTGGAGTAGACCAGACCCATGATGCCGAAGGGTGCCAGATTGATGATCCAGCGCACGATCTGCGACACGGCGTCGGCGGTGTTTGCCAGAAAGACCTTGGTGCTGTCCGCGCCGATCTTCTTCATCGCCAGACCGAACAGGCAGGCCCAGAACAGGATGCCGATGTAGTTGCCATTCATGATGGAGCTGACCGGGTTCGCGACAAAGTTCGCGAGCAGGGTATTCATGACCTCACCCAAGCCCTGCGGCACCACATCCGACTGAGCGGCCTCTGCCAGGACGACCGTCTGCGGAAAGATGAAGCTTGCGATGGATGCAATGGCCGCGGCCAGAAAGGTCGTCAGCATATACAGCCAGATGACCGTACCAAACCGGCGGTCGAGTCTGGACGAGCCTTGTGCCAGCGCACTCGCCACGATGACGAAGACCAGAACCGGTGCGATGCCCTTCAAGGCACCGACGAACAGGGTGCCGAGTTCGGCGACCCAGCCTGCGCCGGGTACCAGCAGAGCCAGCACTGCGCCAACGACCAGACCGATCAGGATTCGCACGATCAGGCTGATGCCGTTGTAGCGTGCCGCAGCAGCTTTCAACGTTTTCATATTTTAACACTCCCTCTAATACTGTACTCCTATAGCGTACAGCTTTTCCCATTCCTCTATCGGAAACAAGTGTCATTATAGTCTCTTTAAATCCAAAAGTCAAAGATTTCTCTGGATTTTCCGGCATTTTCATCTGAGTGTATTCACAGACGAAGTTTTTTCATCTGTACTTGTATCAAGGACAGTTTATCACAAAAGAAAACAGACTGTCGAAGAAACGTCCAAAAACGTTCTCTTTTTCAGTCTGTTTGGGATCTGATTTACCGTTCCATCGGCAGGGTCAGCGACATTTTCTGATAGGCGATACGAGGCGTGCCGTCCGCCACATGGATGATGCCGCACTTGGTAAAGCCGTTCTCTTCAAACACCTTCTGCATGATCTTATTATCCTCATGGGTGTCAGCGCGCAGGCTTTCGCAGTGTTCGAGGCACCATGTGATGACCTCGGTCGCCACGCCGTGCCGCTTGCCGGAAGATGCCAGCCGGTGGATCGTGCCATAGGGCAGGGTATCGTTCAGCCAGCTGCCGTTTTCGATTTTTGCGTAGGTCGGGTCCGCGCCCAGAATGAACGCAAACACCGCCATCATCTGCCCGTTGATGAGGTAAACGAACAGCCGGTTGGTGTTGATGTCTTCCTCTATCAATTCCTGCGGCGGAAAATTGTCGCCCCACTGGGTCAGGTTTCCGGAATCCTTCATCGCCTGCCGTGCATGGGCGTAAATCTGCATGATCTGCTCGATATCCGAGCGAGTCGCTCCACGAATCATCCTAGTCCACCTTCTCTTTCCGCGCCATCCTGCCGTGCGCGTATCACAATTTACTAATATTGTAGCACATTTCGCCCCAGAATTCCATACTCCGCCCAATTTATGCCAAAAAGAACCTCTCTGGCTTTGCAAAGCAAAGACGGAGAGGTTAAGTACATTTCAAATCTCACGCGCTGGTCCGGGTACGGGAAGCACGGCTGCGGCGGTACTCCCGGGGACTCTGGCCGTAGCGTTCGTGGAACAGGCGGTAGAAGTAGCTGGTGTTCTCGTAGCCCACCTGCGTGATGATCTGCTGGATGTTCATATCACTGCGGCGGAGCAGGCGTGCCGCCGTCTCCATCCGGTGCTTCTGGAGCAGTTCCTTATAGGTCTTGCCGGTCTGCGCCCGGACGCACTCGCTGACATACGCCAGCGAAACGCCATACGCCCGTGCCACGTTGGACAGGCTGGCTTCACGGTAGTTCTGGGTGATCTCGGTTAAAGCCGCCTGAACGAGGGCATCCCGGCTCACGGTCTCGCCTCGCTCTTCCAGCGGAAAATTTTTGACTGTCATAGAGCAAATCCTCCCTTGCGGCAGAGGAGGGCGTGGGTTCGGGGGAGAAGCCGGATGTCCTGCTCTGCCTGTTCAGCAGGCTCTTAAATTTAAGCCTTTCTGTACTATATACGAACCAGAATGGGAAAAGATTGCACTGATTTCAAGAAATTTCAAAAAATTTACCAAAAAAGCCGTCGTGCGGCTCAAAACAGCAGCACAGCGGCTTTTTCCGGAGAACAGTGAGGAAAACACGAAACCCATCCGGGTGAAACTCAGAACATATTTTCGTTGTGATAGCGGCCGGTGCGGACAAACTCGACCCACTCGGCCACATTGACGGCGTGGTCGCCGATGCGCTCGAGATATTTGATGACCATCAAAACGTCCAGCGAGGCGTCGACCTTGCTCGGGTCAGCCGCGATCTCCTGCGCCAGCGTGTGCTTGATGGCGTTGAAGTCATAGTCCACCTCATCGTCGGCGGCAATGACTTTCCGGGCGGCGTTCTCGTCCTCGCTCGTGAGGGAATCCAGCGCGTCCAAAATCATCTTGTGGGCTTTGCGGCCCATCTCGATGGCCTGACTGATGGCCGGGTCGCCCTCCTTGCGGACGGTGACGAGGTGAGGGATGATTTCGGCGATATCGGCAGCGTGGTCGCCGATCCGCTCGATGTCGGTCACGACCTTCATCGCAGTCGAGATCCGGCGCAGGTCGCCGGCCACCGGCTGCTGACGGAGCAGCAGGGTCATGCAGCGATGCTCGATATCCCGTTCCATGTTGTTGATGCGGCCATCGCCTTTCACGATAGAGGCGGCGGCCTCGGCGTCTGCCGTGCAGAGGGCTTCGAGAGCATCCTCCACAGCGTCAGCGGAATTTTTACCCATCTCGACCAGTGCGGCTTTCATCGCCTCGAGGTCGGAATCGTACTGTGCGCGCAAACTCATGATTCGTTCCTCCTTAGCCGAAACGACCCGAGATGTAGTCCTCGGTGCGCTTATCCTGCGGCGTGCTGAAAATGGTCTGGGTCGGGCCGACTTCCACCAGCTCGCCCAGCAGAAAGAACGCCGTCCGGTCGCTGATACGGGCTGCCTGCTGCATGTTGTGGGTGACGATGACAACCGTGTAGTTCTTTTTCAGCTCGCTCATCAGCTCCTCGACCTTCATCGTGGAGCCGGGGTCGAGCGCGCTGGTGGGTTCGTCCATCAGCAGGACTTCCGGCTTGACGGCCAGCGCACGGGCGATGCAGAGACGCTGCTGCTGACCGCCGGACAGGCCCAGCGCACTCTTCTTGAGGCGGTCTTTCACCTCATCCCAGAGGGCGGCACCGCGCAGGGAGCTTTCGACCAGCTCATCCAGCTCGGCCTTGTTCCGGACGCCGTGCAGCTTCGGGCCATAAGTAATGTTGTCGTAGATGCTCATCGGGAACGGATTTGCCTTTTGGAAGACCATGCCGACGCGGCGGCGCAGGTCGGTCAGCTCCATTTCCCGGGCAAAAATGTCCTGTCCTTTCAGACGGACATCGCCCTCGATGCGGACACCGGGAACGAGGTCGTTCATCCGGTTGAGGGTCTTCAGAAAGGTCGATTTGCCGCAGCCAGAAGGGCCGATAAGGGCCGTGATCTCTTTTTCGCCGACATCCAGCGAGATATTTTTCAAAGCCTTGAAATCCCCGTACCAGAGGTTGAGGTTCTTGGCTGTAATAACCGGTTCTGTCATACGATTCCTCACTGTTTTTGTTTCAGTTTTGTTTTTGCCAGCCGTGCCGCCAGATTGATGGCAAGCACCAGCACCAGCAGCACCGCGCCGATGGCCCATGCCGAATCGAAATCGCCGTCCTCAAAGGCACGCAGATAGAGCAGCACCGAGAGGGTCGCACCGTTGGAGGTGTAGGCTTTGACGATGTTCTGGGCGATGACCTCCGCCGCACCTGCGGTGAAGAGCAGGGCAGCACTCTCGCCCACGATACGGCCCACCGCCAGAATACAGCCGGTCACGATGCCGTCGATGCTGCACGGAAGGACGATGGTACGGATGATGTGCCACTTGCCGGCACCCAGACCCATTGCGCCCTCACGGTAGCCCTGCGGCACCGTTTTGAGGGATTCCTGCGTGGTGCGGATGATGGTTGGCAGGTTCATGACGACCAGCGTCAGGGAGCCGGAGAGCAGGCAGGTCTTGAAGCCCAGCGTCTGGGCGAAGACCAGCATACCCACCAGACCATAGATGATGCTGGGGATGCCTGCCAGCGTCTCATTGGTGAACTCAATGACCTCAATGAGCCGCCGATTAGTGGCGTACTCGGTCAGGTAAACGGCCGCGCCCACGCCCAGCGGAAGGACGATGAGCAGGGTCAGCAGGATGACGTACAGGGTGTTCAAAATGGCCGGAAGGATGCCGTCGGTACCTTTCAGGACACTGGCGGTCGTCGTCAGGAACTTCCAGCTGATGTGCGGCACACCGCGCACCAGAACCAGACCGATGATACCGGCCACCAGAACCATTACCAGTACCGCCGCGACCCAGACCGCCGCCGTAAAGAAGCGGTTCCATGCCCGACGGGAAGGGGAGAAGTTACTTTTCATTCCGACTTCCTCCCTTCAGGGCAACGTTCAGCACCACATTGATGAGCATGATGAAGACGAACAGCACCAGAGCGATACTGAACAGAGCCTGTTTCTGCAGGCCGCCGGCATAGCTCATCTCCTTGGCAATGGCCGTCGTCAGGAAGGTCACGCTCCGGAAGAGGCTGTCCGGCATGTTGGGGCTGTTGCCGGCGACCATCATGACCGCCATTGCCTCGCCGATGGCGCGGCCGATGCCGAGGACGATGCCTGCCGCAATGCCGCTCTTTGCCGCCGGAACGCTGATTTTGAACCATGTCTCGGTATCCGTTGCGCCCAGTGCCAGACTGCCCTGCTCATACTCAGGCGGAACGGCGTTCAGTGCCGTCACCGAAACCGAGACGATGCTGGGCAGGATCATGATGGACAGCACCACGATGGCCGACAACAGGCAGGCACCAGAGGCTTTGCCGAAGGTCTTCGCCACCGCCGGGACTAAGATCTGCATACCCAGCAGACCAAAGACGACGCTCGGGATGCCGGACAGCAGCTCGATTGCCGTCACGACTACGGTGCGCACCTTCGGGCCGGCCGCTTTCGAGAGGAAGACCGCCGTCAGCAGGCCGATGGGAACGCCGATGATGGTCGCGCCCAGCGTGCCATAAATGCTGGACAGGATGAAAGGCAGGATGCCGTATTTCGGGTCAGCGGCCGTCGACGCCCATTCCTGACCGAGCAGGAACTTGAACAGGCCGATCTTGCCGATGGCCGGCACGCCCGAAGCGATCATGTAAACCGAGATGAGGACCACGCAGCCCACCGCGAGGATGCCGCAGAGGAAGAAGAGGAAGTTCATGATGGCTTCGATCCACTCGGTGGCATTGCGCGGAAGCTCAAACGCTTTTTTCTTCATAAAATTCACGCAGATTTTTGTTATTCATTCACCGGAACAGCACCAGCCGTGCGGATGAGGTCGGCTGCGTCCTTGCTGGTCGCGAAGTCGAAGAAGGCCTGTGCCTGCTCGGACAGGGTGACGGACTTGTTGGTGACGAAGACGAACGGACGCTGCACCTCGTAGCTGCCGTCCTTGACGGTATCCTCACTGCACTCGACGCCGCCGACGGTCACCATCTTGACGGTGTCGCCGACTGCGGACAGGGAAGCGTAACCAATCGCCAGAGGGTTGGCCTCAACGGCACTGATGACAGCACCGGTAGCGGTCAGCTCCTGTGCGTATTTGCAGGTATCCTTGACATCGACGATGCTCTCGAAGCCGTCACGGGTGCCGGAACCAGCCTCACGGCCGATCAGGACGATCTCGCCATCGGCACCGCCGACTTCGGACCAGTTGGTGATCTCGCCGGTGAACATCTGCTTGAGCTGGTCAACGGTCAGGTCTTCCACTGCGCTGTCCTTGTTGACGATGATGGCGATGCCATCCAGAGCGATGGTGGTACCATCGACATCGTTCTTCTCGTCGTCCTTCAGAGCGCGAGAGGACAGGCCGATGTCCAGCGTCTTATCGGTCGCGCCGGTGATGCCTGCGCCGGAACCGGTCGGGTCATAGCTGACGGTCACGCCGGGCTGGACTTCGGCAAAGCCCTCGGTCAGAGCGGCGATGACGTTCTTCATAGAAGTGGAGCCGCCGGTCGCAACGTTGCCGGACAGCTCACCGGCTGCGGATGCAGCGGCGGAAGAAGCCGTCGAAGAAGCGGCAGTGGATGCGGAAGCAGCACCGCCGCAAGCGGTCAGAGCAGCAGCGGCAGCAACAGCACCGCAGACGGTCAGGAACGAACGACGAGTGATCTTTTTCATAATGGTTTTCCTCCAAATCAAGTCCGGAACTTTTTCCTCCGGGTCATTTTCTTTCTATCTTTCATGTTTTCGTGTTTCTCTGGGAACGCCTTTATTGTATCCAACTCGCCAGTTCTCTGCTACCACAGCCGGGAAAAATCGAGGTAAATTTTTCTCACACGGTTTTGCCCGAATGTAAAAGACCCGTAAATGCAAAAAGCCGCCCGGCGATACTCAGAGCGAGTACCGCCGGGCGGCGGAATATTATTTTTGAATAGTTATCAGATGCCCAGCATCGGCTTTGCCTCTTTATAGAGGATCTTGCAGCGCATTGCCGTCTTCCGGTCATTCGGGTTCGGATAGAAAATGACCCACACATAATTAAAGGTCGTCACACCTGTTCCCTTTGCGCACAGGCAGCCCTTTTCCTGCTGACCGCGGCTCAGGTTGCGCGTATCCATCTTGTTGAAGTCCTTGCTGCTGTCCAGACGTGCCATCGTCTCCTTGGAGATGTTCAGCTTGGTCTTTCCGTTCAGCCAGACCTCAAAGCTGCCGTTTTCAGGGTCTAGAGGAACACCCGTTGCGCCACTGTTGCTGACAAGCACTTCCGGCACAAAGTAGTAAGTGCCATCCGCATATGCTGCATAAGCCAGACTGCGGACGGTCATTTTGACACCCTTCATCTCAACAGCGTTGTTAAGACCGGTCGCATCCACGACCAGACTGTCATCACCACAGCCGCTCAGCAGACCAGTTGCGGCAGTTGCAACAGCCAGTGCGCCGACACCCTTCATAAAGTTGCGGCGAGAAATGTTTTCCATCATCAAATCCTCCTATCAGGCTTTCGAGGCAGTGATTTTACCCGTGTTCCAAATCTCGAACTTTGCCGTCTCGTTTCCGTCCAGAGTCACCTTAAGTTTCAGCGGCAGCTTGCCTTCTTTATAGCTCTGCCAGACAGCCTTATCGGTGATTTTGAATTTCGGCGTGCATTTTGTAATTGCACCAATCGTCGTATTGTACGGCTGGATCGGATTCGTCAGCGTAATTTTTGCGTCGCCCAGCTCCGCATCAAACATATCCGCATACGTCAGGGTCAGCGAACCCTTGCCCGTGTACGAAATGCTTACGACCGGCGAAAGATAAACCGTCACCTTATCCGAACCGATGGAAGAGTTATCCGATGTCTTTGCGTCCGTTACTTTTACGCTGCAATTGCTCAGCGTGATGGTATTCGCGTCCGGCAGATCATTGCCGCTGCAGCCAGCCAGCAGAGTCGAGGCAGCTGCGGCCACGGTCATCGCGGCTGCGCCTTTCAGAAAATTGCGTCGAGATACTTCGTATGCCATAGCAAAACCCTCCTAATTTTTGTCAAGATTTCTATCCTAATGTTACCACATCCATTTTCACTGTCAAGCGTCCAAATTTCGGTTTCGCAAAAGTTTAAGATTTGTATAAAGTTCGGCTAAAAACAAACAGGGAGCTATCGCAAAATACTCCCCCAGTCACAGCTCCGCTGTGCCAGCCCCCTCTGAGAGGGGGCCTTGGCGCAACGGTCAGCGATAATGGAAGGAGTTTTGCAACAGCTCCCTATAAAATTTTAAGCTCAGAACTCCTGCTTCTGTCCATCCGGGCGGTAGAAGTCCGTATACTTGCGGTACTGCGGCGTTCCCATGACCCGGCGGTAGCAGTCGACCAGCGCGGTCACCGACTCCCCGATGTCCGGCGTCTCATTGCCCGGGCAGGGGAGAACGAGTATCCGGAACCACGCATCGAAGAGACGCTCCGTCCATCCGGTGTCGATGGCACCGCACCGGGCATAAAAGCCCAGACGCCGGACGGCCATTGCCTCGTCCTCTGCCTTTTCCGGACATTCAGACTCGATGATGATGACTTTTGCACCCGGCTCATGTTCGGGCAGTTCCGCTAGAAGTTTCGCACCAAAACCGCCTGCCCGATACGCAGGCAGAACAGCGAAATAATCCAGCTGGCTGACTTCGCAGCCCTCCGGACGCACCATCAGCAGGTATGCCACCAGTGTTCCGTCCTCGTAGACGCCCCATGTGTGGGAGCTGCCGACGACCTCGCTGTTCAAGATCATGCTCAGAGGTTTCAGCTCGCTGGGCGGAAAATCCCGGCGCATCTCCTCGAGATATACTTTCGTCAGCTCGTCGGCGGTCAGCAGCCGCCAAGTCAGGGTCTTGCTCATACGATACGGGTTCCTTTCTGGATGACAGTCTTGATGTTCAGGTCTTTGTCGGCGAGAATGACATTGCCGTAGCGGCCGGCGGCCAGACTGCCGTAATCATTGTCGATGCCGATGCTCTTTGCCGGGTTCTCGCTGGCGGCACGCACGACACTTTCCAGCGGCACGCCCATCTCGAGGACGGCACGCTTCATGCAGTCGTACAAGCAGGTCGCACTGCCGGCAATGGTTCCCGGCTGCTCGGTCAGGGTCGCACGGGGGCCGTGGACGGTAACTGCCTGTCCACCCAGCGAATACTGGCCGTCCGGCAGGCCGCAGGCCATCATACTGTCGGCGATCAGGATCACATGGTCGTCGCCGAAGGTGTTGAAGGTGAACCGCACCATTGCCGGGTGGATGTGGACGTTATCGGTGATGAGTTCGACCTCCGCGCCGCGCTCCAATGCCGCGATGATGGGGCCGGGAGCCCGGTGGGTGATGCCCGGCATGGCGTTATACAGGTGGGTCATGTGAGTCGCGCCTGCGTCGAACGCCGCGTTTGCGGTGTCGTAATCGGTGCAGGTGTGGGCGATGGAGATGCGGACTTCATCGTGGCACTCCTGAATGAATTCCAGTGCGCCGTCTTCCTCGGGAGCGATATCCACCAGCTTGATGAGGCCGTTCGCCCGTTTCTGCAGGCGGCGGAACATCTCAACATCGGCCTTGTGCAGGTACTCGGGGTTCTGCGCGCCGACCTTCTTCGGGCTGATGAAGGGGCCTTCCATGTTGATACCGACTAAATCTGCGCCCTTGCCGTTCTTGTGCGCGGCGGCGGCATCCATGACGCCGTTCAGGATCTCTTCCGAGAAGGTCATGGTCGCCGGGCAGATGGCGAGAACGCCCTTGCTGGCCTCGAAATCCGCCAGCGTCTGGATGGCTTCTTCATTGCCGTCGCAGAAATCTTTGCCCATCGCGCCGTGGAAGTGGATATCCACCAGACCGGGCAGGGCATACAGGCCCTCCGCGTCGATGACCTCCTCACCCTCCTCGGGCTGAGCGAACGGAACGATGCGGCCATCCCGGATGGTTAAATTGCCTTTTTCAAACGTGTGGCGCGGTGTATATACCAGTGCATTTTTCAGAATCATAGTCACTCAACTCTTTCCCAAAAATCACAGCAGGCTCAGTGCGTCCTCATCGGCCACGAGGGTGCAGTCGGGGTGCATTTGGAGGATGGAACCCGGGCACTCAGGGGTGACAGGGCCGGTGACGACGGCCTTGACGGCCTTTGCCTTTGCCAGACCGTTGGCGACGACCAGAACCTTGCGTGCCTGCATGATGGTCTTGATGCCCATCGTATATGCCTGCTTGGGAACGAGGTCTTCGTTGCCGTCAAAGAAACGCTTGTTGGCCTCGATGGTGGCAGGAGTCAGGTCGACGCAGTGGGTCTCCAGCTCAAAAGCTTCGCCCGGCTCATTGAAGCCGATGTGGCCGTTGGGGCCAAGGCCCAGCAGCTGCAGGTCGATGCCGCCCAGACTGTGGATGATGGCATTGTAGTTCTCACATGCCTTGACTGCGTCGGGGTTGGTGCCGTCAGGCAGGTTGATGTGGCTGGGGTCGATGTTCACATGGTCGAACAGGTTGCGGTGCATGAAGCTCCAGTAGCTTTCCGGATGCTCCTTCGGCAGGCCGCGGTACTCGTCGAGATTGACGGTGGTGACCTCGGAGAAGTCAAGGTCGCCCTTGTTGTACCATTCCACCAGCTGTGCGTATGCACCCACGGGCGTACCGCCGGTCGCCAGACCCAGCACGCAGTTCGGCTTCATGATGACCTGCGCGGAGATGATGTTGGCTGCTTTGCGAGACATGTCCTTGTAATCTTTTGCACGAATGATCTTCATTGTTGGAACCTCCTGTTTTCTTACCCGTCGCCCTCAGCGAGGGCTTTTTTCCTTTGATTAGTATACCATGTTTCCCGTTGGGAAAATAGTTCTTTGTGTGAACAGAAAAAGCCGCCGGAGCCGGGCGCGAACGCCCGCCCCCGGCGGCCTTTCAAACAGCTGCGGAATCAACCAGACTTCCGCAGAAAACTCGGTTCAGGGATGCGATTACAGCATCTTCTTCAGCTCGTCGTAAACGAACTGGACTTTCGTACCGATAACGACCTGGCAAGCGTTCTTGCTCGGGCGGATGACGCCAGCTGCACCAGCGGCCTTGACAGCCTTTTCATCAACAGCGGTGTAATCCTTGATCTCGAAACGCAGACGGGTCGCGCAGTAGTCGACATTGGCAACGTTTGCCTTGCCGCCGATTGCCTTCAGGACGCCGGCAGCAACCTCAGTGTAGTTGTTGTTTGCCAGAACGACCTTCTTTTCAGCCTCTTCGTCATCGTCCTCACGGCCGGGGGTCTTGAGGTCGAACTTGGTGATGGCAAAGTAGAACACCAGATAGAACACGACGAATGCAGCGATGCCCAGAGGAATGATCATCCAAGTCTTAGCCGCAGCAGGCAGAGATGCGGAGAAGACCAGGTCGGTCGCGCCAGCGGAGAAGCAGAAGCCAGCACGGAAACCGGAGTAGTAGGTGATGACGGTGAAGATGCCGTACAGAGCAGAGTACACCACGTACAGCGGGAAGCACAGGAACATGAAGCCGAACTCGAACGGCTCGGTGACGCCGCAGACGAAGGCGCAGATGGCAGCGGACAGAACCAGACCGATGGCAGCCTTCTTGTTCTTCGCGGTCTTGACCATGGCCAGTGCAGCACCGGCGATACCGAACATCATGCAGGGGAAGAAGCCGGACATATACATACCGAGGCTCCAGCCCACGTCAGCGGAGGTCTCGCCTGCCCAGAAGTGGGACAGGTCGCCCAGGCCGATGGTGTCGAACCAGAAGACGTTGTTCAGAGCGTGATGCAGGCCGGTGGGGATGAGCAGACGGTTCAGGAAAGCGTAGATGCCTGCGCCGATGCCGCTCATGCCGGCGATGCCGTTACCAATTGCGACCAGTGCGCCGAAGATCAGCGGCCAGACGAACAGCAGGACAACGGAGACCAGAATGGAGATCAGGCCGGTGGCGATTGCAACGAACCGCTTGCCGGAGAAGAATGCCAACCAGTCAGGCATCTGGGTGTTCTTGAACTTGTTGTAGCAGGCAGCACCCACCACAGCGGCCAGAATGCCGATGAAGGAGTTGCCGGCGACCTTCTGGAATGCGATGTAGGTAGCGGTGCCCTCTTCCAGAGTGCGCACCATGCTGACCACGCCGGGGTTCAGCAGCTGCTGCATCATCAGATAGCTGACCAGACCGGCCAGACCAGCGGTGCCGTCATGGTCGTTTGCCAGACCGACGGCTGCGCCGATGGCGAACAGCCAAGCCATGTTGTCGATCAGTGCGCCGCCTGCCTTGACCAGCAGGAAGCCAACGGTATAAGCTGCGCCGGAGGTTGCTGCACCGGGAACGCCCATGACGCCCGGAGCAAGGGCATAACCAAGACCCATCAGGATGCCGCAGATCGGCAGTACCGCGACAGGAAGCATCAGAGCTTTGCCCAGTTTCTGGAGATACTTCATCATAAGACACATTCCTCCTTAAAGAATGTTTTCTTGTTATGGCGGCTCTGGTTGAAAACCGTCCATAATTGCGTAACAATATCTTAACACATTTTCAGAAAAAAAGAAACCCCTTTTCGGCTCGTTTTTGCCATTTTGCTTCAAAAGTCCTTGTTTATGGTCGAATTCGTAAAAAGTTTTTGTTTTTCCTGTCCAAAAGTCCTTTTGAAAATGAAAATAGTTTTCTTTTTGATTGCAATTTTCTCAAACACTTGCATCCAACGACCGAATCGGGTACTATACTCTTATAAGGAAACGAAACACATTGGGAGGATTTTCCAAATGGAATGGACTGATATTCGTCTGACCGTCGCCAAGGCCGACGCCGACAACGCCGAGGCCGTTGCGACCATGATCGCCGAGGGCGGCATCTACATCGAGGATTACAGCGACATCGAGCAGCAGGTAGCTGAAATTGCCCATGTCGACCTCATCGAGCAGGAGCTGCTGGACAAGCCGCGTGATACCGTCATCATCCACATGTACCTCGAGCCGGGCGCATCGCCCGTCGAGACGCTGGCCCTCATCTCCGCCCGGATGGAAGCTGCCGGCATCGCCTACACCGTCGAGACCGAGGGTGTCGAGCAGGAGGACTGGCAGAACGGCTGGCGCAAGTATTATCACCCGATGGACATCGGCAATCGTCTCGCCATCGTTCCGTCCTGGCAGGAGTACGACACCGACCGGGTCAAGCTCATCCTCGACCCGGGCCTGGCCTTCGGCACCGGCGGCCACGAGACGACCAGCCTTTGCCTTGAGGCTCTGGACGAGCGCATCAAGGGTGGCGAGCGTGTGCTGGACATCGGCACCGGCAGCGGCATCCTTGCCATTGCCGCTCTAAAACTGGGCGCAGCGACGGCCGAGGGTGTGGACATCGACCCGGTGGCCGTCCGCACCGCAGGGGAGAACGCCGCTCTGAACGGCGTCGCCGACAAGCTGACCGTTCTGGTGGGTGACCTGTCCGACAAAGCCAGCGGCAAGTACGACATCATCACCGCGAACATCGTCGCGAACGCCATCATGAGCCTCGCTCCGGCTGTTCCCGGCCTGATGGCCGACGATGCGACCTTCATCGCCAGCGGCATCATCGACAGCCGGAAGGATGAGGTCATCGCCGCTCTGGAAGCCGCCGGGCTGACCGTGCAGGAAGTCAAGGAGAAGCGCGGCTGGGAGTGTATTGTTTGTAAGAAAGGTTAAAGATATGCCACATCGCTACTTTACCAAAGAGATCGCCGACGGCACTGCTGTGCTGCGTGGCGCGGACGCCCATCATCTCGCCCGGGTCATGCGCGCAAAACAGGGCGACACTGTCATCTTATGTGACGGCAACGCGGTCGAATACACCGCCACCATCACCGGCTTCGGGGATGAGACGGTGGAGTTTTCGGTCGAGGAGGGCTACCCCAGCGGAGCCGAACCGAACATTGATGTAACTCTGCTGGTCGGCTACCCGAAGCAGGACAAGCTCGAGCAGGTCATCCGCCACGGCGTCGAGCTGGGCTGCGCCCACTTTGTGCCGTTCTTCAGCCGGTACTGCGTCGCCGCACCCAAAAAAGAGGAGCAGAAGAACGAGCGGTACAACCGCATCGCCTTTGAAGCCGCCAAGCAGTGCGGCCGGGGCGTGCTGCCGGACGTCGCTCTGCCGCTGCCGAACTTTGGTGCCGTCTGCCGGAGTCTGGACGAATACGACCTCGTCCTCTTCTGCTACGAGTGCGGCGGCCAGCCGCTCCGGGAGCTTCTGGCTGACCTACCCCACACCGAGGGCCGGAAACCGAAGATCGCCATCATCACCGGTGCCGAGGGAGGTTTTGCAGTCGAGGAAGCCGAAGCCGCCGCAAAAGCCGGTGTGAAGACCGTCGGCCTTGGCCCCCGTATCCTTCGCTGTGAGACGGCTCCTCTCGCCGTTCTTTCCGCTGTCATGACCCTGACCGGAAATCTGGAATAATTTTATTCTTTCTATCTCTATATTAAGAGGAACTGCCGCCGGTGGTTCCTCTTTTGTGTTTTCTAGCCGGATATTCTCATGGATATATTCATATTTATTGCATATTTATCGAATATATTTATTAAACTCTGCATAAATATGCAATGTGACATAAAAACGCTTCGGTGGTTCCGTCATGTTTGGCGGTTTTTCGCATTGACGGAAAAGCCCTGCCGCGTATAATTAAAAGCGTGATACGGAACTATGAATCGAGTCGCCCGGGAGGGATGCCCGGTGCAGAAAAATAAAAGTGTAAATTATAAAGGAGCAATCATTATGAAAAAGGAAAACATCAAAAAAGTCGTTCTGGCTTACTCTGGCGGTCTGGATACCTCCATCATCATTCCCTGGCTGAAAGAGAACTATAACAACTGCGAAGTCATCGCTGTCTCCGGTGACGTGGGTCAGGGTACCGAGCTGGATGGTCTGGAAGAGAAGGCCAAGGCTACCGGCGCATCCAAGCTGTACGTCCTCGACCTGAAGAAGGACTTCGTTGAAAATTACATCTTCCCGACCCTGAAGTTCGGTGCAAAGTACGAAGATTACCTGCTGGGTACCAGCTTCGCACGTCCGTGCATCGCAAAGGCTCTGGCTGACATCGCCATCAAGGAAGGCGCAGACGCCATCTGCCACGGCTGCACCGGCAAGGGCAACGATCAGGTCCGTTTTGAGCTGACTCTGAAGGCTTTCTGCCCCGACATGGCCATCATTGCTCCGTGGCGTGAGTGGGATATCAAGAGCCGTGACGAAGAGATCGACTACGCAGAGGCACACCACATTCCTCTGAAGATCAACCGTGAGACCAACTACTCCAAGGACAAGAACCTGTGGCACCTGAGTCACGAGGGCCTTGACCTCGAGAGCCCGGCAAACGAGCCGCAGTACAACAAGCCCGGCTTCCTGGAGCTGGGTGTCAGCCCCGAGCAGGCTCCCGACACCCCGACCTACATCACCATCCACTTTGAGAAGGGCATCCCCACCGCCATCGACGGCAAGGAGATGGGTGCAGTCGAGCTGGTCGAGTACCTGAACAAGGTCGGCGGCGAGAACGGCATCGGCCTGCTGGACATCGTTGAGAACCGTCTGGTCGGCATGAAGAGCCGCGGCGTCTATGAGACCCCGGGCGGTGCCATCCTGTACAAGGCCATCAACGTTTTGGAGACCATCACTCTGGACAAGGAGAGCGCACACTTCAAGGCACAGCTGGCTCAGAAGTATGCCGACATCGTCTACAACGGCCAGTGGTTCACTCCGCTGCGTGAGGCTCTGGACGCGTTCGCAGACAGCCTCGAGAAGACCGTCACCGGCGACGTCAAGCTGAAGCTCTACAAGGGCAACATGATCAACGCAGGCGTGACTTCTCCGTACACCCTGTACGACGAGCAGACCGCTTCCTTCGGCGAGGACGAGGACTACAATCAGGCAGATGCAGCTGGCTTCATCAACCTGTTCGGCCTGTCCATCAAGGAGCGCGCAAAGCTGTCCAAGAACTGGCCCGAGGTCAAGTGATTTCGATTCTTTAACATCATCCCCTCCGTGTGTTTTTACACTTTCACACTGAGGTTTTCACAAACCGGCATCGTTGCCGGCGGCACCGCCGCAGGAGCGTTTTCCCCTGCGGCGGCTTTGCCGTTTTATAGAGGTATTAAATTTTATGGCAGAACAACTCTGGAAAGGCCGTTTTTCCAAGGCCGTCGATTCTCGTGTCAACGATTTCAACTCTTCCATCCGCTTCGACCAGCGGATGATCGCGCAGGATATGCGCGGCAGCGGCGTCCATGCCGCCATGCTCGCCAAGCAGGGCATCATCTCCGAGAAGGACTGTGAGGACATCCTCAATGGTCTGGCTTCCATCGCGGACGACCTCGCTTCCGGCAAGCTGGAGATCGACCCCAACGCCGAGGACGTCCACACCTTCGTCGAGCAGACCCTGACCGCGCGCATCGGCGATGCCGGTAAGCGTCTGCACACCGGCCGCAGCCGGAACGATCAGGTCGCGCTGGACATCCGTCTGACCCTCCGGGATTACAGCCGTACCCTGCAGGCATACATCGTCGAGCTGGTGAAGGTCATCTGCAAGAAGGCCGCTGAGAACACCACCGCCGTCATGCCCGGCTACACCCACCTGCAGCGCGCACAGCCCATCACCTTCGGCCACGCGCTGATGGCTTACGCATGGATGCTGCTGCGCGACCTCACCCGTTTCGAGGATGCCACCGCCCGTATGGACGCCCAGTGTCCTCTGGGCAGCGGCGCACTGGCCGGCACCACCTATCCGCTGGACCGCCAGTTCACCGCCGAGAAGCTGGGCTTTGCCGCTCCCTGCCAGAACAGTCTGGACGGTGTGTCCGACCGTGATTTCTGCATCGAGCTTGCAAGTGCCATCTCCACCTGCATGATGCACCTTTCCCGTCTGAGCGAGGAGATCATCCTCTGGTGCAGCTGGGAGTTCAAGTTCATCGAACTGGACGACGCTTTCACCACCGGCTCCTCCATCATGCCCCAGAAGAAGAACCCGGACGTCACCGAGCTGATCCGCGGCAAGACCGGCCGTGTTTATGGCGACCTGAACACCCTGCTCGTCATGATGAAGGGTATCCCTCTGGCCTACAACAAGGACATGCAGGAAGACAAAGAGGCCATCTTCGATGCGGTCGATACCCTCGAGCTGTGCCTGAAGACCATCACCCCGATGCTGGATACCATGAAGACTCTGCCGGCCAACATGCGCCGTGCCGCCGCAAAGGGCTTCATCAACGCTACCGACTGCGCCGACTATCTCACCAAGAAGGGGATGCCTTTCCGTGACGCTTACAAGATGACCGGCTGCATGGTGTCCGACTGCATCGCAAAGGACAAAGTCCTCGAGGAGCTGACCCTCGACGAGTTCAAGGGTTACAGCGACCTGTTTGAAAATGATATTTACGAGGCCATCGACCTCGTCAAGTGCTGCGAGGGCCGCACCAGCTACGGCGGCCCGTCCGAGGCAAGCGTGAAGAACCAGATCGCACTTGCTCAGGAGCAGCTGAACGCATGGGAGGCGAAAAACGCATGAGCGTAAAAGTGTTCATTGACGGATCTTCCGGTACGACGGGTCTGCGCATTGCTGACCGTCTGGCCGCACGCCCTGAGATCGAGCTGCTGAGCATCTCGGCAGAGGGGCGCAAAGATGTAAACGAGCGCGCGAAGGTCATCAACTCGGCCGACCTCGCCTTCCTCTGCCTGCCGGACGCGGCATCCAAAGAGGTCATGCCGCTGCTCCGACCGGACGTGAAAGTTCTGGACACTTCCACCGCCTTCCGCACCGACCCGGCATGGGATTACGGCTTCCCGGAGCTGAAGGGTCAGAAAGAGAAGATCAAAAACTCGCACCGCGTCGCCGTTCCGGGCTGCTATGCTTCCGGCTTCATCAGCATCGCGCGGCCTCTGGTCGAGCTGGGGCTGGTTCCGGCGGAATACCCGTTCAGCTGCACCGGCATTTCCGGTTACAGCGGCGGCGGCAAGAAGATGATCGCCGACTACGAAAGCCCGGAACGTCCGGCGCACAGCAAGCTGGATGCACCCAAGAGCTACGGACTATCTCTCGCCCACAAGCACTTACCCGAAATGCAGAAGATCAGCGGTCTGGCGCATACGCCGATGTTCGTGCCGGTGGTCTGCGATTACTATTCCGGGATGCAGGTCCTCGTTCCGCTCGACCTCAAGGTGGCTGGCACCACCGCCGAGGCTGTTGCGGCAGGTCTGGCCGATTACTACAAGGACGGCGCGACCGTCTCCGTCCACGGCCTGAATGAACCTCTGCCCGAGAACGGCCTGTACTCCAACGCTCTGGCCGGAAGTGACCGGATGGAGCTGTTCATGACCGTGAACGCAGCAGGCGACCAGATGATGCTGGTCTCGCTCTTCGACAATCTGGGCAAAGGCTCTTCCGGCGCAGCAGTCCAGTGCATGAACCTGATGCTGGGGCTGGATGAGACCGAAGGCTTAGAGTAAACCGTTTTAAAGGCTCTCCTGCTAGGAGAGCTGTCGAGCGAACGCGAGACTGATACATAGGGGGATTTTCTATGAGTTATACAGAAGTTTCGGGCGGCATCTGCGCCCCGAAAGGTTTTGCGGCGGCTGGTGTCCACTGCGGCATCCGCGCCAATCATTCCGAGAAATACGACCTCGCCCTCATCAAGGCGGATGTCCGCTGTGCGGCGGCCGGTGTCTACACCACCAACAAGGTCTGCGGCGCACCCATCAAGGTGGACCGTGCCCACCTGACCGACGGCTATGCGCAGGCCATTGTCGTGAACAGCGGCAACGCCAACACCTGCGCGGCGAACGGCGTCGCACTGGCCGAGGAGTGCTGTGAACTGGTCGGCAAAGAGCTGGACATTTCGGCAAACGATGTCCTGCCTGCATCCACCGGTGTCATCGGCCAGCCGATGGTCATCGACCCGTTTGCACGGGGCATCCCTGCCGCCGCCGCAAAGCTGGCAGCGACCGCACAGGGCAGCTCGGACGCAGCGACTGCCATCATGACGACCGATACTCACAAAAAGGAATATGCCATCCAGTTCGAGCTGGGCGGCAAGACCTGCACCGTGGGTGCCATCGGCAAGGGCAGCGGCATGATCGCGCCCAACATGGCGACCATGCTGGCCTTCTATACCACCGATGCGGCGGTCTCTCCGGCTCTGCTGGAAAAGGCCCTCAAGACGGTGGTTCCCGGAACGTATAACCAGATGAGTGTCGATCTCGACACCTCCACCAACGATACCCTCATCATCATGGCGTCCGGTCTGGCAGGCAACCCGGAAATCACTGATGAAAATGCCGATTACGATGCCTTTGTTGCCGCACTGACGGCCATTGCCGAACACATGTGCGCGGAACATGCTGGTGACGGCGAGGGCGCGACCCATCTCATCACCTGCGAAGTCACCCACGCACCCGACCTGAAGACCGCCCGTGCCGTTTCCCGGAGCGTCGTCTGTTCCAACCTGTTCAAGGCCGCTGTCTTTGGCCGCGATGCCAACTGGGGCCGCATCCTCTGCGCCATCGGCTACACGCCCGGCGATTTCTCCATCGACAAGGTATGTGTCTGGCTGTCCAGCAAGGCCGGTGAGGTCTATGTCTGCGAGAACGCCGCTTACCATCCATACAGCGAGGACGAGGCCACAAAAGTTCTTTCCGAGCATGACATCCTTGTCAAGGTCGATATGGGTACCGGTGATGCTTCCGCAAAGGCATGGGGCTGCGACCTGACCTATGATTACGTCAAGATCAACGGCGACTACCGGACTTAAAAAGGGGAGAAGCGAACGATGAAAAACGAAGAAATGGCGCGCCTGTTCTCTGAGGCGACTCCCTATATCCAGAAATACCACGGCAAGACCATGGTCATCAAGTACGGCGGCAACGCCATGATCAACGAGGACCTGAAAAACGCCGTCATGAACGACCTCGTCACCCTGACTCTGCTGGGCGTGCGTGTCGTTCTGGTCCACGGCGGCGGCCCTGCCATCAATGAGATGCTGAAAAAGGTCGGCGTCGAGAGCCACTTTGCGAACGGCCTGCGCGTGACGGACGACGCCACGATGGAGATCGTTCAGCAGGTCCTGGCCGGCAAGGTCAACAAAGATCTGGTTGCAAAACTGCGCGGCCGCGGCGTCGGTCTGTGCGGCATGGACGGCCAGATGCTCCGCTGCACCGAACTCGACCCTCAGCTGGGCCATGTCGGTGAAATTATCCATGTCGACACTACTTTGATTTCCAACCTGCTGGACAGCGGCTACATCCCGGTTATCGCGACCGTCGGCATGGACGACTTGGGCCGTGCCTATAACGTCAACGCCGACACTGCCGCCGCGCAGATCGCCATCGCTCTGAAAGCCGAGAAGCTGGTCTCCATGACCGATATCGCCGGTCTGCTTCGGGATAAGGACGACGAAAGCACCCTCATCCCCGAAGTCGAGGTCAGCGAGATCGAGGGCTATAAGTCTGCCGGCATTATCGCAGGCGGCATGATCCCGAAGATCGGCGGCATGGCCGACGCAATTTATCAGGGTGTCCACGAAGCCGTCATCATTGATGGCCGTGTTCCCCATACCGTTCTGCTGGAGCTGTTCTCCGACCGTGGTTCCGGCACCCGTTTCTACCGCCGCAGCCACCGCGAATAAGCCCTTGCTGAACGGGCGGAAGAACCGTATAATAGAAGAAAAAACAGGAGGGGACTATTATGGATTCCGAAAAAGTCATCAAGCGGGACAACGAATACGTCCTGCACACCTATAACCGCAATCCCATCGTCATCGAGAAAGGCCACGGCCTGTATGCCGAAGGCCCGGAAGGGCAGAAGTACCTCGACTTCACCAGCGGCATCGGCGTCAACAGCCTTGGCTATTGTGACCTGACCTGGGCCGAGGCCGTCTCCGATCAGGCACACAAGCTTCAGCACTCTTCCAACCTGTACTACACCGCTCCCTGCGGCAAGCTGGCAAAGAAGCTCTGCAAGCGCACCGGCATGTCGAAGGTCTTCTTCGGCAACTCGGGCGCAGAAGCGAACGAGGGTGCCATCAAGGCCGCGCGCAAGTACAGCTTCGACCATTACGGCAAGGGCCGCGACACCATCATCACGCTGGTGAACAGCTTCCACGGCCGCACCATCGCCACCCTGACCGCCACCGGTCAGGAGGTCTTCCACAACTACTTCGGCCCCTTCAATGAGGGCTTCCAGTACGTTCCGGCCGGCGACATCGAGGCTCTGACCGAGCTGGTCGACCGCCACACCTGCGCCGTCATGATGGAGCTGGTGCAGGGCGAGGGCGGCGTCGTTGCCCTTGACCCCGAATATGTTCAGGCCGTCCGCAAGCTCTGCGACGAGAAAGACCTCATCCTCATCGTGGACGAAGTCCAGACCGGTGTCGGTCGTACCGGCACCTTCCTCTGCTGTGAGCATTACGGCCTGAAACCCGACATCGTCACCCTCGCCAAGGGCTTGGGCGGCGGTCTGCCCATCGGTGCTGTTCTGCTGAACGAGAAGACCGCCGAGGGCATGGGTCCCAGCTCTCACGGCTCGACCTTTGGCGGCAACCCGGTCGTCTGCGCCGGCGCGAATGTCGTCGTTGACCGGATGGATGCCAGCTTCCTCGTCAATGTCAATGACCGTGCCGTTCAGCTCCGCACCGGTCTTGCAAAGCTGCCCCGTGTCAAGAGCATCTCCGGCATCGGCCTGATGGTCGGCATCGAATTCCTCGAGGGCATCAAGGCGGCGGATGTTCTGGCCGCCTGCCGTGAAAAGGGTCTGCTGGTGCTGACCGCGAAGACCCGTCTGCGTCTGCTGCCGCCGCTGACCCTGACCGAGCATGACGTCGAGATGGCTCTGGACATCCTCGGCAAGGTGCTGGAAGAGATGCAGCCCAACGCGGAGGAGCAGGCATGAAAAATCTGCTGAAAATGAGCGACCTTACCCCCGATGAAGTCGTCCACATCCTCGATGTGGCAGACCAGCTCAAGGCCGAGCAGAAGGCCGGTGGAAATCCGCCCCTGCTCAAGGGGAAAAGCGTCGCCCTGATGTTCTCCAAAAGCTCGACCCGCACCCGTACCAGCTTCGAGGTGGGCGTCTACCAGCTGGGCGGTCTGGGCAACTACATGAACGCCGCGACCGAGCTGCAATCCGGGCGCGGTGAACCGCTCAAGGACACCGCCCGGGTGCTGGGCCGCTATTATGACTGCGTCGTCTGGCGCACCTACCGTCAGCGCGACCTTGAGGAGTTCGCCGAGTATGCCGGTGTGCCGGTCATCAACGGCCTGACCGACTACGCGCACCCCTGTCAGGTGCTGGCCGACCTGATGACCATCCGGGAACGCCGCGGCGCGCTGGCAGGGCAGAAGCTCTGCTTCATCGGCGACGGAAGCAGCATGGCAAACAGCCTCATCGTGGGCGGTCTGCTGGCCGGAATGAACGTCACCTGCGTCTGTCCGCGCAATTACCGCCCGGCGGCGGATGTCGTGACGTTTGCCCACAAATACGGCAGCAAATTCCAGCTGACGACCGACCCCACCGAGGGCGTCAAGGACGCCGACGTCGTGGTGACCGCCGTCTGGAACACCGCCGCACCCGGCACCCGGGAGAGTGAAGACCGTCTGCGCGAGTTCGCAGGCTATCAGCTGACGAGCAGCCTGCTGCAGGCCGCAAAGCCCGACTGCATGGTGCTGCACTGTCTACCTGCCCATCGTGGCGAGGAGATCTCCACCGCCGTCTTTGAATCCCACGCCGACGAGATCTTCACCGAGGCCGAAAACCGCCTCCATGTCCAGAAAGCCGTGCTTTCTATCCTGCTGGCCGGGAAGTAAAAACAGATATACAAAAACAGCGTCCGTCAGGTGAAGTAAACCCGGCGGACGCTGTTTTCATTTGGTTGTTTACGCCCCATGCTCCAGGATCTTATCGAAGCGAGAGAAGAAGGTGACAGCGGTAATGACAGCCGCGAGGACATCACTGACAGGCTCGGCGACGAAGACGCCGAAGACCGGGTCGGGCAGGAGGTGGGGCAGGATGAAGATAAGCGGAATCAGCAGGATGAGCTTGCGCAGGCAGGCCAGCAGGAGGCTGACCTTTGCTTGACCCAGAGCCATGAAACTCTGCTGACAGCAGATCTGGACACCGAACGCGAAGATACCGGCCATGTAGATACGCAACGCCCAAGTCGTATACTCGATGAGGGCGGCATCAGAGGTGAAGATGCCAGCCACCGCGCCGGGAACCAGCATCATCACCAGCCAGAAGATGACAACGTAGCTCACGCAGAGGGTCAGCTGGAAACGGAAGGCCTCTTTCACGCGGTCTTTTTTGCCTGCACCAAAGTTGAAGCTGATGACCGGCTGGCCGCCCTGACACAGGCCCTGCAAAGGCAGGGTCGCCAGCTGAGAAACGCTGGTGATAACGGTCATGGCACCCACGGCGATATCACCGCCGTACCGCGCCAGACTGGAACTGAAACTGATGGACAGCAGGCTCTCGGTGGAGAGCATGACAAACGAGGAAATACCCAGACCCATGACCGGCAGGATGATGTTCCTTTCCAGTTTCATCTTATCACGGTTGAGTTTCAGGTTGGTCTTGGGCCCAGTGAGGAATTTCAGGATCCAGATGGCACCCACGGCCTGACTGAGGACGGTCGCGATGGCCGCACCGCGGACACCCAGACCAAAGACGAAAATCAGAATTGGGTCAAGGATGATGTTGATGACCGCACCGATGACCGTCGTCAGCATACTGATTTTTGCAAAGCCCTGCGCCGTGATAAAGGGGTTCATGCCCATCACGATGAGGACAAAAATCGTGCCGAGGATATAAATGCGGCTGTATGCCAGCGCATAGGGCAGGGTGGTGTCGCTCGCACCGAACAGCCGGAGCATGGACGGTGCGCCGAGCCAGAACACGACGGTCAGAACAGCAGAGAAGATGAGCAACATGGTAAAACTGTTGCTGACGATTTTCTCCGCCTGCTCTTTGTCGCCCTGACCCATCGCAATGGCGGTGCGCGGTGCGCCGCCTGCACCGATGAGCATTGCAAAGGCGTTCATCAACATGAGGATGGGTGCGAACAGGCCGACACCGGTCAGGGCGGCTGCGCCGATGCCCTCGATGTGGCCGATATAGATACGGTCGACGATGTTGTACAGCAGGTTGACCACCTGCGCCACCACCGCCGGGATCATGAGCTGAAGCAGCAGCTTTTTGACGTCGCCGCTACCCATGTCCTGCTTTTTCTGTGTTGCCATAGATGTTTGATTTTCCTTCCTTGAAATACTTCAAATTTGAACTAAATATAGCATAGCACCCGAAGAATGTCAAGAAGGGTGCGAAAGTCGCTCTTTTTTGCGAAAATCCGTTGACGACCGGGATGCAATCGGGTATGATAACGTTTGTGTGTTAAAAAACGCGGTATCATATCAATAGAAAGGAATCTCAAAAATGAATTATGGCATTTTGAGCCTGCTGCCGCCCATCGTGGCGGTGGTGCTTGCCATTGCGAGCAAGAATGTCATCCTCTCGCTGTTCTTCGGCGGATTGACCGGCGCACTGATCTTCTGCGGCGGCAATCCGTTTGCGGCAGTCCACTCGATGATCGGCGACTACTTTTTCGTCCAGCTGACCGACTCCTACAACGCAGGCGTCATCGTCCTGATCGTCTTCATCGGCGGCTTCATCAAGCTGGTAGAGAAGTCCGGCGGTGCGCAGGCGTTCAGCAAGAGCGTCTACAAAATCGTCAACACCAAGCTCAAGGCACAGCTCTGCGCATGGCTGGGCGGCATCCTGATCTTCTTCTCCGACCTCGGCACGCCGCTGCTGGTCGGCCCGGTGTTCCGTCCGCTCTTCGACAAGCTGAAAATTTCCCGGCAGAAGCTGGCGTGGATCCTGGACTCGACGTCCTCTCCGGTCGCCATTCTCATCCCGTTCATCGGCTGGGGCGTCTACATCATGGGCCTTATTCAGGCCGAGTTCGACAACCTCGGCGTTCCGGATTCGGACTACACGACTTTTGTGCAGGCCATCCCGTTCCAGCTCTACGCCATCCTCGCGATTCTGCTCATTCCTCTGGTAGCCTTCACCAAGAAGGATTTCTCCCTGATGAAGCAGGCCGAGGAACAGGCCGCCTCAAAGGAATATTCCTTTGAGGCGGCTGTCGCAGAAGAGACGACCGAAAGCGGCAAATACTCCAAGAAAAACGCAAAACCCATCATGGTGATCCTGCCCATCGTGGTCGTCTTCGCAACCCTGTTCATCACGCTGGCACCGCAGGGATTCCCCTTCAAAAAGGTCGGCGGCAACGACTTCCGTGTCGCGCTGACAATGGGTTATTTCTTTGGTGCGGTCGTCCTGATGGCACTCATCCAGCTGTTCAAGGTCATGGACTTCAAGCAGACCTTTAAAATCTATGTTGACGGCATGAAGGGCATGACCGATGTCGCCATCACCCTGATTCTGGCATGGTCGCTGGGCAGCATGATCAGCGGTCTGGGTACGGCCAGCTTCATCGTTGACGCGATGCAGAGCATCCAGTTCTCGCCGGTGCTGGTTCCGGCCGTCATCTTCCTGTTCGGCGCGTTCGTTTCGTTCGCGACCGGCAGCTCGTGGGGTACGTTTGCCATCATGATGCCCCTCGCAATCCCGATGGCCTATGCGTTCAACATCCCGTTCGCGATCGCGGTCGGTGCCGTCCTGTCCGGCGGTCTGTTCGGCGACCACTGCTCGCCCATCTCGGACACCACCATCCTGTCCTCGACCGGTGCCGAGTGTGACCTCGTGGAGCATGTCAAAACTCAGCTGCCCTACGCGCTGGTAAATGGTGTCATTGCCTTTGTCTGCTACCTCGTGGCCGGTGTGACGCGCAGTCCGCTGACGGTCCTTCTCACCGTCGCGCTCCAGCTCGCGGTCATCTTCATCTGGAACCGGATGGACGTCAAACTGTTTGAGAAGAAAGCCTGATTTCAAGCATTGAAAAAGCCAGAACCTTGGAACTGTACAGCAGTTTTCAAGGTTCTGGCTTTCTTATTTTTTCAGGTCATTCCGCCGTGGCTTCCCGGAGGGCTTTTTTGGTCTCAAGGAGGCTCTGCGGACTCATGGAGAAGCTGCGCAGGCCCATGTGGAGGTACTGCACGGCGTTCGACGGATTGCCGACCGCAAGGCCGCAGATGGTGACCGGGATATTGCCCGTCTTTGCGGCGTCCATCACCATCGCGATGAGCCGCTTCATGGCAGGGCTGGCTGGGCAGTAGTAACGCTCGACCATCGCAATTTCGCGGTCGACAGCGTGGGTATACTGGGTCAGGTCGTTGGTTCCGATGACGAAGAACTGGCACCCGTGTGCCACGAAATCTTCTGCCGTCAGACAGGCCGCCGGAACGCTCAGCATCACGCCGAAGGGAGTACTTTCATCGAAGGGAACGCCGCGCTCGCGCAGGTTCTCCTTGCAGTGGGCGACCAGACGCATTGCCGCATCCCAATCCTCCACATCCGTCACCATCGGGAACATGATGCGCAGCGGCCCACGCGCCGAGGCACGGAGCAGGGCGCAGATCTGGGTCTCGAACTGGTGCGGACGAAGCAGGCTGCTCCGGATGCCACGCAGACCCAGTTTGGAGGACTGCAACCCCTTGAACGCATCGGCAACGGTGCGGTCTGCACCAAAGTCGAAGGTACGCACGGTCACCGGGTGGCCGTTGGCGGCGGCAAGACAGGCCGAATAGAACACATACTGTTCCTGTTCGTCCAGCGTGTGGCTGGGCATCATCATGTAACTGCTGCGGAGCAGGCCGATGCCCTTCGCGCCCGACTGCATGGCCGTCGAGACATCCTCGGGGCCGAAGCAGTTCGCCAGCAGCTCGAATTCCTGATTGTCCTGCGTCCGGCAGGGAAGCTCGCAGAGGGCGTTCAGTTCCTCGTCTTCTCGCTGCAGCTCGCAGATGCGCGTGACGGCCTGCTGACGGGTCACAGCATCGGGGTCAAGGATGCACTCGCCCTTGGTCGCGTCCAGAATGACAGTGCGACCGTCGCAGTCCGCGAGGAAGTCTTCTCCCACCTGCACGATGCTCGGGATCTTCATCGAGCGCGCGATGATGGCCGCATGGCTCTGTCCGTTTCCCTCGGCAGTGATAACGCCCAAAATCATCCCGGACGGCACACTGAACAGGTCACTGGGCATCAGAATGTCGGTCGCGATGATAACCGGATGGTCGAGGGCCAGCCAGACTCTCGGCCGGTTGCTGAGGATATTGATGACCCGGCTGGTGGCGTCGAGGATGTCGACGCTTCGTAGCTGCATGTACGCGTTATCTTCCATGTGCGCCAGTTGTTCGGCGTACCGGTGGCCGACTTTATACATTGCCTCCGCCGCACCGATACCGGCCTTGATCTGGAACTGGACTTCTTTCATAAAGCCGTCGTCTTCCAGCATCATGCTCTGGAACAGAAAAATCGCTTCCTCGGCCGGGTCGGCGCGCTGCATCATCGCGTCCAGCTCCGCCTGCGCGGTTTGGATGGCGGCATCCAGACGCTGCTGTTCCCGTTCGGGGTTGAACGGACCCTGACTGAAATTTTCAAAACGCCGTACTAACTTGCTGACCTGCCCGAGTACAAGACCCGAAGAGGCCGGATGCCCTTGGTATACCTTCATTTTTTAAATCACCTCCGGCGGAACAGGCCCGGTCAACGTCTGATAGACCAGTGCCTGCAAAAACGTGTTGGGAAGGAAGGCGGCACGTGCGGCCTGTGCCGCATTGCCGACACCCTCAAACAGCGGTGCAAAGCTCTCGATGCGCTCCTTATCGCAGGCGGCAAGGAAGGCTTCGCCCAGCGATTTTGTCGTATAGAAATGTGCCGGGTCAACGCCTGCGTCCTCCGCGGCAGCTTCCAGCGGTGCCAGCTCCTTGTCCTGCATGTTTGCCAGCAGAAGGGCTGCATCGGCGGTCAGGGTGACTGGATACTTCGCCTTGACGGCCTGTTGCACGGCGTCGAACTTTGCCCGGAAATTGGCGGCGTCCGAACAGCTCTCCGCATCCGAAGAGACCGCATACGCACAGCCCCGGAGTTTTCCGAAAGCGCGCAGGGTGTCGTAGTAGCCCAGCTCGATATTCCGCCGGGCGGTGTCCGGGTCAAAGTGGAGGATGTCGCCCAACTCCCAGTAACTTTTTATCATGGTCGTCGGCAGGCCGGTGCGGTTGGGCCGGGTGATGCCGACACCCTCCAAGTCCACACAGACCAGCTCGTCGGCTCCCATCGTTTTGGCCAGTCCGGTCGGCATGTTGTCACTGTATCCGCCGTCGAGGAATTTCACCCCGTCGATCTGCCGCGCACGCAATGCCGGGAAACAGGCTGCGGAGGCCAGCAGATAGTCTTTCACCTTGCCCTCGGGAATTTCCTCGAGCGGAAGTTCCCGAGCCTTCAGGCCGCGCTGTTCGACGGTCACGAGGCCGAACCGAATGGGCGAGGCGCGGAGTTTGTCCTCGTCCAGCACCCGTTCCACGATCTCTTCCAGCGGCGTGACATCCATGCCGCCGGCTTTGACTGCATCCCGGAGGAAGCTGTGAAGCTCCGACAGGTCAGCGTCCTCCTCGGGCAGCTCCATCACATCCTGACTGCGGATGGTGAGCCACATATCCCGTGCCGTCTCGTATAAATCGAGCGCAAACATTGCGCCGTTCAGACTGCCGACGCTGGTGCCGGTGATGATCTGCGGACGCCAGCCCAGCTCTGTCAGAGCGCGCCAGACGCCCACCTGATAGCTGCCGCGTGCACCGCCGCCAGCCAGCACCAGAGCCTTCTGCGTTGTTTGATTCTGTGCCATCTGTGCCGCCTCCCGGAGCCGGTTCTGAAACAAACCGGTTTTTTCAAGAGTATAGCATATTTCCGGGAAAATTTCTCCCTGTTTTTGTAACAAAAAACATGGTATAATTTTAGTGCTATTACAGAAGTCACGACAGGAGGCACCCCATGCACTGCAAGCAATGGATCTTTGATATGGACGGCACCCTGACCGACAGCATGGTGACGGTGTGGGAAAACGCGCCGCTGGCCCTGCTGGAACGGTTCGGCAAGACGCCCGAGCCGCATCTCCATGATATTTTACTCCCACTCGGCCTGCGAGAAAGCGCGAAATATCTCATCACGAACTATCAGCTTCCGCTGGACGAGACGAGCTATGTCACCGCCCTGCGCGAGGTCGTCAATCAGCTGTATGAGCAGGTCGATTTAAAGCCCGGCGTCCGGGAGCTGCTCGAGCATCTCCGCGCCGAGGGTGCGCGCTGCTGCATCTGCTCGAACACATGGGAGGAGCAGTGCCGCACCGTTCTGACCCGGCTGGGCATCGCGGACTATTTCGAATTTTACATCACGGCGCAGGGTGCCAAGAGCAAGCACACGCCCGACGTCTTTTTTGAGGCGTTGCACCGCTTGGGCGGTGACGACCCGGCCGCCTGCGCCGTCTGCGAGGACGCGGTTTATTCCGCCCGTACCGCCCACGCCGCCGGGTTCCACCTGCTCACCATCGCCGACTGGTGCAGTCGTGCTGACGAGTCGGAACTGCGCCAGATCAGCGACCAGTTCGTGACCGACTGGCGGCAGCTGGACTGGGAGAAGATTTAGTAAAAGACAGCGAGACGCCGCCGGGCATCCGGCGGCGTCTCGCTGTCTTTTACTATTTACTATGCTGTTCCAGCCACGCGCGGAACGCGGCGCGTGCGGCGGCTTCTCTGCCGCGTGGGATGGGAACTCTCGCGCCGCTGCGCATCCGGAACTCCCCGGCGGTCAGCTGCTGTGCCGCCGCCAGATTGACGACATAGGAGCGGTGGGGCTGCACGAAGCGTTCATCGGCCAGAAGGGGTTTTGCCACTTCGGAAAACGGCACCCGGAGGGAAAGAGAAGCCACGTCCTCGCCGCTGCTCAGGTGGAAATGCACGATGTGGTGGGTACACTCGAGATATTCGATATCGGCGAAGGGAAGGGCGCGCAGGCCGTCTGCCGTCGTCACTGGAACCACCGGGCCATACTCGGGTTCGGTGGCGCGGTCAAGCAGGGAAAACAGCTGTTCCGCCCGGAACGGGAGGAGCAGATACTGCATGGCGTCCACCCGGTAGGCATTGTAGGCGTAGGCCGGCGTCCGGGCCAGAAATGCCAGTGGTGCGCGGCAGCCGCAGCTCCGCAATGCGCCGGCGGCACGCAGACCGAGCGGTGCGGCCTCATTTGTCAGCTCGATGAGGTACAGCTCGTACCGTTCCCCGGCGGCGTCCTGTTCCAGCAGAGCCGCCGGGCCGTCCACCCGGACCACGATGCAGGCATCCGCCCGTCGGGAGTAATATTCTATGCACTGCCGCTGTATCCGGCTGAACAGCAGGGTATCCGGCGTGCATACCGCAATATGAAAAATCATTCCGTAAAGCCCTCCTTTGGGCGTGCCGTCAAAATGCTTGATTTTTGCGTCCGGCAAGAGTATCATAACAGAAAAACGCTCAGAACAGCGAAAAAGGAGACGCCGCCATGGATCAGCCGCTTGTCAGCATCATCCTGCCCGTGTACAACGCCCAGAACCATCTGGCCCGGTGCATCGAAAGCATCTGCGCACAGACTTATAAAAATCTCGAGATCATCATCCTGAATGATGGTTCCAAGGACAACAGCCTGCCCGTCTGCGAGGAATACCAGAAGAAAGATTCTCGCATCTTACTGGTGGACAAGGCCAATTCCGGCGTGTCGGACACCCGGAACCTCGGCCTGCGTCTGGCGACCGGCGAGTATATCCAGTTCGTCGACAGCGATGACTATATCGACCCGGACTACACCGAAAATCTTGTCACCGCTGCCGAAGCTTCCCATGCCGATTTCGTCATCGCGCCCTACAAGATGGTCATCACGCCGGAAGCAACAAAGCCCGGTCAGGCCATCGAGAAGCTGCAGGAAAAGCTGGGCATCGAGCCGGAGGAAAAGCAGCCCGAAATTCGGACTTACGGCTTTCTGCCGACCGGCGTCATGGACAAGGACACCTTCGCCCTCCGTCTGATGGACAAACCGGCATCCTATTTTTACAGCGTCCTCTGGAACAAGCTCTACCGCCGCATTTTACTGGTCGGGAACGACATCCAGTTTACCAGTGAAGTCCGCTGGGCGGAAGATCTTGTCTTCAACATGCAGTATATCCAGTACGCCGAGGTGTTCGCATCCATCGACAAGCCGGGTTATTACTACGTGCAGAACCCCCAGAGCATCTGCCACACCCAGATCAACCCGGCGACCATCGTACAGAACAAGTTGCAGGTGTTCCGTTACTACAAAGACCTCTACACCCGGCTCGGGATGTACGAGGAGGTGCGGCCTCAGCTCTACAAGTTCCTTGTGGACATCGCCGAAAGCACCTATCCGTCCGGCCCGTTCAAGAAGTTCATCGACGAGGCAAAAGCCTACTGGAAAGAACATCATCTGGAAACCTGATACAAGCAAAGGGCTGCCGCACTGCGGCAGCCCTTTTGTGTTTGGATTCTTAGTTTAAGCTCCGATGGCAGCGCACTTCTTTGCCAGCCAATCGCGCTCCTCGTCGTTCAGACGGGGTGCCAGCTTCTCGAAGACCTGACGATGGTAGTTGTTCAGCCAATCCAGCTCGTCACGGGTCAGGATGCCCGGAACGATGGGAGAGGTGTCGATGGGAACATACATCACCGGCTTGAAGGCCAGGAACTCGCCATACTGGTTGGTCGCTTTGTGGTAGCACTCCAGCTCGTTCTCGATGCGGATGCCGACCACGCCGCCTTCGTAGACGCCCGGCTCATCGGTGATGATCATGCCCGGCTTGAAGACGACCGTGTTGCGGCCGTTCAGGGCGTGAGGGCCTTCGTGGACATTGCCGACGAAGCTGACGCTGTGGCCGGTGCCGCAGCGGTAGTTGATGAGGTGCTGCCACAGCGGTTCACGGGCGATGGTATCCAGCATGTGGCCGTCGCAGTAGTTCAGCCAGACCGCCTTTGCGATGTCGATATGGCACTGCAGCGTCCAGGTGTAGAACAGCTTTTCGTCCTCGGTCAGCTCGCCCAGCGGATAGGTACGGGTGATATCGGTAGTGCCGTCCATATAGGTCGCGCCGCTGTCCACCAGCAGGAAGCCCTTGCGCTCCAGCTTTGCGTGGTCGGCTTCGGTCGCATGGTAGTGCATCATGGCGGCGTTCGGGCCGTAAGCAGCGATGGTGTTGAAGCTCTCGACGATGAACTTGTCCTGTGCGCTGCGGTACTTGTGCAGGATCTCGTCGACGGTCAGCTCAGTCAGCTCTTCACCGGCAGCCATCCGCTCTTCCAGCTCCTTCTCGAAGCGAACCATCGCGACGCCGTCGCGGATGTGTGCTTCACGGATGTGTGCCAGCTCGACCTCGTTCTTGACGCCCTTCATCGGCAGCAGAGGGTCAGCCTCGTCCTTGACGGTCAGAGCGGTATTCTCAGCGAGGGTCTTGTAGACCTCGTAGTTGACGCTTGCCGGATCGACCAGAACAGTCTGCGGCTCGGTGACAGCGGCCATATATTTGACGACATCATCGTACTCGGCCAGCTCGACGCCGTTTTCCTTCAGCTCTGCGGCTGCCTCAGGTTTGACACGGGCGGTGTTGATAAACAGCGTTGCCTTGTCGGGGGTGACATAGCAGAACGCCAGAGCATACGGAGTGCAGTGGATGTCCATTGCGCGCAGGTTCAGCAGCCATGCCAGATTGTCCAGCTTGCCGACGAACTGTGCGGTGCAGCCCAGCTCCTTCAGCTTTGTGCGGAGCTGATCCAGCTTCTCTGCCGGGGAGAAGCCTGCGTACTCTTTGCTCAGGATCCAAGCCGGAGTTGCAGGCAGCTCCGGGCGGCCCTCGGTCCACAGCTCATCTTCCAGATGCAGGGTCTTGATGGCGCAGTGCTTTGCGTCCAGAGCCTTCTGCAGGCTGCGCACCAGACCGCAGGCGGCGGTGAAACCGCACAGGCCCAGAGCCTCGCCCTCGTTCAGAGCATTTGCGCAGTATTCCTCGACGGTCGGAACGCCCGGCTCGCCCATCTTCTGCAGTTCAATTTCAGTGCCAGCCAGCTGCTTTTCAGCCTGCACGAAGAAGCGGCCATCCGCCCACAGTGCGCTGCCGGTACGGGTCACAACGAGGTTGGAGTTCTCGCCGGTGAAGCCGGAGAAATACTCACGGGAGTTGTAGTGGGTCGGCAGGTACTCGCTGGAATGTGGGTCACCGGTCGGGATGATATAGGCGGCGCAGCCCTGTGCCTCCATTGCGGCGCGCAGAGCGGCGATGCGTTCATTGACAGTGTTCATGCTCATGAGACGAACCTTCTTTCTTATTCTACCGGAAAAACGTCCGGCGGCGGTGGTTTGCTGTACCTTATTGTAGCATCCTTGCCCGAAGAATTCAATCGGCAAACTGCCTTGACATTTTGTATTGTTTGTATTAGTATAGATAATACAATAAAGAGGTGAAGCCAATGCTCTTCCACTTGGACTTTCAAAGTGACATCCCCATTTACAAACAGATCCGGGATCAGGTCGTGCTTGCCGTCGCGAACGGCCAGCTCCTGCCCGGCGAACATCTGCCGACGACCCGAGCCTTTGCCGAGGATGCTGGTGTCAACGTGATGACCGTCAGCAAAGCCTATCAGCTGCTCAAGAGCGAGGGCTATCTCGTCACCGACCGCCGGAACGGTGCGGTCGTCTGTGAGCCGCCGGGAGGGAAGCACCTGTCTGCCCAGCAGCTCGCGCAGCTGCGATTGCTGGCAGGCGAGGCGAAAGCCGCCGGACTTTCACAGGAGGAATTTCTTGTTCAGTGCAAAGCCGCGTTCTCTGAAATGGAGGGATAACGATGTTCCTGTTCAACCTTATCATGGCCGTCTGTTTTTACGGCTGTCTGCTCCTCTCCTACGCCGAACTGCGCAATCAGACCCGGCACCAGAAAGGGCTTCTGCTGGGTGTCACTCTGCCCGAGGAAGTCGACGCCCTGCCGGAAGTTGCACAGACCGTGCAGACCTTTAAAAAGCAGTTGAATTTCCTCTGCATTTTGCTGATCCTCGTCAGTATCCCGATCTTTTTCATCCAGAATTTCTCAATTTCTCTGACGCTCTGGATGGTCTGGCTCATCGCGATTCTGATCCTGCCTTATCTGCCCTATCTCAAGGCAAACCGGAAACTGAAAGCTCTGAAAAAAGAGAAGAACTATCCGGTCACACCTTCCCGGCGCATCGTCGATACTTCCGCTTCGGAATTTTCGCTCCCGAAGCCCATTGGGCTCTGGACGTTGGTTCTTCCGCTGGCGGTCTGCCTTATCCCGGCCCTGATGCCCGGTCAGCCGTCCGCGATGCGCTGGGTCTGTCTGGCAGATGCCGCTTCGCTGATCCTGCTCTGGGCCTGCGGCCGCTGGCTGTTCCGCCGCCGGGCCGACATGATCACCAGCGACTCCGACCGCAATCAGACTCTCGTTCGGGTGCGGCGGCTCTATTGGGATCGGTTCTGGCGGTTCAGTCTCTGGACCTGTGCCATTTTGAACCTCTGCATGTATCTGTTCCAGAATTCCGGATTCTACATGGTCGTTGTTCTGGTATTGACTGTGGTAATTCTGATTGGCTCCCTCTGGATGGAACTTTCTCTCCGCCATGCGCAGGAACATCTGACCGATGGTGCGGACATCATCGCAGACGAAGACGACGCATGGCTGGGCGGTGTCCTCTACTACAATCCGTCCGATAATCGCACGATGGTCGCAAAGCGCATCGGCATCGGAACCACGGTCAACCTCGCCACCAAGGGCGGCAAAGCGTATCTCATCTTCACTGCCGTCATGCTGGCCGCCTGCCTGTTCATCGGGCCGGTGCTTGGGATGGTGGATTCTGACCCTCCCCGTTTGGAAGTCACCAGCGAGAATACCCTTGTCTCCCTGCACGGCTCGAAAGAAAAGTATGTGATTGACATCGACGATATCACCGACGTCGAGCTTCGCGACACCCTGCCCGAAAGCTCCCGTGTCTTTGGCGTCGGGATGCCTCATTACCTCGAGGGCGATTTCTCCGTCTCCGGCGAAGGTTCGGCAAAGTTCTGCCTCGACCCGACTGCCCCTGTTTTCCTCCGTGTCGAAACCGGCAGTAAGACCTATTGGTTCACCGCCCAGACCCCGGAACAGACACGGGATGTTGCGGCGTGGCTGGAAGGGAATACCTGATTTTCCTCCCTCTGCCCTCGGGCAGGGGGAGTTTTTATGTCCGGGAGGTGGAAATTTGGGGCGTGGAGCGGCCGAAAACGCAAAAAAGTTACAAATTCTTCTTGAAAAAGGGCGTTATCCCATTGACAGCCTTGTTATAATAGGAGTGTAGGAATCTATGAGCCAGCACTCAGCGGCTCTGACTGCTTAAAAGTCCGGAGCGGACTTTGCGAAAAGAAAGAGGCATTTCAACATTATGACTAAGATTGATATTTTTTCCGGCTTCCTTGGTGCCGGCAAGACGACCCTCATCAAGAAACTCATCAAGGAGTCGTTCGCAGGCCAGAAAGTCGTTCTGATCGAGAATGAGTTCGGCGAGATCGGCATCGACGGCGGCTTCCTGAAGGAGTCCGGCATCCAGATCAACGAGCTGAACGCAGGCTGCATCTGCTGCTCTCTGGTCGGCGATTTCCGCGCTGCCCTGCAGCAGGTCGTCGAGCAGTATCACCCTGACCGCATCGTCATCGAGCCGTCCGGCGTCGGCAAGCTGTCCGACGTGACCCGTGCCGTTGAGGGTGTGGCTGAGCATCTGGATGTTCAGCTGAACAGCTTTGTCACCGTCGCGGACGTGAACAAGGTCAAGATGTATATGAAGAACTTCGGTGAGTTCTACGACGACCAGGTCAGCCACGCAAGCTGCATCATCCTGAGCCGCACCCAGAACGCTTCCGAAGAGAAGATCGCCGCCGCTGTCGCAATGCTGCGCGAGAAGAACCCCACCGCCACCATCGTGACGACCGCATGGGATTCCCTGACCGGCGAGCAGATCCTGAAGGCAATGTCCACCAAGGACGATTTCAAGGCAGAGCTGATCGAGATGGCTGCCAAGGCCAACGCAGAACACGCCCACGAGGACGAGGAAGAAGAGCATCACCACCATCATTATGATGAGAACGGCGTCTGCAGCTGCGGCCATCATCACCACGATGATGACGACGATGATGAGGATGAAGACGAGCACGAGCATCACCATCATCACGATGAGGATGAAGAGCATGACGGCCATTGCTGCCATCATCATGACCATGATGACGAAGACGGCGATGAGGACGAGCATGAACATCATCACCATCACGGCCATGACGATGATGACCACGACGAGCATTGCTGCCACCATCACCACAACCATGATGACGAGGATGAAGATGAACACGAGCATCATCACGACGGCCACTGCTGCCATCACCACCATCATCATGATCACGACGCCGACGAGGTCTTCACCAGCTGGGGCGTCGAGACCGCGCGCAAGTTCTCCAAGGCTGAGATCGAACATGCCCTCACCGAGCTGGATACCGGCAATTACGGCATGATCCTGCGCTCCAAGGGCATCGTTGACGGCGGCGCAGACGGCTGGCTGGAGTTCGACTATGTTCCCGGCGAGTGGGAAGTCCGTTCTCGCGGCGCAGATGTCGGCGGCAAGCTGGTCGTCATCGGTTCCAAGCTGGACGAAAAGGCGATTGCCACTCTGTTCGGCTGCTGATTCATCATTTGATAGGAGCAACCATTTATGGCTAATGAAATCCCGGTTTACCTGTTTGTCGGCTTCCTCGAGAGCGGCAAGACCAAGTTCATTCAGGAGACCTTTGAAGACCCCAATTTTGACTCCGGCGACAAGACCCTGCTGCTGGTCTGCGAAGAGGGCGAAGAAGAGTACAGCCAGAAGAAATTCGCTTTCCCCGGTGTCACTCTCTACAACCTCGAGGACAAGGCAGAGCTGAACCCCCAGAACCTCGCAAAGCTGGCAAAGGAAGCCGACGCAGGCCGTGTCGTTATCGAGTACAACGGCATGTGGATGCTGCAGGATCTGGCAAACAACCTGCCCGAAAACTGGATCGTCTACCAGTGCATCGCCACCGCAGACGGCACGACTGCACTGACCTATGCTCGTGACAACTCCATGCGCGCGCTGATGCTGGACAAGATCGCACGCAGCGAGCTGATCGTCTTCAACCGCGCTGAGGCCGTCAACAACGACGCCGCACGTCAGGAGCTGCACAAGCTGGTCCGTCAGGCATCCCGTAAGTGCGATATCGCCTACGAATTCGCCGACGGCAGCGTTGCCTACGATGACATTCCTGACCCCCTGCCGTTCGACATCAACGCACCGGTCATTGAGATCCCGGACGATGATTTCGGCATTTGGTATATGGACTGCCAGGACGAGCCGCAGAAGTACGCCGGCAAGACCGTCAAGTTTCTGGCGCAGGTCTGCCAGACCAACCGCGCCGGCAAGAACAGCTTTGTTCCGGGCCGTTTTGCCATGACCTGCTGCGTACAGGATATCCAGTTCGTCGGCTTCCCTTGCTCCTTCGATGGCTACAAGGCCCTCGAGCAGCGCGCGTGGGTCGTCGTGACCGCAAAGGTCAATTACAAGTTCCACAACATCTACCGCGGCAAAGGCCCGGTGCTGACCGCCATCTCGGTGGAGCCGGGTACCAAACCGCTGAACGATGTCGTAACCTTCTCTTAAACTGAAACAAGGAGGCCATTCCCATGAAAACTCTGTTCCGTGTTCTGGGTACTGCGGCGGCTGTTGCCGTCACCGGTGCCGCAATCGTGGTTCTGGACAAGATCCTGAACGAAAAAGACGCTCTCCATGTAGAGCAGGTCGAGTTCCCCGAGGAAGCAGAAAAGGACGCCGCCGAGGCCGAAAAGGTCGCCGAGGCGTATGCCGAAGGCGAAGCGAAGTCCGCAGAGCCGGGTGACGCATGGCCTCCTGCTTTCGAGAAGACTCCGGAAGCCGCTGCTCCTGCCAAGGAGGAGACCAAGGCCGAAGAGCCTGTAGCCGAGGAAGCTCCCGAAGCTGCACCGGAAGAAGCTCCTGTGGAGCCTGCTGCAGAGCCCGAGACCGCTCCGGAAGCAGCAGAAGAGACTCCGGCAATTGACCCGGATGCTCCCAATCCGAACCCGGTCGAGGCTGGCCCGGCTGTCGCCCCCAAGGACGAGAACGGCAAGTTCGACGCGACCAAAATCGCGGACGCTGCTGATTTCGGTGACTGGGAAGAGCAGGGCTGCAAAGGCTAAATCCATATAAAATAAAAAAGGAGCTGTTGCATAACTCCTTCCGTCATCGCTGACGCGATGCCACCATCCTCCCTCTGTCTCTTCGAGACATCTCCCTCCGGCCGGAGGGAGTCTTTCTCATGAGGGAGGCTTTTACAGCTGACCGTTGCGCCAAAGGCCCCATCTCAGAGGGGGCTGGCACAGCGGAGCTGTGACTGGGGGAGTGTTTTGCAACGGCTCCTTTTCTTGTTGCCATTTTTATTCTCCCCGTGCAATTTTCTGAAGCCGGGGTTTATCCAGCACAGTCAAGCCGCCGCGCGAGAGGGAGACAAGGCCTTCCTGCGCAAAATACTTGAGCAGGCGGCTGACGACTTCGCGCGCGCTGCCCATATAACGGGCGATCTGGTCGTGGGTCATTCGCAATTCGTTGCCGCCGGTCTTCGCCAGCTCATCGGTCAGGAAGATCGCCAGCCGCCGGTCTGCACTCATGAATAAAATCTGCTGCATCGTCCACATGGTATCCGAGAACCGCTCTGCCGCCATCTGGTAAGCGTAGCAGCGGACATAGACGTTCTCCTGCATCAGGCGGCGGAACATGCCTGCGCCGATGCAGTAACATTCAGTGTCCTCTTCGGCGTCGATGTAAAGGTCAAAGTTGAGCGAATCCATGACGCAGGACGCCGACAGGATGCAGACCTCACCCTTGAACAGGCGATAGAGGGTGACATCCCGGCCATCCTCTGACAAGAGATATGCGCGCAGCTGACCCGACCGGAGCAGCAGGATTCCGACGCAGTTTTCCACCGGGCTGTGAACACGCTCTCCCTTCTGGTACTTGACCGGCCGGGTCGAGCGGCAAAGCATTTCCTGCTCGTCGGCCGTCAGCTCATCCCAGAAGGGAAACGCGCAGGCCAGACAATCCCGGTTGATGGCTGTACTTCCGGCTTTTTTCACTTCCGCCATACGATATTATCCTTTCCGCAGAGCCTTGACCGCTTCGGTACCGGCCAGTGCGCCCTCATAGACCGCTTTTGCCACCTGTAACAGACCGCCGGTGCAGTCTCCGGCGGCGTACAGACCGGGAATCGTCGTCATCATGTGTTCGTCGGTCACGATGCGGTTTCCATTCACCTCCGCGCCCAGTTTCCGGGCAAGGGCGGTACTGCCTGCCACGCCCAGCGCGACAAAGACACCGGCAAGCGGAAGCTCGGTTCCGTCGACTAACTGGACACCGCTGACCCGTTCCTCGCCGAGGATGGCGTTGACTTTATCGGCGTAAACTTTTACTTCGGGCGGAAACTCCGCCGTCAGGGGCATCCCATTCGTCAGGAGGGTCACGCTCTTTGCGACCGGGAGCAACGCCTGCACTTCATGCAGGGCATACTCGCCATTGCCGAGGACAGCCACATCCTTTCCCCGATAGAAAAAGGCGTCGCAGGTAGCGCAGTAACTGACGCCGTGGCCTTCCAGTCCGGGCAGACCGGGAATTTTCGGCACAGCACGGGAAGCACCCGTCGCCAGAATGACCGCGTCCGCCGGGTAGTCGCCGGTCAGCGTTTCAACGGTCAGCCTGTCCGTATAAGTCAGGCCGACGACCTCGGTGTTGACGAACTTCACGCCGACGGCCTTCGCACCCTCGATGCCCCGGCGTTCCAGCTCCGCACCCGAAATCGGCTCGGCAAAGCCATAGTAATTTTGTATCATCTCGGCACGGTCAAGCGCGCCGGAACCTTTTGTTAAAATAGTAGTGTCCAGTCCTGCACGGGCGGTATACAATGCGGCCGAAATTCCGGCCGGGCCGGAGCCAACGATGATGATGTTCGGCATATAACCCTCTCAGTCTCACTTCGTTCGACAGCTCCCCCATCGGGGGAGCCATTGGCAGGCCGGTTTTGTTTCTGTGCAAAACAGTAACTACCGGGCCTTGCGCTCATTACTTACTTTATCTGTACTTAGTATACTCCAAAAATTCGATTTTTCTGTGACTAAGTTCCAAAAGGGAAGCGAGTGTGTTATACTAAATCCAAAATCGAACCCTACACGGGAGGAATTGTATGTCCAAGCAGCGTTTGCTATTTATCACGACTGGCGGCACCATCGCCTGTGTCCGCAGTCAGCAGGGATTGAAGCCTGTACTTTCCAGCGAAGAGCTTCTGGCCCATCTGCCCGAGCTGAAAGAGCTTTGCTGTCCGGAGACGCTGGCCCTGTGCAACATCGACAGCACCGACCTCGGGCCGGAGCACTGGCTGATGATGGCGAAAGCGTTGCAGGAAAACTACGCTTTATACGACGGCTTCATCATCTGCCACGGCACCGACACGCTGGCGTACTCGGCAGCGGCACTATCCTATCTCATCCAGAACGCCGACAAGCCCATCATCCTGACCGGCGCACAGCAGCCCATCTCGAATGAGATCACCGACGCCAAAAAGAACCTTCGCGACAGCGTCATCTGCGCCCTCGACCCGGGCAGCCGGGGCGTGATGGTCGTGTTCGGCGGTCACGTCATTGCCGGAACCCGTGCCAAGAAGAACAAGACCATCAGCTACGATGCCTTTGCGTCGGTCAACTTCCCGGCGTTGGCTCTGGTGCAGGGCGACCGGCTGGTGCGGTATGTACCCTCGCCGTGGCCGACCGGCCCGATCGAATTTGGCCGTGCGCTGAACCCGAAGGTCTTTTTGCTCAAGCTGACGCCCGGCCTCGGCCCCGAACTCATCCCGGAGATCTTTAAACTTTACGACTGTATCATTGTGGAAAGTTTCGGCGTGGGTGGTATTCCGCAGCGGCTGATGGACGCTTTCGCCGAAGGCTTAGGCGACTACGACAAGACCCACAAGATCCTGATCCTGACGACGCAGGTCACTTACGAGGGCAGCGATGTCGGCATCTACGAGGTCGGCAAACGGGTCAAAAACCGGTTTCGTTTCCTCGAGGCCCACGACATGACGATTGAAGCCGTTGTGACAAAGGTGATGTGGCTGCTGGCTCAGAACTGCGAGAGCTTCGACCAGCTCCAGCAGCGGTTCTACCGGCAGGTCAATTTTGATACGTTCTATCACTAACGAAAAAGCGCGGCTCGCACCGCGCTTTTTGCTTTGTTAAAATACCAGCTGCACCAGCAGGACATAACAGAGCGTTCCGCCTGCGATGGAGATCAGGGTCTGATGCTTCCACTTATGAAGGACAAAGGTCACTGCGATGGCGATGGCTTCCGGGATGCCGTGACTGCCCGAGAAAAGGCTGACCCCTTTCAGGCAGTAGATGACAAGCATCCCGAAGATGGCGGCCGGCAGGACACGCCCCAGATACCGCACCATTTCCGGCGGCTGCTGGTCTTTGGACGAAAAAATCAGAAAGGGAAGGAACCGGGTCAGCATGGTCGCCGCCGTGCAGACCACAATGGTGATAAAGAACTGCGGTGTCGTCATGCTGCGTTCTCCTTTTCGGTCTTGGATTCTTCGGACTTTTCAATGGGCTTGCGCAGGCCGACGAGCAGCACCAGCATACAGAGCATGGACGGCAGGATAAAGCTGCCCAAACCAAAAATCAGCAGGCAGACCAGCGGCACCGCCAGACCGATGAGGGAGGCGTAGTGCTGCTTTTCTTTTTCCCACTGGTTGAGGAAGATGACGACGAACATGGCCGTCATGACGAAATCGACACCCTCGGTGCTGAACGGCAGGATGGAACCAAGCACCGCACCCAGACCGGCACTCGCGACCCAGTAGATCTGGTCGAGCAGGGTGATGAAGAACATGAACCAGCCCCGGTCAACGCCCTCAGGCGGTTCGGCCGAGCAGGTGATGGAAAATGTCTCATCGCTCATGGCGAAGATCATGTAAAAGCTGCGCAGGCCGTACCCTTTATAGCGTTCCAGCATGGCAAGGCCGTAGAACAGGTGCCGTGCCTGGATCATCAACGCCATCAGGAAGGCTGACAGCGGCGAGAACGCGCTCAGCAGCAGGGAAGCCAGAACGAATTCCAGCGAACCGCCGTAGACCACCGTACCCATCAGCATGGGAAGCCAGACCGGAAGCCCCAGCGACTGCACATAGATGCCGTAGCCCATGCCCAGAACGAGGTATCCGGCAAAGACCGGAACCGTCTGGGGCAGGGCCGCTTTGAACGCCCGGAAAATCGCATTTCCGGACGAAGACGAATGGATTTCTTTTCCTTGTTGCATACATTTCAACCCTCCAATACAGTAGTATAGCAGGTTTTTCCATTTTTTCAACCCACAAGAAAAGGCCATCCCAACGGTTCAGCATACCGCCGGAATGGCCTTTGAATCACATTCGTAATATTTTACTGTTCGTTCTTCCTCTCGAGGTCTTTGGTGTAGAGGGCGCGCGTTGCGTTGAGGACTGCAATGACCATGACACCGACATCGGCGAAGATGGCCGTCCACATGCTCGCCTTACCAATGGCACCCAAAATCAGGCAGATGGCCTTGACGCCCAGAGCGAAGACGATATTCTGATAGACGATGCTGATGGTGCGGCGTGCGATGCGCATTGCCAGCGCGATCTTTGCCGGGTCATCATCCATCAGGACGATATCGGCGGCCTCGATGGCTGCATCGGAACCCAGCGCACCCATCGCGATACCGATATCGGCACGAGACAGGACCGGCGCATCGTTGATGCCGTCACCCACGAAGGCGAGATTCTCTTTGGGCTGCTTGTTTGCCAGCAGGGTCTCGATCTGGTCGACCTTATCGCCCGGCAGCAGGCCGGCATGATACTCATCCAGACCCAGCTCATTGGCGACAGCCTTTGCGACCGGCTCTGCGTCGCCGGTCAGCATGACGGTCTTCCGGACGCCTGCACTCTTCAGGCCCTTGATGGCCTTTGCACTGTGGGGCTTCACGACGTCGGAGATGAGCAGGTAGCCGGCGTACTTGCCGTCGATGGCAACATGAACGACCGTGCCGACCTCGTTGACTTCGGGAGCGGTGAGGTTCAGTTTCTTCATCAGACGGGCGTTGCCGACGGCGACCGACTTGCCGTCGACCTTTGCAGTGACGCCATAGCCGCCCAGCTCCTCGACATCGGTGACACGGTTCTGGTCGATATCCTTGCCGTAAGCGGCCTTGATGCTCAGGGAGATGGGGTGCTTCGACCAGCTCTCGGTGAGGGCAGCAGCCTCGACCAGAGCGTTCTCCTCGACGCCGTTTGCGGTGTGGACGCCCACGACCTTGAAGACGCCCTGGGTCAGAGTACCGGTCTTATCAAAGACCACGACACCGGTATGTGCCAGTTCTTCGAGGTAGGTAGAACCCTTGACGAGGATACCGCAGGTGCTTGCGCCGCCGATGCCGCCGAAGAAGCTCAGGGGGATGGAGATCACAAGCGCGCAGGGGCAGGAGATAACGAGGAAGGTCAATGCACGGTAGATCCAGTCACCGAAGCGTGCAGGCTGACCCATCAGCATCAGGACGACCGGGGGAATAAAGGCCAGTGCCAGCGCGCCGTAGCAGACCGCCGGGGTATAGACACGGGCAAAACGGGAGATGAAGTTCTCGGCGCGTGCCTTCTTCATGCTGGAGTTTTCCACGAGGTCGAGGATCTTGGAGACGGTAGACTCGCCGAACTCCTTGGTCGTGCGGACTTTCAGCAGACCGCTCATGTTGACGCAGCCGCTGATGACCTCATCGCCAGACTTGACATCCCGGGGCAGGCTCTCGCCGGTCAGGGCGGCGGTATTCAGTGCAGATGTACCCTCGACGATAACGCCATCAATAGGCACACGCTCGCCGGGCTGAACGACGATGACGGTGCCGATCTCGACTTCATCCGGGTCGACCTGTTCCAGTTTGCCGTCCGCATCCTCGATGTTGGCGTAGTCCGGGCGGATATCCATCAACGCGCTGATGTTCCGGCGGCTCTTGCCGACGGCCACGCCTTGGAACAGTTCGCCGATCTGATAGAAGATGATAACAGCGCAGCCTTCGACGTAATCGCCCAGCGCGAACGCGCCGATGGTGGCGACCGCCATCAGGAAGCACTCGTCAAACGGCTGACGGTTCTTGATGCCTTTCAGTGCCTTGCGCAGGACATCCCAGCCGACCACCAGATAGGGGATGAGGTAGAGAACAAGCTCCACCGGCGTCGGGAATTCGGGCAGAAGTTTCAGAATCGCCACCAGAATAACGGCGGCGATGATCTGGTAAAGTACCTTTTTTTGCTTTTTTGTCATCTCCAAAGCCTCCTTTTGGCTTTTTCCTCTGCCATGACCTTTGGCAGAGGAGGGATCAGTTTCAACACGTTTTCCCCAGAGAAAGGGCTTTTCCACTCTTTCCCCCATGTTTTCCACGGACTTTTCCCGAAAAAAGCTGCTTTTTTGCGTTTCTTTTTTGTTTTTCCGGAAAAACGTGTTGAAAACTCGGTGGAAAGTGTTGAAAACTGCTTGATTTTTCCACAGCCGAAACCTCTTCGGTTTAGAAAAGCTCCCCTGAAAAGGGGAGCCTGACTGCGTTTTTTAAAGTTATGAAAAACCTTAAATGCCGAAGATCTCGCAGTCGTCCTCGACCTTCTTGCAGGCAGTCAGAACGTTCTGCATGGTGGCCTTGGGGTCTGCGCCCTCAGCGAACTCGACATTCATCTTCTGGGTCATGAAGCTGACGGTTGCCTTTGCGACACCTGCGACGGTGTTTGCGGCATCTTCCATCTTCTGAGCGCAGTTTGCGCAGTCGACCTCGATCTTGTAGCTCTTCTTCATAATAGTGTACCAGCCTTTCTTAAAAAAATCACTCTTCGATATGATCCATCCCCATCGAGAGGATGCTCCGCACATGGTCATCATCCAGTGCGTAGAAAACGGTTTTTCCATCCCGGCGGAAGCGTACCAGCTTGGTATCTTTCAGCACCCGGAGCTGATGGCTGACCGCCGACTGGCTCAGGCCCACCGCGTTGGCGATGTCCTGCACACAAAGCTCATTGTCGTGGAGCGCGTACAGAATTTTGATCCGCGTGGAGTCGCCGAACACCCGGAACAAATCCGCCAGCTCATACAGCACCTCATCATCCGGCATCACGACCGGCTCCTGCGGCGTTTTCAGTTCTTCGTCCTGATTGGGCATCTTGGCATCTCCTCTCGCTCGTTTCGATATATGAGCATCTGTTCATGTGTTCATGATAACACGCCGTCCGCGTTCTGTCAATCCCTTTTTGCGAAAAATACAACACAAATTTCAAATTGCAGAATTTTACCCTAAAACGCAAAAAAGTCGCGTTTTTATTTTGCAACAAAGGTGCAGATTCAGGGGAGAAAAAGAGGGTTCGTTTCAAGCCAGAAACGAACCCTCTTTTGCCTTATTCTACATTATACGCCGCTGCTTCCACGGGAACTGACGCTCATCGGAGGAGTGCCGGTGCCGCTGAAGAAGGACTGCCCATGGATGGTATTCTGGGTCATACCCACGATATCGAGCAGCTGGTCTTCGGTATAGTTTGCCGGATATTCCGCCAGCTTTTTGTTTGTGCAGAAGTACGCGCCTTTTTCCAGCGAGACAATGCCCAGCCGTTCAAGGGAAGCGAGCGTCCTGCCCAGCGACTTGCGGTCGGCCTTCATCCCCTTATCGGTCAGTGCCGCGCAAAGCTGCACCGCCGTCAGCGGCTTTTCGCGCAGAAGCAACGCCAGCGCAAGCTCCTGCCCGTGCAGATAGTGCGGAACGATGCCTTTCCAGAGCCAGATACCCGAGTTCTTTTTCATGTTGCAGACCTCCTTTGGCAGTTATTTTCTCGAGTATAACATACTCTCCGAAAAAAGCAATCGACTTTATTTCAGTGACTTTTTCCTCTCCCCACCCACGGCAGATACATGATAAGCAGAGCCAACGCGATGGCCGGGAGGAAACCGAGGATATAGAACTTTTCGCCCAGAATGGCGGTAAAGGTGCTGGTGATGATATTTCCGTATGGGTTATTGAGGAAATAGAAATTCGTGCAGAGGGGTTTATTCAAGAAATAAATCGGCAGGGCGGAGCCGAACAGGAAGGCCAGCACCTGTGGGATGCGGCGCGGCGAGGGCCGGTATCCGCCTGCGACCAGAAGCAAGGGATACAGCACGAGCAGAGCATGGATGGAGATGGAGTGCAGGTTGATGAGGCTCCACCACGAGTAAATACAGAGCCAGCTCGGGCAGAGCAGGGCCAAGGCCGCACCCGGGATGCAGAGGGCATAGAGTTCTTCTTTGCACCAGTTCTGGTCGAAGACTGTGTTATACAGGCAGATAAACACATTGATGCTGCACAGATGGAGCGGAAGATAGCTCCAGTTCCACTGGCCGGTCAGGGCCATTCCCAGCAGAAGGGCGGCTTCGTCCAGCAAAAGCAGGACGGTCACGCCCACCAGAATTTTCCGCCGGGTCTTCGCCGACGCCCGGCGGTACCACAGCACCATGCCGATGATGAACAGAGCGGATACCGCAAGCTCGGTCAGGTGTATCCGCCCGAACAGGGGATAGCACTGATGATCTGCGCCCCGTTCCGTTTCGACCAAATCGTAGGACTTCCAGAAGTTATTCATCTCGTCCACCGCCTTTCCGCCCTTATCATAGCGCGTTTCATTGGGCAGGAAAAGAGGGATTTTCAGAAAAATCGGCGGATATGGGTGCAGAGCGGCGAAAAATGTGATATTCTATAAGGCAGTTAGAGTCCACCATGACCTTGAAAGGAAGGTATTGATATGTTGACTGTTGGTATCCACGGCGAGCAGAGCCAGCTCGTCACCCCCGAAAACACCGCAAAAACGATGGGCAGCGGCACGCTGGACGTGTTCGCCACCCCTGCACTGGTCGCACTGGCTGAAAAGACCTGCTGGATGAGCGTTGCCCCGGAACTGGACGAGGGCTGCGGCTCGGTCGGCACCAAGCTCGAGCTGGAACACACCGCACCCACGCCGGTCGGCATGACCGTCACCTGCGAGAGCGAGCTGACCGCCGTTGAGGGCCGGAAGCTGGTCTTCCATGTGACCCTCCACGACGAAAAAGGCCCGGTCGGCGGCGGTGTCCACGAGCGTTTCATCATCAACAACGCAAAGTTTGCGGCAAAGGCAGAGGCGAAGAAAAACTAAACCTCTCAGTCAATGCCTGTCGGCATTGCCAGCTCCCCTGTCAGGGGAGCCTTTGCTTGTGTCCAGCCGCAGCGGAGGCGGCGACTCTTCCAGAAGCTGCTGTTCGGCGCGCTGCTGCGCTTCCCACAGGAGACGGGCGGCCTGTTCGCTAGCGCGGAACAATTCCAGATACATTGCTTTATAGTCCGGCGCGGCGCACACCCCCTTTTCTGAAAGTTCCGGTGTTAGTCTGCCCGGAACCTGCCCGAAAAATCATTTCAAACCCGAGAGGAATCATCCACCTATGAAAAAAGTCAATCTTTCGTGGGTCGGGGCGTTGCTGGTGTTTGCCCTGCTGTTGTGGTGTACCGCCGCAACGCCCGGCAAGATCGCCGACCCGTCCACCTACACCTGTGCTGTGTACAGCACGGTGCTTTCGCTCCTGCCGCCGGTGGTCGCCATCGTCCTGGCACTGAACACCAAAGAGGTCTACACTTCGCTGCTGGTCGGCATCGCCACCGGTGCGCTGCTTTACGCCAACGGCAACCTTGAGCTTGCCCTGAACACCCTCTTCTTCAACGAGGAGGGCGGCATGATCTACAAGCTGGCCGACAGCGGAAACGTCGGCATCCTCGTCTTCCTCGTCATGCTGGGTATCCTTGTCGCCCTGATGAACAAGGCCGGCGGCAGTGCCGCCTTTGGCCGCTGGGCGTCCACCCACATCCACACCCGGGCCGGTGCGCAGTTTGCGACCCTGCTGCTGGGCGTCATGATCTTCGTGGACGACTATTTCAACTGCCTGACCGTTGGCTCCGTCATGCGTCCGGTGACCGACCAGCAGAAGACCTCCCGTGCGAAGCTGGCCTACCTCATCGACGCCACCGCCGCGCCCATCTGCATCATCGCGCCGGTGTCCAGCTGGGCGGCCGCTGTCACGTCCTCGGTTCCGGAAGGTTCCGACATTAACGGCTTCACCATGTTCCTGCGCACCATCCCATACAATTACTACGCCATTCTTACCATCATCATGGCGTTGTTCCTCATCTTCACCGGCACCGAATACGGCTCGATGAAGCTCCACGAGGACAACGCCAAAAATGGCGACCTCTTCACCACCGAAGACCGGCCGTATGGCGACGACATCCTTTCCTCTTCTGACACCACCGGCCACGTCATCGACCTGATCGCGCCGGTCATCGTCCTGATCGCAGGCTGCATCTTCGGCCTGATCTACACCGGCGGTTTCTTTGACGGCGTGGACTTCGTGACTGCTTTTGCCGACTGCAACGCCTCGATGGGTCTGGTCCTCGGCAGCAGCATCGCCCTGATGTTCACCTTCGTCTTCTACCGTGTGCGGAACGTCATGACCTTTCAGGATTTCGCGGCCTGCATCCCCGAAGGCTTCAAGGCGATGGTCAGCCCGATGCTCATCCTGACGCTGGCATGGACGCTGTCCGGCATGACGAATCTGCTGGGCGCAAAGTACTATGTCGCAAGCCTGCTGAGCGGCAGTGCCGCCGGGCTGCAGTACATGCTGCCGGTCATCATCTTCCTCGTGGCAGTTGGTCTGGCCTTTGCGACCGGCACCTCGTGGGGTACCTTCTCGATTCTGGTTCCCATCGTCTGCCACGCTTTCCCTCAGGGCGAGATGCTCGTCATCGCCATCGCCGCCTGCCTGTCCGGTGCGGTCTGCGGCGACCACTGCTCGCCCATCTCCGACACCACCATCATGGCGTCTGCCGGTGCGCATTGCAGCCACGTCAACCATGTCTCGACCCAGCTGCCCTACGCTATGACTGCCGCCGCTGTCTCTGCAGTCTGCTACGTCATCACCGGCCTGTCGCAGGCGTTCCTCGGCGCAAAAGCAAGCCTGCTGACCTCGCTGATTTTGCTGGGCGTTGCCATCGTGCTTGAGCTGGTCGTCCTTAATGTCATCCGTGTCCGGACGGCACACGCCGCAAAATAACCAGCGGCTAAAAAGATTTTCCATTCCAAAAAACGATTTTCCTTTTCGTTTTACCAAAAACATGGTATACTAAAGGAAATTGAGTTATCTGGAGGAATTACCATGCTCGAAAAAGCATTTCAGGACGTATATACCAAATTCAAGCTGCACTTTTATCAGAACGTGTTCCAGCGGTTCGCCACCCGGGAAGCGACCCTGACGACGGTGGAATCCTTCTGCATGGAGGGCATCATGGCGATGGGCGAACCCACCATTGCGGAGTTTTCCCGGATGATGCAGATCTCGACGCCCAACGCGGCGTATAAGATCGGCAGTCTGGTGCGGAAGGGTTACGTCGAGAAGATCCAGTCCACCACCGACCGCCGGGAGTATCACCTCCGCCCGACACAGAAATACATCGACTACTACAACATCAGCTATTCCTACCTGCACACCGTCATTGAGCGCGTGCGTGAGCGGTTCCCGGAAGAGGACACCGCCAAGCTCGAGGAGATGCTGACTATCATCAGCAATGAGCTGATGCCCGAGCTGGATATGCTGGGAAAAGATCACCCGGACACTGCCGCCAAAAACAGCGAAAAGACCGAATAATTACACACCAAAAAGGCTCTGAGTTTCCTGCTGCAGGACAGGACTCAGAGCCTTTCTTTGTTTTATGCTTTTCAGGAGAACTCGCTTACCAGACGGATGAGCTGACGCACCGGCTGTTTGAGCTGGGCGTCGTTCTTGTACGCCGCCACAAGATCCCAGAGTTCCGGCTGGTCGCCGAAGGAGAACACGCTGATGTCGTTCGCGCACTCGTGTTCTTCAATTTTATATCCGCTTGCAAAAGCCACGCCATATTGCCGGGCGACCAGTGCCAACGCGGTATCAATGGTACTCAGCTCGACCACCCTCGGCTCGATCTGGTATTTCTCGAGGATGGCGGCGGTGAACTGCCCCAGACGCATATTCTTTTTGAGAGTCAGGAAGCAATCATTTTCGAGGTATTTCAGGTCGATCCACGGATAGCGTCGGCCCGGTTCGTTCTTGGCAAGAAGCTCGTAGTTTCCCTTGCGCGGCGTGCAGATGACAAGCTCTTCCCGGGAGATCAGCTCACAGGTGTAATGCTTCTGTTCCAGCCGGGCTTTTTCCAGCATGGTGAAGAAGGCCACTTCGATGGTTCCGTTCATGAGATACTGTTCCAGCGTCTCGACATTTTCCTCATAGACCTGTATCTCGTAATCCGGGAAATACTCCCGGAACGCTGGCAGGACATGGGGCAGAAGGGTATGGCCCCGTCCGGGCGTGATGCCCATCGAGATGACGCCCCGGCTGGTCTGGATGAGCGATTTCAGTTCCGCGTCGAATTGTTGCTGAAGACGGAGAATTTTGCGTGCCGTGTCGAGATAGAGTTCGCCTGCCATGGTCGGAATGTACTGCCGGTTCTTCCGCTCAAAGAGGGGCGTTCCCAGCTCGTTTTCCAGCTTTCCCAGAAAGCGGCTCAGCGCAGGCTGTGAGATAAACAGCCGTTCCGCCGCCTTGGAAAGGTTCTTTTCCTGCGCAATGACGATGACGTATTCCATCTCCCGGTGGTCCATCCGTTCTCCATCCTTTCCGGTTTTTATCTGCCCTTATTATAGCAGAGAGAACACGGTTCTTACAGCGGCACGGAGGACTTTTTTCTCGTCCTCGATCTGCATCGAGTTGATGGCGACGACGGCGTTCTTCTTCGGCAGGACGACGCAGTACTGGCCGTATTTGCCATCCGCACGGAACGCACCATCCGGCATCGTCCAGAAGAGATAGCCATAGTGACGGCCGATCTCATCATCTCCCTGATCGGAGATAATCTGCGCGCTCCCGGCCTCCTTGACCCACTGCTCCGGGATGAGCTGCTGGCCGTTCCACTTGCCTTTCTGGAGATAGAGCAGACCCAGCTTTGCAAACTCGGAGACGTTCAGCTGCAAGCCGCCTGCACCGAAGGTGTTGCCCAACGGGTCTTTCTCGCACTCCGGGCGTTCGATGCCCAGCGGCTCGAACAGACGGGGCATCAGGTAATCGACAAGCGACATTCCCGTTTTGCGCTGGACGAGGATTCCCAGCAGATAGGGGCCCGCATTGTTGTACTGGAACACACTGCCCGGCTCATGGACGACCTTGGCGTTCAGGACAAACTTCACCCAGTCCTTTTCGACCATCTTGGGCCGCATCGCACCCATCAGCATCGGGCTTTCAAAGCCCATCGACATGGTGATGAGGTGGCGGAGTTTCATCTTTTTCAGGTTCTCCGACGGCTCTGCCGGAGCGTCTGCGGCAAAGTGGTCGAGGACGTAATCATCCAATGAGAACAGCCCCTCCTGAATCGCAAATGCGCAGGCCGTCGAGGTAAAACTCTTGGTGCCAGAATACTGATTCTGACGCTGTTCCGGCTCGGGCTGGTAGCTCCCCACCAACTCTCCGTTCTGATATACACGCATACCGCGCACCGCCAGCTGTTCGTCTTTTACCGTGTTGACAAAGGCGGTCAAGTCCAATGTTTTCATAGCAGTTTCTTCTGTCCTTTCTGAATCTTAGAAGGGGATGATACCGGTCACGACCACGAACGCCAGCATACCGACCGCGAGCAGGAAGGCCCACTTATAAGAGAAGGCAATATGCTCTTTCAGCTCCACATTCGTCAGGCCGAGGCCCATGTAGGTGGCGGCGGTCATCGGCATGATGTAAATTGCCGGGCCAAAGGTGATGAGGAAGGCCGCGCCGACTGCAGCAGCCGGAACACCGTAAGCAGAAACGATCTGGTTGACGATAGGCAGGATGCCGTAGGTCAGAGCGTCGCCGTGGACGACCATGCTCAACGGGCTGTTGATGGCAGCGAACAGGATGTGCAGGTGCGGAGCCATGCTCTCCGGCATTGCGGACAGAACCATCTGGGTCATTGCATCCAGCATCGGGCTCTTGCCCATGATGCCGATCAGGACACCGGAAGCCAGAGCGGTAAATGCCATGGTCAGCGCGTCGGTCGCATGTGCCTTGATGCGCTCGGTCTGCATCTTCTGAGAGGGGTAGTTTACCATCAGGGCAATCGCCAGAGCGACCATGAAGGTGACGTGAGTCGCGACTTTCGTCAGGGTCAGCATCAGGACGACTGCAACGATCAGGGCAATATTGAACCAGAACAGTTTCGGGCGGTGCAGCTCGTTCTCGGCCTTGACCTCTTCTGCCGTTTCCTCAACGGCTGCGCTCTCCACATAGCCTGCGCCACGCTTCTTTTCCATCTTGGCGAAAAAGATGCAGAAGAGCAAAATCATTGCGATGCCAAAGACCTGCGCCGGGATGCAGTATTTCCAGATGTCGGCGGTGCCGACTTCCAGAGCTGCGGCGGTACGGCCGCAGGGGCCGCCCCAGGGAACGATGTTCATGACGCCCATCGTCAGGGTGGTGATGCAGAGCAGAACGATGGGGCGGACATTCAGCTTTTTATAGATGGGGAGCAGCGGCGGAATGGCGATCAGCAGGGTGGTCGCGCCAGAGCCATCCAGATGGCCGATGAAGGCGATCAGAACCGTTGCGAACATGAGCAGCAGGATGTTTCCGCCGACCACTTTCAACACTTTATTCACGATGCGGTCGAAAACACCGGCATCGTTCATCACGCCAAAGAACAGGACTGCAAAGATGAACAGGATCGCCGTGGTCGAAACGCTCGACACACCGGCTTTGATATACTCGCTCATATCCGCCGGGCTGAAACCGACGGCAAAACCGACCAAGATCGGCAGCAGGATAAACACGACCGCAGGCGTGCTTTTGCCCCAGAGCAGAAGGGCAACGATCAGGATCATCAGGGCAAAGCCTGCGACACCTAACAACGACATAACACTTCTTCCTTTCACTGACTACAAGAGGGATTTACGTCCATCAAAAACCGCGGTTTGTTTTGATGGCTCGATTATAGCCGCGCTGAGTATAAATGTCTAATGCCAATCCTGCCGTTTTGTATAACCCGAAGTTATGGTAAAAAATGTTTTGTGCAGGTTATACAACAAACGCCGCCGACATTTTTCCATGTATCCCAGAAAACCCAGCACCTCGCCGAAAATCACGTCTCTGCGTTGTACAGCTTTCACAAATGCCGAACCTTGCACGCTTTGTCTCAGCGCACAAAAAAATCTGTGCATCCATCAAAAAGATGAAATACACAGACTCTAAAAAGCAGCTTTTTAGAATGGCGGACGCCAGCCGGTGCAGTACCGGGCATAGTCGCGGTCGGCCTGTTTGACGTAGAGGACAAGCTCGTGGTTGCCCCCTTTGTTGACACGCTCCCGGACTTTGGTCGGGAGGTTCTGGCGGTGGAGCAGTTCCAGCTCGTCGTTCAGTTCTTCTTCATTATCGAAGGTATCCAGCTCGGTCCAGTGGGTGCAGAAGAGCCAGAATTTTATCAGATGTTCGTTCATGCTTCGGGTGTATTCTCCTTTGCGGAAATTTCGTTCGCCGGGTCACGGAGGCGGTAGAAGGGCGCGATGGCGTTGGCGTCGCCGTGGCGGACGATGGAATAGGTGATATCGCAGTAAGGCTGGATGGCGGTACTCTTCTCGACGGTGGAGATGAGGATGACCTGCAGTTGCAGGCGGCGGAACAGCTCCATCATCGGGCGGATACGGTCGCTCGTCATCTTGCTGAAGGCTTCGTCCAGCAGCACCAGACGGATGCTGTTTTCACTCTTTTGATAGATCTGGAGCAGGGAAGCGCAGATGGCGACATAAAAGGGTGCCTGATTCTCACCGCCCGAGGAATCCCGGCTGACGCGTGACAGATACGCCTGCTGGCCGGAGACGGTATTGGTGACCTTGATATCGTAATCGAGATAGGTGCGGTAATCGACGTAATCCGAGAGGGTGATGTTCTCGGAGCGGCGGCCCTCCTGACGGGCGCGCGTATTCTCGTCCACATCGGCCATGATCTTTTCCATCAGCTCATCGACCTGACGCTCATACACCGGGTCGGACGTTGCCGCCAGATTGTCCAGCGAGTCGCCTGCGGTCATCTGCTGATTGCCCTTGTCCACAATGACCTGATAGAACGCCGCCAGCTGTGGGTCGCGGCTGGGTTCCAGCTCAAAGCGGTAGACCTCTTCGCCGTAGGTCAGCTGTTCCATGACCTTGTTCAGCTCCCGGAACTGACGCCGGGCGTTGAAGATATCGTCCTTCATCCGGAAGAGGATATCTTTCCGGAATCGGTCTTTGCAGTCCTTCTGCGCCTGTTCCAAACGAGCGGCGTACCGCTCGAGGTCGATGCGGACAAGGCTGTCGTACTGGGCGCGGTACTGTTCGATGCCGACCAGACCCAGCGGATAGTCGCAGACGTACCGCTCGTTATAGCTCTTCTGAGCCGGTTCCAGCGTGCCGGTCAGATAGACCCGTAAGATATCGTCCAGCTTGGCCTGCGCCTTTTCTGCGGCCTGTGCGGCGGCACGGGCGGTCTTTCCCTGTGCCAGCTCTTCAAACCGCTTCTGTGCCAGCGGCTCAAGGAGGGGATATTTCTCAAAGAATCCGTCTGCCGCTTCCCGGCTCTGTTTGGCAACCTCAACGGCTTTGCTCCGCTCGGCCTCGCAGGAGGCCAGCTGCTTTTCGCAGACGCGGACATCGCCGCCGGCACGCTCCACGGCAGTACGCGCAGCATCCCATGCGGCTTCCCGGGCTTCTTCTTCCCGATAGAGTTCCTGCAGCATCGGGTTCTCGCGGCAGTCGGCGATCTTCTGTTCCTGCGCCTCGTAGTCGGCCTTGGCCGCTGCAAGGGCGTCACGGTTTGCCCAGAGAGCCGCCAGCTCCTCGAGGGCTTTGCCGCGCAGGATGTTCTGGAACTGGTCGTAAGCGGCTTTCAGGCCGTTTTCCGTCTGCACAGCAGCCCGGCGGCATTCGCCGAGGGCTTCGATTTCTTCTTTCAGCGCACCGGCACGGGCCTTGCGCGCGTCCAGACCGATATACCGCTGGGGCTTGCGCAGACGCTCCAACCGGAACGGATGGTGCCGCAACAGGTCGCGGGTCGCGCTGTCGGGGTAATTCTCGAGGGTGTCGGGCGTCTCACAGCAGACGATGCGGCGGAGGATGGTGTCGGCATACTGTGCCGCAAGCGGATTCTCGCTCGTGACCTGCGCCGCAAGACTGTCCGCCGGGGCAGACTCTGCCTTGCGGTTCGCGCTCCGGATGCCCGGGGTGTCCAGCAGGCTGATGGGGCCGACCTTCTCACGCAACGCCACGAACGCACTCTTGGCGGCATCGTAATGTGACGGCGGAACCAGAATATCAAAGCGGCGGTCACCAAGGCAGGCTTCCACGCAGTCCTGCCAGCTCTCGTCCTCGACGTTCAGCAGCTCGCAGAAGATCTTCGCGTCCGGCTTCATGCCGCGGCTCTTGAGTTCAGCATTGACGGCATCCCGGACACGGGTCGCGGCGTCGCCGTGCGGATAGACCCATTTGCCGCCCGACACGGCATCCAGCTCGGCGCGCTTGTCGGTCTGCTCTTTTGCGAGTTCTGCCGACGCCTGACGCGCGGCGAAATACTTCTCTTCCAGTGGCTTTTCGAGGGCGTTCAGGGCTTCCAATAACTCCGGCTGTGTCTCTGCGGTAAGGTTCTCCGGCCAGAGCTTGGACGGCACTTCCAGACTGCTCCGTTTCAGGCTCTTGAGCAGGGCTGTGACCCGGGCGGCAGATTCCTCGCTCTGGGCGGCTTTCCGGGCAGCGGCATCCACCGCGCTCTTCTTCCGGGCGGCTTCCTCGGTCAGGGCATCCAATGCCCGGCCCTCGCCGCTGGACGACGCCGCACCGTGAGCTGTCAGGTAGGCACGGCGCGCTTCGGCTTCGGCGTTCTTGGCGGCTTCATACTGAGCGTTCAGCGTCTCAAGCTGACGCTTTCCGGCATCCAGACGGTCTTTCCAGACGGCATCCTCTCCGGCGTCAGCATCGGCACGGGCAAGCAATGCCGCACCACGGTTGACGAGGGCATCCGTCTCTTTTTCGGAGGCTTCCCGGCCTGCGTTGACGATCTCCTCCAATGCGGCGGCACGGGTCTGCGCTTCGGCTAAGATGGCATGAAGGTTTTCCAGCTCCACCCGGTCGCCTTGCAGAGCGTCGAGGTCCAGTTCCGGCTGGGGCAGGATATACTGGTACAAAAATTCCCGGAAATTGGGGATCTCGTCCATGCTGGTACCCATCTGGAACACTTCATTGAACTTCTTGCCCAGCGGACTGGACGCGCGGCCAATGCCAAGGGCGCGGCAGATGCGGTCACGGGCTTCGCTGGGGCTGCGCGTATAAGAGAGACGGCCGACTGCCGGTTTGAAGTCCTCCTTCGCGCTGGGCGCACCGGTGCGAGGGTCGATGAAGGGCAGCATCTCGAGGGTGCAGCCATCTTCTGAGATATACCATGTCTGGTCACCGGGATGCAGTTCCTGCATCGGGCCTTCGGACTCGACCCGGACAGCGATGACGAAGTTCGTCCGCTTGACGCTGTTCCAGAACTCTGCGCCGATATAAGCCACGGTGCGGCCCGGGCGGCGGTAGGCGTTCTCGCCGCGCTGTTTGGCGTGGACAGAACCCTGCAGGGTGCGTCCGCTCTTTTTGTTGCCGAGGGCGTTGAAGTTCCGGTTGGTCGTCAGGCAGTAGCGGATGGCGTCGAGGATGGTGGTCTTGCCGACCGCGTTGACGCCGATCATATAGGTCAGACGGTCGCAGTCGAAGGTAACGTTTTCAAAGTTATGCCAGTTGATGAGTTTCAGGCGTTTCAGTTCGATCATTCTTCTGCCTCCGCGGTATCGTCAGGCCGTTCATAAAGGGAAAGCTCGTTCCGGGTGCGGCTGCTTTCAGCGGCGGCATCCGCAAGGTCGGCATCGGGCAGGGCCAGCAGCACGGTCGGGAAGACCTCGATGCGGCTGTCCAGTCCGCTCAGGCGGCCCACAGGCCGGGCGAGGTTATATTTGCGCAGGGTGCGCAAGAGCCGTTCCAGCGTGGGCTGGTCGAGACGGCGCGGCAGGTTCATCTTCTGCAATTCCGCCTGCACTTCCTCGACTGTCACCAGCACCTGATCCGCACTGGCCGAAAGGCTCTCCCGTTTTTGCAGGTAGAGCAGGCGCAGCACCAGCAGCAGGATACTCTCATATTTCAGCAGCCGTGCCTGACTGCCCTCATGTTCGTTGACGAGGGCCGCCGCCTGCAGCGGAGCCGGATACAGCACCACCGCATAGCCCAGCGGCGCGAACACCGCGCGCACCTCGTTCAGATGGTCCTGCACATAGAGGTATTTCGACCGCTGGTCTTCCACGCTGCCCAGCAGAAAGCAGTGGTTGAGCAGGTAATTCGCGGTCTCCTCTAACAGTTTGTTCGTTTCGGGCATGGTCAGTTTTCCTCCCCATCTTCTGTGTTTTCCCGGCGCGGCGTCAGGACAAAGTCCTCAAAGCGGAAGCCGCCGCGTTCGACCCAATTGCCGGTGAGGGTGATATCGTACTTCCGGCGCGGCGAACGGGAATAGGTGTGCAGGCCGATGATCCGGGCGAAGTCGTCCGGGTACTCGGCCGCAAGGGTCGAGGCCGGCACCTGCGGCCGGGCGGCGAGGGCCTGCCGTGCCAGCAGGTCGACGTTTTCCTCGGTAACGGCCATCCGCGCGTAATCCAGAAGCAGCTGCTGCTCCTTCCGCAGCTGCTCCGGGTCGAGCTGTGCCGTCTCGACAGGGGCCAGTGGCTCGGTCGTCCGGGGCGCGGCAGGCGGATAGAGGAATTTCTCGCCGAAGGTCTGTACCGGGTAGAGATGCAGACGGTTGGAGATTGGCCCGTCGTCCGGCTCAAACAGTTGGTCAGGTGTTTTGATCTCTTCCGCGTACCGGCGGAGCAGAGCCGTCACACTGCCCTGTGCGGAGCGGTCGCTCAGCAGGAGAAACTGCGCGCGCTGGACGGCCCGTTTGCGGTAGCGGATATGGCTCTGGTCGATCTGTTTGATAAGGTCGCTCATCTCCTCGAGGGCGTCGCGCTGTTTCTGAATGAGAGCGCGCACCGCCGGAGCCGCTTCGTTGGGCGCACAGCGTTCGACCCGGGCGTAATCCAACGCCAGCTGCGGCAGGTAATTCGCCTCGCAGTCGTCCAGACCTTCCTCGAGATAGGCGCGGTAATTGAAGAGGTTGTCGCTGGTCTTGAACCGATGATATGCAGCAGCAACGACCTTTTCCTCATACTGGTCGAAGAGTTCCAGCACCTCCTGCGGCGTGCGGTTCCGGGTCAGGCGGTCGATATAGTGGCCGATGGATGCGTTCAATGCCCGGAGCGACTTGTTGAGGGCATCGAGGTCAGATGCCACCTCGCGCAGAACATTTTCATACGGGCTTTTCTCTTCGCCGACGCTTCGCAGCAGCTGCCACGCTTTATATAGTTTGCCCGTGTAGGTGATGACCCTCGGGTTCAGAATTTCCTCGAGGGCTTCCAGCAGGGGCGTGACCTCCGGCACAAAGGCAAGGGTCGGTTCTTCCTCGTAGCTGCCGGGCTGTTCTTCCAGCCAGCCGGTGCGCCGCAGGCGGAGCAGAAATCCCAACGCCAGCAAGTGAGGGTCACGGGTGGGCTGTTCCTCTTCATCACCCATGCCGTCGGCGTCGAGCGAGAGCGGCTTTGCCAACGCTGCAAAGTAATCTTCGGCACGGGAAACGGCCTCGGCCCGGGAGATGCTGTAATCCGCCGTGTGGCGGCACTCCTCCCAGAGCAGGAGCAGCAGCTCCGCATAAAATGCCCGGTTGGGGCCTGCCAATGGCCGGAACAACCGTGGGCTGACAAGTTCAAACAGCTGCATCGAAACGATCCTTTCTTTTCCGAAATGATACCTCGTTTATTGTACCACAGTCCGGCAGATTTGGCAAAAAAATGACCTTTCCGGAAAACAATCCAGAAAGGTCATAAAAAGTTACTCCGTTCCCAGCCTGTACTTGAAATCCTGATACTCGAAATGGGCCAGCCGGATCGTCTCGCCCGATTCGGTCAAAGCCCAGATATCGGGCAGAGGCATCCCGTTGAAGGTATTGTTCTTACAGGTGGAATAGATCGCCATATCCCCGAAGATGAGCCGGTCGCCCTCGAAGAGGGGCGCATCAAAGCTGTAATCGCCCACGACATCCCCGGCAAGGCAGGTCGGGCCGCCGAGACGGTAAGTGACCGCCTTTTCCTCCGCTTCGCCTGCGTTCAGAAGGGGCGGACGGTAGGGCATCTCGATGACGTCCGGCGTATGGCAGGCCGCTGACATGTCCAGAATCGCCAGATTGGTTTTTCCGTTTTTCAGGGTATCCAGAACCGTGGTGACGAGATAACCGGCGTTCAACGCCCACGCCTCGCCGGGTTCAAGATAGACCTGCACGCCATATTTTTCCTGCATCGAGGTGATGCAGGCTTCCAGCGTTTTGAGGTCGTAATCCGGCCGGGTGATGTGGTGTCCGCCGCCGAAATTCAGCCACTTCATTTGGGGGAGCAGATCGCCGAATTTCTCCTCCACTGCCGGCAAAGTTTGAGCCAATGCGTCCGAATCCTGTTCGCAGAGGGTGTGGAAATGCAGGCCGTCCAACAGACCGGGCAGAGCCGGGTTCTGTTCCACTGCCGCATCCCACTGCGCACGGGTGGTTCCCAGTCGGCTCCCGGGTGCGCAGGGGTCATAAATTTCATGGCCATCCTGCGTCGAGTGTTCCGGGTTGATGCGCAGGCCGACGCTCTTCCCGGCCGCCTTTGCACAGGGGCCGAATTTCTCTAGCTGACGGGGCGAGTTGAACACGATGTGGTCGGCATATTGGAGCAGTTCCCCGAATTCGTCCTCCCGGTAGGCGGCGCAGAAAACGTGGTTCTCTTTTTCGGGCAGTTCCTCTCTGCCGAGACGGGATTCATACAGTCCGCTGGCCTCGGTTCCGGCCAGATAGGGCGCGAGAAGGGGATAGCAGTTGAAATTGGAGAACGCCTTCTGTGCCAGCAGAATTTTACACCCAGTGCGCTGCTGGACACCCAGCAGAATCTCACCGTTCCGCCGCAGCTGGGCTTCGTCCAGCAGATAGCAGGGCGTCGGCAGCTGGGCGAGTTTCTCGGGCGTGAGGTTCACCAGCCCGGCAAACGGCGGACGAGTATCACGCAGCTCCATCAGTCGACGAGAGCCGGGTCGTGGCTCTCGGAACGGGGCAGGCCGTACTTGTCCAGAGCGTCCAGATACGGGTCCGGATCAAACTCTTCGACGGTGTGGACGCCCTTGGTGGTCCACTTGCCGGTCAGGAGCATCAGCGCACCGCACATAGCCGGAACGCCGGTGGTGTAGCTGATGGCCTGCGAACCGACTTCCTTGTAGCACTCCTGATGGTCGCAGACGTTGTAGATGTAGTAGGTCTTCTCCTTGCCGTCCTTCTTGCCGGTAAAGATGCATCCGATGTTGGTCTTGCCCTTGGTACGGGGGCCGAGGCTTGCCGGGTCGGGCAGAAGGGCCTTGAGGAACTGGATGGGAACGATCTCCTGACCGTTGAAGTTGATGGGGGTGGTGGAGAGCATGCCCACATCCTCGAGACAGCGCATGTGGTCAAGGTAGCTCTGACCGAAGGTCATGAAGAAGCGGATGCGCTTTGCCTCCGGGATGTTCTTTGCCAGAGACTCGATCTCCTCATGGTGGAGCAGGTACATATCCTTCTGGCCGACCTTGTCGAAGTTGTACTCCCGTTTGATGCTCATCGCCGGAATCTCGACCCAGTGGCCGTTCTCCCAATAGCTGCCGGGAGCGGAGACCTCGCGCAGGTTGATCTCCGGGTTGAAGTTTGTCGCAAAGGCATAGCCGTGGTCGCCGCCGTTGCAGTCCAGAATGTCGATGGTGTCGATGGTATCAAACTCGTGCTTTTTGGCGTAGGCACAATAAGCCTGAGTAACACCCGGGTCAAAGCCGCTGCCCAGCAGAGCAGTCAGGCCAGCCTCCTCGAATTTCTTGGCATAAGCCCACTGCCAGCTGTAATCAAAGTAGGCGGAGAAGCCTGCTTCCTTGCAGCGTTTCTCGTAGATGGCGCGCCACTCAGGGTCGTCGGTATTTTCCGGCTCGTAGTTGGCGGTATCCATGTAGTTGACGCCGCAGGCAAGGCAGGCGTCCATGATGGTGAGATCCTGATAGGGCAGGGCGATGTTCATCACGAGGTCGGGCTGATAGCTCTTGATGAGGGCAATCACTTCGTCCACATGGTCGGCATCGACCTGCGCGGTGGTGATCTTGGTGGTCGTCTTGGGTGCCAGCTCTGCGGCGAGGGCGTCGCACTTGGACTTGGTGCGGCTGGCGATGCAGATCTCGGAGAAGACCTCCGGAACCTGACAGCACTTGTGGATGGCGACGGATGCGACACCGCCGCAGCCGATGATAAGAACTCTGCTCATTGAAGTTACTCCTTCTTGTTTTTTTATAAATTATATACTTTCTTTGGACAAACTCCCTCAGTCACGACTTGCGTCGTGCCAGCTCCCTCTGGGAGGGAGCCTGTCATTCTACTTCTTTCAGCATCTGCTCGAGGAAGGCCGGCAGATAGAACGCGCCCACATGGAGACGGGTGGTATAGTACCGGGTGCGAAGGTGGTAGCCATTCCAGCGCGTCGCGTCGAGGTCATCAATGGGGTGATATTTCTTGCTGGCGAAACCGAACAGCCAGTAACCGGCCGCGTAGGTCGGGATATGTGCCTGATAGACCCGGCTGATGGGGAAGGTGGACGCAATGCGCTTGTGGCTCCGCTGCATGGCCTCGGCGTCCTCACCGTAGAAGGGGCTGCCCTGCTGGTTGACCATGATGCCGTCCTCTTTCAGGGCGTTGTAACAGTTGCCGTAAAACTCCCGGGTGAACAGACCCTCGGACGGGCCGAAGGGGTCGGTGGAGTCCACGATGATAAGGTCATATTCGTCCTCTTTTTTGCGGATAAATTTCAGGCCGTTCTCGTAGTAGATATGAACACGCTCATCGTCCAGACGGCAGGCGTTGCCGGGCAGATACCGGCGGCAGGCCTCGACGACCATTTCATCCATTTCCACAAGGTCAATGCGCTCGACCTGCTCGAACCGGGTCAGCTCCCGGACAACGCCGCCGTCGCCTGCGCCGATGATGAGGACTTTGCGGATATTGGGGTGGACCGCCATCGGAACATGGGTCATCATTTCGTCATAGATGAACTCATCCCGTTCGGTCAGCATGACGTTTCCATCCAGCGCAAGGACACGGCCAAACTCGGGCGTATCAAAGACGTCGATGCGCTGATATTCGCTCTCTTCGCTGTACAATAATTTGTTGACCCGGAGACTGAACTTGACATCCGGGGTATGCAGTTCGCTGAACCAGAATTCCATCGTCATTTCCCCCTTATGCCAGCACGTTCAGACGCTCGATGTCCGGGTCTTCGGGGCCGGTCATGGAGCAGCCGATGGCCTTTGCGTACTCGATATAATCCAGAATATCCCGAGTGATCTTCTCACCGGGCGCGAGGATGGGGATTCCCGGAGGATAGCACATGACGAACTCGCTGCACACCTTGCCCTCAGTCTCCCGGAGCGGCAGGCTGACTTTATCGGCGTAGAAGGCTTCCTGCGGACTGGCGGCTACTTCCGGGTCGATGTATTCGTGGCTCATCATGCCGCTGGGGTCTTTCTGGTGCAGGCGGCGGATCTCGGCCAGTGCCGAGACCAGACGTTCAATGTCCTGAATTCGGTCGCCGATGGAGATGTAGGCCAGCAGGTTTCCGATGTCGCCGAACTCGATCTGGATATCATATTCATCCCGGAGCAGGTCGTACACCTCGATGCCGGCCAGGCCGATATCCAGCGTATGCACACTGAGCTTGGTGGGGTCGAAAGCATAGACCGAATCCCCGTTGACAAGCTCCTGTCCGAAGGCGTAATAGCCGCCGATGGCGTTGATCTCATCCCGGGCATACTCGGCCAGTTTCTTGACCTGTGCGAAGATCTCCTTACCGCGCAGGGCGAGGTTCCGCCGGGAGATGTCAAGGCTGGACATCAGCAGATAGCTGCCGGAGGTGGTCTGGGTCAGGTTGATGATCTGGCGGACATAGCCTGCATGGACATTCGGGCCGGCCAGCAGGAAACTCGACTGGGTCAGACTGCCGCCGCTCTTGTGCATCGAGACGGAGGCCATATCCGCACCGGCGGCCATCGCCGAGATGGGAAGACCCTCCCCGAAATAGAAATGGGTGCCGTGAGCTTCGTCGGCAAGGCAGAGCATCCCGGCGGCATGGGCCATCTCCACGATGGCTTTCAGGTCGGAGCAGATGCCGTAATAAGTCGGGTTGTTCACGAGGACAGCCACCGCGTTGGGATGCTCTGCGATGGCTTTCGCGACCTGCTCCCGTTTCATGCCGAGGGAGATGCCCAGACGGGTGTCCATCTCGGGGTTGACGTAGACCGGAACCGCACCGCAAAGCACCAGCGCGTTGATGACGCTGCGGTGGACATTGCGCGGCAGGATGATCTCATCGCCCCGTTTGCAGGCGGTCAGAACCATGCTCTGCACCGCACTGGTGGTGCCGCCGACCATCAGGAACGCATGGGCTGCACCAAAGGCTTCCGCCGCCAGCTCTTCCGCTTCCCGGATGACCGATACCGGGTGGCAGAGGTTGTCCAGCGGCTTCATGCTGTTGACGTCCACGCCCACGCACTGCTGACCAAGGAACTTCGTCAGCTCCGGGTTGCCGCGGCCTCGTTTGTGGCCCGGCACATCGAACGGAACGACTCGCATCTGGCGGAACCGCTCCAATGCCTCGTAGATGGGCGCGTGGCTCTGACGCTCCGACCACGAGGTCTGCTTTTTCTCTTCCATTCTCTTCACCTCTCTGCGGCTCAGAGCTTTTCGGGAGATAAAAAAGCACGAGCCAGCTGGACAGCGCAAAACTGTTCAGCTGGCTCGTGAGGTGCTCCCCTATTGCCAAAGCACGGCAAAGATTCTTTGCACTATACACGCAAAGAACCGTCCTTTTGCAATCTTCATGGAAGGATAGATGTCAGAGTCTATATAGCAATACTACTTTTACTACTCTTATTGACCGTTTCACAAGTCAGCGCGCGCCGCGCTGTTCGGTTTGTAAGAAACCAACTGGTTTATAAGAAACCAACTTATAAAATTTGAGCTTCAAACTCAATCAATAATGGCAGCAAAAACGCCGCCGGTCGGCAGTGGACCCGGCTGTCCGTATGGCCTTGACCCGCGCATCGGGTGGTCCTAGTGTAATGCTCCTGGAAAGACCCTGATCACTCTCATCCTTCCAAAATTGTTTTAATCTTAACACATCGTCAGAGATGTGTCAATAAAAAATTTGAATGGTATATTCCGTTTTGGAATCGGACACACTTTTTGTTGCACCGGCACTTGACAAAAAGGACGGTTTCCGGTACTCTATGGCGTGCTCGGTATTTTTTTAACGAGCAGGGATACAAGCTGGCACTTCCACTGTGGGAAGGGCCATTCACCAGCTGCACCGGCAGCTCAGAGGGTAATGATAGAAAGGGTACACACTTATGAACAACGTCAATCTGCGCAAGATCGCGGTCATCGGCTGCGGTTTCGTCGGCTCCGCCTCGGCTTTCGCCCTGATGCAGAGCAAGCTGTTTTCCGAGATCGTCCTCATCGACGCTGACACCGCCAAGGCGGAGGGCGAGGCGATGGACATCAGCCACGGCATCCCCTTTGTGGGCAACATGAAAATTTACGCCGGCACCTATGACGACATCGTGGATGCGTCCATCATCGTCATTACGGCCGGCGCAGGCCAGAAGCCGGGTGAGACCCGTCTCGACCTCGTCCACAAGAACCTGAACATCTTCAAGAGCATCATCCCGGAGATTGCAAAGCGGAACTGCCGCGGCATCCTGCTGGTGGTCGCAAACCCGGTCGACATCCTGACCTACGCCGCCATCAAGCTGTCCGGCTTCCCGGAGCATCGGGTCATCGGCTCCGGCACGGTTCTGGACACCGCACGCCTGAAATATCAGCTGGGCGAGCATCTGTCGGTGGACAGCAAGAGTGTCCACGCCTTCATCATCGGCGAGCATGGCGACAGCGAGATCGCCGCATGGTCGAGCGCGAACGTCTCCGGCATCGCTCTGGACGATTTCTGCGAGATGCGCGGCCACTACAACCATGACCAGTCACAGGAGAACATCGCCGAGAAGGTCAAAAACAGCGCGTATGAAATTATTGAAAAGAAGCGTGCGACCTATTACGGCGTCGCAATGGCCGTCAAGCGCATCTGCGAGGTCATCATCCGCGACGAGAAGTCCATCCTGCCCATCTCTTCGATGATGCACGGCGATTTCGGCGTTGAGAACGTCGTCCTGAGTATGCCTGCTGTCGTGGGCGCGGACGGCCTCGAGGAGCTGGTCCCCATCTCTCTGAACGAGAAGGAAGCCGCCGACCTCAAGAAGTCCGCCGATACTCTCCGCTCTATCCTCGACGAGTGCGGCATTTAACCCTTTATTTTAAGTTCCGCAGGCGCAGGCCGTTCAGGTCCTGCGCCTGTTTTTTCTTTTAAATCATCTGCCCTTTCTTCTTTTGGGTTTCTGTGCTAAACTTGGCGCAGATGATTTTTGATAGATAAAGGAGAATCCGCATGAAAATCGCAGTTCCTTTTGAAAACGGGATGGTCTTCCAGCATTTTGGCCGTTCCGAACAGTTCAAGTTCTATGAGGTCGAAAACGGTGCCGTTCTGCACAGTGAGGTCGTCTCCACCAACGGTCAGGGCCACGGCGCACTGGTCGGCTTTCTCGTCCAGCACGGCGCAAACGTCGTCCTCTGCGGCGGCATCGGCACCGGTGCGCAGGTCGCGCTGATGCAGGCCGGCATCCAGATGTTCGGCGGCATCTCCGGTCTGGCAGACGTCGCTGTTTCGAATTATCTGTCCGGCAGGCTGGTCTTTGACCCGGACGTTCACTGCACCCACCACGACCACGACGAGGGTCATTCCTGCCATGAACACAAGGGCGGCTGCTCCGGAAGCTGCCATTGAATTTCGTCTTCAAACGGGTCTGCTGAGCAGGTCCGTTTTTTTTTCGGCAAAATTTTTTAGCTTTTTCTATTGACAAAATAAAACCAGCTCTACTATAATATGCCTGTCGGTTAGTGATTTCTAATACAGTCGACCGGCCTTTTTCCTGCGGAGAACAGGAATTTTATTTGCATCAAGAGTTAGCATTAGCGAACTTTGCAGATGCAAATGCTTCTTGTTCTTCGCAGAAAAATATGGCCCGGAAGTTAGCGCGTTCTAACACTTCGACTGTGACAACAAGAAAGGAGTGTTTTCATGAAACCGAAGAAGATCATTTCTCTGGTGCTTTCTGTCGCAATGGCTTTCAGCCTGATGGCTACCACCGCTTTTGCAGCTGCACCCGACGAGACTGAGAACGGCTTTTTTGATGATCTCATCGCCTCTCTGACGGGCAACAAGTACACCTATCTGTACGCTGCTCTGGACTGGGATGAGTACTGGGCAAACGAGGGTGTGTATGCTGCTGGCAGTACCGCATCCAACGACCAGCTGGACAGCCACGAAGAGCATGACAAGGGTGCGTTCGACGCTGTTTCCCGTGCAACCGCAAACCACGGCCTGCACCGCGGCAGCTTCCAGCAGGTCGCTGTCATCTATGCGACCGATGGCAGCACCTACACTGTCTCTCACTGGTCTAACGATGGCAAGACCTTCTACACCTCCGACGGCACTGCTTACGGCTGGAACCGCGGCACCGTCACCAAGCCCGATGGCTCCACCGTCAAGATGGATCACTACGAGATCCTTGGCACCAAGTACGTTCCCGTCCGCGTTGCTACCAAAGACCTGAATGACTTCTGCTCCAAGTACGCTACCGTTCAGAACGGCGGCCAGCTGGTCGGCGGCTACTCTGAGAACAAGCTCGTTTCTTACGAGCTGACCGCAGCCGTTGACGCAAACACCAACGGCCTGAAGTACGCTACCAAGAGCGGCGACGGCTACACCTTCTCCGCAGCACACAACGGCACCGGCTCCGGCATCGCAGATGCTGAGCAGAAGACCGCTGAGGGTCTGACCGTCAATGTCCGCAGCGGCAGCGATGTCGGCTCCTTCGGTGAGACCATCCGTGTTGACCTGAACGGCAACTACGGCGAGCTGGGCTCCCGTATGCAGAGCGTTGTCTGGACCTACTACGGCGACGACAGCACCTACACCAACGCAAAGGCCACCTACGGCACCAAGTTCGCAGCTGACAACTGGATGCACAAAATCATGGGCATCCAGCTGGGTCTGACCGATTCCATGCGCGCTCAGTTCCCCGAAGGCACCGATGGCACCGGCTACTGGGCTATCACCGTTCGCGCTCTGGGCTATGCTGACACCGTCATCAAGTTCCAGATCACCAGCGACAACATCGCAAAGCACGAGCTGGCAGATGCTGCTGACCGCGCTGCACTGCAGGCTGTTGTGGATCAGGCTCAGGCCAAGGTCAAGTCTCAGTACACCGCAGCAAGCTACGCAAATCTGGAGACTGAGCTGAGCGAGAGCATCGACCTGCTGCAGAGCGCAACTCTGTACAAGGCTTCCGCACTCGAGCAGGTCACCCACCTGACTCAGGCTATTGAAAGCCTGCAGGCTGCCTGAGTCCTTTCCCTTAATCTCGAATAGGAACACACAACAAGGTCGCCTCTGAAAAATGGGGTGACCTTGTTTTCCATGTCAGAGGAGGAATCCTATGAACCAACTCAAGAAGCTGCGCCCTCTGGTCCAGCTCATTCCGGCCGTGGCTGTGGCCGGGATCATCGCCGTGACGCTGCCCAACACCAGCCCCGTTCTGGCCGAGGTCCCGGAGCGTCTGAGCGCAGTGGTCGAGCCGTCCAGCGAAGCCGCCGCAGAGTCCGAGCCCGAAGAAGAAGTCCTGCCTGCTCTGCCCTATGCAGACGGCGTCTACACCGGCTCTTCCCGTGGCTACGGCGGACAGGTCAAGGTGCAGGTCACGATGGAGAACGGCTTCATCACCGACCTGCAGATCCTGGACGCATCCCACGAGACCTCCGCTTTCCTGAAACGCGCAAAGCGTCTGCTAAACATCGTCATGACCGAGCAGACGTGGGATGTTGACGCCGTTTCGGAGGCGACCTACACCTCGCGCGGTATTCTGGGTGCCATCAAGAACGCCCTGACCGGCGAAGTCGTCAACAACCCGATGCCACCCAAGCAGGAAGTACCTGAGGAGCCGCCGGTCGTTGAGGAATTCGTCGCACCGTCCACCTACCGTGACGGCATCTACACCGGCACTGCGCGCGGCTTCGGCGGCGACATCACGGTGCAGGTCACCATCACCGACGACACCATCACCGATATCTCCATCGTGAGCGCGGAAGGGGAGACTCGCTCCTACTTTACCAAAGCACGGTACGTCATCTCGGCGATGCTCACCGCCGGAACGCCGGAAGTCGACACCATCTCGGGTGCAACTTACTCTTCCACCGGCATCATCAACGCGGTCAAGTCCGCCCTGATGAAGGCCGCCAACGACCCGGAGCAGGCCGCTGAATCGCTCGAGACCCCGGCAGAGGAAACGCCGGCATCGTCCGAAACACCTGCCGAAGAACCCGGCAGCAGCGAGACCACCGAGGTCATGCAACCGACGGTCGAGGTCGTCAAGCCCGAGAAGAAGCCGACATCCTTCCTCGACCGGGCAAAAGAGCTGTGGGGATCCCTCTTCCCGTCGAAGTCGGAGGAGTCTTCCTCTTCTGCATCCTCGGAGCCTGCGTCCAGCGCAGTCGCTTCGGAGCCAGAACAGGTTCCCGACAGCACACCGGAGATGACTGAGACGCCCGATTCGACCGAACCGGCAGAGTCTCAGCCTGTGACCGAACCGGATGCGGACTCTGTACCGGCGGAGGAGCCTGCCTCCTCGGAGACTGCCGCATCGGAACCGCAGTCTCCGGAATCGTCTGAAGTTCCGGCAGAGAGTCCAGCGGAATCCCAGCCGTCTGAGCAGCCCAAGCAACAGGAGGACGTGGAATGAAACGCTACAAAAACTTTATCATCCGGGCCGTGAACCTGCTGCTGATTCTGGGCATCCTGTGGCAGTACCAGAGCGTCGCCACCGTCCGTGCCGCGGCGGTCGCAGAACGGCAGAAAGAGATCGACGAAGTAAAAGCCTACAACACTTCCATCCTGCAGGCAGAGCAGGAGGAAGAGAAGGAGAGCGGCTACCGTGACGGCACCTACGAAGGTTCTGCCTACGGTTTCGGCGATTTCATCACCGTCTCTGTCACCCTGAAAGACGGCAAGATGACCGATATCTCCGTTATCAGTGCCGACGGCGAGGACAAACCCTACTATACCCAGTCGCTGACCGTGCTGGACAAGATGCTGTCCACCCAGTCCACGGAGGTTGACACGGTGTCGGGCGCGACCCTTACTTCCGAAGGCATCATTGAAGCAGTTGCAGACGCACTGGGAAAGGCGGCATCATGATGGAAACGAAAGAAAAAAAGCCGCTGACGGCGGCACAGAAACGCCAGCGTGACCTGAAACACCGGGCATGGCTGCGCGCCGGAATTCAGGCCATCTTCTTTGTCTCGATGCCCGGCGCGTTCGTGGCCGGATTTGCCGGGGTGCGTCAGCTGTTCCTCCGTGTCGGAACCGGTGACACTCTGTCGCTCGACAGCTTCACTCTGTCACTCATCGGCCTGTGCGGCTTCACCATCCTGTTTGGCCGTTTCTTCTGCGGCTATGTCTGCGCCTTTGGCAGCTTGGGCGATTTCGTCTACTGGCTGTCCGGCCTCGTCCAGAAGAAGCTTCTCCACCGCAAAAAACAGTTCCAGCTGCCGGACAAGGTCGTGGAGTACGGCCAGAGAGTGAAGTATCTCGTCCTGCTCTTCATCGTGGGAATGTGCGCCGAAAACCAGTACAGCAAGCTGTCCGGCACTGACCCGTGGGAGGTCTTCTCCCGTTTGACCGCGCTGAAACTCCCCCCGAAGGGCTTCGGCATCGGCATCCTGCTGTTCATCCTGATCCTCATCGGCATGGCTCTGCAGAGCCGTTTCTTCTGCCAGTTCCTCTGCCCGATGGGTGCGGTCTTCGCGCTGCTGCCGGTGCTGCCGTTCGCACAGCTCCACCGTGACAGCAGTCAGTGCATCCAAGGCTGTAACGCCTGCGCCAACCGCTGCCCGGTCAACCTGAAACTGGACGAAGAGAGCCTGCGCAGCGGCGAGTGCATCGCCTGCGAAGCCTGCGTCGGCACCTGCCCCAGAGGAAACATCAGCCGCTGGGATCTTCGCCTCGCAAAGAACAACTTCTGGCTTCCGCTCATCGTAAAAGCTCTGCTTTTCTTCATCATGGGCGTCTGCCTCGGCTTCTGCCGGTTCTTCTGAGCTGATTTATAGACAAAACGAAGTCCACCTCCATGCCGGACGGCATCAGAGGTGGACTTGTTTTTTTGTATCCTGATATGTGGCTGCAGGATACAAACCGGATAAAAGAAGGTATCGCTCAGGAGGGGATCGTTATGTAGAGAGTTACAGAAAATCAGTCATTCGCGGTTTCTTCGACCAGCTCCGGATGAAGCTCATCCTCGCTCTTCGCAACCACAACAGCGGCTGCTGCATCGCCCACGATGTTGGGGATACGGCTGTAATCTGCACATCGACAATGAGCTTGTTGCCAATGCGTTTGCCGCTCTGCCGAAGCAAGAACAAAGCATTCTGATTCTGTTTTGCGTTCTGGAATTGGGCGACGGCGAGATCGGCGACCTCATGGGAATGTCCCGGAGTGCTGTACAGCGCCACCGGACAAAAACGCTGAACGAGCTGCAAAAAAAGCT